>CAZURK010000122.1:19364-42075 GCA_964623055.1 uncultured Pirellulaceae bacterium
CTATCTACAATCACATGTGCGATCAGTACTACGGCATGGCGGCTGCACCGGGCGGCGGCGTGTATGTGCTGTCCGATGCTTTCGGCGCAAACCCGCAAGTGCGCGACGTGCTGGCCGATTCGGTGGTACAGAACGGACGTCTAAAGGGCGAGAAACTTTCAGGTGGGCCCAACGACGTTCCGCCAGCCGTTTCGTTTGACGGCGGTGGCAATCGCCACGGCCAGGACCACGGCGGCGGCACGTTCCTTTCCCCGGACCTCTCGTTCGATGGACGCACCATTCTGTTTGCCTATGTCGAAAACCGAGGCGACACGCGGCACCGGCATCACACCGACGCGACCCAAGGGCATTGGCACGAAGGTCGTTGCTACCACGTGTTCAAAGTGAACGTCGACGGCTCCGGACTCGAACAACTGACCGACGGCACCTGGAACGACTTCGATCCCTGTTGGCTGCCCAACGGACGTATCGCCTTCACCAGCGAACGTCGCGGTGGCTATCTGCGATGCGGTCGCGTCTGTCCAACTTACACGCTGTACGACATGGCGGCCGACGGTAGCGACATCCAGTGCCTGAGTTTCCACGAAACAAATGAGTGGCATCCCTCTGTGACAAATGAGGGCATGATTATCTGGACGCGATGGGACTACGTGGATCGACACGGCTGCACGGCCCACATGCCGTGGCTGACAACACTGGACGGTCGCGACCCGCGGCCTGTGCACGGCAATTACGCCCCACGGAACAGCCGGCCGGACATGGAGGTGGACTGTTGTGCGATACCGGGATCGAACAAGATCGCAGCCACTGCCGCGCCGCACCACGGGCAGGCATACGGTTCGTTGATTATCATCGACCCGAGCATACCTGACGATGACGGTATGGGCCCGGTGCGACGGATCACGCCCGAGGTCGGCTTCCCAGAGAGCCAAGGCGGCGCCCAGAGCTACGGGACGCCGTGGCCGCTGAGCGAACATTATTTCCTGTGCGTTTATGACGCGAAGATGCAGCCGGGCATCGGCATGCAGGGCGGCGGGTATCGGGGCGGCGACTACGGCATCTATCTGGTCGACGTTTTCGGCAACAAGGAGTTGATCTATCGCGATCCGGAGATTGCCTGCCTGAGCCCGATCCCGCTGCGCCCGCGGCCCGTACCGTCGGTGGCGCCGGAGTTGGCCCAGCGTGGCCCCGGCACGGACCCCGTGACGCGTCCGGCAGATTCTGCCGACGGCGCGCAGCCGGAAGGCAGGGTCAGCGTGATCAACGTCTATGACAGTCTCAAGCCGTGGCCGGAAGGCACGACAATCACGCACCTGCGCGTTTTGCAGGTGCTGCCCATGAGCACTCCGTCCGGCGGCCTTCGGCCGCACGAGACAGCTTTGCGCGTGGCATCGGCGGGCGATTCCGTGGTACCCTGCCGCTGGGTGCTGGGCACCGTGCCAGTGGAAGAGGACGGCAGTGCCCATTTTGAGGTGCCAGCCAATCGGGAGATCTTCTTCCAGGCGTTGGACGAGGACGGTTTGGCGGTCCAGTCGATGCGTTCCGCCACGCATGTACGACGAGGCGAACACCTGACCTGCGTGGGCTGCCACGAGCCGAAGAGCCGCGTGGCCCAGTCGTTGGATGTGACGCCCCTAGCGCTGAATCGCCCGCCATCGCGACTGACGCCCGACGTGGACGGATCAAACCCGTTCAGCTATCCGCGGCTGGTCCAGCCTGTGCTGGACCGACATTGCGTCGAGTGCCACGCCAAGGAGGCAGACAAGGCGCCAAGCCTGGCCCGCGAACCGCTGGTACGCAACTGGTACACCTCCTACAACAATCTGGTGCCGGAGTTCGGCTTCTACAACTACGGCGACTCGTACCGAACGACACCCGGACGATTCGGCGCCCGTGCGTCGAAGCTTTACGAACTGCTGAAGGAAGGCCACTACGACGTTAAACTCTCGGACGAGGACATGCACCGTCTAACGTTGTGGCTCGATTGCGCTTCGATGTTCTACGGCGTGTACGAGCGAGAGGGTGGTCAAGCCCAACTCCGAGGCGAGATCGCTCGGCCGACGCTGGAATAGTCCTGGGCGCGTGGGCGTAGCGGAATTCGCAAGAATTCCGAACGGAATCTTTGCAGATTCCGCTACGGTTATCCTGAACGCGCTGCTAATAGATGACACGACACTCGGGCAAAGCGTCTTGTAGCCGTGTTGCGCCCTCTTTCGAGATGCCCGTTTGCGATATATCAACCATCTTCAGGGTGCCTTTCCCTGCGAGCAGGTCCACGCTTGCGTCGGTTGCCCCAAGATTCATGCTCAGGATGAGCGTTTCCAACCTGCTATTCGCGGCCAAATTCTCAATGCCGGCGTCGGTCACGCGACAGTTGGCGACGTCTATATACTGCAACTGAGGCAGTCTGCCGAGGATCGCCAGACCTTCATCACCCACCTGCGTTTGTCGCAACTCGATCCGCACCAAGTTTTCCAGCGACTGGATGCTCTCGAGAGCGGCGTCGCCCACCATGGTCTGACTTAGGTTTAGATGCGTCAGTGTTCGCTTGTCAGCCACATGGGCCAAACCGGCCCCGACAATAGCCGTATCCCGCAGCGACAGGCGTTTCAGATTATCGAAACCGGCCAAGTGACGCAGCCCTTCGTCTGTCACGCCGAAACAACGTGAGACCGTAAGCTCTTCCAACGACAGATCTTTCAGGTGGCCCAAACCGTTGTCGGTGACGCCCGCGTCTTCGATCGTCAGACTGATCAGAGCGGAAGATTGACCGATGGTCTTCACGCCGGCGTCGGTTATGCCATAGCCACTCACGCGGACGTTGGCCAGCTTCGGCAGTTCGGCTAGATGAACGAGCCCATCGTCGCTGATCTGTGAGCATCCGCGGAGATCTAGCATCCGCAGCTCGCTTAACCGCTTCAGGCTTGCCAGGCCCGCATTGGTGATGTTGTTTTGGAGCAGCTCCAGATGAGTCAGACGCGGCATGGCCTGCAGCAGAACGAGGGTCCTGTCGGACAGGTGGATGTTCTGGCGAAGATCAAGCGCGCGGAGCTCCGTCAGGTGCTTCAATTTGGCGAACCCCTCGTCGTCGATCTGCGTGCCTTGCAGCGCCAAATCGACAATTTCCGCCATTGAGCCAATTGGCTCCATGGCGACGTTCGTGATTTGTTCGCCATACAGCCCAAGCTCTTTCAGGTTCGGCAGCGCAACAAGCAGCGCAACGTCTTCGTCCGTCGGCATCTTGCGATCCAGCCGGTCCCCCGCGAGGTCTAGACCGGTCAGTTTTCCAGCGTCGTCGAACTCGAACCGGCCGCCCAACTCGACGGAACGACAGACAGCCTGAACGAATGCAGGATCAGCATCCGCCGGCGTCTCGCCGTCACGAATCGCTTCGACGAGAGCCTCTTCGCTGGCTTCAGCGTCACCCGTATCCTGCGTGATTTTCACAGCGGGCAAGGGTTCCACTTCGCCCGACGTCGTGTCGCCACGATTCTTGGCAGTTGGCCGCGACGGTGGCGGGTCCACTCTGTCGCAGGAGACTATAGCGACGATGCATAGAAGCACCACATTCAAGGCACAGCGATCAACGCTCCGCCGAACATCCAAACCCACGACTTGAGATCCTCCCCGATTCGTGAAAACGACACAACAGACGGCTTCAAGACCAGAAACTGCCCGTGTCTTGTGTGGCACGGCCTACTTGCTGGCCGTGTTGTTTCTTGGCACGCATCCTTCACTGCTTGCGAGCAAGCAGTGCCACGCGGAATTGAAACCGCTTCTACAGCGTCCACGGCTCGCGCATTGGTCGCGCCTTGGCCATCTTGGCGGCTTCGTCGTCGCCTACGATGACTTCCTTCTTTGAATCCCACGTAATCTTCCGGCCGGTGCGCACGACGATGTCGGACAGCAAGCTGATGATGTCCGAGCGCACGGCTTCGTCCAAAGGGCTGACGGCAGGCTTGCGAGACTTGACCGAGTCGATGAAGTTCTGGTCCTGCCGAGGACTGTTCAGCAGATTCACGTCGTCAGGCCCGATCTTCGATTGCAGAAGCGACGCGGGTTCCGCCGCGATTCCACCGCGCCGGACCTGCACCCACCCTTCGGTGCCGATGAACTTGGTCGAGTCGCCGCCCGGCTTGAAAGTGAAGTCGACTTTGCCCAATGTGCCCTTGATGTCCCAATTGTAAACCGTGTCGTAAAGACCCTCGGCGGGAATCACGCCGGTGCCTTCCAGCACGACCGGGCCGGAGATATCGGCGTCGCTTCCCCAGACCATGATGTCCAGCGGATGAGCGCCCCAACCGCCCAGGTAGCCGATCGAGTAATCGAATATCCAGTAGGTTCCCGGCGGTTTGCAGCGGTCGGCCGTGAACGGTTTCATCGGCGATGGGCCGACCCACATGTTGTAGTCCAGATCGGGCGGCACTGGCACCTCGGTTGTCGAGCCGCCCGCTCCGCCGTTGGGAGCAATGACCTCGATCCTCTGCACCTCGCCGACGCGGCCGCTGCGCACCAGTTCGCAGCCGAACCGACAGTGCCGCGAGCTGCGCTGCTGCGTGCCGTACTGGAAGATGCGCCCGTTCTCCTCGAACACCTTGCGGCAGATCAAATCCTCCTCGATCGTCACGCCCAGAGGCTTCTCCACGTAAGCGTCCTTGCCGGCCCGCGCGGCAGCAATAGCAATGGGCACGTGCCAGTGGTCCGGAGTCGCGACGACCACGGCGTCGATGTCGTCGCGTGCCAGCAGCTCGCGGAAATCCGCGTAGGATTTGCCCTTGATGCCCGCTGCCCTGGCGTCGCGACGGCTCTTGTACGCATCCGCCGTTGCCACGCACTGGGCGCCAGGGCAATTCATAAAGCCGCCCAACAGACTGCCTCCACGGTTACCGACCCCGATGTGCCCCATCACGACCCGCTCGCTGGCCGGCGGCGTGTCGGCATTGCCCAACGCAGTCGACGTAATCACATACGGTGCAGCCGCAGCCGCCGTCGCTGCTTTCAGAAACCCTCGGCGTGAGATCTCTCGCTTGTTCATCGCTGGCTCCTTTTCTTCCACGGTACGTGTCGCTGGCCACGGCGGGTCAAAACGCGACACATCCGATTCACTAAGGACTGAAGAGAGGATTGCTGTCGCAAAACTACTGTGGGGCACGTTTCTAACGTGCCTGGCACGATGGAATCGTGCCCCACCCATTTCCATCGCATCCCGAAACCCCGTGTCGTTGCATTAGTGGAGAGTATAAACCAAGCGAGATCGTCGCGAAATCGGCGGATGGCACCCAACGACGAGATGTGCAACCGGAGCAACATCACAGGGCCGCAGTCACCGGTGGATTGGGGTCAGATCTGGTTTACACGATTATGGCTTGAGGATACCGAATCTTCCCCTCACTGGCCGACCTTGTCGAGACGCTACGGTCGAACTCGTGTCGCCATCGAGAGACCGCGACACAACGGTTTTGTCGCAGTTCCCTACTCGTTGCCCTCCGGGCCGTTGTCGTCCACATCGGTGTGCATCCAGCGACTCAACAAGGGCGCGAGTGCGAAGCAAACCAGTGCGGAGCCGGCAGCGATGAGCGCCAGCATACCGAAGACATTACCGTAAGTATTGACGGTCTCAATGGGCGGCGGAATGACCTGTTCTTCCGCGCCGTGACTCTCCACGCTCGTAAACATGGCGATAATACCGGCGAGATAATTCGAGAAGGCGGTCGCCAGGAACCAGGCGCCCATCACGGTGCTCACGATCCGGGTCGGCGAGAGTTTTGTGACCATGGCCAAGCCCACCGGCGAGAGACACAGTTCGCCGGTCGTCTGAAGCAGGTAACCCGCGAGTATCCAAACCATGGCCACCATTCCCCGCTCGTCCGCCATAACGGCACCGTACCAGAAAATGGCGAAGGCCAGCCCAAGTTGGAACAGACCAAGCGCGAACTTGACCGGCGTGCTGGGTTCGATGCCCATCTTTGACATCATGCTCCACAGCCCGCTGAAAACGAGCCCGAAGATCAGGATGTAGATAGGATTCGCGGCCTGGAACTCGGACGCCGGTATTTCCGCACCGCCCACGCCCATACCCACGTGGTCCCTGGTGATGACCCACTCAACCTTCTTGTCGTCGGGCGTCGCATCGTCCTGCTTCGCTTCATCACGAAGAATGGACAGGTGGGTCATGGTGAAAAACCGATCGTCGTTTTCCAGCTCTCCCTTGGCTTCCTTCGGGTCTCCCAGTTCGTAACCGGCTCCTTCCACAATCGTCAGGGTTACCTCCTCATCCTCTTCCATCGTCATGTCGAACGTTGGCGTGATCGTCAATTCGACCGTCGATTCTCCAGCCGGAAAGGTCACGGTTCCCGACTTGGCGCGGTAGGACGTCGCCCCGGATTGGGTGTAATCTGTTTTCTTCTTCGACTTCTTATCGTCGCCCTTGCCTTGGCTCGTCTTGGCCGTCTCGTCTTGCGTTTTCGTATCCTCCTCGCCGTCTTCCTCTCCGTTGTCATGGAACTCGGCCGTGCCCGAGACGTCAAAGTAAACCCGCAGCGGTTCCTCGGTGTCACCGGTTCTGGTGAAGGTAAAGACCAAGCCCGACGTACCGTCCTCCGGGACACTCTCGGGCGCGACTTCGACCGAGGCCTTGACTTTGTCCTCGTCCACCTCGTCGCCTGAGTGTAATTCCTTCAGGATCTTTGTTGCCGTATCGAGCAACTCCGGTCCCCAGTCTTCGTCCTGCTTCCCTTCCTTTTCCTTCTCTTCGCGCTCCTTCTCCGCCTTCTGACGTTCCTTCGCGCGCTTCACGCGAGCCAGCAAAGCCTCGTCGACCACCATGCCGAGTTGTTCTTGCGAGAGCAGCGGGAGGTCTTTGAGATTCTTGTCGTCGGTCTGCGGAGGCACGCGAAATACGATCCTGTCGCCGACCTGATCTTCCGTGACGGTGCTCTCTTCGAGCACACGGTCGATATTGCGGTCGGTGAAGTTGTTGACCGAACTACCCGCCTGTTCGAAAAATGCCCAGAACAACATGGAAAAGAACATCAGGATGAGCACCACGTACATGCGCTCCCGCTCGATCTTGTTCGAGCGGATCGCTTCCCGAATCAGTGACCCGAACGCCAACAAGCCGAAGCCGGTGAGCATATAGCCAGCGAATTCGCTCCGCTTGACCAACAGCGCAATAATCGGCACGGCCGCCGCCACGCACACAAAGACCGCGTTGCGACTGGTAACCCATGGCAACAAGATGGCCGCCCCGGCGGCACAGGCGATCATGTAGGCTTCGGTAGAAGACGGCGGCGCCAGTACGGAGAGGGCCAGGATCGACGCGATCAGCGCTAGGTAGTAGGCCACGGCGTTTTCCCGCAGGGCCGGGAAGGCGGGTTCCTTGAGCCGATCTTCCGACGGCGGCGCGCCGGCCGCTTTCGGCAAGCCGCCGCGCCCCAACGCCAC
This sequence comes from uncultured Pirellulaceae bacterium, assembly GCA_964623055.1. Classification (GTDB taxonomy): domain Bacteria; phylum Planctomycetota; class Planctomycetia; order Pirellulales; family Pirellulaceae; genus JADHUC01. The sequence goes on from CAZURK010000122.1 coordinate 26,808, forward strand.
GAAGGCCACCAATCCACTGATGATCAGCGATGCCGAAAGGAATAGCCGCACGCCCAACTGCAGCCAGGTATCTTGCAGGAACGGCATCGCCACGGCCGTGCCGACGGCACCAACCATGATGAGTGCCTGAGTGAGCCGATTCGGGGCGACGAATACGGCCACGCCGATGAGCATTCCAGCGGTGGCCAGCCCGAAACCGTAATGCCATCCCCACGTCTCGCCCACGTAGCCGCAAATGACCGGCGACATGGCGGCGCCCAGGTTAATGCCCATATAGAAAATCGTGAAACCCGTATCCTTCTTCTCGCTGCCCCTCGGGTACAGGCTGCCGACGATCGTCGAGATGTTCGGTTTGAAAAAGCCGTTGCCACAGATAAGCAGCGCCAGGGCGATGAAGAACACCGCCTCGTTTTCAACGGTCATCGTCAGATGCCCGGCGGCCATCAACAATCCGCCGAGGACCACAGCGCGGCGCGCACCGAGCAACCGGTCGGCCAGCATGCCGCCAATGAAGGGCGTGGCGTAGACCAACGCCGTGTACGCGCCATACACTCCATAGGCGTCGCTGTCCGTGTAGCCCAGGAAACCCTTGATCATGTAGAAGACCAGAAGGGCCCGCATACCATAGTAGGAGAACCGCTCCCACATCTCCGCAAAAAACAAGGTGAACAAACCTGTAGGATGCCCGAACAGGGTTTGCGACTCTGGTTGAATCTGGTTGCTGTTCATGAGTTGTGAAGCTGGTTTGAGGCGTGCGGTGTGAAATCCTGTAGGTCCCGCTTGCCGAGCGGGACCTGATGCGGCAAAACACGTAGCCACCCGGTTCCAGGTCCCGTTCGGCAAACGGGACCTACTTTGGCTGCGGTCACGTTATATGCTGTGCCGCTGGACGATGTCAACGCCGAAAGACTAGGTAGTTTGTGGCGACTAGGCACTTGACAGGTCTTCCGGGTGTGAGGCTTGTGACATGGTCCATATAATTGCCTGTGAGATTCCCCGGTAACTTGTGCTCCGATCGTCTGTGATTTTTTATGCGAATCCTTGCACTAGAAACATCATCACGAATTGGGTCAGTTGCGGTTTTGGAGGACGATCATCCTCTGGAGCAAATGATCTTTGACCCAGAGCAGCGTACCGCCCAGTCTTTCGCGCCCACGCTCGTCGAACAGCTTGAATCCGTTGATTGGTCCCCACAGGACATCCAGCTAATCGTCGTGACAAAAGGGCCGGGCTCGTTCACGGGACTGCGAATCGGGATCACGGCGGCCAAAACACTCGCGTATGCCGTGAACGCGGAGGTGATCGGAGTGAACACGCTGAAAGTGATCGCGTCGCGGGCGCCAGCGGAGCACCAAGACATCTGGGCGGTGATGGATGCGCAGCGCGGCCAGTTGTTCGCCGCCAGATTCCGGCGACGAGACGACGATTGGGAAACAATCGTCCAGACCCACATCGTGAACAACGAACATTGGCTTCAGACGCTGCCCCCAGACGCAGCGGTCACTGGCCCTGGGCTTGCCGGACTGCGCGACCGTCTGCCGACAGGGATCGTCATTGCCGATGATCGCTGTTGGCCGCCGCGAGCGGCCGCGGTCGGTCGCGTGGGCTATCTTGAATTCCGTTCGGGAAAAAGCGACGATCTATGGGCACTGGCTCCCGAGTACTTCAGGAAGAGTGCTGCGGAGGAGAAGTTCGAGGCCAAAACGGAAAACCGCCAATGATGGAGGGCCGTTCGAATGATCATCGGAGTTCCCAGAGAAATCAAACTTGACGAGTATCGAGTTGCCCTGTTGCCCGTCGGCGCTGGCGAACTGGTAAAGGACGGCCACACGGTGCTGGTGGAAGCAGGAGCCGGACTGGGTTCGGGTCTGCCCGACCACGAGTACCTGCGCGAGGGCGCTGAATTGGTGAGCGGCCCGGAGAGGATCTTCGAAAAGGCCGACCTGGTCGTCAAAGTCAAGGAACCTCAGGCCAGCGAGTTTCCGCTGATCCGTGATGGGCAGTCGATTTTCACGTACTTCCACTTCGCAGCCGATCGTGAGTTGACCGAAGCCATGTTGGATTCCGGCGCTACCTGCGTCGCCTACGAAACGCTGCGGGACCGGAACGGACATCTGCCGCTGTTGACCCCGATGAGTGAAGTGGCAGGCCGAATGAGTATCCAGGAGGGCGCCAAGTACCTGGAAAAGCCGCAAATGGGTCGCGGTATCCTGCTGGGCGGCGTCCCGGGCGTGGAGCCCGCGCACATTACGATCCTTGGCGGCGGCGTCGTGGGGGCAAATGCGGCCAAGATCGCCGCCGGATTTCAGGCGGACGTGGCGATTCTGGATATCAACATGGATCGGTTGCGGTACCTGGACGACATCATGCCGCCCAATGTCAATGTGCTGTACAGCGATCGCCACACGATACGGGAACAATTGAAGCGGGCCGATTTGGTGGTGGGTTCTGTGCTGATTCCCGGCGGCAAGACGCCTCAGTTGATCGGCAGGGAAGAGCTGAAACTGATGAAACCGGGCAGCGTAATCATCGACGTGGCTGTGGACCAAGGTGGATGTGTCGAGACAAGTCGCCCAACCACGCACAGCGATCCAACCTATATCGAGGAAGAAGTCGTTCACTACTGTGTCACGAATATGCCCGGTGCGGTGGGCCGTACCAGCACGTTCGCCTTGTGCAATGTCACGCTACCCTGGGTTTCGGAGATCGCCAAGCGTGGCGTTCAATCGGCCGTCGGGGAATCTGCGCCCATTGCCGCTGCGGTGAACATTCACCACGGCGAAATCGTCAACCAGGCGGTTGCCGAATCCTTTGACATGCCGTACAAACCGCTGTTTCAGAATGACTAATGACCAAGCCCCAATGACTAATGGATTGAACAAACCATGACCAACGAAGCTACAGCCCAAGTGGGCATCATCATGGGTAGCGACAGCGATTGGCCCAAGATCAAGAAGGCTGCCGCCGCTCTGGACGAATTCGGTGTGGGTTACGAAGTCCGCGTGATGAGTGCGCATCGCACGCCGGATGCGGTGTCCGAGTACGCGCAGACGGCCATCGACCGCGGCCTGAAGGTAATCATTGCCGCGGCCGGCGGTGCGGCGCACCTTGGCGGCGTCATCGCGGCCCATACCACGTTGCCGGTGATCGGCCTGCCAGTGCCGACGCCCGATCTGGGCGGCTTGGACTCGTTGTTGTCGATCGTCCAGATGCCGGGCGACGTCCCAGTGGCCAGCATGGCCGTCGGAATGGGCGGACCGCGAAACGCCGGCTTGTTTGCCGTGCAAATCCTGGCGACGGCGGACGAATCGCTACGCACTAAACTAGCGGAATTCAAGCAGAACCTCGTCGGCAAGATCGCCGCCAAGGACGCTAAGCTCCAAGAGACCCTAAAGAATTCGTAACATCTAACCATGCCCGAATCCAACACCGTTGAAACGCTACATTGGGTCGGCGATGCAAAAGGCCATCTGGCGATGATCGACCAGACGCTTTTGCCGACCGAATTCAAGGAGATCGATTGCCGCCATAGGGAAAGTGTCTGGGAAGCGATCAAGTCGCTGCGGATTCGCGGTGCGCCTGCTATAGGAATTGCGGCAGCCTACGGAGTCTGCCTCGGCCTGCAGTCGGCACGGGAAGGCGACGAGCCGGCGTTCTTCGAACGCCTACAGGAGGTGACGGAGTATCTGGCCAGCAGCCGCCCGACGGCCGTGAACCTTTTCTGGGCCTTGGATCGCATGAAGGAGAAAGCGAGTTCGCTTCGCGGCAGCCGACCGACACATGAAATCCACGACGAACTGTTGGCGGAAGCAAAAACCATCCACGACGAGGACCGCGCAATGTGCCGCGCAATGGGGCGTTATGGCGCGGAGTTGATTGAGGATGGCGCTGGTGTTCTAACCCACTGCAACGCTGGCGGTTTGGCGACTTCGGATTACGGTACGGCACTATCGGTATTCTTCGCGGCTCACGAGAGCGGCAAGAACATTCACGTCTACGCGGACGAAACCAGGCCGCTGTTGCAGGGCGCGCGGCTGACCGCTTGGGAATTGGCCCAGCGAGGCATCAAAGCCACGTTGATCTGCGATTCGATGGCTGCCCAAGTGATGCGTGAAGGCCGCATCCAGGCCGTCGTCACCGGTGCCGATCGGATCGCCGCCAACGGGGATGTGGCCAACAAGATTGGAACTTATTCGGTGGCGGTTCTTGCGGCTGCTCACGAGATCCCCTTCTACGTTGCCGCGCCGAGCAACACGTTTGACCTTTCGCTCGAAAGCGGCGAGCAAATCCCCATCGAACAGCGAGCCGCCGAGGAGATCACGCACGGCTTCGGACGCCAAACGGCCCCTGACGGAATCGACGTGTACAACCCGGCCTTCGACATGACCCCGGCTCGCTACATCAAAGCGCTCATTACCGAGCGCGGGATCATCTCGCCAGTGACCACAGAAAACGTCCGGGCTGTCGTCGCCGTGGGGTGAGTCCAGTAGGTCCCTTCCGTCAGCTCTTTCTCTTCCAGTACTCGGCCAAGTCCGGTTTCGTCTCTTGGAGGATCTCGCTGATCGCCTTGCGGTCGACCCCGGAGAGATGTGAAAAGTCCTCGTTGGTATCCTTGTTGGTCAGGATTTCCCGTAGGCGATCATAGACGTGTTGTTTCACCTGTTCTGGAAGACCCCCAAACGCATCCGAGTAGATCAGATAGCTGCACGGATACTTGAACAGCCGTCGCTTCAGGTCAAACTGTCGCAACGACCTGCCTTGCGAATCACGCGGACCGAGCAACAAGAACTCCGCCGCGAAGGCCGATGTACCCTGGACGGCGTCTGTCAATCGTGCCTCGTCGGCAAACAACATGTACTTCAGTAGCTTCTCGCCGGCATTCGCGATCCGACGCCTGATGGACGGACTGAGGCGATCGGCGGGCTCATTGAGCATCTCGTTCAGCACCGCCGCGTCGCGAAGCGCGCGCCGCGTATCGTAGTTGGCACGCGTGATCAGGTTGTGCATATCCGTCTGGTGCTCCAACACCATCAACGCCACAATGTCGCTGTGCGGCGCCAGGTATGGTGAAGTGACGACCAATTTGCCCAGTTCTTTAAGATTGGCGTGCGTTTCTTTATCGAGCTTTTCGGGATCGTCCGCGTTCGACGCGATGGCGTTTCCCATGTGACGTTGCACGCCGTGGGTCCCGGTGACATACCAACCGCCCCACCGTTCTGCGAAAGGGCTACTGTGGTTCGTGCGGAAAGTGCCGGCGTCGAAATGCGGCTGTCCTGTGGGCGAAGGATACACCGATCTGACCAGACTGCCGGGCACGTCTCGCGTGCGTGAGGACGCGTGGCAGATCAGGCAGTCGCCGCGGTCTCGCACGAATTGCGGGCTTGCGGACTCCTTTTGGGCCAGCGTGTAGAAGATCGTTCCCTGCCGAGCATCCACCGACGAGACCTCGATCACCTGACCGCCCTGTACCCAGCCAATATAGACATCGTCGTTGAAGTAAAGAGCTCGTGGAGTCGATGGTGAAATGCGGCTGCGTTGGAAGCTGGTCTTGGAGAACACCAGCATCTGACTGGACGTCGATATGCCCAGCGATCGGAGCACCGACTTCAGATAGCCGTGCCGCTCGTCGAATTCCAACGCAACGTCGCCCTCGGCAATCGCCTCTTGCAGCCGAGCCACCGGATCATTCACCGGCGCCGTGTGGTAGTTGATCGGCTCCTGCTCGAAAAATGACTGGCCCAACGTCGTCCGGCAAGTTGGTCCGACTACGCAAATCGCAAGAAAAAGAGAAACGCCCACATCGACCAAAATGCGACCAAGCCTCATCATTGGACATTGGTGCTTGGTCATTGGTCATTCTCTTCGTCGTTCTCTTGGCCTTCGGCGTCGGGCCTTTCAGCACGTAGCTCCTCGTACTGCTCCATCAGCATCGTCGGGCACACTTCCTCGGCGCCGCATTGATTGCAGACTATTCGGACCAGGTCGGTTCCGCCGATCTTGATGTCCTCTTGAAGGCACATGTCGAAGAGTTTCTTTAGATGAGCGCAGCTCATATCGAGGCTCCGTAAATCAGCGTTTCGGGTTCGGTAGTATTCTACCCACGCCGAGTGCTGGTGACACGGGTGCCGATATCGGTATTTCCGCCAAACCACCCGTTTCGCTGCTTCAGAGCACCGGTATTGCGAACGCCCCCACAAATTGCTTTTCCTCGGAGACGGGGCCTGCTATGTTATGGGCAGCGATAAGGACGGCTGGATACCGGAGGCGTGTAGGTACTTGCCCAATTGGACGCTCCGGTCAGTCGTCCTTTCGTCTTTCTTGTCACCGGTTGGAAAAACGATCGCGTGTTTGTTATCGTGAGTCTAGCGGAATGCCGGAATACGGTGCTGTGAATCGACAACCTAGAATCAGTGAGGTAGCCATGAGTGAGACGAGTGCCCTGACGAAGTTGTTTTCTGTCCTTTCGTTGATTGTATGCGTGATGACCGCTGCCCAGTCACGAGCCGACGATCCGTGGGTGGTCTACGAAGGGGAAGACGGACCCGGCAAAGGCAAACATATTGTGCTGATCGCGGGCGACGAAGAGTACCGATCCGAGGAAGCCATGCCCATGCTGGGTAGGATCCTGGCGGTGCGTCACGGTTTCAAATGCACCGTACTGTTTTCCATCAATCCTGATGATGGAACGATCGACCCGATTAACCAGACCAACATTCCGGGCCTTAAGAACCTGGAAACCGCGGACATGATGATTCTGTTTCTGCGTTTTCGTGAACTGCCCGACGAAGACATGAAGTACATCGACGACTTCGTAAACTCCGGCAAGCCAATTATGGGATTGCGGACTTCGACGCACGCATTTGCGTACAAGCGAAACCCGGACAGCCCCTACGCCAAGTACCATTTCCGCAGCAAAGAGTGGCCCGGCGGTTTCGGCCAGCGCGTCCTCGGGGACACATGGATCAGCCACCATGGACACCATAAGGTGGAAGCCACGCGAGGCGTGATCAACGAGAAGTACGAGGATTGCCCGATCTTGAAAGGCGTCTGCGACGTCTTTGGGCCAACCGACGTGTACGGTATCAAGAATCTGACTGACGATGCCAAGGTGCTGATGTGGGGGCAAGTGCTGGAAGGCATGAAGCCCACGGACAAACCGGTCGACGGGCCGAAGAACGATCCCATGATGCCCCTGGTTTGGCTGAAGGATTACACAGGCGACAAGGGCAAGACTTCCAAGGTGATTTGTACCACCATGGGCGCCTCGGTGGATCTCGAGTGCGAAGATCTGCGCCGGTTGCTCGTGAACTCCTGCTACTGGGCCTTGGGGCTGGCAGACCAGATCCCGGAAAGGGGCAATGTTGATTACGTGGGTGATTACGAGCCCACGTTCTACGGTTTCGGCAAATTCAAGCCGGGTCTGAAGCCCTCGGATCTGAAGCTGTAGCCCTGTGTGAGGTGACAACTGACGAGTAGGCCGGAACAAGTCCGCGCCGTTCCGGCGCGAACGCGATAAGATGCCGGAACTGCGCGGACTTGGTCCGGCCTACCGACTCACCCGCCGAACTTCTCGTTCCACCGGGCCCGGAGTGTTTCTCGAAGGCTGTTGTGAAACTTCTCCGGCATGGGATAGGGTTCGCCTTCTTTGTAGAGTGTGATCGTCTTGCGGATATTGTCGACCACGACTTGGCACGGATTGCAGCCCGCCAAGTGCTCCTCGAAGTGCTCGCAGACCGCCGGGTCAATACTGCCGTCGACGTATTCGTTAAGCGTTTTGAGCAGTTCTTCGCACTTCATGTCGGCACCATCTGTCTCGTGCAAGTGGATAGACCCGGCAAGGCCATCGCTGGTTACATCTTTTTTCGGCTAATGATCGTGATCCGCCGGCGCGGTCATCTGTGTCGATTCGTCCCCCAATGCACGAGTCAGCCGCTCGCGCAACTGCAATCGGGCGCGCAGCAGCCGCACTTTGACGTTAGATTCGCTGATATCCATCAATTCGGCCGTCTCTCGTGTGGAGAATTCCTCGATATCGCGCAATACGAAGACCACACGATACTTCTCGTCCAACTCCTCCAGCGCCTCTCGGAGCAGTTGCATGACCTCGCCCTGCTCCGCCAAATCGGCGGGGTCGTCATGCCACTGGGCGATGAAATCCGGTCGTCTGAGACCTTCCTCGTCACTGGAGGAATCGACCTGCGTCTCCAGCGGCACTGTCTTCAATCCCCGCTTCTTGCGGAGTATCTTCAGCGCGTGGTTTGTGGCGATCCGGAGAATCCACGTGGCAACGCTTGCCTCCTCGCGGAACCGGTCCATGTGCTCCATCACGCTCAGAAAAGTCTGCTGGGTCGCGTCTTCGGCATCCTGCCGCTGCTGGAGGATTCTCCGCGTCAACCCGAAGACGCGAGGTTCGAAACGGGACACCAGTTCCTCGAACGCTTCCCATTGCCCGTCGCGAGCGCGGCGAAGAAGCTCAAGGTCGCTCGGTTCCGTCTTGTCGTTCATGGTCACTGAATTCCCGTCTATGCCGCCACTCACCACTCGTCGACCATCTCTCCACGATATGTCGCCTCGGGCTCTCGGCGCGATCGAAGACCAAGGCGATTGTGACTATCATAACAACACTCCGCGGGTTGGGTCGAGGCTGGCGAGAGGGGAAGATGGGTCGACCCGCACACCTGACCTGCTGGCACAACGCCGCACCCTCAGAAAGGTGTGATTCCAGCGTTGCGGGGAATTGGAGCCTCGACACGGGCAGACCGGTAAAGTAAGCTACACCATCGCGGGTCGCGTTCACGGTTCTGCCGGCGTGATGCTTCATATTTCTGAAATGGCGACGTACCCTTGGGACCGCCCGTCTTTCGGAATAATCTCTTATCATCAAGTCATATGGTTCCGGTTCCGGCGGCCGGGGAAAGGCCCAGCGATGACCAATCCGCCTGACGGCGAGGAGAGTGTAGAAAAGGCATGCGCGGTTTGCGGCGCTGACCTTCCTTTCGATACGCTTCCACCTCAGCGCGATCGCCCGTGTTCCCATTGCGGACACCTCTCGTGGTTTCGCAAGAGGGTCGCTGACGATATCGTCGTACTGGACGTAGTATCGGCCAGAGGGATCGGAGGCGAACAGATGGAATGTGTCAGCCAGTCGCTGGTCGATTGCGGCGGCGTCCCTCGTATCGTTTTGAACCTCTCCGAGTTGAAGTTCGCCAGCAGCTCTTTTATTGCAGGGCTTGTTTCTTTGCACAAGAAGATCCGTGTGGCCGGAGGCAAGCTTGTTCTGTGCGAGCTTCGGCCGGTCATGAAAGAGATTCTGGACGGTGCCAGATTGAACAAGCTGTTCGACATCACCGAGGAGGAGGAAAGCGCGCTGGAGAGGTTCGCAAACGTGGCCGAATGAACCGATGATGGTCACAGGAAGATCAGCGTCGTCACCACTAGCAGCGGCAGCAGGATACAGCAACTGTAGACCATGTAGCCGAAGAAGCTGGGCATCCGAATACCGGACTTCTCTGCTATCGCTTTAACCATGAAGTTCGGCCCATTGCCGATATAAGTCATGGCGCCCATGAACACGGCGCCCAGGCTGACGCCAATCAATAGAGCTTCAGCCACACCCGTTTCCGGGGGAACGATGTTCTCGCCCCCCAGCGTCTTGGCAGTCTCGAAGAACACAACATATGTCGGTGCGTTGTCCAGGACGGACGACAGGCTGCCGGTGAACCAGAAGAACTGTGTGGGGCTCGTCAAGCCCAACTCGCCTCCGCGCACGTTGAGAATTTGCAGCGGCGCTTGCATACAAATGAAGATCCCGAAAAACAGAGCCGCCACTTCGATGATCGCGTGATAGTTGAAGTTGTTTGCTCGGCGCACCAGAGCGCTGCCCAACCACAGCGACAATCCCACAAGCGCCAACTGGGCGATTTCTCGCAAGTACATCCACGGATGCCAAGCCGTGCCGGGCAAGGGTTTGCTTGGATCCAACAGGGCAACCGAGAAGACGACACCAGCCAGCAGCAAGGCGTTCGGCCACATGCCCCGGAACTTCAAAGACCGCACCTGAGTCTCGTCCCGCCGGATATCGGGCAGAGTCTCGCTGGGATAGCACCAGAAACGGTCCCATACGTAGTAGATTGCCAGCAACGCGCCGTTGACGAACAGCCATGCCGGCCAAAGCCCCATCGTCCACAGGAAAGGCACGCCGCGCAGGTAGCCCAAGAATAACGGCGGATCGCCGATCGGCAGCAGGCACCCGCCGCAGTTGCAGACAACAAAGATAAACACAATGACCGTGTGGACGACGCATTTCCGTTCTTTGTTTGTCTCCAACAGAGGCCTGATCAACAACATGGCCGCGCCGGTCGTTCCGATGAAACTTGCCAACAGGCCTCCGACGGCGATGAAGATAGTGTTGGTTGACGGATGAGCTGGCAAGTCGCCCTCGATCCGTATCCCTCCGCTGATCGTGTACAGGCTGAACAGCAACATGATAAACGGAACGTATTCGTACAGAATTGCGTTGGCCAGCACCGTCCAAGCGACGTACCAGTTCAATCCCTCCGCGCTCTGCACCACTCCGTGCACAGGCCAGTGAGCTTCCACGGGCATCTCGTGCGCCGTCAGATAGTACAGAAGTGTGATCACACCCAGAACGGCCGCTACCAAGAAACGATTCCGGTTACTCTCCCACCAATCTCCAGACCACCTCATGAGGGGAAGCACTGCGATTGCACCCAATAGCAGCACAAATGGAGTAATCATCCAATAAGGCGGATGGTCCTTCACCGCGTGCGACGTCCCATGTTCTGTACTGTCGCCGTGCTTGGAATCAGGAGATGAATCGCTTTGCTGATCGCCGACTCGATCACCATCCTCGGTGTGCAAGTGCTGGTCGCCGGTTGGCGAGTGATGGGCCCCGCCGGCGATCAACGCCGCACCTTTCTGCGGCCAGTCGAACGCCGCCGCCACACCGTACAAAGCCAATACGCCGATGATGGCAAACAACAACGGTTTGTCCGAACCGTGCGATGTATGCTCGTTCGCCATGCGTTCCGTCTGCCTTTCCATTGCTCTCGCCGAGATCGGCCACCTTGGCCGGCGCGAATCGACCGTAATCGCGTAAGGAGAACGTCTATCCTGACAAAAATCAAGGCCACCTGCCACCGAGAGGAATGGCGCGGCGCCGTGTCTTGTTGTCCAATCGTGTCGCAGGAGGCTTGTATTGCCAATTGGCGGCATTTTCACCGTCTGCTGCGGATGTATACTAAGTCGTGTCGTTGCATGTCGCCCGACTTCGTCGTCGCAACGGATTTCCCACTAAACACAAGCCCATCGCGCCGGAGATACGAATGAGTGAGAGTACGCCGAGTCGCTACCTCTTCGTAGCCGCCGCGTTTGTGATCGTCATCGCTGGAATGCGTGCCGCTCAATCGCTGTTGGTGCCGTTCCTCCTGGCCGCATTCTTAGCTGTTCTATTGACCCCTCCGCTGCACTGGCTGGAACGTAAGCGTATCCCTACGCCGTTTGCTCTGCTGATTATCGTGACCCTCCTCTCGCTAATCGGTGTGGCCGTATTCGGCATTGTCGGCAAATCGATAACCGACTTCTCCGGGAAACTGCCGGGTTACACCGTTTCGCTGCGAACTCAAATTGCCGAAGTCAAAGGCTGGGCTGAGCGAAAGGTCAGTGAATTGTCCAGGACGCACGAGACAAAGCCGTCGCCCGATACGGAGAATTCAAACGAAACGGACGACGCGCCCAAGACGAAAACCACGGGGGAAGGAACGGACAAGGGTTCACCGACCGCAAAGCCGAGTGCTGAGGAACCTACCCCGCTACACGGTGAACGTGACGATCTGAAGTGGCTCGACCCTGAATGGGCGATGGGAGTAATCAAGAGCATCACCGCCGAATTGGGCAACCTGTTGAGCAATGCAACAATAATCCTGATCACCGTCATCTTCATGCTTCTGGAGGCGTCCCGGCTTCCAGCCAAGGTACACGCGGCGTTTGGGGGGCAGGACGCAGAACGCAGTCACATGGACGACATTATTGATAACATTAGACGCTACATGGCAATCAAAACCACGACGAGCCTGATTACGGCGGTTTTGGTGACGATCGTGGTGATCGCATTCGGTCTGGACTATCCGCTGTTGTGGGGACTGCTGGCATTCCTGTTCAACTACGTCCCCAACATCGGCTCGATCATCGCAGCCGTTCCCGCCGTCGTCCTGGCACTCGTAGACCGCAGCCTTGGCGTGGCCATGGGAACAGCAATCGGGTACCTGGCCATCAACTGCGTGATCGGTTATGTGATCGAACCGCGTTTCATGGGTAAGGGCCTTGGGCTTTCGACCCTGGTTGTGTTCGTCTCGCTCGTGTTTTGGGGTTGGGTACTGGGCGCAGTCGGCATGTTCCTCTCGGCACCGCTGACCATGATGGTCAAGATCGTTCTGCAGGACTTCGACGAGACGCGTTGGGTCGCCGTGCTGCTAAGTGCCAAAGCGCCGGGCGACAAGGCGAGCTAGTACCATTGAGTTGTGCGTGCAAGTCAAGGCCGGCCCGTTGCCGTGTGCGGCCGGATTCTAATGGGAGACGCCACGGGTAGCGGAATTCGCCGAGCATCCAGATGGATCGCCTGTCGCTGCCTGAAATTCCAGCGAATTCAGCCATCTGCCAGAAGGAGTTGTCACACACCGAACTGGGGAAAAGTTGACGAACGAACCGTTTGGAAGGAAAATAGTTGTTGTTCGGATCTAAACTGAGGACGCAACTATGATGATCAATCCCAACATTTCGACATGGGCGGCATTCGCCGCGATCCTGTTCGCCTTTCTGCAGCGGCCCGACTTCGCCGCCGCTCAACAAAAGCAAGGCAGTCAAACCGAGGCTCCATCGGGTGCCGAAGGTGATCGGCAAGAAGAGAAACGCAAGATACTCGATTGGCTGGACCGTTATCAGGCGATCCAGGTTCTCTTTAAGAGCGAGCACGTCGAAGAGCTTCGGGCCAAGGTTTCCGAAATGTCTCCGGACGAGCTGCACCGGTGGCTTGCCCGGACGGCCGAGGTGAGGGCGGTATTGGACAGTGACGAGTGGCGAGAAACCCGCGAGTGGTATCGGGAGTTTCTGCGCGTCCAAGCGATTTACAGCGACGAGGACATCGAACGGCTTCGCGAGAAGGCCGCCAAAGCGTCGCCGAAGGAGTTGTACGATATCCTGATGGATATCAAACGCAGGCGTGACTCCCTGAGGTGGATGCATGCAGCCTCGGAGAGCCAGCGCAAATCGGACTTGGCATTGTGGGAGCGATACGAACGGCACGTTACCGCTGATCACCGAGCCACTCGCAAAGCAGGCTACCATGTCGGCCAATCAACGTTTGGCCCTGGAAAGGCTGGCACGCGACCGTGCCGGGCATCACGCTACCATGTTCCGCCGCCACTAGTGACTTCGCGCGAAGTGGCACGCTGGACCGTCTGGAGTTCGATCCTCGGCGGCTATGGCTGGAGGTGGTAGTACCTCGGCCGGCATTGTAGGTCAGGCTATGCCTGACGGATTGCGGTTTCACATAGTGCGATGCCATTTTCGGCCCGGACGTCGCCGAGAGCTATCAGGGCAACCTGAAGCGTCTCATGGATCTCGTTCGAGCGGCGCTTCGTCATGATGATTTGCCTGTGGTGATTGGCCGTGTCACGGATTCGGGCCGGATTACCGGCAAGCAAATGATGAAGCACGGAGATGTCGTCGGCGCCGCGCAAGCGGCCTTCGTGAAGACGGATGGCCGTGCCATCCTGGTGACGTCGACCGATGGCTACAACTTCTCCGATGTCTGGCACTACGACAGCCCGGCGTATATCGACCTGGGCCGGCAGTTCGCCAACGCGCTTGCGGAACTGCAAAAGCCATCGCACGTCGCACAGCCATGCCCACCGAGCACAACACCCCATCCATCCTCAAAGTAAAGGAGAAGGCTATGAGTGGGCATGCGATGAAGAGGAGTTTGTTAGGCCGGGCAATATTGATGGCGGTTCTATGGTGGTGGGCGACCGGGTCTTGTGGAATAGCTGGTGAACAGAAGGTGGAAGGTGACGTTCCCGAGGCGGCACCTGCAGCCAAGGGACGCGTAGCCATAGTGGAGGTTCACGGGAAGGCCCTGGAAAAGAATCTGCTGCGTTTGTCACCGGAACGGCAGGTCTTCGTGTACCTTCCGCCCAGCTATGACACTTCGACCGAGAAGCGTTATCCGGTCGTCTATTTCCTGCACGGAAACCACAAGTGCCACGGGCTGCCCTATGGACTCAAGCAGGCCGCCGACAGCGCGATCAGCCGGGGCCTGGCGAAAGAGATGATCATTCTAACACCCGCTGCGCACACCGTCAGCAGCAAGAATAGCGGCAGCCACTACGTGAACTCGCAGGTGACGGGCAACTGGGAGGACTTCATCACCGAGGATCTTATCGCCCACATCGACGGCGCGTTTCGCACCCTTCCGCACCGCAATAGCCGTGGTATCGCCGGTTATTCGATGGGGGGACGAGGATCCCTGTCCCTGGCGATGAAATTCCCGGATTTATACGCGGCCGTGTTTGGAATGAGCAGCGGGATTATGTGGCTTGAGCATTCCAAAGGAAGATATGGCATCAATGCCGCCAACGAAGGATGGACACCATTGCTGGAATGGGCATCTGGATCTGAAAGTGGAAAAGGTCGCGTCCCTCCCGGGGAGTGTTCCCGGCTGTTGTGTTTCGCTAGAGCCTATTCCCCGAATCCGGATCGCCCGCCGCTGCTTGTCGACCTGCCGTACGAGCTCCGGGAAGGGGAGCTGAAACGCGTCGACGCGGTGTGGAAGAGGTGGCTTTCGTTCGATCCTGTCGTCCTCGCGAGATCGCACGGGGAAAATCTCCGACGATTACGGGCGATACGATTTGACTGCGGAAAAGAAGACTCCTGCTTCGCGGGGAACATGGCCCTGTCTCAAGTCTTGACCGAAATGGAGATTCCCCATGCCTTTGACGAATTTGACGGGGGCCATATGGCAGAAGCTCAACGGCGTATCGAGACCAAGGTCCTTCCCTTCTTCAGCAAGTTCCTGGACTTCGCGCCGCCGAAAGCGTTAGGCGAATCAATGCCTTTTGGCCGTAATCGCAAACCCAAATGAGGATACGACGGTATGTCCACTCGACAACCCAAGCCGGGAAAGAACATTACATCGGGTTTCGCAGTCGGGCTGGCCTTGCTGGCTGGAGTGAGCGCAAGGGCTTGCGATACC
>CAZURK010000123.1:0-10407 GCA_964623055.1 uncultured Pirellulaceae bacterium
AGGAGGCACGACCATTTCGACGCCTTTCGGATCGGGCTGCTGAGCATCCGAGCCGCCAGCTCCGGAATTGACTCCGGTGATTGATTTGACGCTGTTGGGCGCGTCGGCCGGTTTCTTCGGCTCCGACGCGACGAAGCCGACCGCGATCCCCACACCAATTGAACTCAGCAGGGCGACAGGTACGAGTACTCGATTGATCATGGATTTGGACCTCTTCTTGTTTCCTTACTCGGCAGGCTTCGCACGCCTCGGTGCATCCTGTGGGGCACGTTTCCAACGTGCCTCTTAGTCCTGATTATTAGGTTTTTGGCACGTTGGAAACGTGCCCCACGTTAAGTGTTACCCGACGAGCGTTTCAACGCCTTGTCATATTCCTGACGTACCCGCTCTTCGTAGCGTTCGAATTCCACTGGATCCTCCAACTCGGCAAGATAGCGGAACAACTGGCGGGCCCGTTCGGCAAACGGGCGCCATTCTGTCTCGGCAGCTCCGTTCGTTTTCAACACCCACGTGGCGTAGTAATGGGCCTTGCCCAACTGCTCGCGTACGCCTCGCGTGATGGGCGCATTCTCGCCATACGCGGCGGCTGTCTCCTGCAGTAACCGGGTAAGATCCTCGATGGCCAAGTCCAAATCAAGCATCTCCAACCTGGCTTCGCATACAGCCAGTTGGATTTCGTAAATCACAAGCGGGTCTTCGTCCGGCGGCAGTTCCTGAACGAGTTCGCTGTACTTGGTGATGATGTCCGGCCAATCCGGTTCGTCTACTCGCTCCAACTTGCGGATCTCCACCAAGCGGGCGTGAGCGCGTTCCCGCATTACCTGCTTTGGTCCTTCGTTGAAGTGATAGGCCGCGACACCAACAGGGAACAACATCCAAAGCAGAATCAGCGTCTTGCGAATCACGTCGCGCTCCTTTCAACAACCGTCGATCGGGGCGCGCGAACCGTTTTCCAGTCGCTGCCAAAGTACTCCAGCAACACGGGGATCAGTGCAAGTGCAATCGCACCGGCGGCGAAAACGAAAATGGCAAAGTCGACCAGGTCGCAGGCGATCTTACTCACACCCGCGCCCATCGCCAGGGTGCCCAACGACAGAGTCGAAACGTGTTTCTCGTTCACGTCGTAGTACTGGCCCCGCAGCCGGCCAGCCAAAGTACGAAGCACCGACGCTTCCTGACGCGACATGTGATCGTCGATGAATGTACCTTGATGCGGATTGCCGACACCCAACACGTAGACATCTCGCACTGTTGTGGGCCGCTTGGGGATGCTGCCCATGGGGACTGTGTCTCCATCGGTGCAAATGAACACGGTTGTGCTCTCGTCCGGATAATCCTGCAGATGATCCAGCGTCTTCTGTATGCCCGTTCCTAGATCGGTCTTTCCCGCCAGCATGGCGTAATGTATGGGAAGACCATTGAACACGTTGCGGACCAGTTCCGCATCCTGAGCATCGACCACCACAGGCATCGCCTCGGTGTAGAAACCGATAACCGAGTAGATCTGGTCGCCATCCAGCCGTTGGAGAATCCCGTCGACGACTTCGTGAATTCGCGCGGCCCTCGTCATGTCGCCGTGAGGTCCGGCGTCCTCGATCAACATGCTGGGCGAAAGATCGGCCACGAACAGAATGTGGCGGCGTTCCTCACGCCGATCGTTGGAAGTCTCACGCTGGTTGAATACGCCGCCGCTTCCGTAGTACAACGTCGCCAATGCCCACGCCATACCGCCCAACGCAATCGCCTTGACCATCCAGACCCCGCCCACCCAACGGCGTGGCCGGCCCGTCGGACCTGTGGCCAGGCGAGCCACGGCGCGGCACCTCCGCTCGTGCAGCTTTTCGGCAGCCAGCACAAGCAGCAAGACGCCGATGCCAACGGCAATCGGTATCTGCAATTCGACCGGTAGGGCCATAGTTATTTACGGTGAGAACAGAGCTGGTAGGTATGTCGATTGTTGCCTCGCCGATATGCCCCTGTCAAACCCTGTTTTCGTTCTCTGGTGACTCCCGACCAGGATGATAGGGCGACGGTTCCCAACGGAATCTGTCCTTCGGTTTACACGTAGAAGGCAGTCGAGCCATCACGGTGAAAGCAAGCGTTTCATTTCCTTGGGAATCCGTGGCGTAGGAATGTCAGTCTTGTTATCCACCATCAGCACGAAGTTCTCGGCCAGCACTTCTTCGGGATGAATGATGTAGCTCGTGTTCCGGCCGATCTTCTCGAAGAACGTCGGTGTGTTGCGGGCTTCCAGCAAGACGGGCTCGCCGTTCTCTTCCGCCGGCAACCATTTGTCGCCATCTTGGTCGACGACCATCAGTCGAAACGTGAGGTACTGAAACAGGCTGCCACCGCGAGAGGCATCGTAACGTTCGCGAGAAGAAAACAGAATTGGCGCGGCCTTGACCGTCGAGCCCCAGTGCTTCACCTCAATGTAGTGCTCACATACCGGCGCATCTGGGTTCGTGATCTTTCGGGCTCGCAGGGATTCGGGCAATTGGATTTCGGCAGAAGGTACGAAACCGACGATCGCATAGAGTCGGTCGCGCAACTTCTTGTTGTGACTGCTTAGAATATGAAACAGTTCATGGGTGAGGATTCTCTCCAGTGACTTCTCGGTTCGTCCCACCATGTTACGCGGCAGCACGATCGCATTCCCTCGACAGTATGCCGCGCCACTCTCCTCGCGGCCCGTCGTCTTGACCAACAGTACCGTCGGCGGCAAATCCACTTTGAAAGGCTGCAGCTTCTTCCGGACCGCTGCCACGATTGGGGACAGCCTCTCAACCTCCTCATCTCCCCAGGCTACAACTTGTTTCTCGATAGATCTCAAAAGATCCTCTTCCGAGACCTCCTTGTCGCTCTTGACTCTGACCTGTCGATCAAAAGGACTAAGCGAAGCAATGAAACGATCCCGCGCGGTCAGTGCGCGAATCCCTTCTTCAACGCTGGCAAAGCGGAGGACGGAATCGCCGTGCAGCGGGACCTCGACGGCTTCTGAAGGTGGGCAGACAATAAGCATAGCCACCGGAGCCAGCAGCAACGTTTGTCTCATCTCGCACTCCGCGTTTCACAACGAAGACCTGTACATTCCACAAGCCGGCAAGCGCATGCCTACGATTATGATTCCGAAATGCCGGTGCCACAACTCGTCGATCGACACGCAGCCGGTATATTAGTTTGACAGCGTCGCTTCGATGTGTCGCGAGACGGCAAGCGCTTGACGACAACAACGGGAGAAAATGATGAGGAAAATGACTCACGCGATATTCCGATTCTGCTCCTGGCAGGCTGATCGGCAGCCGGACGCACCCGTCACGAGCCCGCCGCGCAGGCAAGGACGTTCACTGACGGTTCGGGCGTTTCTGATAGTATTTCTTGGCGGATCAACTTGGCCATCCCTTGGTAGGGCTGCTGAGGGAGAAATTGGCACCGTTTCCAGGTCGAGCGTCGTACTGGCCGCAGAAGGCGTGGCACGCATGCCGATCGTCATTTCGCCTAATGCATCCGAACGGACTCGCAATGTCGCGGACGAACTGGCTCGCTATCTATCGCAGACCACCGGCGCGCCGTTCGAGGTTGAAACCGGCGACGGTTCACGTGGCATTGTGCTGGGGACGCTTGACGAGTTTCCTGACGCGGCACTCAAGAAGCCGTTGGAGATTCGCAACACGTTCGACGGCATCGAGGCGCATGCGATCCGGACAGACGACCCGCAACGCCTGCGATTGATCGGCGCAACCGACCTTGGCGCATCCCACGCGGCCTTCCGCTTCTTGGAGACCATGGGTTGTCGCTGGTTCTTTCCGGCGAAGGAGTGGGAGGTGATCCCCTCGCGGCGGAAGTTGGTGGTCGAGCTTGACGAGACCGACCGTCCGGCGATCCTGTCGCGCCGGATCTGGTGGGGCTACGGGTTCTTCGACCGCCGCGAAGGCCGTTGCCAAGCCGACTATGAAACATGGGCGCGGCACAATCGGATGGCTCAGTCGCGCAGAATCTGGTGCGGTCACGCCTGGCAGTCGATCATTCGCGATAACAAGACGACTTTTGACGCTCATCCGGAGTACTTGGCGTTGGTCAAGGGCGAGCGCCGTGGGCCGCAGCTCTGTGTGAGCAATCCAGCGGTGCGAAAAATCGCCGCCCAGTGGGCGCTTGGCCAGTTGCGCCGACGTCCCGAATTGGACATGGTTTCGATGGAAACCTCGGACGGCAGCAACCACTGCGAATGCGAGGCGTGTGGCAAACTTGGCAGCATCTCGGACCGAGTCTTCGGTTTGGCTAACGAGGTGGCCCGCGCCGTGGCCGGCGAGCTTCCCGGTAAAATGGTCGGCATGTATGCCTACAACGACCATTGTGAGCCGCCATCGTTCGCACTCGTTCCGAACGTGTACGTGCAGTCGACGGCCGGCTTTATTCGAGGCCGATACACTTTCGACGAACTCATGGAACTGTGGCCGAAACGCTGCAAGAACATGGGCTTCTACGAGTACTTCTCCGTCTGGCTGTGGGACTTCGACAGGCTGCCGGGCGGTCGCGGGGCCGACGTGAAATTGATCAGCGAGCGAATTCGGCGCTACGTCGCGCTGGGTGCGACCAGCCTTGATTGTGAAAGTGGCAATAACTGGGGACTCCACGGTCGCGGTTATTACATCGCCAACAAACTGATGTGGAACCCAGAAGCAGACGTCGACGCCTTGCTCGCCGATTTCTACGAAAAGGCTTTCGGCCCGGCCGCCCACGCCATGCGACGCTACTACGAACGACTCGATCCCGGCAATGAGCCACTGCTGAGTGAACACTTGCTGGCGTTGGCGTTGCGAGACCTACAGGAAGCAACCGAACTGGCCAAAGACCGCCCGGACGTGCTCGCGCGGCTCGATCATCTGAAACAGTACTTCCATTACGTGCGCTTGCGTTGGGAACACGATCGCACCAAAGGCAAAGACCGAAAGAAGGCACTGGCACTGGCGGCTCTGACGCACGTCTACCGATCCCGATACAGCTACATGAATCACTGGGAAGCCGTGCGCCAGTCGTGGACACGGCGAGCAGCCGAGGATTTCGACGAACCGACGTGGTCTTTCAACGACCGTTCAGGCCAGCAACCCTGGAAGGTTGACGATCCGTACACGCACGAGGAAACGGAACGCCTGTTTCAGGAAGACTTGGCTCGTTTTCAGCCGGAACCGGTCGAGGAACTCCCGTTCTCTGAAGACCTGATCCCGGCCGGCTTCACTTCGAAATCGCCGGCTGCGTCGTTCCAACGCTACCAGAAAGGGACTCGCTACGCCCTTTACAGCCGAAACGGCGAGCCAATCGAGCTGACAATCATCACGGGCGTGATCGCCTGGTATCGCGACCGTCCAAACGCCGCCTACACGCTCACCGACGCCAACGGCAAAGAAATCGCCCGTGATCGCTTGCCGCAAGACGGCGAAGAACACGCCCTGCGTTTCGACGTCCCAAGGGCCGGTCTCTACTGGTTCGAGTTCAACGATCAAGCAGCCGGGTGGGGAATCAGGGCTGCTGCGGGAAAACCTGTCGCTGTGGCTCTGAACCGAGCAAAGCATCCAGCGCACATGGGACACATGCGGCGGATGTATTTCTACGTGCCCAAGGGAACGAAACAGCTTCAATACTACTGGAAGGGCGGCCCACACGTCGTTCATGGGCCGGACAACAAGCCCATCGCCGAAATCACCAGTAGCGGCGAATTCGTCACCATAGACGTGCCGGCCAGCACCGATGGCCAAGTCTGGTCTTTCTCCAAGCTGGCCTTGGGCCATCTCTGGTTCTTCAACGCACCCAACTACCTGGCCGCGTCGCCCGACGCACTGCTCGTCCCGCGGGAGGTTGCCGAAAAGGACGGACTGACGAAATGAATTACTCGACGACAACAGTAGCTGAGTTTGCAGAAACTCAGCCCGCCACCCCGAGCCGCTTCGGCAGCCCCGCTGAATTCTTGCGAATCCAGCTACCGGTGGATTGTCTGGCGACGCTTGCGTTGTTCGTCGTCCTGCCGCCCATCGGGCTGATTGGTTCGGGGACATGCCCCGCGGGTGAAGCGCCGAAAGACGTCGAGGTATTGTGGGCCGATTATGATCCACAGCGCGATCCGCTCGAAGCCGAAGTCGTACGCGAGTGGAAGAAGGACGGAATCGTCTTCCGATATGTGCTCTACGACATCCGGACGTTCAAAGATGCGAAGGCACGTATGGCAGCGTTCTACGGGTTGCCGGAGGGAGGCACACGGTTGCCTGGACTGCTGCACCTGCACGGCGGCGGGCAGCGGGCGTTCTTGCATGAGGTCGAGTACTACGCCAAGCGTGGCTATGCATGCCTGTCGATCAATTGGGGTGGTCGCCCTATGGAAGATGCTGAGCCGAGCGAGCCCAACACGGACTGGGGCGCGGTGGATCCCACACAACAGAACGTGCCGGGCTATTTCAACCTGCAGCCGGGGGAGAAGTACTTGGATGATTTCGAGTCGCCGCGAAACAACAACTGGTATTTGTTGACGATCGGCGCGCGGCGTGGGCTGACATTTCTCGAACAGCAGCCGGAAGTCGACTCTGAGCGGCTGGGCGTTTACGGTCATTCGATGGGTGGCAATCTTACGATGTACGTCGCGGGCTGCGATGACCGAGTGAAGGTGGCCGCCCCGTCCGTGGGCGGTTCCGGCTTTCGCACATATCCGTGGCCGCTGTTGCCAGAGCAGAAGAAACATCTACCGCGAGGTGACGTCGAGTTGTTTCGAGCGACAATCGGTTTTCAATCCTACGCCGCCCGAGTCAAGGCTCCGTTGTTGTTCCTGGGCGCAACGAACGATTTCCACGGGATCATGGACGATACGTTCGGTACCGGCGCGTTGATACCGCACGACCAAGTACGGTACGCATTCGCACCGCATTTGAATCATCGCTTCACTCCCGAGTTCGCAATTACGCGGCCGCTCTGGATAGACCAGCATCTAAAGGGGACGTTTTCATTTCCTCACGCTCCACAGTCGCGGTTGGCACTCAATGAAGAAGACGCCATTCCCACACTTCGCGTAATGCCGGACGTATCCAAATCCATTGAGAAGGTCCATGTGTACTACTCGATCGACCCTGATCCCCAAGCTCGCTTCTGGCGATCCACTGATACAAAACGCGGGGCCGAAAACACGTGGACGGGGAAACTGCCAATCATGTCAACCGAACACCCGTTGTTCGCGTTTGCCAACGTTCACTATCGGCTCGACTCCGCCGAACAACCTCCGTTTGCCCGTCCCGTCGAAACCTTTGCGATCAGTTCGTTGCTCCATACAGCAACGCCAGCGGAGTTGGACGACGCGGGGATTCGAGCGACCGACCAGCCGTCACTCACGATCGACGATTTTGCCAATGGTTTCCGTGACTGGTATCGACTGTCGGCCGACAATCCGCATCACTGGCAGTACTGGACGCGTAAGATCAATGATCCGAAATGGCGAGGCCAGGATCACTACCGGTTGGCTTTGGACGTCAAGACCAGCGACGCGAACCCCATAGTGATCGTACTGACCGAGAACTTCTTTCGCCCCTACCGCGGTAAACAGCAGGACTACGTGCACACAGTCGAGCTGCAGGGCGACAACCAGTGGCAGATTGTGAAGTTGGCCCCATCCGACTTCCAAACGCCGGATGGGCAGCGACAGCTACGTTCGTGGAAGACAGTGGATCTACTCGGCTTTCGGGCCTACTACCAAGCCAATCGGGAAGACGAAGAAGCCGCGCTGGGCACGAAACGTTGGCGTGGCCCAAGACCGGTCTTCCGTAGCCTCCGCTGGGTGTTGCAGCCATCGCTGAGGGCATCTGAGTGAACTCGCCAGCACCGCGCATGTTTTCGGGCTTTATTCTCCCTCAAACTCCACAACACTGAATACCTTGTAGCCGGCATCATTGAGCTTCTTGCTGCCTCCGAGATCGGGCAGATCGACAATGAAGCTGCATTCAATGATGTCTCCGCCAAGTTGTTTGATCAAGCTGCACGCGGCGAGCGCCGTACCTCCCGTGGCGATCAAGTCGTCAACCAGCAAGACCTTTTCGCCTTTCCGAATCGCATCGCTGTGCATCTCGATCTTGTCTGTTCCGTATTCTAACTCGTATTCTTCGGAGACCGTCGCTGCGGGCAACTTGCCGGGTTTTCTTATTGGAACGAATCCGATACTCAGCTCGCGTGCGAGAACCGCACCAGTGATGAAACCTCTACTCTCAATGCCCGCTACCGTGTCCATCTGCACACCCTCGTACCTCTGGACAAGAAGATCAATCAAGTGATTGAATCCGGGGCCGTCCTTGAGCAGTGTCGTGATGTCCCTGAACATGATTCCATCCTTGGGCCAGTTGGGCACTGTCCTTATCTTCGATTTCACAACGTGCGGCATTTCTATTCACCTTCCATGCGTCTACAGAAAATGGGGCCGATAGTTCTCGGGCGAGCACTATTGTAGGTCTTGGACGCTGACTTTCCTAGCGTCAAACGGTTCTTGCCAAAGTTGGCGTTCGGATTGACATCGTAGGATGCGCGGGACAGGGCTCAGACGTACAGAATTCAGTTTTTGCGGCGACGGGTCTAGCCATATGGAAAACTCAATGGCCGCAAAAACTGAATTCTGTACGTCTGAGCCCATCCTTCAGTTGTCCGGATTCACGCAGCCGACAAAGGGGAGTTCACGATACCGCTCAGCACAATCAAGGCCATAACCAACGACGAAACGGTCGGGGATTTCGAAACCGACGTACTTCGGTTGAGTTGGCACTTCGCGGCGAGCCGGTTTGTCCAGCAGGACGCACAATTGCACGCTGGCCGGATTTTTGTTTTGCAGATGATCGATCACATGCGAAATGCAGATGCCAGTATCGACAATGTCGTCCACCACCAGCATGTGCGTGCCTTCCGCCGGTTCGGTAATGTCCAGCAGCAACTTCGGCTCGCCGCTGGTCACCGTCTCCATCCCGTAGCTGGTCACACGCACGAAATCGCAGCAGATGGGAATGGTCAGTTGCCGAACCAGGTCGGCCATGAACACCCAGGCACCCTTGAGCACGCCGACGAGCAAGAGTTCCTTGCCTTCGTAGTCCGTCGATATCTGTTCGGCCAATTCGCGAACGCGTCTAGCGATCTGTTCGGCGGTAATCTCACATACAATCCGCTCGGACACGGCGTCTCCCTTGCACATCGAGAATGCTCCCTTCTATCTGACTCGGCGGACCTGCTTGACCGCTATGTCGGCACGTAGGCGCAGTCCGGTTCCGATTCTAGCGCGTCGCCGGTGACCGCATATGCCCGAGCGCGGCTGCCGCCGCAGATGTGGCGGAATTCACAGATACCGCGTTTGCCCTTGAATCCGCCCGCATCGCGCACCTGGTTGGTGTCATGCCCTAGTCTACCGCGCTGTCCACCCACCGTCGACGGTCACCAGGCTGCCGACCATGTAGCTGGCCGCGTCGCTGGCCAGGAAGATGGCGGCGCCCTGGATCTCCTCCATTTGGCCCCAACGCTTCAGCGCAACGGCGCCAATGATAAACTTCTTGGTTTGTTCCTTTTCGGCGATCGGCACATTCATCGGAGTCAGAAACGGCCCCGGGCAGATCGCGTTGACGCAGATGCCGAATGACGCCAATTCCAGACCGAGGGCCCGCGTCATTTGAACCACTGCGCCTTTGCTGGACGCGTACGGCGTGCGATCCTCCAAGCCGACGACTCCCAGCGTGCTGGCTATGTTGATGATGCGGCCATATTCGGCTTTCTTCATGGGCGGAACCACGGCCCTGGTGGCGAGCCAGACGCCGTCCGCATTGACCTGTTGCACTTGTCGAAAATCTTCGTAAGACAATTCGTCGATCGGACCGCGGACATTCACGCCAGCGTTATTGATCAGGATATCGATCTTGCCGAATTCGCCGAGCGCTTTGTCGGCCATGGCCTGACAATCTTCAGGCGAGGTCACGTCTGCCTCAACACCGATCGCGCGACGCTCGAAATCGGCGGCAATTTGCGCGGCCGCGGCGATTGCTTCATCCTCGTGGCGGCTCGTGAGCAACACATCCGCGCCGGCCGACGCGAGGCCCGCCGCCATTGCCTGCCCGAGGCCTTTTGAGCCTCCGGTGATAATGGCGGATTTGCCTGAAA
The DNA here is from genome assembly GCA_964623055.1 of uncultured Pirellulaceae bacterium. Lineage (GTDB taxonomy): Bacteria > Planctomycetota > Planctomycetia > Pirellulales > Pirellulaceae > JADHUC01. Next base: position 10,156 of record CAZURK010000123.1, read on the forward strand.
GATCGAACTGTTTGATTCCTGGTAGCATTGTCTCTCCTTTCCAGCGAGTAGCACTGTCAAGGAGTAGACAGTGCCACACAGCCGTGGCGATTCGGCTCTATGCGTCTACCGACGAGCTTCGCGCACAAGGTGGCTCAACTCCGGCAAGATCACTTTGGCCATGGCCAGACGAACGGCGGCGCGCGAACCGGGCATGGTCAGCACCACGGTCCGCCCCATCAGCCCACCCGTAGCTCGGCTTAGCATCGCGGC
>CAZURK010000123.1:10507-42008 GCA_964623055.1 uncultured Pirellulaceae bacterium
CCAACGCCGCTTGACAATGTGGATGACGTATCTCTCGGTAGTATTCGAGAGATTCACCAAGAAGCTAACTGATTCCATGCCGTGATCCAATGAGGCCACCTGGGCTTTTCTTGTGGACGATTGCCGCGTCAGCCCTCGTTCTGGGCTTTGCGGACTGCGTCAGCGTAACGCAGGCCGACGTTTTCGTGCTGCACAACGGCGGGCGGATCAGGGGACGTTGGGTCAACCGCGAAGACCGGCCGCTGAAGAAGTACGTGATCGAGACGGAACACGGGGGTCGCGTGCTGCTGGATGCTGGACAGATCCAGCAGACAATTCGGCAAGACCCCAAATTGGACGAATATGAACGGATCGCATCCAAGGCTGCCGACACAGTTGACGGGCAGTGGAAAGTGGCGGAGTGGTGCCGAGAAAAGAGCCTTAAACAGCAACGCCGGGCTCACCTGCGCCGCATCCTCCATTTGGATCCGGATCACGCCGGGGCGCGGTACGGACTGGGGTACAGCCAAGTCAAAGGCCAGTGGGTCACGCGAGAGGAGATTCAGAAGCGACGAGGCTATGAACTGCACGATGGGCGATGGCGTTTAGGGCAAGAGATCGTCCTGCTGGAAGCCGAAAAGAAGCTCGAGCAGGCCGAGAAGGACTGGCTAACGCGTCTGTCGCGATGGCGGGAGATGCTGGGAACCGACAAGACGCAGGAGGCCGTTAAGAATATCACCGCCGTGCGTGATCCGCATGCCGTCCGTCCCCTGGCGCAACTGTTGTCGTTGGAACCTCACCGCCAGGTCAAGATGCTGTACATCCGCGCACTAGCGGAAATACCCAACAGGCCGGCGGTCCATGCGCTGTTCACCGCCACACTGCAGGACCCCGACGAAGAGATCTTTCACGCGTGCCTGGATGCAATTGTCAGGCTCAACCCGCCACACATGTCAAAGCAGTATGTAGAGGTGCTGAAAGATAGGAACAACGTTCGCCTGAATCGGGCGGCCCACGCGTTGGGGAGATTGGAGGACAAATCGGTCATATCCCCACTGATCGACGCTCTGGTGACAACCCACCACATTGTGATCCCCAAGCAATCCGACGCGTACACTTCGACTTTCATGAAGCCAGCCGCGTCCGCCTCGTCGCCATTTGGCCCCACGAGCTTCTCGGCCGGTGGCGAAACGAAGGTCATCCCCGTGACCGTCACGAACCAGGACGTGCTTCAGGCGCTGATTGCCTTGAGCGGCGGCGCCAATTTCGGCTTTGACGAAAGCGCATGGTTGTACTGGCTGGCGAATGAGAACGCGAAGGCGGCGGCGCAGATAGACTCGCGAAGGGACGCGGATTGACGATCACTCGACCATCATCTTGCCGCTGATCAACTGCAGGAACTCGGCATTCGTCTTGAAGCGGCCGAGCTGTTTCGTAAGCTGTTCCATCGCGTCCACCGGATGCATCGTGGTCAACGTGCGTCGCAACATCGTGACCGCGTGCAGCGTATCCGGATCGTGCAGCAATTCTTCGCGTCTAGTGCCGGATTGCGTGATGTCGATGGCGGGCCAAACGCGCCGATCCGCAAGCTTGCGGTCCAACACCAACTCCATGTTGCCCGTCCCTTTGAACTCCTGGAAGATGAGTTCGTCCATACGGCTCCCCGTGTCGACTAACGCCGTGCCAACGACCGTCAGCGATCCACCTTCCTCGAAGGCACGCGCGGTCGCGAACAGCTTCTTGGGCACGTCCATCGCCTTGATGTCCACGCCGCCGCTCATCGTGCGTCCCGTGTTGCCGACCCATTTGTTGAATGCACGCGCCGTCCGCGTAATGGAATCCATCAGCAGAAACACGTCTTGCCCCATCTCCGCCAAACGTTTGCAGCGTTCGACGATCAACTGGGAAATCCGCACGTGGCTTTCGACGTCCTGATCCAGACTGCTAGCGACCACTTCGCCGTCCACGTTGCGGCGCATGTCCGTGACTTCCTCGGGACGTTCGTCGATCAGCAGTACCATCAGCTTGACATCCGGGTAGTTGGTGGAGATTCCCAGGCTGATGTGCTGCAACATTATCGTCTTGCCGGCGCGAGGCGGCGACACGATCAACGCCCGTTGACCTCTGCCCAGCGGAGTGAGTAGGTCCATGACGCGTGTGGTGAGCGGCTCGGCCCCCGTCTCTAACTGATACCACTGTTCGGGGTTGATGGCCGTCAGCGAGTCGAAGGTCTTGACCTCGGCGTACTCGTGGGGAAGAAGTCCGTCAACATCGATGATTTCTCTTAGCCGCGGCCCCTGCTGCCGCCGCGCCTGCTGGACCATTCCGCTGATCATCAGCCCCTGCCGCAGGCCGTACTTCTCGATCATGGTGCCGGGCACAAAGGGATCAGTCCGCTCCCGCGCGTAGTTGTTGCTCGGGCTGCGCAAGAACCCGTAACCGTTTGGGTGCAACTCTAGCAGTCCCGCACCGGGCTCCAATGGTGCATCACTGTCTTCCGGAGCATCCCTGTCGGCTCCTGACACGCGATCACTGTGTGGCGGGCGTCGGCGTCGGCGAGACCGACCGTTGTAACTGTGACCCCCGGAACGTCCTCCAGACTTGGAGCGATATCTCTTCTTTGGCATAGGTCTATCCACCGAGCGAGCAAAAAACCGATCTTCCCCTGATATCGGCGCGGGGAAAGCACAGCGCTCTCAACATGAAACCTCCCGGCAGTCCGCCAAAGGTCATCTGACGGCCGGACGGACTGGCCGGAAACCTAGCTCTTACGCATGCGGTCCAGATCCTGTGAAACTGGGCAGCGTGTCAATTGAGCTGCGTTAGAAAACTCCGTAGCGCAATGAAAGCGTCTCGTTATTGCGGGATGAGACCGCTTCGAGAGCTACGGTTCTTGCACCTCTCGGGTTTCTCGCAAGATTGCCTACGCCCAAACCCAGCACGGTCAAACGGGAATCACTCAGAGCGTGACGACAGAAGCTGGTGACAGCGCGGCAATTACCTAGAAAGCCAGAGTAGCAAGAATGACTTCCCCGTGAACCCTACAAAAACTCTCGCCAATACCAACAAACAATGCTGGGGAAGCCACAACAAACACGTTGTATTCAAAGCAGCGCAAAGGCGCTTCTCAGAGCATTGACTACAGGCATCTTACAGATGTCTTCGACTGTGTCAACCGAAAACTGGACCCTCACAAGCAAAAAATGGGACGTTTTCGGGGCGTGGGCGTTTTCTGAAGGTTCTCGCGACGGCGTCTGGGTCGCCCCTCGCCTTCGGGTCGACGAGCGAAAACTGCACCGCATTCCCCCACTATTTGCCCCATACGCACCTGTCGCTCGCAAATCCGTAAGATTCAATTCAATCGTCAGATTTTAACTAAGTCTGCGATGTTTGCTGACCGATAAGCGGACAGGACGAATTCTTCGCTGACTCCCTAGATAACGGATGGATCGATGCGCGCAAGTCTCTACCTCCCAGTTGCCGTTCTCGTATCGTTAACGATCGTCTCTTCGGTGTTCGCCCAGTCGCGCATTCGATGGACGAACAACCTGCACGAAGCCCAGCAAATCGCCCAACGGGACGGTCGGCTGATTCTGATTCACTTCTATACGAATTGGTGCGGACCGTGTCGTAAGCTGGAGCATGACGTGTTCCCACGCACCGACGTGGCCGCTGCGATGATGAAGAATTATGTGCCCGTTATGATCGACGCGGAACAATTCCGGGACATTGCCGCGCACTATAGAGTTGACCGCTTCCCAATGGATGTCATAACGGATGCTAGCGGGCAAGTTGTGTTTCGGGCCTCCACTCCGCCGGATCCCATTGGCTATATCCGGTTCCTGGATGACGTAGCAAGCGATCACCGCTTTGCGACCCCAGGCTACGCGGTGGCATCACGCGGCGCAGCGGCAGATCCAAACCGCTTCACCCGCCATTCTACCCAACCGCAGCGTCAGGACCAGCAGCGGTTCTCGCAGTCCGTTCCCCCAGCCGGGCAGCGGCCATTCGGGCAAGGCTACGGTGGTTCCGTGCCGCCCGGCCCTGCCGCCAGTGGTGCCCCGGGCGCACGTGACAGCAGAGGCATGCCGAGCCAGCTTGCTGGCGAGTCCGGATACGGCCCGCGCTACGCAGGGCAGGCTCCTGCCCCCACCCAACCGCCAGCCCCGACCTATACGCCGCCACCGGCTCCGCGGGAAACCTACAACCCACATGTGGCCCCGTCGAACGAGTTTTCACGTGATGACACGAGGTTCAAGACACCGGTCTACCAGGGGCAGGGCAGCAGCCCAACGCCAGGTGATTATCGTGGGACCTATCAGCCGACGACGCCAGATCGAAAGAGCGGATGGCAGACGGGCCCTCGGCAATATGCCGAGCGCGGAATGCCGTCGGACAACACAAACGCGAGAGAACCATTCGTGAATCGCCAACCTTCCATGGCGGACACCCGCGACCCGCGGTTTGCAAGCACTCCGGTACGGCCGCAGCGTCAGGAGCCGCCTTTGGCGCTGGACGGCTTCTGTCCAGTCACGCTCGCACTGCGCGGAAACACAGAAACAGCAATTGACGCGTGGCAGCAGGGCGATTCCCAGTGGGGAGCCATCCATCGCGGACGGACGTATCTCTTCACCAGCCAGAGATACCAGAAGATGTTTCTGGCGGACCCTGACCGCTACAGCCCGATGCTGTCAGGCTACGATCCCATTCGATACATCGATCGTGGGGAACTCGTTCCAGGTCTCCGCCAGCACGGCATGTGGGTTGGCGGCAAGATGTACTTGTTCGCCGACGAGCCGTCGCTGGAGCGGTTTGCCCAGTCTGCTGAGTCCCGCGCTTACTACGCACAGAAGGTGCACGAAGTCATGATGCGGGCCGGGCGCTAGGAGCTTCGCTGCGGCTTGAACAGCACTGCGGCCAGCGGCGGCAACGTGATCCTCAGCGAATACGGCCGACCGTGCCAACTGGGCTGCTGTGCGAAGACACCCGGGTGATTGCCCACGTTGCTGCCGCCATAGTGTTCCGAGTCGCTATTGAAAATCTCTTCATACCAGCCGTCGATCGGCACTCCGACCGGGTAGTTGGTACGCACCACCGGTGTGAGATTGAGGCAGACGACGAGAAAATCGTCCGATCGCTTTGCCCGGCGCAGGTAGCAAATCGTGCTGTCCTCATGGTTATCGCAATCGATCCACTCGAATCCCGGCTCGTCGAAATCCAGCTCGTGCAACGCAGGCTGGCCGCGATAGACCCCGTTCAGATCGCCGAGCACCCTCCGCAGGCCTTCGTGCGATCTCCACTGCAGCAATTCCCACTGTAGCTGCCCGTCGTGGTCCCATTCGTTCCACTGCCCGAACTCTCCGCCCATAAACAGCAATTTCTTGCCTGGATGGGTCCACATGTAGGAATACAGCAGGCGGAGATTGGCGAACTTCTGCCACAGATCGCCGGGCATCTGGCCGATCAGGGAACCTTTCTCGTGGACCACTTCGTCGTGCGATAACGCCAGCACAAAGTTCTCGCTGAACGCGTAGATAATGCTGAACGTCAATTCGTTCTGATGAAACTTGCGGTGGATGGGTTCGTTACGTATGTAGGCCAGCGTGTCGTTCATCCAGCCCATGTTCCACTTCATGCTGAAACCCAAGCCGCCGGCGTCGGTTGGCTGGGACACGCCGGCCCACGCCGTCGACTCTTCGGCGATGGTCAACACGCCTGGGAATTGCAGGTGGGCGACCCGGTTGAACTCCTGCAGCATAGTGACTGCTTCGAGGTTCTCGCGTCCGCCAAATTCGTTGGGGACCCATTCGCCTTCCTTCCGGCTGTAATCCCGATACAGCATCGACGCCACGGCGTCCACGCGCAGACCGTCGATATGGTACTTGTCCAGCCAGAAAAGTGCGTTGGCAATCAAGTAGTTGCGAACCTCGTTGCGCCCGTAGTTGAAGACCATCGTCCCCCAATCGGGATGTTCGCCTCGGCGGGGGTCTTCATGCTCGTACAGCGCCGTGCCGTCGAACCGCCGGAGTCCATGACCGTCGCGAGGGAAATGCGCCGGAACCCAGTCCAGAATCACGCCAATGCCGTTCTGATGGCAGTGGTCCACAAAGTACATGAAGTCCTCGACAGGACCGTAACGCCCCGTCACGGAATAGTAACCGATGGGCTGATAGCCCCAACTGCCATAGAAGGGATGCTCGGACACCGGGAGCAGTTCCAGATGGGTGAACCCCATCTCACGACAGTATTTGACCAACCGATGGGCAAGCTCGCGGTAGCCGATCCACTCGCCGCCTTCCCGCCGCCAACTTCCCAAATGAACCTCATAGACGGAAATCGGCTCTTCCAGGAAGTTCTCTTTCCGGCGGTGGGTGATCCAATCATCGTCGCCCCATTGGTGCCCATCGAGATCCGCGACGATCGATGCCGTGCGGGGTGGGACTTCGGCCGCACAAGCGTAGGGATCGGCCTTTTCCAGTGTGCGGCCGTTGTTTGTTTTGATCCGGTACTTGTACAGTTCACCTTCGCCCACGCGCGGAATGAACAGCTCCCAAACACCATTGGCGTAGTGTTTGCGCATCTGGTGCGGTCGTTCATCCCAGCCGTTGAAATCGCCCACGACGCTGACGGTGGCCGCGTTCGGTGCCCAGACGCCGAAGTTCACTCCCGAAACACCGTCGATCGTCCGGAGGTGAGCGCCCAGCTTGTCGTAAATGCGGTAATGCGTCCCTTCGCCGATCAAGTACAGATCGAACTCGGACAGAAGCGACGGGAATGCATAGGGGTCTTCGATTGTTTTCATGTCGCCGTTCTTATCCGCCACGCGTTGCTGTCCATCATCGACGACCACGTGCGGCCTTGGCACGCCCGACGGACTTGAGTGAGTTGCGCCCGCGATCGCTCCTGTGCTAGAGAATGACAGTTTGGTTTGCACTACGACGGTTCCTACCTAGATCATAATGGTTTTCGCGGATCAGCCAAAGGCGCCAAAGTCCACTGGATTCGAGAACGATGTGCCAGGCCGATTTCCGCAAGACTTGTGGAATGCGACGAAGACTGCCACTACACGGCCCCGATCTGCCTACGCAGTCTGTACGTCCACGGCGGTTCTTGAATTCGGACGCAGTCGCTGAAGTACGTCACGGCAGAAGTCGGCGCATGAGGCGGTGAGCCGCGACCGGCGAGGAGTTGCCGGACGTTGCCTGATCCTTGCCGCCTTGCGTCTCCGCCGACTTGCCGACGGTCTTCCCATAGCCGGAGACCGAACACGCGGGTGCGTCTCGGGCAAATCGAATCGCCAAGTGCGGCATTCAACCTTATGGTACCGCATCGCCCGATCGACGCGGCGCCACAAATCGCCGTTCTTGATGGGAGCCATTATGCCAAAACGCTCCCATTGCCAGTCGTTTTCCCGCCAATCGTTCAGGCCAAATCGAAAGCCACGGCTGACGTAACGGCTGGGTGTAACGAGCGTGACTCGAGACGGCTGGTTCAAAGCCTCCAAGCCTCGCACCACGGCCAGCAACTCGAGCCGTTCCGGTTCCGCGTCGGGTTCCTCGTCTGCGGCTTCGAACCGTGCCGAACCGTCGACGGCCTCCAGCACAAATCGCCATTCAGCCACGCGAGGGGCGCTGGCGGTGTGGCTGTGGGTCCGGGCGCGCCTCGAGCGCGACTCAGAAAACAGCAGATAGTGAGGGGCGGACGCTTTCATTGCTCCGTTCTCCCTGTTGGCACTATTCGTGAATGTGCGAGCAGATCCCCTCCTTGCCGTTTTACGTTCCGTATCCTTACGACCGATCCATCCCGCAGGCAGCTACCCGCGGGTGATCGAGAATATCGTTCTTCGCGTTTCACATATCGGCAAACGCGGCCTATATTCACCAATTCACACACCTTAACTCTTGCCGGTTTTCTGCGGAAATCAAATCAGAACGGAGTCGTAGGTATCAGTAGGCTGACAGGGCAAGAGACGGATGTGACGAAAAGTCCGGTCATGACAGTGAACGCACCGGTTCAAAGCAGTAGCATACGCTGGACGACGGGACGCGTAGGCTTCCCGGCGCCGCCGTCCAAGTTCTCAGCCCCACTTCGGCCTACGCGACCATCACGCGCATTTCGCCGTAAACGCGACGATGGGCCATCACGCCAGCGATGAACTCCTCGAAGATGCGTATGTCCAGCGCGGACGCGGAATCGGCCTCGGGATGGAATTGAGTGCCGAACGCGAACCAATCTGGAATCTCGCTTTCGATCGCTTCCACCACGTTGTCCGGACAACGAGCCGTGACTACGAACCCCTGTGCAACTTCGTCCACTGCCATGTGGTGCATACTGTTGACGCGAATCTCACCGTCGCCGTACACGCGCTCCAACAGCCATCCAGGCACAACCTCCAAACTGTGCCGGTGGCCACGGTCTTGAAGGTCTTTGTGCGGAATGGCTTCAGGCACGTCCTCAGGAACGTGCAGAAACAGGTTGCCACCTTGTGAGACGTTCAGCAACTGCATTCCCACGCCGATGCCAAAGAAAGGCATCCGCCGTTCTGAAATCAATCCTATCAACATCCGATCGAACATTTCGCGGCGCCGGTCCAGGGTGCGAACCGAAGGATGAAGCATGAATCCATCGCGTCGCGGGTCCAAATCCTGGCCGCCAACCATGATGACACCGTCCAGCGTGTCCAGTACGCTGCTCACGTCGCCTCTTGTCTCCATAGGAGGTAAGATGATGGGAATTCCGCCAGCGGCAATTATCCGGTTGTAATAGCCAGCGGCTAGAAACGAGTAGGCGGGCGAGTCTTGTTTGGCGGCACGAAAGTCGGCATTCAAGCCAATGTGAGGTTTGGCACGCATAGGTAGTCCCTTCAGAATCCCTGAGTCTCGAAAATCCATGAGTCTCGGAACGACAGACAGAAACCTGAGGCGCGAGGTACGGACGTCGTAGAGAACCGCGGGGAATGATACCGAAACGGCGGACAAGATCCCTCGTTCAGTCCGCTTCGCGCGGAAAGCGAATCGCGGGCGACAGACGGACACACGACACTGCGTGCGGACCTTCTCGGTCGTCCGTGGCGATTGGGTGCTTGTGCGAGTTCTGCCCGTGTTTGCGGCTTCAGCCCTCGGCTTCCCCCATCAGAAGGATATCCCTATCGACTTCCTCGATCCTCTCCTTCTCCACAAATGCCCGTGCTAGTTTGAAGGGATGCAGATTTGAATGGTGAATCTAGCGATTGCCGGCTGCTGAACAAAACCAGACCCATTATTTTGGATGTCCATCCTTGTCACCTACCATATGCTGTGCATGCACCATAAGTGCTTGCGAAGCTAGCACTTATGGTCATGCCAACCGGAAAAGAAAGCTGCGACAAGTCGTAGCACTCAAAATGCGTGGCCCAACACGAGGAATCGACACCAAATGGCATGAAGACACCGTTCACAGCGTCTTCTGCCACTGGACGGCCATCATCAGGCAGTTGATGCCCGAGCCGATGCCCAGCATGGCCACGCGGTCGCCTGCGGCCACGTGGCCTTTCTCTAATCCAATGGCCATTGTGATCGGCAATGCTACCGAACCGGTGTTACCGAGCCATTGGAACGTCGTGTAATCGCTCTCGGCGCAAAGCCCCAGCGACTCGAGCATCAACTTGCGATGCGCCGCTCCGACTTGATGGCAGAAGGTCTTGTCGATGTTGTCCACCGTCCAGCCGGTGACCGCCAGAAAGTCCCTGAACGTGTCGGCGCCGGTGGCAATGCCCTCGCGCATCAGCGTCTCGGAATCGGTTTCCATCAGCGGCTGCATCCCGCCGGCCACAGCCTCGTCGTGTCCACTGTGGCAAAGGTGATGGTGATCCGTATTGGCTTGGGCGGTTGCCGCCAACAAGCGGTTGCCCGTCTGGCTCAATTCGCGGTCCGCCAGCACCACGGCACAGCTTCCCGAACCGATCGTCAGCGATGCCACCGCGTACTTGATCTGGCTTCTCGTGAGCGACTCGTCGCGGTTCAGCGTTTCGATCGTCGTTTCGACCAGTTGCCGACTACCTTCCGAGCCCACAACCAATGCGGCGCGAATCTGGCCCAACTCGATCATGTTCGCTGCCTGGAGGGTGCCGTTCATCAAGCCGAGGCAGGCGTTGGAGACATCGTAGATCATGCAGCTTCGCGGTAGTCCCAGACGATGATGGACGCCGCAGGCCGTTGCCGGCTCCAGGTAGTCACGGCAGACCGATCCGTGGATGAGCGCGCCGATGTGCTCGCGGTCAATTCCGGCCGCCTCGATCGCCTTCTCGCCGCTCTCCACGCTCTTGTCGCTGGGCAACACACCAGGTTCCCAGAATCGCCGTTCGCGAATGCCCGTCATCAACTCTAGACGCCCCTCGGGCAATCGCAGCCGCTGGTACAGCGGTTGGAGGCGACACTCGATGTCCTCGCTGGTGACAATCTCGTCGGGCAACGTGTACCCAAATGCCTCCAGGCATACCTTCTGATACTGCATGGGCTCGTTCACCGTTGGTTCGCGGTCAACCGGCACAGCCTCGCTGTGGCGGCCTGCAACCGCATTCGTTGCATGTTCTTGCCAGCCATGTTCTCGCCCCGATCGGTTCTGGCAAGAACATGGTTGGCAAGAATATACATCAAACTTCGGCAGCTAGACATGGGCTAGGGCGGTGCAGGCGAGGGCTTGGGATTGACGATGGGCGGAGGTTCAGGCTCGTCTTCGTCGACGATGAACTCAGTCACCTCCAGTTCTTCGTCCGCGAGAGCCGCCACGGCGGGCTCTTGAAGAGCTTCACGAGACAGTGCAAGCGGTTCGTCGTCCGGGACGCCGAGCCGGAGCCCCTCGCGCATCCGCTTCTCCCATTGCTCCAACAGGCTATCGGACAGGCCGGATGCTCGCTCGATCGACAAAGTGGCCTCGCGGTCCACATCCGGCAGGCGTGCTTTCACAGTCAGTCTTCCATTGTCGGTATATGCAAAGAGAACGCTAATTCGTGCCCCTATCGGAAGACCGGGCGGCAGATCTTCGATGACACACTTGCCAATCGGTGTGGCACCGTTGCCGCTGGCGTCGCCGCCTTCGATCACATCGACTTTGACGTTCGACTGGTCTTCCCGCCGAGTGACAAACCGCCCAGAGCCGGTTGCCGGCAACGCTGTGTTTCTGGGAATCAGGACCTTCCGGCTGCGACGTTTAGTCTTGGGGTCGATGCCCAGCACGCCCAGGTCGTGCGAGTTGACATTGCGGACCGCCAGTTTTGGCCGCTCCGACCGGTCGGATGCCATCAGCAGCCCCGCGTAGATAGCCGCACCGTGCGCCACAGCTTCGTCTGGCGACAGCGAGCTGTCGACGGGCTTACCCGATTCGTTTCTGAGCATCCTTTCGATCATAGGCATGCGAGTCGACCCGCCCACAAGAATCACACGAGTCAAATCGCCCCATGCCAGCCCCGCATCGCGTAGCAGGTTATTCACCGTGAAACGCGTGCGTTCCAGAAGGTCAATCGTCATCGACTCGAACTTGTCGCGAGTCAAAGTGATTCGAGCGCGGCACCCTTCGTGAGCGAAGTGAATCGAAACCTCGTTGCGAGCGGTCAACGAGTGCTTCGCATCTTCGGCTTCCTGCAGAAGGCACTGGTAGACGGCAGCGTCCTTCCTCGGGTCGACGCCGTGGTGTTCCATAAAGTGATTGGCTACGTGATCAACGATCCGGGCATCCCAGTCGATGCCCCCCAGATGCACATCTCCGACGGTGGCCACTGCGTTGTAGTTGAAGCCGTCGATAGCCATCAGTGTCGCATCGAACGTGCCGCCGCCCAAATCGTAAACGAGTATCTCCTCCACCTCTTTGGACTCGGCCTTTTCGCTCAAAAAGCCCTGCTGGACGCCGTAGGCAATAGCGGCGGCCGTTGGCTCGTTAATGATGTCCAGGACCTCCAATCCCGCCAGACGCCCGGCGTCCTGAGTGGATTTGCGCCGCGGCTCGTTGAAAAAGGCGGGGACCGTGATGACCGCCCGGTCAAACGGGCCGATCTTCCGATCGGCGTCGCACTTCAGCTTCCGGAGAACCAGCGCCTGAATCACTTCTGGCGGCAACCGCTCGCCGCGTATCGGCTTCCTGTAGGCGGATCGGCCCACGTCGCGTTTGGCGAACTGGGCGATCAGTTCCGGTTCGTACTGAGCGCCCTTGACGGCTTCTTTGCCGACAACGACGCTCGACCGGTCGAAGAAGACGACGCTGGGCGTCGTCAAGTCGCCTTCGCTGTTCTGTAGCGTGGCGGGCCGGCCTTGTCGGTCCAAATGCGCGATTACCGAATGCGTGGTGCCCAGGTCGATTCCAACACTAGGCTGTGACTCTTTCTCCGCCATAGCCTTTCCATTTCGGTCAGCTCTTCCGGCCGGCTCGATGGCGAATCACGCACAGCACGATCGCTCGTTAAGAAAAGAAAGGACCCTCCGAAGACTGATAACGCCGACGACTTCTTCGTTCAGGTTCAGCACCGGGACATGACGGTAGCCGGCGGTGGCGATGGCGCTCAGAGCCCTACCGGCTGGATCCGTATCGTACACCACGATCGGATTCTCCGTCATTACCAGTCGCACTGGAAGATCTCGAACGTCTTCAAAGTCTGTGGCCACCCGTTCCAAAACGTCACGCTCGGTAAACACGCCCACTAGCCGTCGGTCCTCGACCACCAGCAGACTCGCCACCTCCAGGCCCGACAGCGCCTGCAGGGCAGCAAAGACGGTCTTGTCCGGCGAGATCTCGGCGTACGGCCTAGACTGAATCGCGGCAACCGTCTCCTCGGCCAGAGCTTCCTCCAGCGGACTGTCATATACGCGCGGTTCGTAGTCGTCCAGCGGATCTTCCCAATCGCCTGTGAAATGTTCCAGTTTGCTCATTGCTATGCCCCTTCGCGATCAAGTCCTGGCGTTCCACCCACCGGTTCAACCGTCACCAACTTCGGAAAGTGGTCGGCGACGTATTCGGCGAGCCCCTTTTGGCCCGTTAGGGCAATAACGCGTCCTTCATCGTCAGTGACGCAGAGGAATCTGGCCCCTCTCCTCTGAATGGCGTCAACGGCGTCGCAAAGCGGGGCGTCTTGGTGGACCGAAAACCAAGCCTCGTCCAGGTGTTCGTTCAGAGGTATGTCCTCCAGGTCTTTGTATCCCTGCGCCAGCAATTCGATCACCTTCCGTTCGGTGAAGAAACCGAGCGGTCGGCCCCTGTCGTCAACGACGAAAGCGCATCCAATCCGCTTGGCTCGCATCAACTCGATCGCCGAGGCGATCGACGCGTCTTCGCCAAGCAGTGCCGCGTCACGATACGGCAAGTCACTTACACGTTCTTTCTGGATGTTCTCTGCAAGTCCCATGATGACATCCTTTCTCGCAAGCCGGGTCGTCCCGAACCCTCGGAAGCAGATGGAGGGCCGCGACCGACCACATCCCTATGGCGCAGGCTTCCCCGCGCGTACACGCTCACAGACAGATAGCAGTGTCCCGAAGATGTGAGAGCCGGGACCTACTAACTATGCTCGCAAGCATTCGGCGTGTTGAAAAGGGGGTGACCACCTATCAATGCTACTTGGAACCAACCTACCAGAGCCGCCACTGCGGCCCGACTTCCCCCAAAGGAGCTAAAACCAGCCAATCTGCTGCCGGGAACAGCAGCGATCACCGAGAAAAGCCGGAAGCTCAAATCTCGAGATACTCCTCCAATGCTTCACGCAACACTGCGATGTCGGGATCGATTTGCGTCCAGATCTTGAACGCTAGGGCCGCCTGATTCACCAGCATGCCGAGGCCGTCCAGCGTGCTGCAGTTGCGGGCGGCGGCGTCGCGGATCAACTTGGTGTCGGGTGGATTGAAGATCACATCGGCAACCAACATATCAGGATTCAGTGATTCGACATCGAGCGGGACGCGAGCGTCCGCATCGCCGAATCCGATGGATGTGGCGTTGACGATGATGTTCGTCTCTTCCTCTGCCGCGTAGTCGCCGCTCAGGTGAACGAACTTGGCCGGAACGTCCACACGATCGTTCAGGAGGTCCACCAGCGCCTGTCCTCGCTGTGCCGTGCGATTGACGATGGTGATCTCCGCGGCACGCGCCAAACCGAGTTCCACGGCAACGGCGCGAGCCGCTCCCCCGGCACCGAAAACGACCACTTTCTTGCCTTTAGGATCCGCAATGCAGTGCAGGGACTGGATGAAACCCTTTCCGTCGGTGTCTTCGCCGACCAAGTCGTCTCGTTCGCGATAGACGCAGCTTACGGCCCCAGCCAATTCGGCCGCTTCGGTCAGCTTGTCCAGCTGTTGAACCACGGCAACTTTGTGAGGAATGGCGAGATTTCCACCTCGAAACCCCATTGCTCGCATCCCTCGAACGCCATCGGCCAAATCCTCGGGCGGCACCTCCAATGTTAGATATCGCCAATCGAGTTCTGCGGCAGCGAATGCACGTTCCATCATGAATTGCATCGGATTTCCGGCCACCGGATGTCCCATGCAGCAGACAATGTCCTGAGTCGGCGAATCGGGCACGTTGCGTCTCCTCCCTTCGTTTCGTCGTCCAGACATCGGGCAGGACGAGGTCCGAGCCACGCGGTTTCACGGGCTCCCTCAAACCGGTATTGTGAGGCGTAAGTTGCTCGTTTGCAACGCCCGCGCGCGAACGATGGTGGACCGGGAACGGTCAGGAGCTATTCAGGCGGTCGATCAATTGACGAAGCCGTCCGTGATTGCAGCGGTTGAAATTGAACACGAGCCTTGGCAGGTCGGCCAGATTTGGTTCGTCCTTTTCGTCCGGCAAGGCGTCCGTCTGTTGAAAACTTCCTTCGACAAGAATATCGGCGAAATCTGCATCAATCTCGCTGATGACAGACTCGGGTAATGGTTTCATCAGACGGAACACTAACTGATTCCGCACATAGCGCATGCTGTGGTAAACGTGAAAGAAGCCCAGTATTTCGGATACGGCATGTTCGTAGTCGTCGGTGACCTTGTACAGGCTGAGATCCTCTTCCGAGATCATTCCGCCGTCCAGCAGTTGTTTCTGTATGAATTCCTGCAACGCGCTCCAGTAGCCTCCGCCCGGCTCGTCCAGCAAGACGAGCGGAACGAGATCTCGTTTGCCGGTTTGCAGCAGAGTGAGCAGTTCCATCGCCTCGTCCATGGTGCCGAACCCGCCAGGCAGACAGCAAACGGCGTCGCATTCTTTGACGAACATCAGCTTACGCGTGAAGAAGTACTTCATGTGCACCAGCTTCCGATCGCCCGCGATCACCGGGTTGGCCTCTTGTTCAAACGGCAGCAGGATGTTAAGCCCCATCGAATTCTCGCGCCCGGCGCCGACGTGCCCCGCTTCCATGATGCCGAAGGCCGCTCCGGTGACGACCAGCCAGTCGTGTTGGGCCATTTCGCGTCCAAGATTCACAGCTTGTTGATACGCCGGCGCGTCAGGCTGTGTACGAGCCGATCCGAAAACCGTCACTTTGCGGCGGTTCCGGTATTCCGTGAAGACTTTGAAGGCATATCGCAACTCGCGAAGTGAACGGCTGATGATCTTCAGGTCCCCGCGGGTCGCCTCGTCGGCAGCCAGTTTGTCCGCGTAGTCTTTGATGATCTGAATGAGATCGTCATTTCTGCGGTGCGCGCCGTCCCGCCGGGAATCCGAAATGTCAAGCGGCTCTTCCGAAGCGGTTGGCTTGCCGGTGGTTTCAGTCATGCCACAAACTCCCTATGCAATGACGCCATAGACGCACGCAGGATGTGCGCAAAAAAGAAGCCCGCAACAACGGGCCGGAAAGGGAACAGGACGTCAAGTCCTGCTAGGCCGACGGCCGGAAATGTTGGTACGCCAGAAGAACTTCGTAGAGGTCCGTGCTGATGTCGATCGACTCGTCCTCAAAATCCTTCAGCCACGTCCGGCGGCTCTGCACCGCATCGGCCAACAACGGGAGCACCTCCCCCAAAGGGACGCTAACAGTCGCCTCGGTCGGCTGGTCCCGGTCCGCCGTTCTTATACCACAACCACTATCGGGACCGAAGTAGACTCGCAATTGGGGATGGGGCATCGCAATATCTTCCGTGACAGCGCTCTCGGAACCTCCCGCTCCGAACAATCCTATTCTCCATCACATCCGGTTATCGGCCGTAGCCGGTCACGGAGTTTGAACAATTCGCAGAAAACCGGGAGATTTTCGCCGTGCTAGCTTACGGTCGGGAGATTTGGCGAAGGTGAGCAAAGGAGAGCCTGTCCACAGGTCAAGCTTCTGCCAACCGACCGAGGCCGCCTGTCAGGCCTGCCGCACCACAGTCACGGGCCAACGACTGATGCCGACCAGGTGTTTCGCGTCGGATTCTGACGGCACAAACACGACGGCGGCATCTTCCGGTATCTCGTCCAGCGAAACGTCGCCGATGTGCCGCCATTCGCGTTCTGCGGTCCAGTCCAGGACCCGCCCTGTCGCCGACTTCGATGCCTTCTTCTGGAAGAAGGGACGATCTTCGGCGGCCAGCCCTTCCCACTCATTCTCGTCGCCGTAGATAACGGGCTTCGCGCCATGCTCAACGAGCCAATCGCGATGGATACAGATACCGTAGGGTTCGAAATCCCAACGGCCTAAATGGGAACGGAAGGTGTGCAGAAGATGGATCTCGGCCAACGGGACGGCTGTGAAGCTAACCACAGGCGCGTCGCCACGGACCATGTCCGATGTCGCGATCAGCCGACGGGATCGTACAATCCGCCACAGCGCCGCCAGTGCGGAGTGATTCGCGCCGGCGCGGTCCAGGATCAGGTTGTCAAGAAAATCGCTTTCGCTTTCGTCCGGCCAGGGCCCACGGCGACGCCGGGTGCAATGCGTTAGGTAGGGCCAATCGTGAAAGTCGTCGAGCGACACTACCGGCACGGGGCAGTGATGCCCGGCATCGACTTGCGGCCACGGGATCGGTGACGCGTCGTCCGAGTGATCGGGAGTGTCGAAGACGTACCAGCCGATCGCACCCGAACCCATAAGCTGGTCGGCCAACTCCCTTCGGACCAATCCTGGGCCTAACGCGAGGTGCACGCTGGCCGGCGGGCAACTCGGCTCGTTCAAACGCGCTCGCAGCAGATTGTCCAAATGGCCGCGCGGCCGCACATCCAATGCGACAACCCGGTCGCTCAACGCGACGGCCGCTCGATCCCGCGCCGGGAACCGATCAAACGACTCGGCCTCGGCATCCTCTCGATCCGATGGCACGGGCGGAGAGAATAACACGACATCGCAGGACGTGTCGTCGGGTCCGCTGCCGAGCACTGTTCTTGCTGCCCACCGTTCCAACGATGTCGGCGGGTCGTCGGTGATGTTGATGCGAAGAACTCGCAAACCGAACAACTGCCCGCAGCGTTCCACGAAACGTTCAGTCGTCGTCGAATGGGCCGTCAGCAAGACTTCACGGTGCGGATCCACTTTCATGCACGCTGTTCGCAAAACCGCGAACCAACTCTTGCGACGATCCAACTCTTGCCCCAAACGAGAACTGACCAGCCCAACTCGGCGGCCGTGCGGGACACCATGCGGCCACCAAGCCAGACGCGCCCCAAGCCATTTGTCGAGAAGCCCTTGATCTGAACCGGGGATGCCCCACGTGAGTTTCGCCCCACGTTGCTGCTGCGATCGCAACGATTGTATCGTTTTGGCAAACTGGTCGCTCATAGCTCGTGCGGAATCGTCGGCGTGACGACTCCACGAGCGTACGATCTCTGGTAACAGGTCCTCGCCCCATGCCGGCGGGGCGGGCGGGGCCGCATTGGCCGGATCTTGCGGCACCAATTTGGCGTCGACCAGGGCCTGCCAGACAGCGTTCATTTCCAGGCCAGTATCACTTTCCCGCATTGGCCAGACTTCATGGCTTCGAATCCCTTCTCGAACTCGGTGTAATCAAGCCGGTGCGTGATCACGGGGCTGATGTCCAAGCCCCCTTGGACCATTACGGTCATCTTGTACCACGTCTCGTACATCTCGCGGCCATAGATCCCTTTGATGGTCAGCATGTTGAAGACCACAAGGTTCCAGTCGATTGCCATGTCTTCCGACGGAATGCCCAACATCGCGATTCTGCCCCCGTGGCACATGTTGGCCAGCATCTCCTGGAAGGCGGAGGCATTGCCGGACATCTCCAGACCCACGTCAAAACCTTCGACCATGCCAAGTTCCTTCTGGGCGTCAGCAACGCGCTGGTGGCGAACGTCCAACGCCATCGTCGCACCCATTTGCCTGGCAAGCTCCAAACGGTACGGGTTCACGTCCGTTACCACGACGAACCGGCATCCCGCATGACGCACGACTGCGATGGCCATCAAGCCGATAGGGCCGGCGCCGGTGATCAAGACGTCTTCGCCCAGCACGGGAAACGACAAGGCGGTGTGAACGGCATTGCCAAGAGGATCGAAGATCGATGCAACGTCACGGTCGATCGCATGGTGGTGATGCCATACCTGGGTCATGGGAAGCGCCAGGTACTCGGCATAGGCACCCGGTCGGTTAACCCCGATCCCTTTGGTGTCGGCGCACAGATGTCGCCGGCCCGCCAGACAGTTGCGGCAACGCCCGCATACTACGTGACCTTCGCCGCTGACAATGTCACCGGTGAAGAAGTCCGAGACATTCGAGCCCACTTCTACGATCTCGCCCACGAATTCGTGACCGACCGTCATCGGCACGGGGATCGTCTTCTGGGCCCACGCGTCCCAGTTGTAGATGTGCAAGTCGGTACCACAGATGCCGGTGCGATCAATCTTGATCAAGACATCATTGATCCCGACATCCGGCTCCGGCACATCTTCCAGCCACAACCCCGGCTCGGATTTCGCTTTGACAAGTGCTTTCATCACCCAATGTTCCTCTGTCTTCCTTCTTCAGTCTCGAATTCTCTAAGACGCGGGTTATAGATTGGAGGTTATATATGGAGAGCCGAAATGGAGGGGAAGTCGCAGACGTCATCATGCATGACGTCCCACGCACAAACTCCCCTCTATAACCCCTAATCTATGACCTGATATCCTCAACCACCAATCCATAACCAATCGCAACACTGTACCTTTTCGGCGATGCAACCGCCAGACGCGTAGGGCAACACCTCAGCTCAGTGTAGGGCGTTCCTTCCCTTCGAGATATTGCATAACGTCTTTGATAAGCACTGCCGTCTTGTAGGTGATCGTGTCGGCTGGCAGGTCTGGCAGTTGCTCGCCTGCGGTTTGTGCGACGGCAAGCAGGATCTCCTGGTCCTGGAACGTGTGGAGCGTCTGTAGTTTGGCCAGGAGGTACTCCGGCGTCCAGAATCCGATGATTTCCATGAGCACGGAGCCGCCGTCTTCGTGTTGAAATACGAAGTCGGGAACGAAGGTCTTCTGCCCATGATGTAGGATTTCGCCTTCGCGCACCAGCGTCCAGCCGTCCCGCGGATCGTCGCCCCACTTCTTCGCAAACGCCTCTTCCACTTGCGAGTCAAATTCGTCCGGCGACGGCAGATGGCTCTGAAGACCGTCCTCCGACGACAGATCCAAGCTTAGCATCCAGCCGCGTCGGCCCGTGCGAATTCGCGCGTGCATTCGCCAGTCGCGGCATGCGATCAGCGCGGGCAGGAACCTCGCCATGTTCACTCCGTAGCGCCTCGTCTGCCGCATGACAGACGCCGGGCCGTCAAACCGGATTTGGTATTGTCCGTCACCGACGCGCAAGATTGTGTGCATCAGCCGGGCCAGCTTGGCGTAGCGGAGAACGATCTTGAAGTCCTCCCGAGCCCAAACCGTCATGGTAACGGCTCCGTACAACGCAGCCTGGACTTGTGCGACGTTGTAGCGCGACAACAACGCGCGTGCGTCCGGATAGCCGTCGAATCGCACAAGGCGATGGAAATCGATCACGTCGGCGAACAAGTGCCGGTCGATCTCTTCCCAAGTTCGCCCCAATCGCTCGGCGATTTCTGCTTTGACCTGGGCCTCTTCGGATTCGAACAAGCGATCCGCCCTTCTCACCAACGGGTGCTTCTTTCCGGCCAGGCGAAAAACCTCGCGGCGCAGCTTGGCCGCCTGACCTCGCTTGTCCCGGTCATAGGCAGACACATCGTCCAGCAGCTTGCGGAATGCGTCGATCCGGCGCGCGGGGCAGTCCTCCTCGTTCGTGAAAATCGATTCCACGGCCCGGTGCAGATTACGCCGCGTTTTGCCCGCGCCGTTTCGATAGATTTGCAGCATCTGCTCGGCATATTGCAGGTAATGGCGATGCGACGGTTGCGTCAATCGATCCGGGGCAAGGCGACCGGAGTCGAAGTCGTAGTCGGCGATGGCCTGTTCTCGAACGAGCACCGTACCACTAGCTCCTCCGCTGATGTTTCGTACCGGCATACGCGTCGCTGTCGCGACGGCGGCGGGAGCGGACTTCTTCGTTTGTGTCCGCGCAGACGACCTCGTACAGCCGTGCTGGAATATTGCCGGACTTCCGTAGGACCCTGCCCAACCGCTGCTTGGCCTGGCGGCTGGACGACGTGCCTCCGATCACGACGGCCACTTTGACCTCCGGCAGATCAACACCTTCGTCCAACACCTGATTGGCAACCAACGCACCGTAAGTGCCGCCTTCGAGTCCCTGTAGAATTTCCAGACGCTCCTTCTTGCCACAGTGGTTCAACAGACACGGTATCAAGAATCGCCGTGACACGTCGCGGGCCATAGCGTTCGAGCCAGCGAACACGATACACGGCTCGCCTGCGTGTAAGCGGAACAGATCCTCGAGTACTCGCACCTTCTCGTCCGCCCGGTCTTCGATCGACTTCTTTTCCCGGTACGCCTTCATTGCGGTTCGAGCCTGAGGCATCTTGCCTGATTCGGCACACAAATCTTCCCAGGAGAATTTCGGATCGTCCTTCCGCCGTTCTGCCATGTACCGGCGGACGACATCGGACAAGTGGTTGTATCGGGCCTGTTCCTTCTCCGAAAGGTAGACGGGGATACGCACGACTTCGTAGTCGGCCAGCGTCTGCCCCTTGGCCGCTGAAATCGGCATTTCGTAGACGATTGGGCCGATCAGCCAATCCAAGTCCGCGTGACGTCCATCGGACCGTTCAGGCGTTGCCGTCAATCCCAATCGCATGGGCGCCGCACTCATGCAGGCTGCATCCCGGCGAAGCTGGCCCGGCAGATGATGGCATTCGTCGAACACGATCAACTGGAACTTGTTGCCGAGCCGGTCCATGTGGATGTATGCGCTGTCGTATGTGGTGACCGATACCGATCTGACCCGATACACATTGTCTCCAATGATTCCCGCGTCGTAGCCCAGGGCGGCCAGAATACGGCGGTGCCACTGGTACATCAGATCGCGTACCGGGGCGACTACCAACGTGGCGACGGGGGCGCGTGCCATGATCGCCAACGCCACCTCCGTCTTTCCCGTACCGGTCGGCATCACGACGCAACCCCGACGGGCGTTGGCCCAGGCCGCAACGGCTGCTCGCTGTTCGTCACGCAGCGGGTGGATCTGGGTCTTGGACCAGCGAACCGATCGCCACTCGGGCACGGAGTCCTCGAGCGGCAAGCCGTTGTGCCGGAGAGCTTCGCGGACCTCGTCATAGTGCATCGCATCGCACCGCAAGGCGAAGATACGCTGATCCCACGTCCAGAACCTGCCGCCAAAAAACCGCTGGACTTGGGCTCGCGGCAGGTTTCGCAGAACCAGCGTGCCTCCGGAGAAGGTGATCTGTATGTTATTTGTGTCATTCAATGCGACGCGCCCACTTCGTATTACTCATGAGTGCCATGTTTGACTCGCTCGGCCCGAGCCTATCGTAAGGTTATTCACCATTTTTCGTCAAAATGACAGGGGAATCCGCTCACCGTCTGTCATTTTGGCTTCTGCGCGCGGTCGGGATCCGCTCCTGTGCCAGACGCCCCGCGTTTCGTGGTTCGTCTCAGATGTGCACTAATCACCTGCAATCAACACGACGGCTTGGCGGAACCATAGCGGTGCGATGAGCGGCATGGTTGGCACGCAAGTTGCATCGGGCGGCCACCGAGCGGCATGACGGCCGAAGGATATTGGAGTTGCAAGATTCCGCCGGCCGCGGCAACAGAATACTAAAGAGACCACGTTTGAAAACTGGAGAAACTAGGAGAGGCACGATGATTCGTTTTCCGAGAATACTGGCGTTTGTTCTGACCGCGGCCATTGGTGGTGCCGTAGGTGCGGGTTTTGTGATGTTGCGTTCCGAGAGTCAGTCCGGGCTTTCCTATGCGGCGGACGGGCGCATTGCGTTGGTGGCGCGGCAGAAGCTGTCGGAGGTGGATAACCTGTCCGCCGCGTTTCGCAATGTAGCCACGGCGATGAGGCCGTCGGTCGTGAGTATAAGCAGCGTGCATCGCGTTCGTCCGTCGTCGTCCATGCGACGCGGGATGCCAGGGCTACCCGAGGAGTTTCGCGGTCTTGTGCCCGACGACTTCCTTGATCGATTCCACGAGTTTCGGAATCCGCAGGGCGGCTTCGAGCGGCAAGGTCTGGGCTCGGGCGTGATTGTCAGTTCGGACGGCTACATTGTGACCAACAATCACGTTGTGCGTGAGGCGGACGAGATCAATGTGACGTTGTCGGACAAACGTACTGTAGAAGCCGAGGTGGTTGGCACTGATGCAAGAACGGATTTAGCAGTCCTGAAGATCGACGCCGACAATCTGCTGCCCGCGCCGCTGGGCGATTCCGAAGCGGCAGAGGTGGGCGAATGGGTGCTGGCCATAGGCAGCCCGTTCGGGCTCAGGCAAACCGTGACGGCCGGCATCATCAGTGCCAAAGGCCGGCAGATGGAAATCACCGATTACGAGGATTTCATTCAGACCGACGCAGCCATCAACCCGGGCAACAGCGGCGGCCCACTGGTGAACCTGAAGGGCGAGGTGATCGGCATCAATACAGCAATCGCTTCTCGCACCGGCACGTACATGGGCGTGGGCTTTGCGATCCCCAGCCACATGGTCCGCAAAGTAAAGGACGCCATTCTCAAACACGGACGTGTCCACCGCGGCCGGATCGGGGCATCGATTCAGAATCTGGACGAAGTCATGGCCGGTTCGTTCGGCTACAACTCGACCAAGGGGGTGCTCGTGGCCGATGTTCTGGCGGGCAGTCCGGCGGAGAAGGCGGGTTTGCGATCGGGCGATATCGTCGTCGAGTTTGACGGTCGCCCAGTCAGCGACAGGGACGAGTTGCGAAATGTGGTGGCTGACACGCCGCCAAACACACGGTCCGAAATGCTCGTCTTCCGCGACGGCAAGACGCGACGCATGCCCATCGTTGTTGGTGAACTGAAAGACGAGCCGGTACGCGTCAGCCAGCGTGGGGAAGACGAGTCCTCGGTGAATCTAGGCATGACCGTTCAGACAATTACGCCTGAAGTGGCACGCCAGCTTGGCTACGAAGCCGGCGAACAGGGCGTGGTCGTGACCCACGTGGAACCGGGATCTCTCGCTGCCGAGGAGGGCATTGGTCCCAGGGAAGTGATCGTTGACGTGAACGGCAAGCCGATCCGAAACGTACGGGACTTTCAGAAGGCGATAGACGATAGCGACGTGAGCAAGGGCATTCGGCTACAGGTAAAGCGCGACGGCGTTGGCCAATACGTGATTTTGAAAAGCGACCGCTAAGCGTCTGTTTGGCGCGGCCTTCTTGTTGGCCGTGTCGTTCCCAGCCGCGACGATCACTGCTAACAAGTGAGCAGTGCCACGAAATAACGAAGCTTACGCACCCGCAACCGGTCGATGGTCTCCGCTTCGAGCAAGGGACATCGGCCGGTTGTGATTTCTTGACCACAGCGAACGGCCAACCGGTCTTCTGTGCTGCTGGCCCCCGACTGCTACATCTCGTACCGGATGTCCAGCACCTCAAACCTGAGCGTGCCTTTCGGTACTTCGATTTCCACGCTCTCGCCGACCTTCCTCCCCAACAGTCCTTGGCCAATGGGGCTGGTGATCAAGTACTTTCCGGCGTCGTAGTCCTCGTCGCCCGCACCGACGAACGTGAACTCCTCTTCGTCGTCGTAATCCAGGTCCTTTACCACGACCGTCGCGCCCAACGCAACCTCGTCCTTGGGGATCTTGTCCGGATTGACAATCGAAGCTCGCCTTAATTGATCTTTCAGCAAGTTGATCTTGGCCTGCAGCATTCCCATGGCCTCGCGCTGCGCGTGGTACTCGGCGTTCTCGCTGAGATCGCCTTCGTCGCGCGCCTGGCCGATTTTCTCTGCGATCTTCGGAATTTCGTCCTGTTCCAGCCGGTCCACCTCGGCCTTCTTGCGATTGTAGGCATCGCGTGTCATGGGAATGTATTCGGACATGCTCGTTCTCCCGGTGCAAAAAAAGTGCGACCTCCCGGAAGAGGAGGCCGCGCGGGTATTCTTGTCAGACACGCTATTTTTAGCGATTATGCGTAGCGTGTAAAGGCGAGTCTCGCAGCACTCAGTGCCGTTCCTCCACATGCCCCACTGACCGGTCTTCCGGCAGATACAGCATACAGCCGCAACTCTTGCAGAACACCATCTTTGACATGTAGAGTTCGTTCATCGTCTGCGGTGACAGGACCGTAAAACAGTTGCCACACGTTTCGCCTTCCGCCGGCGCCAAGGCTTGATCGCCGTGAGCGCGGGTCAGACGTTGGTACTCCGCCTTGAAGTTGGCGGGGAGACCGGCCTCGGCTTGTTTCAACTGGTCCGTAGCGCGAGCCAAGTCATTTTCCAGCGACGTCTGTTGCTCGCCCACGCGTTCCTGCGTCGCATCGAGTTCCTGGCGGGCCTTCTCAAGATTCGACTCGGCCTCGCGCACTTGGATCTGGAGCTGATCGACTTTGTCCAACTTGTCCAGAATCTCGTCCTGCAACACGCTGCTGGCCTTCCGCTCCGCGGCAATCCGGTCCTTCAGATTCTGGAACGCGTCATTCTTCCTGCACTCATTCAACTGCCGTTGCAGTTCTTCGATCTTTGTCTCTCGCTCCTCCAACTGGACCTGTTGACCGTCGGATTCCATCCTCGTCTTCTTCCACGCATCTTTTGAGTCGGCCAAGTGTTGCTCGCTGCGTTCGAGGCCTTGCTGCTTCGCACGGATTTGCTTGGGGCCGCGCTCTAATCGTGCTCGCAACTCGGCAAGTTGCTGGTGAATCCGATGAAGTGTGCGTAAATCGTCGGGGGATGCAGTCATTGAACGGAAATCTCCCAGGTAAGGGCTCGTTTTCCCAAAGGCGGTCTAGGTGCTGCGGGTGCACAAAAAAAGCCGCTGATCGAGAAACCAGCGGCTTTGCTTGGTCGGGTGCGGAATTCGGACTTATGCCACTCCGCGTAGGAAGCCCGCGAGTTGCTGGCTGCGGACGGGATGCTGCAACTTGCGAACCGCTTTGGCCTCGATCTGCCGAACGCGTTCGCGCGTGACTTTGAATATGCGTCCCACCTCCTCCAGCGTATAGGTATACCCATCGCCCAATCCGTAGCGCAAACGAATGATCTCGCGCTCGCGAAACGTGAGCGTTTTGAGCAAGGCTTCGATCTTCTGTCGAAGGATACCATTGTTTGCGTTTCGAACCGGATTATCGGATTGGATATCCTCAATCAACTCGCCAAAGCTGCAATCCTCGCCATCGCCCACCGGACGATCCAGGCTGACCGGGTGGCGGCCAATATCCAGCACCCGTTTTACCTCTTCGATGTCCAAACCGGAGCGTCTGGCGATCTCCTCTGTTGTCGGCTCTCGGCGCAGTTCTTGCAAGAGCCTCTTCTGAATATTTCTCAGTTTCGACAGCACGTCGATCATGTGGACCGGAATGCGAATCGTGCGGGCCTGATCGGCAATGGCCCGTGTGATGGCCTGACGAATCCACCAAGTGGCGTATGTGGAGAACTTGAAGCCACGGCGGTACTCGAACTTGTCCACCGCCCTCATCAGGCCCGTATTGCCTTCCTGAATCAGGTCCAGGAAACTCAGGCCGCGATTGCGGTACTTCTTGGCAATCGAGACCACCAGCCGCAAATTGCCGCTCGACAGCTTCCGCTTGACCTCCTCGTACTCGGCAAACTGTCGCTTGATGCTCTCCACTCGCTTCTGCAGGCTGCGTGGGCTCTCCTGAGTCAATCGCATCAAATCGTGCAGCTCATGGCGCAGATTGGCCGCCTCGTCCCTGTGAAGCGGATCGTTGGCGATCACCCTCATTCGCCCGCGGATTTGCTGCATGCGTTCGGCGAAGTCGCAAAGCTGTTCGATCATGGGCTGGACGCGGCGAGTGCGCAGGCTGAGCTCCTCGACAAGTTGGAGACACTTTCGCCTGCGCCGCAGAAAGGCCTTGCGAATCGTGGCCTTCTCGTCCGGCGGAGTCGACTTGCGGATCAACCGCTCGAAGCCTCTGCGATTCGCGTCCAGCAAGTGGTCCAGCGTTTGCAGATTGTGCGGCATGCGAGCCTGGACCTGCTCCTTGGTCAGCCGTTCGGTCAGCGAGACCTTGATCGTGCGGTCGAACGGCAATTCTCCTTTGTACACTTTCTTGAGCGTTTCTACGGTCTTCCGCATCGCATAATCGCATGCCAACGCGCTGCGGCGGAACCGCTTGCGCGTGATCTCGATCTTTTTGGCCAGCGCGATCTCTTCTTCGCGCAACAACAGCGGGATCTCCGCCATCTGGCTGAGGTACATCCGAATTGGATCGTCCGTCAGCTTGGGCAGATCTTCGGTCGGCAGTACAAGCTGCTCTTCTTCCGCAGCCGCTTGAAGTTCACTGGCCGTCGGCGCTGGTGGAGCCTTCTCTTCCTGAAAATCCTTGCTGGGAGGTTTGTCCACCAATTCGATGCCCTGTTCGTCCAGGGCCATCAACAGATTATCCAGCTTGTCGGGACTGACGTCGTCGTCAGGCAAGTAATCGTTGACGTCATCGTAGGTCAAATAGCCTTGCGTCTTGCCCTTCGAAATCAGGTCGTGCAGGTCCTGCTCCAAGTGTTCCACGATACTTCCTCCTGCGCTTTCTTGCGCTGTTCGGGACACCCTTTGGCACCCTACCCTTCCGTGGGTGCGGAAATACCTTGCCGGTCGCGTCTTTGAGCAATCAGCTTCTTGAGAGCGTCAAGCTCCTCCTGTTCGCTCAGGCGCTTTTCCTCCAAAGCAGCCAGTTCTCGCCGGCTTGCTTCGTCCTGCAAAGCGTAGCGGAATTCGTCGATCAGCCCCTGCAACCTCTTTCGCGCGTCTTCCAGCGCTTCTTCTGCTTTCGCGTGGGCTCGTTCGTCCAATTCCACCCAGATATTCTTCAGACGCGGGTCCTCCAACGCCGTCAACACGTTGCCAAAATCCGGCGTTCCCCGTTCGTCGTGAATGCCATGAATTGTTCCATAAATTGCCCGCAATGTTTCCGACCGCAAGTGACCGATTTCGATCTCGCTAACCGCATCAGCGACCAGTTCGGGATGGCTCACCAGCACCTCCAGCAATTCGACTTCCCGAACATCCAACTCGCGGACTTTCGGTGGCCCTGCGGGCGGTTGCTGTGCCGACGGCGCGGCGTTCTGTCGTCCGCGGCTCGTCTTACGCCGAAGTTCGTTCAATCGGTCCCGGATCACGGACTCGGCCACGTTGAACTGCCGTGCCATGCGTGCCAGAATCTGCTGTTCTCGTAGTCTCACCTCCGTCGCTGTTCCCAGTTGCGGTCGTGGAGCCCTGGCGATAGTTGACAAGATGGTCTCCAGCGCCTGATTCGCCCGATGGGTCTCCGTCGCCAGGTTAATGCCCTCAGTCGCAACGTGCACTTTGTGGTCCAAGGCGTCCCTGGCGCCGCCGAGCAGTTTACGAAACGCGTCGGCACCGTGCTCGAACACGAAATCGCACGGATCTAAGCCCTCGGGCAACGTCAATATCCGCAAATCGACCTGCTCCGCAACGAACAACTCCAGAATTTCATTGGTTCGACTTTGCCCGGCCTCGTCGGCGTCCAGCACCAGATTGATTCTATCAGCAAAGCGCCGCAGCAGCCGAATGTGTCTGGAGCCAAGAGCCGTGCCCAGCACGGCGACCACGTTATCCACACCACACTGGTGGGCCATCACCACGTCCGTATAGCCCTCGACAACTACGATCTCTCGTTCTCTTTCCTGCTTCTTGCCGCCAGCATCGCGAGCTATGTGTAAGCCATAAAGCTGATCGCTTTTCGAAAAAATCCGCGTTTCTCGCGAATTGATGTACTTTCCCGTCCTGTCGTCCTCATGACCGGGCAGCACGCGTCCGCCAAACGCGATGGGCCGATTTTGCACGTCCCGGATTGAAAACAGCAACCTCCCGCGGAAGAAGTCGTAGAAACGCCCGCTTTTGTCACTCTTTGCGCAAAGACCGGCTGCCTCCAAGACCTGCGGCGAAAAAGGCGTCGTCCGAGCCCGATCCAACAGCCATTGCCAACTGTCCGGCGAGAATCCCAGGCGAAATCGCTCCACACTCTCGCTTGTGATCCCGCGTTCTTTCAGGTAACGGCGCGCGGGTTCCGCCTCGCGTGTGTGCAACAGGCAGCGATGAAACTGATCCTCAGCCCACTCGGCTGCCTGGTACAAGGTGCGTTTGTCGCCGGGACTTCCAGGTTGAGGTCGAGGTCCACTCGGGGAGCGAAGCGAAACACCAGCGCGATCGGCAAGCATTTCCAGGGCTTCGCGAAAGTCGACGCCCTCGCGCTGCATGACAAAGCTGAATACGTCGCCGCCAATATCGCAAACCCAACATTTCCAGGACTGACGCTCGGGATTCACCTGGAGGCTGGGGTGCTGGTCGTCGTGCCAGGGACATAGCGCGACATACCCGTGTCCCTGACGGCGCAACTGCAAATAGCCACCGACCAAGTCGACGATATCCGTCGCTTGGCGGATTTGCTCCTTGACGTCCTGGTCGTGGTGAGATGTGAAGGACACCGGGGAGTCCTGTGGCTTATTGGTCTGCGGGAGAGACGCGAGACCACGGCCGGAGTGTCGCTTCCCTGAAACTATCTCCTTGCCACCGGTTTGGGTCGAACCAGCAGTGAAGTGCTATCCGTAGCACGGCGGAGGATTATACTGATCACTCCGATCCGGGTCAACATTTGGTTTCAGCGTCGTTCTGCTCTTCTTCGTCTTCACAAAACATCGCGCTGATCGATTCATCCTGGTGAATTCGCATGATGGCCTGAGCCAGCAGCGAAGATACCGACAACACTTTGACTTTTGGCGACAGGCCGTCTTTCTTCTGAACGATGCTATTGGTGATAGCGACACTAGCGATCGGAGCGCTCTCGATGTTGCTCATCGCGTCTCCGCAGAATATTCCGTGCGACGCGGCCACATGAATCTCGCGTGCGCCATGCTTCTTGAGCAACTTCGCCGCGCCGCAGATCGATCCTGCCGTACTGATCATGTCGTCGAACATCAATGCCACGCAATCTTCGACTGGACCACCAATCAGCGTGGCCTGCTTCGTTTCGGTCGCGCTGGAGCGTCGTTTGTCGATGATCGCCAGGTTACCGCCCAACCGCTTCGAATGCCCAATGGCCCGCTTGATACTTCCTTCGTCCGGGCTGACGACCACAATCTCCTCTCGCGAAACTTCCAGTCGCCGAAAGTACTCGTTCAGTACTGGTGCTGCGTACAGATGGTCTACCGGAACGTCAAAGAAGCCCTGGATCTGGGCCGCGTGAAGATCCATCGTCAACACACGGTCGGCGCCTGCCCGTGTAATCAGGTTGGCCACCAACTTCGCCGTGATCGGGGTGCGTCCCTCGTCTTTGCGGTCTTGGCGAGCGTAGCCAAAATAGGGGATAACGGCCGTAACCCGATCCGCACTGGCTCGTTTGCAACTGTCGATCATGATCAACAGTTCCATCAGGTTGTCGTTCACGGGCGGACACGTTGGCTGGATCAGGAAAACGTCGCGACCACGAACGTCCTCTTCCACCTTGCAGGTGTTCTCGCCGTCCGGGAACTTGCCCAGCGTAATCTTGCACAGCGAAAGGTGCAGATGTTTGCAGATTTCCTTGGCCAATGGGCGATTTGCTTGGCCACTGAAGATTTTCAGTTCGCGCATTTAACAGCCCAATCTCCCGATCTTCACTCCGACGACTTGCCAACTGCATTGAAACTGATCATGCCATGAACCAGTGGCGACATCCAGGGGTAACGCAACGATTTTTCTACGTCCGCATCCCTGGACATATGGTACGTACTATGTGTAGACTGTCAGGCTTGCCACCAAAGTGTTAGACGGTATGTTCTTGCACCGCTGGCGATCTAAGATCTCCGTAGCCGGACTCGCAAGAGTCCGGGACCAGAAGTCTTGCGACTTCTGCTACCAGAGAATCAAACCGGCGGCGGTATTAGTGGTGTTCGATAGTATCCCCGTGTGCCGGCTGAGGAGGAGTAATGGTCAAACTGGTCGTTCGCGACAAAGAAAGCATCCAAGAAGCGGTCCGTCGCTTCCGAAAACTGGTGGAACGAAGCGGCATCAAGAAAGAAATGCGGCGTCGAGAGTATTACGAAAAGCCAAGCGAAATCAAACGCCGCGCCCGCCTGCGAGCTGAACGCCGCGCCCGCCGAACCCGGTTGCTGGCCAAGTCATAGCCCCGCCACCGGTTTCTTGGCCCCCCTTCTTCTCCCCCCGTACAGATGCCAGACTCCTGCGTGCGCATGCTCCCAGCTTCGCATGGGGTAATGGTTCAGCCAGATCTCCTGGTCGTCAACCTCAATCATGCCCTGTTCAATCACTTCAGTGAAGACAGAATCAATAGCAGACTTGTCATGGTTCCCTCTCACGAGACGAACGTCTGGGCATTTGATTCTCTCACGGTACTTCTGGGCTTGTTGAAGGTGGTTTCTTTTCGCCCAGCAGAAGTCGCCCAGGACCCACAGCGTGTCCTTGGAACCAGCGGCTTCGTTGATCTTCTCGATCAGGGCATCGTCGTGCCGCTGCAGACTCTCAGACGATATCTTCCATGAGCCTCCGTCCCCTTTTTCGGCCAGAGCGAACTCCTCCTCGTTCATGAAAGGACGTTTGCAGTACTTGATGATATTGGCGTGGCCGAGGTGCAGGTCAGCAGTGAAAAAGACAGTCATGGCGCGCTCCTCGTGACGGACTTGACCAAAGCCGGCATTCAATACAGCCATTCGCGCCGGCAACGAGCGGGGGCACTCCTTTCAGCATAAATCGCAACTAGTTACAGACACCGATCGACCGTGAAGGTTCGCTTCGAGGCCCATCAACAGCCCGATTGAAGATTGACAGGAAAGTAGTTAGAGGTGCTGGCGGTTGCGGCGTGATGTGCCGCGTATGAAGCTGCGGGGAAGGGTCGTTGACAATCTGGTTGGCTGGGCAAGGGTGACATGGATGCCAGACTCGGCTGGCATCTGCTGTGCGCGGCCCGACTCTCTCGCCGTTAGGAACGCGGGAAGAATAGATCCCGGAAGTGTAGCCACCGTCGCCAGACGTCTGTTTTTGATGCCCGCTACCAGGGCATTGCTCGGATTGA
>CAZURK010000124.1:0-41565 GCA_964623055.1 uncultured Pirellulaceae bacterium
AACCCTTTACGAAAGAGTGCATCAATGTCACATCGTCGCCAGACGGTGGACCGGCGATTTCCCACGGTCTGGCGACCGTGGCTACCGGGCAAACACCGAAGTTACTATTCCCGCGGTCCTTATTGATCTCGTGGTAGCCAACTCGCCGCCCGTTTTCCACAGGGCCGTTGTCAGCCGTCGAGCGACCAGCCCTCGCGGTACTCCTCGCGGACGTACTTGTTGGCACCTTCGAAGTTGGTGAACTGCAGCTTCTCCGCATCCCACTCCAGGTGCTTGCCCGTGCGGATGGCGATGTTGCCCAGCAGGGTGAACTCGGTCAACAGGCCCGCCCACTCGAAATGGCATCCCGCCTGTTCGCCGCCTCGACACGCTTCGATCCATTCGCCCCAGGTGCCCGAGCGACGTGTGAGTGTCTTGGGGACGTCTCTGGATTTCGCCGCCCGCTCGGCCGGCAGGATGCTCGAACCGAACATGATGCCTTCGTCGCCAACGTACATGGTACCGGACGAGGGCATCGGGGCACCTTTTCGCTCTGGTGGACAGGGAGGTCTTATACCGCCGTCGTACCACGTGACACGGACCGGTTCCATGTCCTCGCGGGCAGGGAAGTCGTAGGTGACGATCGAACCCAGGGGTGCTGTTTCTTCGAATACCTTTGTCGCCGAGGCGTGTACGCTGGTCGGATGTCCCAGCTTCAACGCGCGGTAGGGCGTGTTCAGGTGATGGCAACCCATGTCGCCCAGCGCGCCGGTGCCGAAGGCCCACCATCCACGGAAATTCCACGGGTGATAAACGGCGTTTCGGGGTGCTCGCCCCGGCACGTTGACCTGCTTCATTGCGTAGTGCCCTTCCGGCCAGGTTGCCTTGAAGGGAATCGCCTTGGCCGGTCCCAGCCACAAGTCCCAGTCCAGCGTCGATGGAATCGTATCCTCGCCGGGCGGCGTCATCATCCCCTGTGGCCACAGCGGCCGATTCGACCAGATGTGAACTTCACGGACCGGACCGATGGCGCCGGCCCAAATCAATTCGCACGTGCGGCAACCGCCTTCGCCCGTGTTCGGCGACGCCGTCACTTGCGTTGCCACGCCGGCTTTCTTGGCAGCGTCGACGACGACGCGGCATTCGTCGATTGTCCTGGTAAGCGGTTTCACGCAGCAGACGTGTTTTTTCTTGCGAAGCACTTCCATGGCGATGACTGCGTGCGAGTGGTCCGGTGTGCCGATGTAGACGGCGTCGATCCGCTTGTCTTCCGCATCCAGCATCTCGCGATAGTTCCGGTACCGCCGCGCCTTGGGCCACTTGTCGTAGGACTTCTTTGCGTAGGAATCGTCCACATCGCACAGAGCCTCGATCTGGAATCCGACCC
Source organism: uncultured Pirellulaceae bacterium (assembly GCA_964623055.1). Classification (GTDB taxonomy): domain Bacteria; phylum Planctomycetota; class Planctomycetia; order Pirellulales; family Pirellulaceae; genus JADHUC01. The sequence goes on from CAZURK010000124.1 coordinate 1,367, forward strand.
GGTCACACCCCTGAAGCTGTCCATGCCCCACACCGCCGATGCCGATACCGCCAAGTATCGGTTTGTCGCTTGGTGCCGTTTGTCCGGCACCGCCCAAGACGCTGCGCGGCACAATCGCCACCGAAGCCATGGCGGCCACCGCACCGCCCAACACCTCGCGACGGGAACACACACTGCCACGATCGGGTTTGCTGTCACCGTTACTCATCGAAAGGCTCCTTTCAACATGTATCCACGCTAGACTGCCACCACAGCCGCATACATAGCATACACGACTTCACGGTTCAACCAAACGATTGACGATCAGTCATTGCCAAGCTCTGTGATTCGGATATTGCGGAAGAGGAATTGACCGCCTCCCGGCACCTCGGATTGTAGTGCGATGAAACCTTCCGGCTTTTCAATCCCGTCGACCTTCCATGCGTCTTTGCCGTTTACCTTCAAGGCGACGGTCGTACCTTTGACCGTCAACTCAAAGCGATTCCAATCTCGCGGCTTGGTGGCGATGGTGTTGCGCCCGTCCTTGAAGCCTGCTAGGTCTCCTTCCATTCCCACTCGCAAATTCACCTGATATCGACGTGGCCAGGGGCGTCCTTCGGAGACTTCGTCGTATCGAAAATAGACGCCGGAATCCCAACCCTCGGGTTTCAGAGCCTTCCATTCGTACTCGAAGGTGTAGTCGGCATAGCGCTTCTTGGTCTGTACGAGCCCGTTGCCCGACTTGAGCAATATCGCACCGTCCTGGACCACCGCCTCGCATGTTATCACGTCCCAATTGTCCAACGTCTTACCATCAAACAGCACAACCGGGTCGCCTGCAAAGGCGTTCCCCACCACAAACAGTCCGGCAGTCACGATCGAAGCTACGACAGCGTTGACACTCGAAGAACTCATGGCTTCTCCACTACATACATTGTCCAGGTGATACAAGAATGAACTTTCCATAGCCTATCCTGTGCGTTTCGCAATGTCCAGCAAACGGCGATTCTTGCTGATACCTCAATCTACACGGATTGATCGCGGCCCTGTCTTGCCTTTCGTCGCGCCGCGTGGTTTGCTACATGCGCAGTTGCCTACGGATGAATGTGTCATCCATTCGCAGGCAAGTATCACCGACCCCGAGTTCTGCCCAAGGAGATTCTAGCCATGACGAAACGCTTTTGCCTGTCCGTCACAGTTTTGTTTTGCTGCGTTGCGTCGACGATCGGCGGCGAATCCAGATGGGTCGATCTCGGTTCAAGCCGCGGTGACGACATGCTGGAAGCCTACTTCCGAGCCGAGACGACCGAACTGACCGAGAACTGTCTGAGTGATATCCAAACGCTCGATGACTGGCAGGCGAAGAAGGATGGCTACCGTCAGCAGCTTTTCGAAATGCTCGGCCTCGATCCGCTACCCGAGAAGACGCCGCTCGAAGCGACTGTCACCGGCAAAGCGGAGCACGAAGAATTCACGGTGGAAAACGTCCATTTCCAATCGCGCCCCGGCTTGTACGTGACTGGCAACCTTTATGTGCCCAAGCAGCGCGATGGCAAACTGCCGGCGATCTTGTACGTCTGCGGTCACGGGCGAGTCAAGATCGACGGTGTCAGCTACGGGAATAAGGCGAACTACCAACATCATGGCGGTTGGTTTGCGCGCAACGGATACGTGTGCCTGACGATCGACACCCTGCAATTGGGCGAGATCGAAGGGATTCATCACGGCACATACCGCGAGAAAATGTGGTGGTGGAACGCTCGCGGATATACGTCGGCCGGAGCCGAAGCCTGGAACTGCATCCGATCGTTGGACTATTTGCAGTCGCGGCCCGAAGTCGATCCCGAGCGGATTGGCGTGACCGGCCGTTCCGGCGGCGGCGCTTATAGCTGGTGGATCGCCGCTCTGGACGAGCGGATCAAGGCGGCTGTCCCTGTGGCAGGCATTACCAGCCTGAAGAACCACGTCGTCGACGGCTGCGTCGAAGGGCACTGCGATTGCATGTACATGGTCAACACGTACCGATGGGACTTCCCCATGGTCGCGGCCCTGGTCTCGCCGCGTCCCTTGTTGATCTCGAACACGGACAAAGACCGTATCTTCCCGCTGGACGGCGTGGTCGACGTATACACGAAGGCCCGGCGAATCTACGAATTGCACGACAAGGTCCAGCACATCGGCCTGCAGATCTGCGAAGGGCCGCACAAAGACACGCAGGAGCTTCGTATCCACGCTTTCCACTGGTTCAACAAGTTTCTGAAGGGGGAAGACCCGCTGATCGAAACTACCGCAACGAAACTCTTTCAACCGCAACAGCTCAAGGTCTTCGAGCAGTTACCCGACGACCAGCGGAATACGAAGATCCAGGAGACGTTCACGAAGACTGCCGAGCCGACCGCCCCGGAAAACGCCGAGCAGTGGACGGAGCAGAAACAGCAATGGATGGCAGCTTTGCGCGAAAAGGTCTTCCGCGGCTGGCCTTCGTCCGAACCGGCGGCAAGCCGCGACCTGTCGGCGACGGTTTTTTCGGCCGAATCGAACGATGTGCGTCTGTCAGCCCATGACTTCACCAGCGGGGAACCAGACATGGGACTGCGGCTTTACCTCGCCCATCAGGCCGGCTTGGATTGCCGAAGCCTGGATCTTGTCGAGCTAAACGTCCTGGACCAGGAAGGCTGGACAGAATTCCTCGCCACCATGCAACCTGCGTTTGCCGAACAACTGCAGGACGAAAATCCTGGTGAAGGCGACCAACAGAAATTTGACGCGTTGGCCAAGATGGTCAAGAGCTCGAAGCTGGCGGTGGCCTACGCCATTCCACGTGGCATCGGCCCGAACGCGTGGAATCCCGACGAGCGAAAGCAGACGCAGATCCGCCGCCGCTTCATGCTGCTGGGGCAGACCCGCGACGGCATGCGTGTATGGGACGTGGCAAGGGCTGCGACCGCGGTTCGCCAACTCGTTGGCAGCAGGAACGACGTGGCCCTACGAATGCGCGGCGAACGGCAAATGGCCGGCGTCGTCTTGTACGCATCGTTGTTCACGCCAAAGGTCGCGCAGCTCGATCTCTTGCAGCCGTCAACATCCCACCACGACGGCCCAATCTTCCTGAACGTGCTGCGATTTCTCGATATGCCCCAGGCCGTGGCTATGGCGACAGAGCGATCGAACGTTGTCATTCATCAAGACGACAAGTTTGGCTGGGAATATCCGCAGCAGGTGGCGACAAAGCTCGGCTGGGAGAAGGATCGGTTGCAGATACGCGCAGTGCCGAAACCGAAGAGCAAGTGACGCTGTGAACATTCTATTGGTCAACCCACCCTGCGGCCCACGCACGATCGGAATGCGGTACATCGCCTGCGCAGAACCGTTGGGACTTGAACAAGTCGGAGCCGGGGTGTCCGCCGAGCACGATGTACGCTTAGTGGACATGCAGGTCCGTCCCGGGGACCTGACTCGCACGTTGAAACACTTCACGCCGCATGTGGCCGGGGTGACCACCGAAACAGCCCGTGTGGGTCCGGCACTGGACGTCTTGCGAACGATTCGCAGGGTCTACCCCGAATGTCTCACGGTGGTTGGCGGCCATCACCCAAGCGTGTTCCCGGGAGATTTCGACGATCCGGCGGTCGATTTGGTAGTCGTTGGCGAAGGGTTCCACACCTTTCGCGAAATCTGCCAGACCCGATCGTCCGGCGGCACTGTGTTCGATCATATTCCGGGCCTCATGATTCGCACGTCTGACGGCCTGCAGGCCACCGAGCCGCGTCCCCTACCGCAGTCGATGGACGGCATGCCACTGCCGGACCGCTCCCTGACGGCGCCTTATCGGAAGTGGTATTACTACATCCTGGAGCCCTCGGTGGCGTCGATGGCCACGTCGTTTGGGTGCAAGAACAATTGCAGTTTTTGTCCGGGTGCGCTGGTCTACGGTCGCCATTACATTTCTCGCGATCCTCAGTTGATGTTCGACGAAATATGCACCATCAAGGAGCGTTACATCAAGTTCGCCGACAATGGCTCTTTTCACGACGCCGACAGCATGGGCAAGCTCGGTAGAATGCTGCTGGACGCCGGCATCAAGAAGCGATACTTCACTTTCACGCGGGCGGACGCCGTGGTTCGGAATCCCGAGCTGTTCGAGCTTTGGAAACGAGCCGGCCTATCCCTGACCTTCGTTGGTATCGAGTCGTTGGATGACGAGGCGCTTGGGCGCATGAACAAGGGCCAGCCGCTGGCGACCATGGAGAAGGCCGTGAACATCCTGGAGGACATGGGAATGCCGATGGCCGTCGGATTCGTTATCCCACCAGACGCGGGGCCCGACAACTTCGACAGGTTCGACCGCTTCCTCCAAGACCATCCTATGATCCATTTTGCGGAATTCACGCCGCTCACGCCGTTTCGTGGTACACGTTTCTACGAGGAGCAGCGCGACAACATCATCACGCACGATCGGCAGGTTTACGACATGCAGCACTTTGTGGTCAAAACAGCGTTGCCGCAGAAGGAGCTGTATGATCTCATGACCCGCAGCTACCTGAAGAACGTGCGGAAGGTGATATGGAGGGAGCGGTTCTACCTTCCCTGGAAGCTGGTCGGCCGAGCGAAGTGGCGTCTATACCGTGGTCTGATAGCCAATGGAAGAGCGTTCAAACAGGCCCACCGACACGTGATTGGCGATGAGACAGAAACCACGTCCGAATTACCAAGCTCGACACATCGGGACCGTTGAAGACCACATCTGTAAGCGGGAGCCGGGCGTCTAACACGCGGCTCGTTCCCGTGCGCGGAAGTGAAGGGGGTGGGAGTCGTCTCTTCCCATCGCTTGGTTCGACCCAACCCCTCTGGCATCTCCCTCCGGTCACGTCGCCTCGGACGCGACAATGATCACTCGGGAGTTTTCCGGCAGCTTCACCGCGGGATCAAGGGGGCGTACCAAGCCGTTCTCGACGATACCCGCGACGGCAAGGGGGTGCCGTACCAGCCGGCCCTGATGTACCTCCACCGGCAACGGCGTCGCGTTGGGCGGCAACTCTGCGGGTGGCATGTGCGGCTCTGCGGCGATCTGCTCGTCGCGAGCTCGACATTCGGGGCTACGTGAATCAACTCCGGCGGTAGTCATCGGGTGTTCCCTCAGTATGCGGTGATCACGAAAATGGGCGCACTGCCCAACTCGCGAAACACGTCAGGGATCTCGTCGTCCTCTCGGTCGTACCGCCAAATCACCCAAATCCGACGGCCCGATGGTGTCTCTGCGAACATCTGGTAGGAGCCATCCTTGCGCTCCGCGAGGCTGAAGACGCGCTCGAACGACGCCTCGACGTCATCCGACGCGTCAACCACGGTCGGCCAAACGGCGTTATGTTCCTGCGGAGGATTGCTGCATCAAAGATCGGAGGGCCTCGTTCACAGATTCATCGCTCGGAAACGCGGCTCGTACGTCCGGCGCTAGTTTTGCCAAATTCGTCCCTTTGCGGTATCGCTCCAAGTGCTTCCCGCGAACTCCACCCTTCAGGTCTTTGCGATCGTACTCGTCGCGCATCTCGTCGCCCTGGGGTGCTTCATCATCCTTCTTCATAGATCTTCCTCTCCCTTCGCGTCGCCAAGCGAGCGCTGATGATGCGGGTGGCCTCTCCGCGGTCCGTATGAGAAACCACGAGAAGACGGTCCGCAATCGAATGTCCAAAGGTCAGGAAACGATCTTCATCATCGGAATGGTCCGGATCATCGAACGTAATGGCGAGAGGGTCGCCAAACACGGTTGCCACCTCTGCGAATTCGACGCCGTGTTTGGCGAAGTTACGAGTCGCCTTGTCCGGGTCCCATTCGAACTCCATCTTCTAAGCCTACTACGGGGCTGTCTTTGCGACAAGACGCTTGCACTGTCTGGTACGGCAAAGCCACAATAGCGGGGAACGGCTATTATCGTGCAAGCCAAATGTGGAGGTCTATGATGCTCGCTGAGATTCGGATCTGTTCCGTCGTTGTTCTCATAGTAGTGGCCGGTCCAATCTTCGCCTATGGGGCGGACGAGACCGCATCCGTGACGTTAGAGGTCATGGCCGGAGCTTCTGACCGGGAGAATTGTGTGGTGGTGACCGAGTTGCCGTCCGCGTTGCGAGGCCACCAGCATTTCACGCTTTCTCGAATCGACAATGGTCAGCCAATTCCCGTGCAAGGCCAGTCTGGTGACACGCCGAGTATCGCTTGGATTCTCGATGAAGAATTGTCCGCCGGGAAGGTCCGTCAGTACCGCCTCGCGGCTACGACTGGGAAGCTGGCAGCCGTAGAAGCCGTCACGGTGAAAGACGATGGCAAACGCCTGCATGTCAAGGTCGGCGACAAGCCGGTGCTGGTCTACAACCAGGCCGTCATGCCCAGTCCGGATCCGAAAACTCCGTACTATGCGAAGAGCGGCCATATCCATCCGGTCTTCAATCCATCGGGACAGATGGTGACCGACGACTTCAATCCTGATCACGCTCACCAGCACGGAATCATGTTCGCTTGGCGGAAGACGACCTTCGAGGGCCGATCTACGAACGGCTGGGACCAGAAAGTCGGCACCGGCAAGGTGGAACACGCGGAACTGGTCGACTTCACCGGCGGGCCAGTGTTTGGTTCCTTCACTGTTCGCCGGCAACAAGTGGATCTGACGGCTCCTGGGGGTCCGAAGCCCGCGCTTGACGAGACTTGGCGCGTTCGAATCTACAACATTAGCGACCGATTCGTGTTCGACATCGAGTCAACTCAGGCTTGCGCCAGTGGCGCACCGGTCGTCGTCGAAGAGATGCACTACGGCGGTTTGATGATCCGCGGCCACGCCGATTGGCAGGAGCACAAGGACTTCGACTATTTGACGAGCGAGGGCAAAACGAAACTGGACGGCAATCATACTCATCCGACGTGGGTAGACATTTACGGGCCACTTGACCAGAAGATGACCGGCGTGACGATCCTGGATCACCCCAGGAACTTCCGCTTCCCGCAGCCCGTGCGTCTCCATCCCACGATGCCGTATTTCTGTTTCACGCCAGCGTTCCTTGGTTCGTTCACGATCGAACCGGGCAAACCCTATGTGTCACGGTACCGTTTCTGCGTGCATGAAGGAAAGCCCGATCAAGAGGTCGCCGAGCAACTCTGGCAGAACTATGCCCACCCGGTGAATGTCCGAGTCGCGTCGAACCGGTAAAGTCGCGTTGCTCGAAGGCGCGAGTCGGGGCTTCGGCCGAAGGGGCATCATGAAAGTCGTACTTGCCGAGAAACCGTCGGTCGCTCGCGATATTGCAGGCTTCCTCGGCGCAAGGTCTCGTCACGAAGGCTACGCGGAAGGCAATGGGTATCAGGTTACTTGGGCGCTGGGGCATCTGGTGGCATTGAAGGAACCTGATGACTACGACCCAGCACTGAAGAAATGGGCGCTGGATCCGCTGCCGATCATTCCAGAACGGTTCGAGTTGAAGCTAACCGGAGACAAGGGTGCCCGCAAACAGTTTTCGATCGTCAAGAGACTGTTTCGCGGCGCCACCGAATTGATCTGTGCCACGGACGCGGGCCGCGAGGGCGAACTGATCTTCCGCTATATCCTCACGATGACCGGATGTACGAAGAAACCGATCAGACGACTCTGGCTCAGTTCGCTGACGGGAAGTGCGATCCGAAGTGCCTTCAACAACCTGCGGCCCGGTAGTGACTACGACAACTTGTATGCCGCGGCCAAGTGTCGAAGCGAGGCCGACTGGATCGTCGGCATGAACGGGACTCGCAATTACACAGTTCGGTACGGCGAAGGGATTTTGTGGAGTGTGGGGCGAGTTCAGACGCCGGTGTTGGCGATGATCGTGCGGCGAGACGACCAGATTCGCACGTTTCGGCCCGAGCCGTTCTGGGAACTGATGACCCGCTACCGCAGCACCGCGTTCAAGTTCACGGGAGGCCGCTGCTCGAAGGAAGACGAGGCAAAGGAACTGCTGGCGCGTGTGCAGGGGCACGTCTTCGTTGTCACTAAGATCGACCGCAAACAGCAACGCACTCAACCGCCGCAGTTGTACGATCTGACCGAATTGCAGCGGGACATGAACCGCCGCTATGGTTTGTCCGCCGCCGACACTCTGAAGGTAGCCCAGTCGCTGTACGAACGGAAACTGATCACGTATCCGCGCACGGACTCGCGATACCTGGGATTCGATATGAAGAAGGAGGTCCCAAGCATCCTGCAGAAACTCACGGCCATCAAACAGAAAGAAATCGGCAAACTGGATCTGTCGTCGCTTCGGTTTACCGGTCGCATCGTGAATGACAAGAAAGTGGGCGATCACCACGCAATCATTCCAACCGGCAGCCTGCCAGGTCAACTCTCCGGACGCGATGAGCAGGTCTTCGATGCGATTGTCACGCGTCTGATCGCCGTCTTCTACCCGCCCTGCATCAAAGAGATAACTACCGTAGACGGAGTCTCGAACGAGGTGCCGTTCCGCGCAAAGGGAGTCCGCGTTGTCCAGCCGGGGTGGACCGAGTTGTACCCGCGAAGGCGGTCCGACGACAATGACGACGAGCAGGAGTTGCCCAATTTTACGGTCGGCGAAAGTGGGCCTCACGAACCACTGATCAAGCAAGGCGAGACCTCGCCGCCGCGTCCGTTCACCGAGAATTCGTTGCTTGGGGTCATGGAAACGGCGGGCAAACTGGTCGACGACGAACAACTCCGGGAAGCGCTGAAGGAGAAAGGCCTGGGCACTCCGGCGACACGCGCGGCCATTATCGAGACGCTATTGAAACGCAGATACATCACGCGCACGAAGAAGACGCTCTCTGCGACCGACTTGGGACGCTACCTGATCGCCCTGGTCGGCGAGCAAGACTTGAAATCGCCGGAGTTGACCGGCCAGTGGGAGGGCAAACTACGGGAGATCGAAGCAGGCCGTTTGGATTCACGTCGATTCATGGCCGAGGTCAGTGACTATGCGAACCGGATCGTCCGCTTGGGCGACGAATGGAAAGTAGACGAGACGAGATTCGGCGAATGTCCCCGATGTGGCCGGCCGGTCATCCAGGGCAAACGCGGGTTCGGCTGTTCCGGCTGGCAAGACGGCTGCGGATTTGTCCTGTGGCCCACGTACAAGGACCGTGAGTTGAGCGTCGGTCAGATCCGCGAGTTGCTGCAACGGCGAGCAATCCTGCAACCATCCGAGATTACCGACGCTGGAAGAGTGATCCTTGCCCTTACCGAAACTGGCGAACTGACCGAGATACCGTTACCCAACAAAGATGACCAGCGATCGTTCGGTCGGAAGCGACGGCGGACAGGCGGCACAAGATCCCGCGCGTCTTCGAGCAAGGGTACGCGCTCCGCCGACAAACGGGCGGCGGAATTAGGCGTTTGTCCCCTCTGCAGCGCCAAGGTAGTAGAACGGCCAAAGTCGTACAGTTGCAGCGATTGGAGGAACGGCTGCAAGTTCGTCATCTGGAAGACCATGGCCGGAAAGCGAATCGGCACACGGACTGCAAGTACGCTGCTGAGCAAAGGAGAGACATCGTTGCTGAAGGGGTTCAAGTCCAAGGCCGGAAAACCATTCAGCGCCCGCCTGAAACTGGTCGACGGACAAATGAAATTCGAGTTCGAGACCCAGTAGGTCCCGTCTGCCGGGCGGGACCTTGGCCCGCCCAAAGACCTCGAATCACAAGGTTCCGCTCGGCAAGCGGAACCTACTCACCAATGATCTTAACCAGAATCCGCTTTCGTCGTCTACCGTCAAACTCGTAGTAAAAGATGTGCTCCCACGGTCCAAGATGCAACTTGCCGTCAGTGATGGCGACGACAACTTCTCGGCCCATGATCTGTCGCTTGTGGTGAGCATCCGCGTTGTCTTCGCCGGTGCGGTTATGGTGATAACGCTCGGACGACGGATCAAACGGGGCCAGCTCCTCGAGCCATTTGTCGTAGTCCCGGTGAAGTCCCGATTCGTTGTCGTTGATGAACACACTTGCCGTTATGTGCATTGCGTTCACAAGTACTAAACCATCCTGCACGCCGCTTTCCTCAACAAGCCGCTCGACTTCATCGTGGATCGACATAATCGCACGACGCTCGGGTACTTGCATCCACAGTTCTTTAGTCAATGTCTTCATGGGTACCTCCGATCCAATGCGATTATATCGGATCGCGCGGCACAACACAGTGGCCTGAAGACGCCCTTGTCGCGTGCTCGTAGCCAATTCCTACTGCAACACGCCGGTTTCTACATGGTCATGGTGCGGCGTCAAGGAACATCTTGCGGTTCAGCACGCCATCGTGCAAACCAGCGAAGTTCGCGATACCTACGGCCTCGACCAGCCTAGAACACGGCAGCTAGTGCCTCGTCAGTCGTCATGTATAACGTAAATACCTTATCCAATCGCGTAATCCTGAAGAGCTCGCGACTCGGATGATCATCAGGCATCACAAGTCTCAACATCGACCGATTTGACATAGCCTTCTTATGTAGAGGCACTATGCCGCCCACCGTATCGCTCGTCACCGCTGTTTGGGTGAGGTCGATAATCAAGAAAGAGTCTGAAGGAAGTCGTATGGTGAGGCCCTGGAAGAACGCAGGCATCGGTGCTTCGGTCTGTGGCGGTGAGGCGACCATTACCTTGCGAACACAGCGTGAGAAGCCGGCAACCGAGCCTGGTGCGAACGAGCAACTGCCGCAGTCAGGACACAGCGTCATTTCGAATGAGGCGGGGCCCTCTAACGGCGCTCCGCACACGGGGCAGTCCCATGTACTGCCTCGCGACATCGGCCCGCGTACACGGAACGTGATGTCAAGTTCCTCACCCGCTCGCAACCACCCCTCCGTATAATTGGACTCGGACACGGCGACGTAGACGTGACCGAACGGCAACTCGATCCGACAGACTCCGTCACGACCTGTGACGCGTAGCTTGCCGCCTCACCTCTTACCGAAGGCCTCGTCGAGCGTACTGGCGGCGATGACACGGACGCCAAACAACCCACGACCAGAATCAGAATCCAACGCACGTACAACTAACGTCCCAGTCAGATACTCATCTGGATCCAGGAAGCGCTTGAAGAAGTCAGACATCCCTCGCGATCTCCTGCAGACTGTTCGCATGTCCGACGCCAACCCGATCGGGCGGAGTGGCATCGAACGACAGTTCATTCTACCAACATCCCGTGAATTCGCACTATGTCGGGGGCTATCCGGCAAGGACGCGAGACATCAACGTGTGTGCGATGGGCGCCGAGGGCGTTGGGGGCGTTTGGCTGCTAGCGCACGGCGTCACACATGAACCCCAACTACCTCATCCTTGTGTCATCTGCAGGCCGGCGTTGTGCGGAAATCGGTCGCTGAAGGCGTGCGAATCATGTCGATTTGGGCTTCGCAGCCGGCTTCTTCTTTCTCTGCGGCTCGGGTGGGAAGAGTTCCTTTTGGACGAAGATCGCGATGTAGTGGTACGTGCCAGTGATCAACTCGCAGCGAACCTGAATCCAGCCAGCCTCTTCGGCCTGTTGGGCGAGCTTGCCCGGCGCCCAGGCGTGTTCCTTGCTTCGTCCAGTGGCCAGCCCCGCGTATTTTTCGATCACGCATACGCGGCCGGTGGGCTTGATGACCTTGTGCAGGTGACGCATGTAGTCGACGTGGCCTTCTTTGGGAAGATGGTGATACGCTTTGGAGATAAAGGCCAAATCGCAGGAGTCATCTGGCAGGCCGGTACCGTCGGTGGGACAAAGGTAGGGTTTGATTTGCGGCAAATCGGCGTACTGTTCCTTCATCTTGTCCACCTTCTTCTGATCGACCTCCGATGCATGAATCACGCCTTTGTCACCTACCAGCGGGGCCATTTTCTCCGACCACCATCCGTCGCCGGCCCCGATATCCACCACGACATCACCGGGTTTGAGATCCAACTCCTTGAGCACATATTCACTTTTGTTTCGGTAAGGATATCCGCCGCCGCCCGTGCAGGCATGTTGTTTGTCGTCGGCGACTCGTGTACTTCCAGTGGAATCGGCATACGCTGCGGTGGGCGCGATGAGCAAAGATATGAGGGCGAACAATCGAAGAAGGTTGCACATAGTTGAACTCCGTATTCTGGTTCTCGGGTCGATCAATGGTCTTTCGCTTGGATGGCACCGTATTTCTTGCAGATTTCCACGAGCCGATCAATGGGGAGTGCCTCACTGGTGTGCCCCTTGTGCCCCGTCACCGTCGTGGCCTTGAGCATGCTGTTGATTACTGCCTCCTCGACCGCCTCGCGCGTCGCCTGAAACAACGGCGATAGCGCCTCGTCACGCAGCAGTTGAACAGTACGCGTCCGATCGGCTGGCTGATGAGCGACGCGTACACCCCGATTCGTCGAAAAGGCGATAACATAATCACCGCTGCCGTGCGTCATGGGCGAGCCGACGGCTGCAAGTCCCAACAGCGCTCGACGAGCAACTCGGGTCAACTGCCGAGCGTCCAGCGGCGCGTCGGTAGCCAGGGCGATCATGCAGGAACCGACTTCGGATGATTTGTCCGCAACGTGCTCTTTCAGGTAGTACCGTCCAAGTTCCTTGCCGGCAGGCGCACCGCTCACCGTCAGGATGCCGCCAAAGTTCGTCTGGACAAGTACGCCGACCGTGTATTCGCCCAACGACTCAGGTAGCCGCCGCGAAGCAGTGCCGATGCCGCCTTTCCAGCCCAAACACCGCGTACCGGTTCCAGCGCCGACGCAGCCTTCGGCCATCGGTCCGCCCTTTGCCGAGCGAATCGCCTTCAGTACATCCTGCTCGGTCACTCGCCGTCGTCGGATGTCGTTCAAAAACCCGTCGTTCGTTTCGCCGACCACCGGATTCACGGATCGGACGTCTTCATTGCCCTCCAGGTCAAGCGTATACCCGACCAGCGCGTCGGCCGCGGTGAAGACGGATAGCGTGTTCGTCAATACCACAGGTGTTTCCAGTACGCCAAGTTCATTCACCTGCGTCGAGCCGACGAGCTTGCCGAACCCGTTTCCCACGACGATCGCGGCTGGCACCTTCTGCCGAAACAGATTTCCGTCATGCGGCACGATCGCCGTCACCCCGGTGCGGACATCGTTGCCTTCCACCAGTGTCTGGTGTCCCACCAACACACCGTTTACGTCAGTAATCGCATTCAACAGGCCGGGTGGCAGAACGCCGATCACCAGTCCGATATCACGCGCGCGGGGTCGGTCGTCCTCGTGCCCGACGACCGTGGGGCGAGCATCCTGGGCACGAGCTTCGCCATAGGACGAACACAGGCCCAGGATCGCGCAGGTCAAAGTTAATGACGCTGGATACCTAATCATCGCATCTGTCCGCATGTGCCGAGACAGTTCGTCCGTGAGGGACGAAGGTGTCGCTGCCAACGGGAATCGGCTACCTCTGATATGCAATGGCGAAGCCAGCCTTGTATTTGCCGAAGACGGTGACGGCGAGCGTTCCTTCGTTGTTCGCGGCGTTTTCCACGTCGATCGCGACAGGTCCGGAATTCGGCCGCTCCGCTTCGTCAAACTGCGCGTCGACCAGCGGCTCTTTCTTCGCTCCGTAGACGTACATACGCCAATCTTCGTCATCGATACGCCGCACGGCCAGAAGCAGACATGTCACAGTACGCTCGTTTCCGCGGCCATCAACCACTCTGACGGTGCGTAACACGTCGGCTTTTGCGGGTTTGCCTTCCACGACCGGGCAGAAGGCCTGTGTCATGAAGAGGTACGCAAACCCCGCCCCCTGCTTCGTGTTGACGGCAGCGTTGTCCTCTTTCTCTTTTTCCTTGAGTCCCTTCTTGGGAACGACCAGGATTCCTTCATTCTTGAATGTCAGGCCAGCCGCCTGCGACGGATCGGCTTCGATCTTGACTTGCGGCGCTTCGATTAGCGTTGCCTTCGGGGCAAGCAGTTCTGCAACGCGCTGGGCCTTTTCCGAGTCCAAGGTATTGGGACCTTGAGCCAGCGCCGACGATACGCAGAGAATCACACAGACTGCAGTTGCACATCTAGTTGCTGTTAGCGTCACGGATCGACTCCTTTGGTGAAAGAACAGACATCAATACCGAACACATATTCGAAATGCCGATTCGGCATTCGACTAAGGCCGATCGTCAGTTTCGCGCCTGATAACACACCACACGACTATCCACGGTAGTGAAGAACAGGCAATCGTTTGCGGCGGCCAAGCTGTCGAACACGGGCGAGGCCTTCAGCCGGTATTCAGCCTTCTTGGTGCCATCGGTTGCCGAGACCGCCCATAGCCAAACGTCTCCGTCCGGATTCTTCTCAACGAGTTCAGAGACATCGTTGGGACCAGCCACGAACAGCGTGTCGCCAGCCAAGAGCATCCCACGTACATAAAACGGCACCGCTTCGGACCAATGATAGTCCACTCTGGTCGCCGGACGGCGCGGGCGCTTTGCCTTTGGTGCCTTGGCCGGTTCGGGCCGGATCAGTTCTGCATCGGCGGCGAACAAATGGTGCTCGGCATTCAGGCCGGGATGAGCGCCGGTATTGCCGTACTGTTTGCGGCCAAAGCCGAACACGCGGTCTTTGCCCAGCACCAGCAACCGGCCAGAGATGCGACGGTTACCGATTTGCGCCCAACCGCCATACCCGCCAGCCATCGTCGTACCGATTTGCCAGTAGGTGCGGTGCCACCACGCATCGTCCAGAAAACCAGCCGGGCTGAACAAGTGATCCGTGTCCTGTGGCAAGGGATTCGCTTGCATGTCAAAACGCACGTGCCGCATGAAGACCGACGAACCGTCTGTGGACAGGACATCGGGCAGCGCTCCCGGCATGGCAACGCCGCGTACCGTACTCTGAGGCTCACGTCCGGTGCTGGGATCACGGTGGGAAATGCGGCGTTCGGATATGAGTTTGCCGGTTCGAGCATCCAGTCGATACAGGAAAAGCCCACCGTCCGTAAAGGCAGATCGTCCCGCCACAGCGTACACCGATGGGCTCGCAGACGGATCCTGACCTTCGTGCACCAAGACGTTGCCATGTATCGGCCACACAGATTCCAATTGACCGTACGACACAATCTGCCGTGCTTCCGGCGCCAAACGGAAACGCCAGGCCAAAACGCCGTCCATCGCACGCAAACAATACACCCAGCCATCGGCCGAACCGAAATAGACGAAACCGCCATTAACCGTGGGCGGCGAATCAACGCGGCCGCCAACCGTGCATTGCCACACCGGCGAGCCGTCCGCCGCGTCGAGTGCATGGACTGTGTGCGTGTCGATCGACGCCAGCAAGACTCGGCCATCCGCGATAACGGCGCTTGTCAAAGGTCCCGGAACGGCCTTCTCCCACCCTAGCTTCAACTCGGGCGACAACCTTGTGCCGGCGGCTCCACTACGCCCACCGTCGTGCCGGTACGTCGGCCAGGAAGAAGGCTGAAGGCTGGAGGCTGAAGACTGGAGGTCGGATGCACCGTGTGCAGGCCCCTTTTGTAGACGCACATCGCTCTTCGACACTTCAACTTCTGGAATCTTCGACTCGCGCGTCGCCGCCAGCACATTGAAGCTGTTCAGTTTGGCTTCGATGTAGCAGGCACACGAGTGTGGTGGCACGTACAGCAATCCGTTGCACGGCAAGATACCGTACTGGCACGTGCCGCGGATCCAATGGTCGGCGATGATTTGGTTGGAACTCATGTCCAGGAATTCGACGCCGGAACGTCCATGGATCACGTATTGTGTGGTGGCCTTGTTTCGATAGCACCGCGCGTGGCCGAAACCGATGGTGTAGACCTGCTGATCCGGCGGGCGCTCGGCTACGACTTCTCCCGTGTGAAGGTCGTACACCTTGGTCAGACCGGGCTGCCTTCCCCAAGCCAACTCGCCGCTCCACACCCTGCCCTGGGCCACGAACACGTCGACCGGGAAGTTGAATCCCTCGTGACACGGGACGGTCCACAGCTTCTCGCCGGTCTCTGCCGAGAAAGCCATCATCTCGCCGCCGGTCAGCAGATGGTTCGCCGTGACCAGGAACTCTAATTCCGATTCGTTTTCTCCTTCCGTATCCAAATTGGCGTCGGCCGCACGATCCGCGGACAACACGACGCCATCGCTGACGACCAGCGTCGGCGAGGACCAAGCATACCGGCGAAGGGCGATGGGCCGCGCCGCGCGCCACGCGATTTCTCCGGAATCGGCTTCCAGAGCCAGTATCTCCTTCTCGTTCTCGAAGAAGACACGACCTTCGGCCACGGCCAACGTGAGGGCTAGGACATTCTTTGTATCTACGTCCTTCTTCTTCCACAGAACCTTGCCGGTGTCTGCCTCCAAGCACTGGATCTGCTTGGGAAGATACCTAGTCACGTATCGACCGTAGAAATCTCGCCAGAGGGCCAAACGCCGGACCAGTTTGCCGGTCGTCTTGCTTTCGTCGGCAAGTTCATCAGAAAGCGGATCGCTAATCACAAGGTAGAGCTTCCCGTCGTGATACAGGATTTCGTGCGTGTTGTCCGTGTTTTCATAGGTACGCACTTCCTCGCCGGTGGCAGCGTCCAATGCGACCGTCGGTTTGCCGTAGCCGAGCGTTACGTATACGCGATCGCCGCTGGCCACCAACCGCCGCGGCAATTCGGCCGGCCCGCTACGAAACGGACGCAATTGGGTTTCCCATGGCCCGATCTTTTTCCTCCACAACAAGACGCCATTGAACGCATCTCGCGCGACCAGTATCCATTGGGACGGCTCGTTCACCGAAGCGACGGGCCCTTCGTCGACGATGTAGAAAATGCGACCCGAAGCCGAAACCGCTGCGCTCATGCTGGCCAGATGGTCGTGACTGCGCCCCCACCGCGGGCCAGCCACCCATTGCATGTGATGGGGCGGTGCAACACGCGTGTCTTCAGCAACCGCGTTGTTGTCGGGGCCGTGCAGAAAATGCGTCCACTCGTCAATGTCTTTCGGCCGAGGCTTCTTGAAAGGCTGAAGGCTGGAGGCTGAAGGCTGAAGTGAGATCGCGACACCGCCAGGGGCTAGTACACGCTGGATCTCTTCATCCCGTATCCCGAATCCCGCATCTCGTATCCCGCCCTTCTTATCCCGCATCACGATCAGATTCACCATGTTGTCTGCATAGGGCAGATTCGCTCCTCGCCAGTGGATCACAGTAACCGATCCGGACATCCCCATTTGCTGCAGATCTTGTCGGGTTTGGGACACTCGGACGGGATCCCTCTGCAAGCCTTGCACCAGGAAGCGATCGTTGAGTCTCAACGCTGCTATCTCCCCGGCATCGGCGGTCCCCACGTGAACGATCAATCCGCCTTTGATTCCCGAATCAAGCACAAGTTGCCGAGCGGAGTTCACCTCCGCTCCCAGGACGGTGGACGAGCAAAGAAGAATGCCGATGAGGATCACCGTTTGTGTGATGCGCGATCGCGTGTAGCTTTTCATTGTTGTTCACCTCGCAAGAGAGAATCATGGCTGTGCCAAACGAAGCGGTCTGCCTATTGACCCCCGAGGCACAGGACCTTACCGCCTACCGTCGAAATATACAGCCGCCCGCTGGCCACTGCCATACCGTCGAAGATCGGTACGTCGTCCAAATCGTAGTCGGCCAGCTTCTGGCCGGTATCGGCGGAGATCGCCCAGAGCAGCGCACCTTTGTTGCCTTCGACGGCCGCCAAACCGTCGCGCGGATCTTCCAGGTCCGGCGGGCCTGCGATCAGCAACCGATCGCCCGCCAGCGTCATGGCTACGGGCCGCAGCGGTACTCGAATTCGCCACTTCGATTGGTCTGGGCGCAGTGCGAACAGCTTTTCGTCGGTTTCCCATTCGGCGGTCTGGCCCGCGTGAATCACGTAACCATCACCGGCGTTGAAACCACCTTCGCGCGGCGACGTAGCGAAGACCTGTACGGCATATCCCATATTGCCGTTGAAAACGATGTACTGACCCACGACCTGACCATACGACCAGTACATCCGTCGGTGCCAGGAGCCGCCGAGCAGACCGGTTGCGGCGTACAACCGCCTACCAGGGAAGTTTTGAAAATACGACCGATGGAACCAGTCAGGGTCGGTGAACAACTCATGGCGGCCAGCCTCCACAAGATTGTCCCAGTACTTGTGGTCGCCACCGCGGTTTTCGCCGCTCAGCTTTGGCGACTCGTACAGATTCGGCTGCATGTCCACCATCTCTCGCAACGTTGCGTCGAAGCGGAGTTGGCGGAGATACACGTGATGTGCGTCGGCGACCAGCACGTCCGCGAGAGCACCCGAAATCACGTACCCGCGGTTGGGCGTCTCTGCGGTCGTGCCCACTTCGGGGCCCGGCCATGGACCGTCCAGATGCTGCGTGTGGAGGACGCGGCCAGTCTTTGGATCCAAGCCGTAGATGTGAAGCCCACCATCAAGAAACGACGATCGCCCAGCGACGCAATACGCAACGTCGTCCTTTATCAGAATGCTACCATGTACCGGCCATGCCGATTCGATCTGTCCGGCGGCATCCACCAGACGGTCTTCCGGTGCCGCGCGGAATCGCCAGGCAAGCCGTCCGTCGTCGGCCCGCAAGCAGTAAACCCAGCCGTCACGACAACCGAACAAGACGAGCCCCTGGAAGTAAGTCGGTGGCGAATCCACGCGCCCTCCCGCCGTGTATTGCCACACAAGCTCGCCAGACTCCGCGTCCAGCGCACACAACGTATGGCAGTCGATGGCCGCGACGAAGACCTTGCCGCCCGCCACGATTGGTGCGCTGGGGGTGGTGGGTAGCGAGACCGACCATTCTTGCTCCAACGGGCCGGGCAACATCACCGGCGACGAACCGCTCCGCATCGCGTCGTGTCGATAAGTCGGCCAGGAAAAAGGCCGAAGGCTGGAGGCTGAAGACTGGAGATCGGATGCACCGTATGCAGGCCCTTTCTCTAGACGCACGTCGCTCTTCGACTTTTCGACTCTGCGACGCTTCGACTCTTCTTCCGCTCCCAGAGCCCAGAACCCGTGCAACGCTGTCTCCGTGTAGCAGCGGCAGGAATGCTGACCGGCGTACAACAGGCCGTTGGCAGGCATGACACCTCTACGACAAGGACCGCGTACCCAGTTGTTCCAATAGACTTCGCCGGAATCGAGGTCCACGAAGTCCGTACCTCGCTCCTTGGCGATGATGTAGCGGCATGTCGCGCGAGCGTGGTAGCATCGCGCATGATGGCCGACGTAGCGAATCCCTGGTGCTGCGATCTTTTGCTGCTCCTCGCCGGTCTGCGGATTCAAAGCGGTGAGGGCGCCTTTTGCAGAATCCAACGCCCAGATCAAGTCGCCGATAAAGAACGGCCCGGAGCCTCGGCCGTATGGCCTTCCGCCGAATGGCTTCCGCCAGAGCGGCTCGCCCGACGCGGCCGAGATTGCCACGGTCTGGTTGATTCTGCCTTCGGGGAACGAAGCCAGAACGATCCCCGCGCCGGCCTGCAAGGGCCCCGCGAATCCTGCCTTGTCGTCCGTTGCCGAGCCGTCCGTTTCGCGAATTGCCCGCGTGAATTCGATTTCCCAGAGTCGTTCGCCGCGTTTCAAATCGACACACACAACCGACCGGCCGCGCCGGCTGGTGAAATACGCCTGCCCATCCTTCGCGGAGATATTGGCCCCCGCCGCTTCCCATAGCTCCTCACCGGCTTCCGGTTCAACGGCCCGAATCTTGTCTCGGCCGCAGACCAAAAGAACGCCCTCGGCGACGACAAGCTCCTGAACCGGAGCGACGCCTTCGTACGTGCGAAGCACTTCACCCGTTGCGGCGTCCAACGCCGAGACGGGTGCGTCCGCCAACAGCGGAACGTACAGCCGGTCGCCGTCGGCCACCATCACCCGGGTCGCGTCGCGAATGCCCTTACCGCCGGACAGCTCGCCCCACACGCCCAGCACGAGTTCCGGTGGCACCGACGGCGACGTTTCTCGCCGCACGACTCGCCCCCAGCCGCCACCGGTCCAATCTGGCAGATCACGTCGCCATAAGACGACGCCGTTGAACGCATCACGAGCGATCAAGACCCATTTGGCGGCAATATTGAACAAGGACGTAGGCGTTTCGTCCTGGACATAGAACAGTCGGCCGTTGGCCGTCACCATGGCGCTAATGCGCGGTCCCCAGTGCTTCTTCGACCACTCCGGCCCATCCATCCACTGCAAACGCCGCGGTGGACCGACGAACAAATCCTGGGATACGGGATTCCGATCGGGACCATGGTCCCAATGAGTCCACTGGTCGAGCCCGTCGGGCCAGGGCTTCCTGAAAGGCTGAAGGCTGGAGGCTGAAGGCTGAAGGGAAATCGCGACGCCGCTGGGCACCAACACACGCATGATCTCTTCATCCCGTATCCCATATCTCGCATCCCGCATCACGATCAGGTTCACCAGATTGTCCGCATACGGCAGTCGACTGCCCCTCAGTCGATCAACAGACACCTTGCCATACAGCCCCAACGACTGGATATGCTCACGCGCGGAAGCAACGTTCTCGGCGTCCGCATCGAGGCCATGAACCAGGTAGCTGTCGTTTGCTCGCAACGCGACAGTCAGCTTTCCGTCGCCACAACCGAGATGAACGACTAATCCACCTTTCACGCCACTCGCGTTTAGTATCTCTTTGGCTTTTTCGTCGGCGATTGCTGCGCGGAAAACGCTCAGGCCAGCGATCGCAACCGCGATCAACAAACGCCGCTGGAGTTGAATGCCCGGACGCTTTGCAGCATAAGAACTCACGAGTTGGAGTGAGCATGTACGGTCCATCATCTTGTGTCCCTCATGCCAAAGTCTGGCAAGCGATACGGCTTCTCCAACCTACTCCGGTTCAAGGCAAATGACATGCCCATCCGTTGTGGACATGTACAACCGGCCGGAGGCTGCGATCAGGCCGTCGAACACGGGCGGCGACTGGAGCGTGGTTTCGGCCCGCTCCTTTCCGTCCGCGGCCGAATAGGTTCGCAGCATGGCACCTTTGCGGCCTTCAAACGATGCCATCGGGTCGTCCGCGTCCACGACGTCCGGCGGGCCGGCGACAAACAGGTGTTTTCGTGCCAGGACCATGCCGCGGATGCGTATGGGTGCCCAGTCGAACCATACGGGAGGTCTCAGCCGTGTGTACCCTAACCCTTTGGTCGCACCTCGGGTCATGTCGTCCAATACCGGCTCCGTGTCGTTGTCATCGGCCAGCAGGAGATAGCCTTTGTCGCCGGGCGTAAACAGTGGACTTTGCCTGTTCCGCGTTGGGAACGCCTGCAGAGCGTAGGTCCTTTCTGGGCCTATGACCAACAACTGGCCAGTTTTTGCACCTCGGTGTGCGTGATACCAACCGGGCCAGTTGGCCGAGTACATCCAGAAAGCCCGGTTGAACCATGTGTCGTCAAGAAAACCGGCCGTGGGCGCAAGGTGCATACCTGTGTTGCGATCGCCCATGTTCATCCCGCCGTACTTTTCCTTGTACTGTTTCGCCAACTCCGGATGTGCCTTTTCCATGTAACGATGGAAGGCCCGGATGTAGTCGTATCCCTTATTCAAGTCGGGATCCGCCACGGTGTATCCTTCCTTCGAGACGTCCATGGCCACAACCGGATTGTTCGGGTCGCGCATCGCATACGGTGCGTCCTGCCTGGTCAGTTCGCGATCAAATTTGTACTGTCCCAGGTAGATGTAGCCGCCTTGACTGACGAGGATGTCCGAGTGTGTGCCCTCCATGTGATACGAAGGGATATATGGCTTATCGACAGCGTCCTGACGCGTCGGCGACCATGTGTCCAAATGCGTCTCGTGTATGACATCGCCCGTCTTCGGATCGAGTCCATAGATCCAGATTCCACCGTCCAGGTACGTGGAACGTCCTGCCGTGCAATACGCGATGCCTTCCTCGATCAGTACGCTTCCGTGAACGCGCCACGGGGATTCCAGTTGGCTGAACGCGACGATCCGCTGATCGCTCGGAGCGGCCCGGAATCGCCAAGCCAGTTCGCCGTCTGCCGCTCGCACGCAGTACACCGAGCCATCCGCACAGCCGAACAGGACGCTACTACCGTGAATGGTTGGCGGCGAATCAATCCGGCCGCCGGCCGTGAAATGCCAAAGCTCGCGCCCATCGTCCACTTCCAGCGCGTACAGCGTATGCTGGTCCTTGGCCGCCACGTACACGCGATTGCCGCAAGCCACTGGTGGCGTCAGCGGTCCCCTTAGCTTCACCTGCCATCCGCTGGAAACCTGCGCTGGGACCTCCTCAGCAGTAGCCCCACTTCGCCGCCCATCATGGCGATACATTGGCCAGGAGGAAGGTTGAAGGCTGGAGACTGAAGACTGGAGGTCGGATGCACGGTATGCAGGGCCGCGCTCAAGACGACTTCCCTCCTCACGCTTCGACTCTTCGACTTTTCCACTTTTCGACTGCTCCCCCGGAGCCAAGGCCAAAAGTCCAGTCAGCTTGACGCCCGGATAGCAGAAACACGGCGTTGGCGGGACGTACAGCAGACCGTTGCTAGGCATCACGCCGTAGCGGCATGCTCCGCGGATCCAATCGTTGTTCACGTGATTGTCGTCGGCCAGACTGACAAACTCGGCACCGCGGAATTGCGTAATCAGGAACCGTTCGGTCGCTTTGGCGCGGTAGCAGCGAAGATGATGCCCTGGGCTTTGCACGCTCGATGGATCAATGACCTTGGCTGGCTTGCCGGTAGCCAAGTCATATCCGGTGATGCCTTCCGGCGAGGCATGCCAAACGCACCCGTTGGCCACGAACATGTCCATGGGTCGCATGGATCCGCCGCCTGTGTTCGTCGTCCACTGGGTTTCGCCGGTCTTCGTCGAGCGAGCAACGATATTGTTCCCGCCTCCTTCGAGTGCGAGATTGCCGTGAAGGATGATAGTCCTCTCGCGAGCCCTCTTGCCCTTCGCCATTGGCTGACGCCATGATTCCTCGCCGCCAGCCAAGCTCAGGCACACGATTTCGGTACCGGTGCTGTAGACCACACGATCGTCGTCGGAACCCAGCGTCTGGGACAAGTATTGATTCGCCTGTGCACGCCAGCGAACCTGTCCACTGTTGGCGTCTACGGCGACGATTTCTCCTTTCTGCTTGGCGTTTCTCGCTCCGATCGGGGCCAAGCGGAGGACCAAAGTGCGCCCGCTCTGCAGAATCTCCTGCGTGTTGGCGGTATCGTCGATCGTCCGCAACGTCTTGCCCGTGGCTGGATCGAGCACTTCGAGTGGACCGCGATGGCTGAGCGTTGCGTACAAACACTGGCTGTCGCCCACGATTCGTCGCGGTGTGCTCGGCGGGCGTCCACGCAGGGCCGTACCTCGCCATTCGTCGCCCCGCCAATCGGGAAGCGGTCGCTTCCAAAGCAGCACACCGTTGAAGGCATCGCGGCCGACCAGCACCCAGCGATCCGGGATGGGATCGTCCGTGATGCTAGTCAGCCCCTCGTCGACGACGTAGAAGATCCGCCCGCCCGCGGAAATCATGGCAGGCACACTGGAGATGAATTCGTGGCTGCGCGACCACAACGGTCCACACTTCCATTTCAGTCGACGCGGTGGTCCCACCTGCGCATCTTGGGCGACTGCGTTATTTGATGCGTCGTGCAGAAAGTGCGTCCACTGGTCGATATCGTCCGGCCAGGGCTTTTTGAAAGGCTGAAGGCTGGAGGCTGAAGGCTGAAGGGAGATCGCGACACCGCCGGGGACTAGCACACGTTGGATTTCTTCACTTGGCACCTGGCACTCGCCACTTGCCACCACCAGGTTGACCAAATTATCAGCGTAGGGCAAGTCCTTGCCATCGAACGTGTCAACCGACACGGCGCCGGTCAGCCCTTTGGACCGGATGTGCTCGCGTGCATTCGCAATGTTGGCCGCGTCGGTATCGAGCCCGTGCACCAAGTAACTGTCGCTAGCGTGGAACGCAGCAGCGAGCTTGCCGTCGCAGCAACCCAGGTGAACCACGAGGCCACCTTTGACGCCCGCGTCCGCGAGAATCTGTCGTGCCAACTCCTGTGAAGAGGCATTCGATTCCTGTGACAAAGAATGATCGGCGGCGCACATCAATGCGACCACCAGAGCGCCCGTTACAGCCTTTCCGGAGTTCGTTTGTATTGTCACTTTGTTTCGCTCCCGTTGTACCGAATGATTCGTGGCGGTTGACCCAGCTCGACTGGCCGCCATATAACTCGTTAGCGCCAACATTGTACACGAGAATGCTCGGGGGAACTCGTGAAAATACGGCTAATAGGGCAGACTCTCCAGAGCCGCGGGGCTGGTACGCTCGGCGGCATGTTGGCGATTCTCCTGTGGAGCGCCACGGTCGCGCTGGTACGAAGTCTCACGGAACAGGTTGGGGCGATAACCGCGGGCGCGGCTGTTCACTGCGTAGCCGGCGTAGCCTCCGTTGCGTTTATTCTCGGTTCGACCAAGAGAATCCGGCACGTCAAGCAGCTTCCGCCAAAGTACTTGCTTGGGTGCGGGGCGCTATTCGTGGTCTACATGCTCGTGCTATTTCTCGGAGTCGGCCTTGCCAAGGATCGCAGCCAGGTGCTCGAAGTGGGCCTGCTGAACTACCTCTGGCCGGCATTGACTATCTTGCTGTCGTTGGTGCTATTGAAGAAGAGAGCTGATTGGCTTCTGCTCCCCGGCACGTTGCTTGCGCTGGCAGGTGTATGGCTCGTTCTGACGCAGGGTGCCGGGATCTCTTGGCAATCTTTCTGGAGTAATGTGGCCAGCAATCCTGCTGGTTACGCATGCGGCCTTACCGCAGCATTCACTTGGGCCCTGTATTCGAACCTCACGCGACGATGGGCGGGCGCCGAGCGAACCGGGGCCGTCGACCTTTTCTTGCCAATGAGCGGGCTCGTACTGCTACTGGTAAGCCTTGCCATCGAGGAGCAGGGATCATGGAATGTCCGAACGTTTGTGGAAGTCGGCGTCTTTGGCGTGGTCACGTGGCTGGCGTACAGGCTTTGGGACTTCGCGATGCGAAGGGGGGACGTCGTGCTGGTAGCCGCTTGCTCGTATCTGACGCCTCTTCTTTCGACAGTCGTCAGTTGCATCTACCTGAATGTGTCGGCCGAGGTCACCTTGTGGGTCGGATGCGTCCTGATCGTCGTGGGCTCTCTGGTGACTTGGCGGTCCGTTTCGGATCAGTCCACCAGAAAGCCGTCCGAGATAGTGGATGACGTCCGCGGAGTCGTTGATTCGTGAGTATTCAGCCGTCTGGTGGAGTGATCTTTTGGTAGCCGAATTCGCAAGAACTCGGACAATTCGGCGGCAAACTGGGAAGATTCCGAATTCTTGCGAATCCGGCTACTACTTGGCTGAAGTGTTACGTTGATTCTAGACGACCGCCAATACGTGGAAAAGCGACACAGCCGCGTTTTCTTTCACGGCGCCGCCGAACGACCAACGGCGAACGTGTTGGCTCCATGGGGCAGCGCGCCCATGTCCGGCTTGCCGGCGTCTTGTCCAAACTCAGGCTCGGGTAAGCGCAGTCCACCCAATCCTCGGAAGTTGAGGAAGATGTTGTTGAACACGGCACGCGGGTAGCCGGGTTTGGCGTGCCCCATCGTTCCCAAGCCCATCGAACCGCCTGGCGTGATAAACGTGTTGTGGTAGATCGTCATTTCCGGCCACGGCGGACTGCCATGGTCCGACAGCACGCGATTTGGCGGATGAGGTTTGACGTTGGGATCCTTCTCGCTGGGCCGGCCGTAATTCACTCCGCCTCGCAGGTCGAAGATGTTTCGGTAGATGTAAATGTCATCCTTGGTGTCTTCGGGGCCGCCGAACGCCAACGGCGTGAGCGCCCGCGAGAACAGGTTTTCGTAGATCTCGATTCGTGCCCCTTCTCCCATGTAGAGATGACGCGGGTACATCTGGCTCAGATAGATTCCATCGTCCTGAAAGAAGTCGACCAGATTGTGATGGAACCGCATGCTGATGCCGCCCAGATACAGGCCGTCGTGGCTGTCGGTGAACTCGCTGTAGGCTACTTCCCAGTCATCGTTCATCGGAAATGCATAAACCGAAAATTCACGGCCCGTGTCCGTAACCCACAAAGCATGGCAGGTCAGACGCGCGATGTCACGAGTGCTTCGGCCGGGACGCGCTCGCAGCGAACCGTCGCCGCGAAACGACCACGGCGGTGCGTTTCCGTACATGGCTGAACGGTAGAAGCGAAACGGCCCGGTGTTCTCCGTTCGCATCGCGTACGTGCCGCCGCGGATCGTGACGTTGTCGAAGTCGATATCCACGCCGTAGGTGACCTTGGTTGTTTCGTAGCCGCCGCCACGAATGATGAGGTCCTGGAATTTGATGTGTTTGGCGTGGTCGACCCACAGCGGAGTTGACCGAAACGGCGCGATCACCAGCGGCAGTTTGCGAGGATCGGTCTCCCCGCGGTAGTTGTCGAAGTACTTGAAGTGCGTGTGGGCCAACCGCACGTGGATGTGTCCGCTCTGCCGATCGTAGTAGATGCCGGGGCCGCAGTATTGGGGTCGCACATCGTCGTTTGCACCCGGCGCGGTCAGCTCGTGCGGCGACCGCAGGTCGATCAGGTGCCAGTACGTTTGCAGCCCAATGTCGCTATCGCCAAACGCACCGACCACGTCGCGGATATTCGGGTATGTTCGCTTCGAACGAAACTCGCCTTTACCGCCGCCCGAAAACGGTTCCCACGTACCGGCTGGGGACAGTTGAAAATCAGGAATCCCACCGTCGATCGTCGCTTGTTCACCGGGGTATGCCCGAATGACGATCGGTTTCTGCTTTGTACCAACGAGGCTTATGCGGACGTTTTCGAAGTACGTTCCGCCCCTCGCCGTCGAAGACGGCGAGGGGCGGAAGGGAAAGGTTCGTATTCCGATGACGTGTCTGGTATTGAACATGGCTCCGCGGGGACAAGCCCCAGCGGTGGCCGGAAATCTCGCAGATTGATGGCGCCGAAGTAGAACTCCTTACCGTTTGAGCAATGTACTCGCTCGGCGCGGGTCTTCCGAGCCCGCCGAGACGTTTTGCTATCGCGATCGTGACTCGCCCTGCCCCAGTCGAGCTTTGGGAATAGGAAGGTGTTTTGGAATTTGCGTTCGGTCAAATACGTTCAGGCACGACTGGGCTTTGAGTACGAGCAGGGCCGGTTCCCACCCGCCGGTTGGAACCGGCCCTACTCTGACGAATCGCGCAACCTGTGATGAGATAGGAGGTTTCGGGCGTTATTGAGCGTGCCAACGCAAATCCGTGTTCGTGGAGAAACTGTCGACAACGTCATAAGTCGTTGACGCGTGGCCTCTTGCGAGCCGCAGGGCCTATCGACCCGAGGACGTTATCGTGCAGGATCACGCACGGTAAGGAACCAAGCAAGAGTTGCAGGATAACACCCCGCGCGGACCGGGGCGTTATCCTGCGTGAGGACGCACGATAGCGTTCCCGGGGTCCTTCCGGAACGTTTGCCAGAAATCCTTGGCGCAACTCAGTTTAAGGGGTAGACTGCCCCTTTGATGCTACGAGCGTTATCGTGCAGGCTCGGGGATTAACAACACAGGATACGAGCACGAGAAACATAGTTCCGCCGTGGGAGTCGCTATGATTAGGCGCGCTACAACGATCGTTTTGCTCATCGCCGCTGCAGTTGTGTGTCGTGCCGATGACCCGGACCTCATGGTCAAGGCGATTCGCAACGGTGAATATGACAAAGGGATTGCCCTGCTCGCGAAAAAGATCGAACAAAATCCAGATGATGTTGGCAAGACCTATGATCCATGCAGCGGCAAGAAACTAGCCCCAGAACTCCTGGAGCATGGCACAAAAGAACTTCTTCGGATGTTTCACGATCGGCCGGTCATGTTGAATCACATGGATGAAAATGGCGTTTTGGGCAAATGGGCTATCCGAAAACTCGCGGGCGAAGACACGGGCTTTGTGATCCACTG
Source organism: uncultured Pirellulaceae bacterium (assembly GCA_964623055.1). GTDB lineage: Bacteria > Planctomycetota > Planctomycetia > Pirellulales > Pirellulaceae > JADHUC01. The sequence continues at coordinate 29,267 of CAZURK010000124.1, forward strand.
GGATCCAACGTCACCATTGTCCGGTGGTCGTGCTGAACATCAGGTGCCGGCGCCTTCCCAGCCAGCCGCAATACGTATCGCCAAGGTTCACCCATCGGGCCCACGCAAGGGTTACGACCTCACCTTTGAAGAGCTATGGAACAGTGCAGTCTTTGAACTCCACAACGTTCGAAACGCCAAACAGTTCCAGTCACTCCACAACAAAGCGATCTCGGCCGAAATCGATCGCGAGCAATACATTGTGGAGCATTTTCGTCTGGAGCATAGAGCGATCCAGCAAACGAGAGCATTCTATTGTCGCATTTACCTGCTATGGGCTAGAGAACACTCACGACGAACGGAACCTGAGTTGTGGTATACCACGACCTGGGGTGGTACAGATCAATGGCTGCAACATTACGCTGACCGCTCAGCCTACCCGTGGTCCTACTATGGGCGCAATTTCGATATGCTGAAGAGCGTTACTGAGACGTTTCTGGACTTCCTCGTGAACGGTGACCGGCGGAACAATCGGATGCACGCGAGCGGCGGATCGCGCGTGTCACCAGTGGATCACGATGGGCCGCCGCCGCGTGATCCGTAACGTTACACACCCATAATGAAAGTCGGATGAAGCCGCCATCGAACAAGCCGTTCGTGTCGCTGCGTCGGTTCGCTTCACAACTGGGATGGCGACCGCTTCGCGTCTTCCGGCACCGCATCGACGACGATCAGGACGCTCCGGAACCGTACGTCATCACTTGGTACGAGAGCGGAGATTGCGGGAATCCACGTACCGACTGTTTCCTACAAATCAACGAGTGTCCGATTGGTCAGGCCGTAACCTATGCTGCGGCCGTGTATGCGATACGGTATCGGTTGTGCACCGGATGGCATCCGTTTAGGATTCATGCCAACGAGGAAAGGCAAGCCGCGGAGGTACAACGTCTCCGCCCATGGCTTCATCGCGAATGGTTCGATTCACTGGTGAAACGTCGTGAGTTTAGGAAACTTCACCCGGAGTGCGTCGGGTACAGTTGGCGGCAAGTCCGCGAAGCTGGTCCGCCCTACGAGGTGATCGATGCTGCAGGCTGTGTAACAAGGCGATGCACGCGGAGCGGCTTACGTCAAACCGCTTCGACGTGATACGCTGATGGAAAGCAGAAAGTCTGTTCCGGGCGACTTGCCAATGGGCCGCCGCCCGGTGATCGCTGCCGTTGCAGCGTGTGACGGACGTGGTGACTTGATCGCCTCGCGGTCTGCGGCTCGATTGTGTGCCGCTCCAAGGGGGCGGACGTCCGGGAAGCAAGAACTCCCGATAAGGGCAGGGTTCGTATGCAATCCATCCACTTGATTCGCGAGAATCTGAAGCGGAGCGAAGACATCGTCCTCTCGCGAATTGAGGAGATGCGAGACCATTGCATGGTGCCGCCCACTCCGAGAGGCGGTTGTCACACGCTCTGGGTGCTTGGGCACCTTGCCTACATCGAGGCCCTAGCCATCCGCAAGTTCATGCTCGGAGAACCCAGCCCGCTCGCCGACTGGGAAGAGATATTCGACGGGTGGGACGTATCTGGTGACATCGAGCACTTCGTACCGTTTGATCGCGCATTGGCGGAATGCCGAGCGACCCGTGCGTCGACTATCTCGTTGCTCGACTCTTTCGATGAAGATGACCTCGATCAGACGAGCGCGAACGTCCCAGATAAGGTCGACGAACTGTTCGGCACTTACCGAAGGTGCTTCCAATACGCGGCCGATCACTGGTTCATGCACCGTGGCCAGTTGGCCGACGCGCGCCGTGCTGCGGGATTGGAGCGCATGTGGTACTAGTGCTGCGGCGGCCCGGTGAACGGGGGCGTCCCTCGCCTCGCCGCAGCGGCAGGACTTCACACCTCGTCTGGAATGCGGTAATGCTTGCGGTATTCCGGCTTCAATAGCCGATTGGCAGGGTCGTCGTTCGTGAAGGACTCTGTGGCGGCGTCGAACACCAACTGCTTGTTGCCAGCCCGATAGGCAAGATTGCCCAAGTGCACCAAGCTTGCACTCAGGTGACCCTGCTCGACGTCTGCGTTGGGTCGTTGCCGTGTACGGATGCAGTCGATGAAATTCGGCTGATGCCAACGATCAGGATGGATACCGGGTTCCTGGGCCACGACCTTGCCGCCGCCGACCATGGCCTGCCAGCCGCCTCCATGGCGCCCAACGTACATCATTTGCTTCGTTCCGTAGATTTCGATTCGCGTGGCATTTTGCGGCCAGGAGGGAAACTCGTCGCCCATACGAATCTGCCCCGGCGTTTTCGACGTGTACGGCGGGAATGTGGAATTCTCGCAGGTCATGGTGAACTCGCCGAAGTCGTAGGTCACAGCCTGCATCTCGGGCGTCTCTCGCTCCGAGCCCCAAGCGAGATTCCCACCGGCACAATAGACGGATTTCGGGTGCGGCGGGTCGCCGATGACCATTCGCGCCAAGTCGAGCTGATGGGAACCGTCGCCGGCCAAGGCGCCTCCCGAGTAGTCCCACCAACTGTACCACCCCATGCGGCCAGGGTTGTACGGGCGTTCGGGCGCCGGGCCCAACCAGCGGTCCCAGTCCAGGCCCGATGGCGGATCGCGGTCTGCCGAAGGATTCCAGCGGCCTCCGCCGAGTAGGTTGAACACTTTGACGTGGACGACCTTTCCCAATTGGCCGCTGGCGATATGCTCTCGCGCGGACACGGCGTATGGGGCACTGCGGTTTTGGGTGCCGGCTTGAACGATGCGATCGTACTTGCGAGCGGCCTCGACCATCTTTCGTCCTTCCCAGATAGTCAACGAGATGTTCTTCTCGACGTACACGTCCTTGCCGGCCTGGCAAGCCCAGACGGTAGCAGGGGCATGCCAGTGTTCGGGTGTGGCCACCACGACTGCGTCCACGTCTTTGTCGTCCAGAACTTCACGTATGTCGACAACCCGCCTGGGAGCATATCCTTGGCTCTGTTCCAGGCTGCGGATTGCGGCGCCACCGCGAGATTCGTTGACTTCACAGACGTATTTAGTCTCCACGTTTTCCAAACCGGTCATGCCCGCGATCAGGCTGGAGCCACGACCGCCTGCGCCGATCAACGCCAGCACGACTTTCGCGTTGGCCGATCCGGCTTGCGCACTGCGCACAGCGGACAACGCCGATGCTCCCGCGCCCAGTGTGGCGGCACCTTTCACGGACGCGTTGACAAATGTCCTGCGAGTGATTTCCGGCATGGCTGTCTCCATGGGCTACTGTGGGTTGTTGTGTCTCGACACAAGTGGTTTGGCCAGTTCGATTCTGCCTCCCTAAGATACCACAAAGAAGCGGGCGGAAGGTAACTTGGCTGCGTTGTGCCCTCACTTTCCGCATCGCTCGGCGAGGTTTGGCTTTCGTCGTTTGGCACGGAAGGATATGATAGACAAATGCAATCAACGGTTTGGCGTTGATTTGAAGGAGTCTACACGCGTTTCCGATAAACTGAGGGGAGACACGAAATGCTCGAACTGACGAGATACTCAGCGGTGATAGCATGCGTCGCGGGATGCCTTTTATGTAGCGGCAAGGCTGGCGCGGATGCGAAACTGCCCGACAACGTGGCGGCGCACGCTGAGGTTGCGGTCAGTTCGTCTTACAGCGACCGGTATGTGGCGAAGAACTTGGTCGACGGTCAGATTCCCGCGCCCATGTGCCGTGCTGATGTAGACAAAGCATGGTGTGCAAGAGGCGCCGACCATCCGCAAGGCGTCACGGTCTCCTTTGAATGGCCCAACGCGGTAACCGTTGCGACGTTCGTGTACTATGGCCGCACGGCATTTTCGCTGAGCGAGAACTGGAAGGACTTCGAGTTGTATGTGGACGACGGGGCCGAGCCTGTCGTCAAGGGACAGTTTAAGGCTGGACATGGTCCTCAGCCGTTCAAACTCTCTAAGCCTGTGTCCGCGACGAAGCTGACGCTCAAACTGCTGACCAACCACGGCGGCCCGAATCCCGGAGCGTCTGAGATCCAGATTTTCTCCGTCGTGCCTCCGGAAAACGCGCTGGGCAAATTCCTGCCACCATCCAAGATACCGACGCCGAATCTCCCCGGCTTCGAGCCGCCCGCGCCACCCGAGATCGAAGAATCGGCCGAATTGGCGGCCAAGCTCAAATCGGGCAAATTTGGCTTCACAAAGATGGTCGTGGCGCAGCGTTACCACATCCGTTCCTCGCATGTCTACACGTATCACTGTGAGGGGCAGAAGAACGGCGGAGGACTGTACATTTACGACGTAACGGACGACAGCCTCCAGCAACTTGTCGATACCCCCGACGGCCAGATTCAGAGTTGCGATTTGTCCTATGACGGCAAGACGATCATGTTCGGTTGGCGCCGGCAGTCGGAATACTACCAAGTCTACACAATCAACGTGGATGGTACGAGTCTGACCCAACTGACCGAAGGCGATCACCATAACTATGACGGTGCCTGGTTGCCGGATGGCAGGATCGTCTTCCTGTCCACGCGCCGGCCGCAGGCCGCGTACTGTTTTTTCACACCGGTCGGAACGCTGTACACGATGAATTCCGACGGTTCGGACCAGCACTGCATTTCAGCCAACTACCTGAACGATTTCACGCCGGCTGTGATGAATGACGGACGAGTGATATACGGTCGGTGGGAGTATGTCGACCGGCCTGCCATCCCGATCCAGAGTCTCTGGACGATCAACGTGGACGGGACCATGCTCAGGGGATTCTTCGGAAACCGAGTTCTGGACCCAGCCACGTTCATCGAGCCACAGGCGATACCCGGCTCGACTTCGATCCTCTGCACCATGACCGGGCACAACGGATCATGCCGAGGTGCAATCGGCATCATTGATCCCAGCTTCGGCAACAACGCCCAAGCCGGTATTCGGAACATCACTCCCGAAGTCCGCCTGCGCGGCGTCGAGGTCAGTTCGAATGGGCCGCGCGCCCCGTATCAGACCCCCTTCCCTGTCGACGACCAGTATTTCCTGGTCTCACACGACGGCACGATCCTGCTTCGCGACTACGACCGGCAGGAACAGAGCACGGTGCTTGCGCCGCGCGACCTGGGCTTCTACAATCCGCGTCCGTTGCGATCACGGCCTCGGCCCCCCATGCCAACCAGCAACTTGCCGGACGAGGAAGAAGCCGGCGAGTGGGCGTCGGTGTATCTTCAGGACGTGTACAACGGTTTGGGGCCGGATGTCAAACCGGGCGAGGTCAAACAAGTTGCCGTGGTACAAGAGGTTCTCCGTTCCCTGATCGACAGTCCCGGTATTCACCGCCCGGCGTTCGGCTACCAACGGGTTTTGGTGTCCTGCGGTGCGACCTACGTGCCCAAGAAGGTCTGGGGCTTTGCCGATGTGGACAAGGACGGTTCGGCTTACTTCAAAGTTCCGGCCCGCTTACCGATCTACTTCATCGCCTTGGATGCGGAAGGTCGCGGCATTCAACGAATGCGCAGTTTCACGCACTTGATGCCTGGCGAAACGCAAGGATGCACCGGTTGTCACGAACCGCGGTCGGATACACCTGACAGGCAGGTCCCATTGGCGGCCCTGGGCGAGCCACAGGATTTGCAGCAACCCGAATGGTCACTCGATAGCCTTGGTTTTAGCTACGCACACATTGTCCAGCCGGTTTTGGACGAGCATTGCGTCAATTGCCATAACCCCCACGAGAAACCCAACGACATCGACCTGACCGGCGACAAGACGGACTACTTCAATGTCTCCTACGAAGTGTTGGCCCGAAGAAACCAAGGCAGGACCGGTAGTCCATATGTGAACTGGATCCCGACGTACAACGGTGAAGAATGGAACATCCTTCAGATCGGTCCCAAGCAATGGGGCTCGCCGGCCAGTAAGCTGGTCGATCTGATCCTTACCGGCCATCCGGATGAAGACGGCAAGCCTCGCATCGAGCTTGACGAGGAAGGCCGACGACGAATCTTGATGTGGATCGACCTGAACGTACCGTACTACGGCACGGCCGAGACGGCCCATCCGGATCTGCCAGCCTGCCGACAGATGCTGCCGGAGAACCTCCAACGCGTGATGGAGGACGTGTATGCTCGCCGGTGCCAGTCTTGCCACGAAGGCAACAACTCACAAATCCTCACAACCTGGCGACCCACGAAATGGAGCGGCGGTCGCGGTCCGTGGGGTGGTATGGGCGTCCGCGTCGAAAACCCACACTTGAACGACTTTCTGTTGGCTCCGTTGGCCAAGAGTCGTGAGGGCACCGGGCGCTGCGGCGCGGCGGTCTTCGAATCGAAGGAAGACCCGGACTACCAAGCCGTGATCAAGACCTTCGAGCCCATGCTTGAGTTGATGAAGCAGACGCCTCGTATGGACATGCCCGATGCGGCACCGTCATGTTGTGTGACCAAAGCGGGTCGCCCGACCGAGTGATTCGCACATCAGCGAAGTGAAGTCAATGCCTCCCCCCCGGTCGCAGCGCGCGCATTGGACGCCCCGCCCGGTGGCCAGCCGACACGTAGCTGGAATCAGGCTGGTTATACATTAGGGGTTATAGATGGAGGGAGACTTCAAGTAGCTTTGTAGGTCAGGCTGAGTCTGACGACTCGCGGTTCTAAACGTTCGTGCCGGTTTCCGTCAGGCACAGCCTGACCTACCGAGTATTGGAGTCTTGTTGGAGTGCCTTACTTCTCGTTCCTCTTCCGCTTTTTGGCGGCAGACCCAGAACTGGTGTCCTTGCGGAAGTTAAGCGATGTGATCTCGTCACGGACCGGAGATAACGCGCGACCCTTCAGACGATCGACCTGCTCGGCCAAACGGAACCATTCGGCTGCCATGGCCGTGACCCGCTCCGGCTGTTTGCTGGAAAGGTCGTTCAATTCGGTGCGGTCTTGGTCCAGATTATAGAGCTCCCATCGGCCCAGTTTGGCCGAGACCAGCTTCCATGGGCCCTGGCGGAGGGCGCGATCGGTGCCGAAGTGGAAGTACAGCGTCTCGTGTGGCTGGCGTGTTTCGCCGCGGAAAATGGGCAGCAGTGATTTGCCTTGCAGCGGGTCCATGAGGCGGTCGCCGATCTGCTCCGGGTAAGTCGCGTCGGCCAAGTCGACGAAGGTGGCCATGAAGTCGATCAAGTGTCCCGGCTGACGCGTGATCGCGCCGGCGTCGGCCTTGAGCCCCGCAGGCCAGTGGGCGATCAGGGGCGATGAAATGCCGCCCTCATGCTGGTTCTGCTTGTATAATCGGAAAGGCGTGTTGCCGGCGTGTGCCCAACTGGCATCGTAGGTCCAGTAGGATTTCGCATCCCAGGGCTTCAGGTAGCGGCCTCTGGTGCGTTCGAAAGGACAGGCGCCGTTGTCCGAGCAAAACAGGATCAGCGTGTTGTCGAAGATGCCTTTCTCTTTCAGGAAGTCCACCAGCCGTCCCATACTTTGGTCGATGACGTCGACCATGGCGGCGAAAACCTCCATGCGGTCGGCCTCCCATTGTCGCTCCTCGTCACTCAGGTTGTCCCACGCCGGGACGTGATCGGGCCGCGGGCTGAGTTTCCACTTGGCCCGCAGCAGGCCTGATTCGATTTGACGCCGATGCCGTTCAATGCGGAGTTCATCCCAGCCATGATCGTAACGGCCGTCGTATTTCCGGACCTCTTCTTCTGGCGCCTGCAGCGGGTAGTGCGGTGCATTGAAGGCGGTGTACAGCAGAAATGGCTTGTTCCCACGCGTGGCTTCTTCGAGGAAGTCGAGAGCAAAGTCGGTAATGGCGTGTGTTGTGTAGAAGGGGCGTCCATTCAGGGTTTCAGGGACTTTCCATTCCTCGCCGTTCAACCGAAAGCTGTTGTCGCCGGTGAAGAAGTTCGTGGCCCCGGAAAGATGACCCCAATAGCGGTCGAAGCCGAAGTCCGTGGGCTGCTTGCTCAGGTGCCACTTGCCGACCATGGTGGTGAAGTACCCAGCGTCGGACAGCACTTCCGCGATGGTGGCACCGCGGCTCAGTTTGGTACTGCCGGCCTGGTCGCAGTAGAGCCCGGTCAGCAGCGACACCCGTGACGAGTGGCACTTGGCGGTATTGTAGAACTGAGTGAAACGCAGTCCGCTGGCCGCCAGAGCGTCCAGGTTCGGCGTCTCGATCTCCGAGCCATAACACCCAAGGTCGGCGAAGCCGAGATCGTCGGCCATAACAAGAATGATGTTGGGACGCTCAGCCCCCCGCGCGCTCGTGAGCAATACACACGAGAGGACAAGTGCGGATACCGCGATGATGTTTTTGAACATGAGTGCTCCTTTCATGACGTTCAATTCGCGTTTGTGCAAGACGCGTAGAATGTTCAGAATAGATGAGACGTTTCCCGCCACCAAGGCCCACGAGCGAGTTTCTTCACCGCGGCGGCTTGAGCTTTCTCCCTTGGATGGACGTGCCGTTCTGGTTTGTCCCTTCGTAGCTTTGATGGTTGGGCTTGAGTTGCACGCGGTCAACCCAGTAGCCACCGGGGGCACTGAGGTCTTTCCATTTCATCAACAAGCGATCCCCAGTCAATTCCCAGAGCGCGTCCCCTTTGGTTCCGGTGATGATGCCGTTTGCCTCAAAGAAGATGTCGTAGTGGTCCCGGCCATCGACCACATGGTCCCAGCGGCCGACAAGAGGATTCGGCTTGCCGGACTCGGTGGGCGGATGAGTGATTGTGTCGCCAACAGTCGGCCAATCGTTCTCCCATTGGACTGGACGAATCTGCAGAATACGTCCGGCGCGAGGAGCCTTGGCGTCGATAGCGTGGTAGACAATCCAATCGCCGTCTTTCGTATGCAGGATACTATTGTGCCCGGGCCCGCGCCAACGTTGGTCGCCCATCAGCACCAGTTTCGCGGCCCCGTCCGTCATGTTCTTTCCGGCATCGTCGAAATAGGGCCCCAGCGGATTTCGCGCCCGCCCCACCATGACCTTGTACGTGCTGTTCTCTGCCGCGCAGCAGAAATCCCACGAGACGAACAGGTAGTAGAAACCGTTTCGCTTGATAACGAATGGCGCTTCGATCGACGTTGGTGCGACGTCTTGCCTTCTGGCGACGGCCGTCGCCTGGGCTTGCGGCGAAGAAGGTTTCCCCGTACGCGGATCGACTTCGGTCGCCTTGATACCGGTCCAATAGGAACCCCAGAACAAGAACGCTCGGCCATCGTCGTCGACGAACAAGGCCGGGTCGATGGCATTGTAGTCGTTACGCTCCGGGAACGACTCGATCACCAAGCCTTGGTCATTCCATTTGTAGTCCGGCGATTCCAGATCGAGTGTTGTGTTGGTGGCCAACCCGATGACGGAGCGCTGGCTGCCGAAGGTCGAGACGCTGTAATAGAGGTAGTACCGCCCGTTTGCGTATCGAATATCGGGCGCCCAGATGGAATCGCTTTTTGGAATGAGTTTCTTAGCCCATGCGGGGACGGCTTCATCAAAAACCTGGCCGATGCGTTTCCAGTTCTTCAAGTCCTCGCTTCGCCAGATCCGGATGCCCTTGCCTGTCGAAAAAACGTAGTAGCCGTCCCCGTCATGCGACTGAATGGCGGCGGGATCGGGGACGCCTCTGACCAGCCAGCAACGCTGTTCCGCATCCTGGCCCGCGGCTGTTGTGATGAGTGAGGAGAGTATTAGTAGTGAAGACATCATATGTTCGATTGGCATGGTGCGGTGATTCTCTAGGTGAATTAGGAGTAAATGGTGATTGGTCCGACTAGTGCTTTTGTCAGCGCTCAATCTTAGGGTGGCCGGGGTTGGAGGGCGAAGCCCGAAACCCCGGGGCTTCCCTCGCTGTCGCTCAGTCCAGCCCCGGCCACCCAACCCGAATTCTTAGGCTTGACAAAGCACTAGCCGCTCATCGGCGTTGATGCACACTCAGGGTTGATAAGCTTGGCGAGACGGACTGTCTTCCCTGAGCTTCGAGATGGTGCCTCATTCGGGATTCTTGTCCTTCCGCGCTTCCCCGGTCATCGGCACAAAAGCGACAGGAGCTACGTTCAACTCGCGAACCGTCCCGTCCTTCTGTTTCTCGACGACGATCAGGTTCTGGGAAAACCTCCCGCCCACGGGGAGTACGAGCCGGCCGCCTGGGGCAAGCTGCTCGATAAGTGGTTTTGGTATGTGCTCAGGAGCAGCGGCCAGTATGATCAAGTCGAATGGCGCGCGTTCCGGCCATCCGCGATAGCCATCGCCGATGCGAACTTCGACGTTCTTGTAGCCCAGATCGGCCAGGCGTTTCTTTGCGTCCTTGCCGAGCGATTCTACGATTTCGATGCTATAGACCTTCTTGCATAATTCGGCCAACACCGCCGCCTGATATCCCGATCCTGTGCCAACGTCCAAAGCGACCGACTCCGGCTTTGTTTTGGCCAATTCCGTCATCAGCGCCACGATGTACGGTTGCGAGATGGTCTGTCTTTCACCAATTGGCAGCGGGTGATCCGCGTACGCCACGTCTTCAAGGACCTTCGGCACAAAACGGTGCCTTGGGACCTTCCCCATTACCTCAAGAACCCGTTTGTCTGTGATAGGAGTCCGCAAATCGACCGGCCCAGCGAGATGCTTCTCCACCATGAATTGCCGTTTAGCTCGAAAACGGTCGGGATCTTCCTGCTTCTTCTCCTGCTCGGCGCCGGCGGTCGGCGGCGGGGGCGCTGGTGTCTCGGGCGTTTCGCTCCGTTTCTGTTGAGTGGCCACCATAAACCAAATAGCCAGTCCAGCCGCAGCCAGCATGCTGGCGATCACTAACACTGGCATAGGACGCACTCTTGGCTGTGGAATCGCCCGCCACTCGTCTTGTCGATCTGTTAGCGTATTCATCGTACTGAAACCCTCGCATCGCAACGGCAGCCAGTATCGACCACTACAGCAATTCTACAGCAAGGGCGAAGCTGGAGTCAAAACGATATCCCTTATCGGCATGTCACCGTCAGCTTGGGCGTGTAGCGAGTCTCGTCGTACTCCGACGCCAGCACCTGGAAACGCGAGTGTTGCCCATCGTCGATCGCGCGATCAATCTGGGCGGCAATCGCTAAGCCGTGATTAGGTGTTTTTCCAGACAGCCAATCTCGTACCAAGTGGGTGACGTCGATCTGGTACTCGATCGGCGGGTCTACGACGTCGCGTTCCGCGTTCGGGGGAACGACGATGTGCGGCGACGGGCTGACCGCGTCGGCACCGAAGCGAAACGTCTGACCGCCTCGCCATGTTCGGCCGGCGGACGGCCGCTGCCAAGTGGCCTCGCCCTCTTCCCACGGCGTCGTCAGACCATAGGCGTACACTTTCGAGTTGCCTTTTCCGCTTGGGTCCCACACATAGAAGCTGACAGTGGCTTTGGCCACGCGACCATTCGGCGGCACGTCAAGTCCATTCAGGTCAAACCGGACAAGGAACGCGCTGCACTGTTCGTGTCGCTTGATTCGGTTGTCGCGCGTAACGCTGCCGAAGTTCTTGTCGGGGAATTCGGGGTCGATGATAGCGTCCCGAACTGCTGCTCGGCCCTGCACAACGGCCTCTACCCCGGGATCTTCCTGGCCCGGCGGCGAGACCAAGCGTCCGGCCGCTTTTGGGGCAAACCCTTCAACATAGGCCGGAGGCGCCTTCGCGGGATCGCGCGGAGGTGTGCGGAAATCGACCAGACGACGTTCTGGCGGTGGTGCAGCCGCAGAGATCGTCTGAGCTACGCGGACACGCAAAGCCCAAATGTCCTGCGGACGCATATCGGCATAGTGGACCGCGCCGGCGTCTTCGCCTGCGGATCCCGTACCGCGATGTTCGTCTGTCAGGTTCAACGCCTCCCGAACCGACCGGCCGACAGCCCAGCGCGGTTGTCCCAGCACCTTGGCCAACAGCGTCAGGTATTCCACGTCCTGCTCGCCACGGCGGTAGGCTTTCAGCCGAATCGACGGGATCGGTTCTTGCTGCCCCAGATAGCTACCGGGATAGAACAGCGAGAGTTGATCGGCCTGCTCCCACGATTCGTGACGGCCAATGGTCTGCCAAGGCAGTATGCCGTCGCTGCCCAGCGTCCAGGAATCTAAGCACCAGCCGACCGGCTGCATGTTGCTTTGTTCGATGGCGTTTGTGGTGCCGTAGTCGACCACGATCTGCCCAAACCTGCGTTTGCGATCCAGCACGATGCGTGTGTAACGCCGCAATACGCGGCCGTTCACTACGTTGTAGTCGAGCACGTGATCCAGCGAATCGCGCTGCCACTGGGGCCTCGATATGTCGCAGCGATAGAGCAGCTTGGCCCCCTGCCCTACCCTGCCCTGCCCTGCTGAGACGCCTTGATGAAAGGCTTCCCCAAAGTAGCGGAGT
>CAZURK010000125.1:0-40908 GCA_964623055.1 uncultured Pirellulaceae bacterium
TCATCTACATGGGAGCGCGAGAGATTCCCATGCCGGAATTCTGGAAAGGCATGCGTAACTTGCTGGTCAAATCGACCGATAACGGACTCACATGGCAACTGGTCTCCTACGTCACAGAGAAGAAGGGCATCGCTACCGAGCAGGGAATCGAGTACCTCGGAAACAACACGATCCTCTGTGTGTTGAACTCCGTCGACAGACGTCACACCTGGCTGACGCGTAGCCACGACATGGGCCAGACATGGGAGCCACTGCGCGACATCGCCAGCCAAGTTCGCATCTGGGACCGGCCCCGAATCTTCACTGCGGCCCACCTGCGAAACGAGCCGAATTGGTGGCAAGATCAGCTTATCCTGGGCACAGGCGACGAACGTACCCGGCCGGGCAGCAGTTTTCCAAGGCGCAACTGCCTGTGGCTGTCTCCTGATCGCGGAAGCCACTGGCAAGTATTCGATCTGGATGACGAGACGGAGGATGCGGGGTACGGCGGAATGGTTTACGATGACGAGAATCAGAAGTACGTCGCAATCCTCTATCACGGGAACCACACCGAGGCGGTGCTGAAACAGTACAAGTTTCGCATTGCCGAGGCCACTGATGTCAAAGTTGACTGAGTTAGACAAAGGAAGGAGAAACACATGAGCAGCACGAAAATGAGCCGTCGACGATTGTGTGGTCTGCTGGGCGCTGGATTGGCAGCGTTTGGCTTGATCGTTTCCGGCGCGTACGCCGAAGGGAAGAAACAACCGAAGAAACTCGGCAAGGTGTTGATGCCAATCGGCGACGCGACCGAGGCGATGGACACGCTGTACCCGTTCTTCCGGCTTGCCGAGGAGGGATACGAAGTCGTCGTGGCCGGCCCAGAAGCGCGACTGTACCACATGGTCCTTCACGAAGTGCCGCCCAATAGCGACGTGAAGTGGGACCTCACTCAAGAAACGCCCGGCTATCACATCAACGCGAAAATCGCTTTCAAGGACGTGAAGCCCGAAGAGTACGTCGGCTTGTTCCTGTCGGGCGGTCGTGCACCGGAATACATCCGCTACGACAAGGACCTGATGCGGATCACAAAGCACTTTGTCAAGGAAAAGAAGCCTATCGCGGTCGTCTGTCACGGCATCGAAATCATCGCGGCCGCAGGCGGACTCGAAGGCGGCCGCCGCGCCACGACCGTCGGTAAATGTGCGCTGGACATCACCCAGACCGGCGGTGTCTACGTAAACGAACCGTGCGTGGTCGACGGCAACATCGTCAGCGCCGCCACCTGGCACGACTACGGCACGCAGTTCTTCAAGATCTTCATCCAGAAAATGCAGGAGTCCGCGAAGAAGTAAGGCGCTGTACTGGCACGGGGGCGAAGCCGAACCGAATGACGATTGCCACGCTGGTTTGCAGTGCGATCAGTCTGTCGGCGTGCTCGCCGGGCGAACCCAGAAATCATCGTTGTCGCCGCCGTATTGCATCATCCGCAGCAGCGGGAGGCCGACGAGGCCCACGAAATCCGCGTGACTTGATTTGGCAGCCTCCACAGCCGCGTCGCTGCCGTAACCCAAGACGTTTTCGTCAAATTGCAGTTCGGGAATCTGAACCCGTAGCCAGCCACCCTCCAAGAGGCCGAAATTCGTGTGCAGGCCAGTCGTTATGCCGAGGTTGAATTGGCGCATCGTATCTGCGGAGACAATCACGGAGCAAGGGTTGCCCGTGTCCGCCAACAAGTCAAGTTGCTTCGACAATCCGTCGGCCGAGACCAGCACAACACGCACCCACGGTCGAAGCGGCGATCCTTGATACGGATTGCGCTGCTCAGGCATCGTCTCCAGTCCTCAACAGGACCCACTGAGCAAGATGATTGCAGATTCCGGATACTCGACGCCCGCTTGAAGGATCAGCATATCGTGTGGACTCTTGCCCATCGCGCCGAGTTTCTCTGCCAATTCGCGATGGGTGTCAGCATCGGCGATGACCTCGCCAGACTGAAACGCAACGAAACGTCCCACAGGAAACTGAGTGTCGATCCTCCTTTTCAGAGCAACAATCTCGGGATCAGGCGATGGAAGAGAGTTCGTTTCCGACATGGTCGCTTTCCCGTTCAAATGCGGGGTGTTACCGTCATCATAGAGGAATCTTCTGCATCGTGGAAGGTGTTTGTAATCATCGGCCCTGTGATGGCACCGCGCAACGTGCGAGGCCGACGTCATTCTTCCGAATCAGAATCTGCTGACTGCCGTGCCTCCGCCACGACGGCTTGCTGGAGTTGAGCCATCAGGTTCTTGTCGGATCGAATCTTCCGGACAGCGGTCTCAACCTTCGTCCAGTGGCTTTCTGGATCACGGGCGAACGCGATCTTCTGCTGAAACTCCTGCTCAACATGCCGCACGATTGTTGGCGCCAGGGCGAAGTAGGTCATCAGCGTCAGCGCCGACAACACGAGTGCCGGTTTGCCGAGAGAACGGAACAGCCCGCCCAGTCGTTTAGACAGATTCCAGACAGCGGCAACGGTCTGCCTACGCATCTTTCTGACTTTGAGGCTGTACAAAGCCACGACGAATCCGGCCCACACCGCGACGGTCAAGTAGTGTCCGTGGTAGGCGGGCCACTGAATCATCGCCCAAAACCATCTCTTCTCCGGCGGTATCGCCTTGCCAAAACTATTGCCGTCCAATCCCTCCCAGTCGCGTACCGGAATCGAAAGATCGAAAGGAAAGTCCCCGAACGAGTCGGCATCGGGCCGAGTGAACGACACGAAACCAAACAGCACGCAGAGAAGGGAGACGGAAATCAGCATAGCGCGCAGGCTAAACTTGAAAGCGCGGCGTCGCAGCCAATGCCAAACGACCCATGAAGCAGGGACTATTGGGGTCAGCATTAGAAGAACCGTGAAGAACCATGCCTGAACGTCACGACTGATGATTCCTGCCGGTGCCAATCCAAAGGCAACGAATGTGACACACATCGCAGCCAGCAACGCAACTACTTGCCCAAACGGTCTAACAACGGGAACAGTGTCATCGGTGGCAACTCGCGACAGGATGATGGCACCAAGACCGGCAAGTATCAGCACAACGACTAGCGCCGGCGCGACACCGACGATCATCCAGACCATCAATGTGGTACCCGCAACTGTAAATTGGAAGGCAACACGTGGCTGCTTCTTGCCTTTCGCCAACTCGCGCGATGCCTGTTCAATTACTTTCTGTTCAAGCATTGCGTTTTCGTGCAAGGCAAGGATTTCCTGAAGCTCAGAAGCCGTTAGCGCGTCTTTGTACTTTCGAGCCAGTGTTCTCATGGTTTCGGCCGTGGCGACCTTGCATGCCATTGCTACTTGGTCGTAAGCGTTGGAGGCGCCGGCGTTGGTGTACTGGGAGATCATGTGCAGATTCTGACGTTCGAGTGCCAGCGCCCCTTCTACATCACCCGCTGATGCTTTCTCGTGCGCTCGAAGCCGCTGCCAACGCCAAACGCGACGCAGCAGCCCACTGCGGCGCAGGTAAGTGCTGCGACTATTGACAGCCTCGAGTTGAACAAAGAGTGGAGTTCGAGTATGCTGGAGGAACTCGGCAACAGCCGAGAAGCCCGCATCACCGACTGCGAGGTACGGCTTGGATTGCCCGCTCAGAAAACAATCGACCCCGCGCTGGAGTCCTTCAGCGTCCTTGACCACTAGCCGGTCATTCCCACCGGAGAAATCCATCTCAGCGTTTGCTTCCCAATCGAAGAAAGTAGCCAAATAGTCATAGAGTGCATTGCCGGGATCGTGACGTGCGCACTGCTCCAGGATGGTTGGCCAGTTGGGATCGCGTGGCGCTTCGTCGTACGAATATAGGGAATTGCGCCAAAGAAGTAGCGCACGTAATCGCCACCACTCGGCGTTAGCAGAGTCAAGTTCAGTGGCCCTGGCTGCAAGTGCAAGGCAGCGCTTCCTGCACTGCTTCTCGAAGGCGTCCTGGGCCCGCCTGATCTCTTCTCTTTCCAGTTCGGGAATTGGGCCAATTCCGGGAATCGTTCTGATTGTTTTCAGGTGCTTGCTTAGAAACTCGGCACCCGCGTTATCCAGCGTCAATGCGGCGCCCATCACCAGCCGCGAGTCGTTTGGATGGGCGCGTAGCACTCGATCCACCTCGGGCAGCCAGAACTCGGCCTGCGCTGGTGGCTCGCGTTTATGGACGGGCTCGTAGTTTCCCAATACCCATCCGAGTGTAGCGTCCCGCCACTGTAACCCTAAGGTCTGTAGACCGGTCTCCGTCCGTGAGGCGAGCCACAGTAGGCGAACACCCAAGCCCAACAGCAAGAGTGCAGTGCAGATCCAGAACGACAAAGCAACACGGCGCTTCATAAAAAAAACTCGACGCCGAACAGACAGAACAGCATACGGCAGCACAACTTGAATCCATCTTACCAGCGCCAAAGTCGATCGACGACTGGTGACCTACTGCTGGCGGTCTGCGCCACCGAGCCACCGACGACCCGGTCATGGTGGGCAACGCGGCGTTGATATGTCAGAATAGTCTGTCGCGCAGGCGACGGCAAAGCAATGTTGAAGGATGGGTGTTTGGCAGGCGTTACTCACGCGTGATCTACGCTCCCCAGCGGCGGTGCCCACTCCGCAGGAAACGACAAAACAGGAGTCAGCAACGATGGTTCCTCTCCGATGGCCCGTTCGGATAACAGTGCGATGTGCTTTGTTCACCTGGTTCGTCGTGCCATGCCTTGCCATTGCTGCCGAGAAGATGCAGCCGGTCGACTATGTCGATCCGTTGATTGATTCGGCCAATTCGCGCTGGATCTTCTTCTCCTCGGCTTGCCGGCCTTTCGGTATGGTCAACCTCAGTCCGGATACCGACACCAAAGGTTGGTGGAACTCCAGCTACTGCTACCACACCGGTTCGATTTGCGGTTTCAATCACGTACATGCATGGCAGTTGTCCGGCCCGTCGGTGATGCCGCTGACCGGGCCGGTCGAGTTTGCCGCAGGCTCGGATTTCTGCCGCTCGAAGTTCAGCCACGAGTCGGAGATTGCCCAGGCGGGCTACCACGCCGTGACGCTGGGCGACTATAGAGTTCGCGTCGAGCTGACCTCAACCGACCGCGTGGGCATGCACCGTTATGTGTTTCCAGAGTCAGATCAGAGTGGCGTGTTGTTCAATCTGGGGTCTGGATCTGGGCCTTCGCCAATCGCTGATGGGATGGCGCGCCGTGTGAATGACCGCCGGATCGAAGGCTACGTAACCAATGGCCCTACTGGCCGTCGACCGAAGCCGTGTACGTACTACTTTGTCGCAGAGTTCGATACGGCGTTTCAGACGTTTGTGGGATGGGCTGACGGCAAGGGTCTCGGTCGAGTCGAGAAGGTATCCGGGGAAGATACGAAAGCGTTGGTGCGGTTTTCGACCAAGGACAAGCAGATCATTCAAATGAAGCTCGCGCTGTCCTGCGTCAAGATCGAGCAGGCTCGCTTGAACCTCCAGACCGAGTTGCCTCACTGGGACTTCGATAAGGTCCGCCGCGATTCAAGGAACGTTTGGAACGAATGGCTTGGCAAGATCGAGGTCGAAGGCGGAACCGAGGCCCAACGCACCAAGTTCTACACCGACCTGTGGCACGTGCTGTTGGGGCGGCGATTGACCAGCGACGTGGATGGCAAGTACTGCGATCGAACGGGCCCCGAGCCTGTGATCCGGCAGATTCCATTGGGGCCGGACGGTCGGCCGAAGTATCATCACTACAACTCCGATGCTTTCTGGAACACGTTTTGGAACATCAACCAGGTTTGGGGGCTGGCTTATCCGGACGTGACGCGGCAGTTCGTCAACTTCATGGTCGACATGTATCGCGATGGCGGCCTGATTCCCCGTGGGCCTTCGGGGCACAACTACTCGTGGGTGATGATTGCCTCCCACTCGACGCCGTTCATCGTCGGGGCCTACATGAAGGGTATCCGCGATTTT
Source organism: uncultured Pirellulaceae bacterium (assembly GCA_964623055.1). Taxonomy (GTDB): domain Bacteria; phylum Planctomycetota; class Planctomycetia; order Pirellulales; family Pirellulaceae; genus JADHUC01. The sequence continues at coordinate 5,946 of CAZURK010000125.1, forward strand.
GATGTCGAAGTCGCTTACGAAGGTATGCGCAAGAACGCATTTCCCGGCGGTGCCATGGGCCACGGGCATTACGAACACAATAGCGCCGCAGGCGGCGGCATCGAGGATTACATTCAGTTCGGCTACATTCCCGTGGATGGCCGGCCCAAAGGCTGGATCACCGAAGCGGCCGCCGGCACACTTGAGTACGCGTACGACGACTGGTGCCTTGCCCAGATGGCCGAAGCGTTGGGCAAGACGGAAGACTGCGAGTTGTTCATGCGTCGCGCCGGCAACTACCACAACTTGTTCGACTCGGAGACGGGCTTCATGCGACCGCGCAATCGAGACGGTACATGGAAGACGCCCTTCGATCCTCTGGCCCATAAAGATCGCGCGTGGTGCGAAGGCACAGCGTGGCAGTACACTTGGTTCGTACCGCATGATGTTCAAGGCCTTGCAGACTTGATGGGCGGTCGCGACGCGTTCAACCAGAAACTCAACGAAGGCTTCGAGCAGTCGATCGACGAAGCGTTCCGCTCCGGCTACGTCAACTACGGCAACCAGCCGTCGATCCAGATGGCCCACTTGTTCAACTATTCCGGCGCACCGTGGCTCACGCAGAAATGGGTCCGTGCGGTGAAAGAGCAGACTTTCGGCGGCACCACACCGGATACCGGTTACCGTGGCGACGAAGACCAGGGACAGGCGGGCGGCCTGGGCGTCATGATGGCCTTGGGCCTGTTTCAAATGCGAGGCGGAGCAGCGGTAGATCCCATTTACGAGGTCACCAGCCCGATATTCGACCGGGTGACCATTGACCTCGATTCGCGCTACTATCCGGGCGGCAAGTTCGTGATCATCGCCCGGAACAACTCGCCCGAGAACAAGTACATCCAGTCCGCAACCCTCGATGGCCAACCGCTCCAGCGACCGTGGTTCTACCACCGCGAACTGGTCGACGGCGGTACGCTAGAATTGCAGCTAGGTCCCGATCCAAACGAAGCTTGGGGAAGCCGGCCACAGGACGCGCCGCCATCGATGAGCCGAGCAGCTAGGAAAAACTGACCCATCGCCGCAGAACACTGGTCACCGTCCAGAACAAACGGAAAGGAAGACGCCGTGAGAAGTACAACCTTCATTTTGACCCTCGTCGCATGTGCCGGCTTGGTCGTGGCGGATGAACCCATCGACGTGGGTTCACGCTTGGAGTTGTTTGTCGATGATCATCTCATCGACAAGATGACGGACACGCGGCTTGTGCTGCATCGGCCGGTGCCTCGTGACGCAGCCATCGTGCACGATGCACCGTGGGAGGGCAACATCTGTTTCTACCACACAGTGTTCCGCGATGGCGACCTGTTCCGCATGTACTATCGCGGCGCCCATCATGACTACGCGGTCGGCAAAGTCAGTCATCAAGTGGTCTGCTACGCCGAGAGCGACGATGGCATCCACTGGAGGAAGCCCGAGTTGGGGATCGTCGAGTTCGACGGCTCGAAGAAGAACAGCATCATCTGGAACGGCGTCGGTTCGCACAACTTCGCCCCGTTCAAGGACCCTAATCCGAACTGCAAACCGGACGAGCAGTACAAGGCGCTGGGCGGCGGCCACGGCGGGCTTGTTGCGTTCAAGTCGCCCGACGCCATCCATTGGTCGCTGATGAAGGACGAGGCGGTGATCACAAAAGGGGCCTTCGATTCGCAGAATCTCGCCTTCTGGGACACCGAGCGAGGGCGATACGTCGATTTCCACCGCGGTTTTCACAACGGAGTGCGGGACATTATGACGTGCACGTCAGAGGATTTCCTGCACTGGACCGAGCCCGTCTGGCTGGAATACCCTGGAGCCCCAAAGGAGCATCTCTACACCAACCAGATCACGCCCTACTACCGGGCTCCGCACATCTTCATGGGATTTCCCAAGCGATTCCTTCCGACGCGGCGTGCGACCGACCACCGTCTGCCCGGCGTCTCCGACGGCGTGTTCATGACCAGTCGTGATGGGCTGAGTTTCAATCGCTGGACTCAGGCGTTTATCCGTCCTGGCCCTCAAAAAGAGCGCTGGGTATGCCGCAACAACGAGATCGCTTGGGGCATGCTCGAAACCAAATCGGCTATTCCCGGCGCGCCGAACGAGCTTTCACTGTACTCGATCGAAGGTTACTATCAGGGCGACGATTGCCAAATGCGTCGATACACGATCAGAATCGACGGATTCGTCTCCGTCCAGGCACCAATGGCTGGCGGAGAGTTGGTGACCAAACCGATCGTCTTCACCGGGCAACAACTGATGCTCAATTTCTCCACCTCGGCCGCGGGCAGCATTCGCATCGAACTGCAAGCGGCCGACGGCGAGCCAATCGAAGGCTTCAGGCTGGCCGACTGTCAAGAGATATTCGGAGATGCAATCGAGCGAGCCGTCGGTTGGAACGCCGATTCCGATCTCGGCAAACTGGCTGGCAGTCCCGTCCGGCTCCGTTTCGTGATGAAGGACGCGGATCTCTATTCGATCCGCTTCAAGTGAGTGGCCCTCCGTGCGGGCTGCCGGTGACAAGACTATAATGCCCACAGTGCCAGCTTGCACTTCTGCAAAGACTGGCCTGGATACTTCTAGGAGCAGTACATGAGACCAAGCCGAATCAAAACAAAACTGCAGCGTGGCGAGCCGGTGCTGGTCACCACGCTGCATCTGATCGACCCATCCATCTATGAGCTGGTTAGCCTGATGGGTTTTGACGGTATCTGGATGGACATGGAGCACCATACGTACAGCCTCGAAACGGGGGCCGATTTGATGCGAGCTGCGCGAGTGGGCGTGGCAGACATCATTGCTCGGCCTGCCAAAGGCGAGTTCATGCGGATGCAGCGAATGCTGGAAGCCGGAGCGCACGGCATCATGTATCCTCGCTGCGACAATGCAGAGGAAGCCGCGGAAGTGGTCGGCTGGGCCAAGTTTGCTCCCATGGGCCGCCGGGGATGCGACGGAGCCAATCCCGATATGCCGTACTTGACCATGCCCATCGACGAGTACGTTGCCGAAGCTAATCGGCAGACATTCGTTGTCATTCAAATCGAATCGCCCGAGGCGCTCGAGCGGGTCGACGAAATCGCTGCCGTCGACGGGGTCGACATCCTGTTGTTGGGTCCGGGAGATTTCAGCATCCTTAGCGGGATTCCTGGGCGTTTGTACGACGATCGGGTGGCGGAGGCAAAGCGGAAGGTTGCGGAAGCCGCACGTCGCGCTGGAAAGAACTGGGGATGTCCGGCCATGTCCGTCGAACAGGCTGAAGAAATGATGGAAATGGGCGCTCGCCTGATCTGCTACCAGGCCGACATTGTGATGATCAAGAATGGCTTCGAGCAAGTCCAGCGCGAGATGACGCCGCTGGGCTTCACATTTGACAGCCACGTCGGCCCGCCGGAATAGACAAGCGATGAAGCCCCTCCTCCTGAAGACGAAATGGGATATGATTGGATGACTGAAGCGCAAGATATCTTGATCGTCGGTGTCGGGTCGATCGGCGAGCGCCACTTGCGTTGCTTCCAAACGACGGGACGAGCGAGCCTGTCGTTGTGCGAGATCAACGGCGAGCTGCGCGAACAAGTCGCCAAGCGATATGATATCGCGAAGACATATGCAGATCTGGAGGCGGCGCTCGCTGATTCGCACGATGCAGCCGTGATCGCCACGCCGGCGCACCTGCACATATCAATGGCCACGAGCCTGGCCAAGACCGGCACGCATTTGCTGATCGAAAAACCGCTGAGCATCAGCCTTGAAGGCGTCGATTCTCTCGGGCAAGAACTTGGACATCAGAACCTACGGACGGCGGTGGCGTACGTTCTGCGCCACCATCCGGCGTTGCGGGCGATGAAGGATGCGATTCGCAGTGGACGATTCGGAAGGCCCGTGGAATTGATTGCCGTCTGCGGCCAACATTTCCCTACGTATCGGCCCGCCTATCGCGAGATCTATTACACGGACCGAGCCACTGGCGGCGGCGCCATCCAGGATGCGCTAACCCACTCGATGAATGCTGGCCAATGGCTAGTCGGCCCCGTCAATCGCCTGGTAGCCGACGCCGCACATCAGGTGTTGGACGGCGTCGAGGTGGAGGATACGGTGCACGTGCTCGCGCGGCATGGTGATCTGCTGGCGTCCTACAACCTCAACCAACACCAGGCTCCCAACGAACTGGTGATTACCGTCGTTTGCGAAGAGGGCACGTGCCGGTTCGAGTTGCATCACCACCGCTGGGCGTGGATGACTCGGCCCGAGACGCCGTGGCAGGAGGAGAGCTTCACGGGGATCGAGCGAGACGATTTGTTCATCGCGCAGGCCAACGGGTTTCTTGACGTGATCGAGGGTCAGGCGGAGCCCGCCTGCACATTCGAGGAAGCCGCCCAGACGCTTCGCACAAATCTGGCCGTGTTGGCCTCCGTCGAAGAAGACGCGTGGAAAGGGACAAATGTCGAATGACGCAGAACGAACCGAAAGAGCCGACCGTTGGGCAACTGTTTGACTTGACCGGCAAGAAAGCGCTGGTCACGGGAGCGAGCGGGTATCTTGGTGGAGCGCTGGCCAGCGATGCCAGCAGCTACATGACCGGCCAGAACGTGGTGATCGACGGCGGTTGGACCGCGTGGTAGAGTGCACGGCCGAGTAACGCGATTCTGCACTGGAGTGATCCTAATGCAACCGCACTCTGCGTCTTCGAAACACCCGGCCACCACGAACCGGGATCTGTACAGCCAAGCCAAGACGCTGATTCCCGGCGGCACGCAGCTTCTCAGCAAACGTCCCGAGATGTACGCGCCCGAACAGTGGCCGGCGTATTACCGCGAGGCGGAAGGATGCGAAGTCGTGGACCTCGATGGTCGGCGATACCTTGACATTTCCACGATGGCTGTCGGAGCGTGTCTCTTGGGATACAACGACCCGGACGTGACCGAGGCGGTTGTCAGCCGCGTGCAGGCGGGGTCGATGTGTACGCTGAACAATCCCGAAGAGGTCGAACTGGCGCGACTGCTGGTGGAACTTCACCCTTGGGCCGAGCAAGTTCGTTATGCGCGGACCGGTGGCGAGGCGATGGCGGTCGCCGTGCGTATTGCTCGGGCGGCCACCCGGCGAGATCGGATCGCTTTCTGCGGTTACCACGGCTGGCACGACTGGTACTTGGCAGCGAACCTTGAACCTGGCGGCGAAACGGACCGTTTGGACGGCCACCTGTTGCCAGGGCTGAAGCCTCTTGGCGTCCCTTCGAATCTCGCAGAGACGGCCCTCCCGTTTCGCTACAACGATCTCGACGCGTTGGCGGCCATCGTCTCACAACGCGGGGACGATTTGGCCGCCGTGGTGATGGAGCCCACGCGACATATCGATCCCAATCCCGGCTTCCTTGAAGGTGTACGAGAACTTTGCGACCGAAGCGGCGCGGTAATGGTGTTCGACGAAATCACCGCGGGATGGCGGTTCACGTTGGGAGGCGCTCATCTGCGTTACGGCGTCGAGCCGGATATCGCGGTGTTCGCCAAGGCACTTGGTAACGGTCATCCGGCCGCCGCAATCGTCGGTCGAGCGGCGGCAATGCAGGCGGCGCAGGAGTCGTTCATCTCCAGCACCTATTGGACCGAAGGTGTGGGGCCCACTGCCGCATTGGCAACCATTCATAAGATGCAGACGGTGGATGTGCCGCGTCACGTCGAGGCCATTGGAAGACGATTCCAGGAAGGCCTCCAGGAAATCGCTCGCCAGAATGACCTTCCGCTCAAAACACACGGGCATCCGGCCCTCACTACGATTCAATTCGATCATCCGCAGGCCGCCGCGCTCGGCACGTTGCTGACCGTACGCATGCTTGCCCGAGGTATCCTCGCGGGCGGTGGGTTCTATGCCTCTCTGGCCCACACCGACCAACATGTGGACACCTACTTGGCCGCCGCGGAGGAGGTCTTGCCCGAGTTGGCCGAGGCAATCAGTCAAGGCGATATCGAGAACCGTATCGGCGGGCCGGTTCGCCACAGTGGATTCGCGCGATTGACATGATGGCCGATCTGGGATCAGTTGGCTTCGTCGGGCGCAGGCTTGACGGTTGGTTCGGCCTCTGTTGACGCCGCGGGTGGGATCGGATCGGCTGCTGGCTTGTCAAGCTTGCTGCGAATCTGAAGGCAGCCTGCCAGAATGAAGAACAGAAGAGCGGCAATCAGCACGAGTGACGTCCAAAGCTTGTTCTTGTACCGAGATCCCACCCATTCTTTGTGACCATTGAGCAAAAGCAAAGCAATTGCCAGCAACGGAATACACAACGCTCCGACCACCGCGTACGTCTTCTGCATGGTCTTGAACGGCACGGCGACCAAACCAACGATGGGAATCAAAGCGATGCTGTAAAGGTATGCCTGGTAAGAGAAAGATCGTGTATCCACTTTGCGTGCCTTCTCGCTGTCGCGAACGCCAGTGGCCAGGGACCAGGAATCTGCGAAAAGATACGGCACGCTCTGCCACACGCCGAGCAGACTGCTAAACACGGCTCCCCACGCGCCAAGCAAGAACGCCCATTTGGCCAGGGGCCCCAAGTTCGCATCGAGTTGCCCGGCGATTTCGACGATCAGCTTCGACCCTCCCTCTCTTTCCATTGCTCCCAGCGAGCTTCCGATCACGACCATGGCCAGGCCGAACGCTGCGGTCATGATGTATCCAGTTGCCAGGTCGATCCGGCAGGTCTTCAAGTCCTCGATGCCCTGCCGTCCTTCCTCGCGAATCCAATAGCCGTAGCACAAGATGGTCAACGTTCCACCCACTCCACCCATCAAGGCAACGGTCCAGGAGACGCCCTCGGATGAAACCTTCGGAATCGTCGGCCACAGAAGTCCGCTTGCCAGTTCGCCAAGGGCTGGTCGCATCGCCAGGGCCGTGAGGACAACGACGACAAACATGATCCCAATGCAGACACCCATGACTTTGCCAAAGAGGCGATATCCACCAATGTTCACCAGGGCAACGGCGACAACGCTGTGCAGAACTCCGTAGAAGATCTTATTGTCATCCGCGGCTTCCTCCCCGAACAGCGGGTAGATGGCGTGGCCGGTAGCGCCCACGGCACCCATCAGCGCCGCCGCGACCAGGAAGCTCCAGGCCACAAGGTAACACAGGAAGAGCCAGATAATCGGTTTGCCGAACCGATCGGCACAGCCCTCCAGCAGCGTTGTGCTGGTAGCCAATTGCCAACGGGCCAAACCTTCGTTCAGGACGAACTTGAGAAACGCACCGATGATTACCGCCCAGAGGATTGCCAATCCAAGCACGTTGCCGGTGAAAGCGGCCGTAGCCAAATCGCCCGCGCCAACACCAGTGGCAGCCACGAGAATTCCCGGCCCGACTACCGCCAACAGTCTTCTGGATCTTCCCGACATGCCTGCACTCTTTGAACGGGACGTTAGCGAGAGATTGAATGCGGCCAGGATTTAGGAGGGTGCTCTAGAACCGCAGACGCCGAAGGCCAACGTCCACGACGAACAGAATCATCGCTGTGAGGACGAGCAAGCGCCAAAGCAGCGTAATTCGTTCCACGGTTCGCCCATCTGGAGCGAAGACAGATGCCGGTTCAGGATCGTAAACGCCCCCAGTAGCTGCTGCTACGGACTTCAGCAGCGTATGGTTGGTCGGCTTGAAGAGCATTTCGTCGGGATAGTCGACAAAGAGCGCCTGCTTCTCGCGGCGTTCCGATCCCGAGCCGTCCTGGATGACGGCTTCGACTATGTATCGTCCCAACCTGTCGGCGGCAAACGACGCTTCGTAACGTCCAGGGGCCACTTGTGTTGCGTCAAGCGTAATTGCTTCCTCGTCCTCCGGTCCGGACACGACTACGGACAGACCTGCGTGGTCGACGAACTTCAATTCCTCGTCGCGTACATCCAATGTGACGACGGCACGGCCGCGGTTGCGACGAATCTGCATCGACACGTTGCTAGGCTTTCGCGTGCGAGCGGCATGGCGTACAAGACGTTTCCAGAAAGGTGCAAACCCCCGCCAATCCTGCCAGCTCTTTCCCCAGCGGTTCTTGGCATCGGATGTGAAGGCCACGCTCACGCCGACACCGTAACGCCACCAAGTGAGCAGCGGGTCGGCGCCGGCCATCAACAACGGTTCTGCGCCTGGCTTGAGGCCGGTGGGAACATGCCCGGCCAACGCCGGGGCCGACTCGACATCCAAGCCGGGTAGCGTTCGCAGGACAAATGGCCGGAAGTCGTGCAGCCCTTCTTCGCTGGTTGCCTCCTTGGTCTCCTCTTCCAGGATCTTGGGGACGTCGGCCGGATCGTCACAGTGGCGATGGCGGCGCTCGTCGCCCGCGATGCGAGCCATCTTTTTCAGCAGATCCTGCTCGGCGCCCGGGCTGATCGAAACGGTGGAAAGCGTGATGCCGGCCTCAGCCATTTCGGCTGCGATTTCACAGTAATCGCCGGGCGCAGGAATACCGTCGGTCACCAGGATCATGTGGCGCCGGTCGGCGTCCGTCTGCTGCAAGGCCAGAAACGCTCGCTCGACAGCGCCGTACATGTTGGTTTGGCCTTCCGGCGTCAGCGTGTCGATCCGCCGCATCAAATCGGGCTTGTCTGCACACGGGCCGATTTCCGCCACCCACGTGGCAACGTCGGAGAATGCCATCACGCCCGCCTTGTCATGCGATTCGAGCAAACCAATCGACTGCTTCGCCGCCTGCTTGGCCAGGTCCATTCGCTGCTCTTCTTCCATCGAACCAGAGGTGTCGATCACGAGGACCATCGCCAGGACCATCTTCTTGGCCTTCACCTCCTCGAACGCCTCGACAGGCAGCATGCTCTCCAGCTTGGTGTCGCGATAGGATGCTTCGCCGAACGTGTTTTCGCCACCCAACATGATCAAGCCGCCGCCCAGTTCTTTCACGTAACGATCAAGTGCGGCTGCCATCTCGGCGGGAAACTCGTTTGGCTTCACATCGGACAGTATCACTAAATCGAAGACGTCGAACGGGCTGCCGGCCTCATCGACTTGAGCCGGGGTTGCTTTCGTCACATCACATCCCTGGTTGGCCAGCGCCTCTTCCAGCGGCTTAGCCAACTCCGGCTCCGAGTCTACCAACAAAATACGCGTGCTCCGGGCGGCGAAGACCATCGTCCGCCGCTTGTTGTTGTCGGCGATCGTGTCACTGGACGTCTCCAATTTGGCCTGGATCACGACATCTGGCCCGCTGCCAAGGGGCAACGCGAAACGAAACCTGTTCGCGCCGGTCTCGACTGCCACGTCTTGCTTGGCCACCGGTTGTCCGTCGCGCAGTAGTTCGAGGACGCCGCTGTCTTCTTGGCTAGACAAGACGACGACTTCGATGGGCGTATCCGCGAACAGAGATGCCTGCTTCGGGGCAATCAATTCGGATACGCAAACCTCCGGGCCGGGAAAGGCCTGCAAGGGCTTCACCGTAACCGGCACGTTCGCCGCCAACGCCGCCTTGGCCAACTCGCCCCGGGTCTCGATGCCATCGGTCAAGAGCACGACCTGCGGAACATAGTCCGTCGGAATCGACGCCGCTGCCAGTCGCAGGGCAGCGGCGGGGTCACTCTGTTTGTTGTCTAGTTTCTCTGTCTGAAGCATTCTTTCCGAGTCGGGCGGAGTGGCTCGGTCGGCGAAAGAGACATACGCAACCATGTGATTCGCCCGAGCTTCCTTAGCTTTACTGAGGAATCCCTCGGCCGCCTGCCGAGACGGGCCGCTGACGCTACGACTGGCATCGGTGGCGAAGATCACGAATCGTTGATCACTCGTCCCTCGAACTATCAAGCCAGCGTATGCAAAGACAAGCAGCGAGACGATGACGCACCGGCAAATCACCGACGCCAACCGGCGCACATTGGTGGCGGTAGCGGTGACGCCGGTTCGCCACGCGAAATAAGCGACGACCGGCAGCACCAGTAGCCAAAGCAGCCTGGCGGGATATTCGAGCTCGATCTGTGCAAACAAACCTGACATGCCGTCTAGACAATGACCTTTCGGTGATAAAGACACCATTCGACGAATAACAGCACAACTGCCGCACCGACAAGCAGCATCCATAACGGCTGATCGTCAATAGGCTCGAGCGGCGTCAACTTGGCCGAAATTGCGTCTTCGCGGATACGAAGATCGCTCTCGGAAGAGTCAGTCAGATTGCTCGGCAAGACGTCCTGGCTGTCGTTTTGGCTTTCGCCTTTCATCGTCGGCATCTTCCACGCACCGGTTCGGTCCAGCAGTGCGATCGACTGCCCCTTGGCAATAAGCACTTCGGCATCTTCTGATTTCAGACTCCGTTCCGAATCTGACTCGATGAGCGGAACGACTTCGTCGGTCGTTGTCGTAGACTGCTGTAATTCCCAAGCCGGTGTGAGCCATCGTATTGCGTTGGCTATCAGCACGGGGAAGTCGGTTCGCAGCGTCAGGTCGCTGTTTTCCGGCGCGAGCTTCACGTGCAAGACAACAACACGACCGTCGGGCCTGTCTATGGTGCTATACAACGAGTCGCCCGAGGCCGATCTGACGATGGAATCTGACTTAACTTTGAATTGAAGCCGGGCAGCCTTCTCAACCACAACGCCCGTGAAATCCACACCCGACAGTAGCGGCGAATCGAGCGATGCGGTTTCGACGGCAGCCGATTGGCCGTGGACGGGGTCGTCGGCTTCGTCCCAAAGTTCGCATGAACCCATCGGTTCGAATACCATTACAGGGCCTGTTGGCAGTTGATCTGGAACCTGGCCGAACAGAACCGTTATCGCGCCGGACGGCGCCGAGGTTGTGTCCCCATCTGCGTCCAGTACGTCGATCTGTGGATCGCTCTTCAGGATGTCCCTGATCTGCCCGATTGCGGACTCCGCCTGTTCCGCGGACATCCCGGCGCCGTCGGCTTGGGCTGCCCCAGCAAGCAGTTTGACGACTGGGCGCTGGCGACTGTGGACAAACACGTGTGCCTCGTTATCTGCAGCCAGGTCGTCCTGATCGCCTCCGATTTGCAGTCGCGCCGAAAGCAGGCCGCTTTCCGGGACGGAGAAAGGCACGACCTCCTGCACGCTCTCTCCGGCAGGCACGCTCAACTCAACCCTTTGCGGATAGTCGCCTTCGAGACTCAGTTCCAGCCGTCCGGAGATTTCCGCTGCCGAGTAGTTGGCAACTTCGACGAACACGTCGTATTGCTCGGGCTGCACCGGATCCGGGCTGGCCGCCAGCTTGGTGATCGCCACGTTGTTCGCTTGTTCGCCGAAGAACACCATTTGCACATCCTCGGCAGCGACCAACTCGCCCGCGCCGGCGAAAGCCCCGTCGGTGAGCACGATGATTCTTGGATTGGGTTTCTCTTCGAGGACGCAGCGAGCAAGTTCGTCTTTGAGCACGCGGCGGGCCAGTTCGACGGCTTGCGGGATTTGCGTCGAGCCGTCCGTAGGCTTCAGAGATTCGATCGCCGCGAGCAAAGTCTCCTGGTTGTCGGTCAGTCGGTGTTCGGTTCGGATCAGCGAGCCAGCATTGACGAGCAACATCCGATCATCGCGACGCATTTCACTTACGATTCGTTTGGCTTCCTCCTTCATCGCCTCGAACCGGGGCGGTTGGACATCTGTGGCCGACATGCTGGCCGAAACGTCCACGATCAGCGCGATATTACGTCGAGCCGCAAACACGCCCGTCCAATAAGGTTCGGTCAACGCAGCAACGATCAACAGCAAAATGACGACTTGTGTCGCAAGTGACAGCCAGAATCGCAGCACGAACCACGCCGGTCTTCGAGCCAAAGCACGCTGCCAAAGGGGAAAAGTGGCAACCTCGTGTCGTCGGCTGGTGAAATTCCAGAGATAGAAGACGACGATAGGGATCGCCAAGAGAATCCAACACCAAGCGCCCGGGCTGTAGAAACTCATGGTCGCAACCTCACTGAGCATACATCCGGGATGTGGCGGTTCGGATCATCCGCAAGACGGACTCCTGGAAGGGCGTTCCGGTTCTCGTTTGGATGATCCCGATTGAACGCTGTGCACAATAGCGGCGGCACGCCATGCTGAATTCGCGGAAAACCTTTCGGTAATTCAACAAGTCGATCTCCTCCAAATAGGTCCTGCGCGACCGGTCACGGCCGATGTCCACCAACGTGACGCTGCCCGAGTAAGTTGGGTCTGCTTCGGCGTCATCCACGACCTGCAGCAGATACGGCTGAAAACCGCGGATCGCCAGCAGGTCAATCGCCGATTCGAACCCTGCGGGGTCAAACAAATCGCTGATCACGACGGTGATGCCTCTGTGCGGCCGGTTCCGTACGAACGACTCGACCGCGGCGTTTAGATTCACGGGCGCCCCATCGACATCGAGACCGTCCAGGAATCGGAACAGCCGCGGCAAGCGACTCCTGCCGCGGACCGGCGGCAATTCCGCGACAATCCGATCCGACACGGTCACAATGCCGACTTGGTCCCAAATGGCCAACGCCATGTATCCCAACGCGGCCGCCAAATGTCGCGCCACGTCGAACTTCCTGGGATCCCCCAAGCCCATGCCGTAGGAGCAATCCAACACCAGATCGACGACACGATCCTCACTGCCGCGGTATTGCCGAGTGAGCAGTTCGTCGTGTCGCGCACAAATATGCCAATCGACGTAGCGGAAATCGTCGCCGCTGGTATAGTCCGAATGCCCGACGAACTCACTGCCGCCAGCCCATCGCTTATCCAGCCGCCTGCCCAAGAAGCGCGTTCCCCAACTGCGCCGGGCCGCTTGATCCAGATAATCGCAGCGTTTTCGGAAATTGGAATCAAACAGCGTCATCACTTCACGGCATTCAAGATCTCGTTGATAATCCCGTCGATCCCGGTCTCTTGCGCGTGGCCCTCGAAGTTCAAAGTCACGCGATGGCGAAGAGCAGGCAGAGCGACTCGGTGCAGGTCGTCGCGTGAGACGTCGGTGCGACCGTCGACGATGGCCAGCACCTTTGCCGTCAGGATCATCGCCTGTCCGGCTCGCGGGCTTGCTCCGCGAAGCACAAACTGTCGCGTCGACTCGGGTGCGGCTTGGTTGTCCGGATGCGTGGCCATGACCAGTTTGGCTGCGTGGCTCAGCATATCGGGTGCAATCGTCGCTTGGCGTGCCAACCGAGTCATCTCGACCACTCGGTCGCCACTGATAACTCGCTGGCCTGCATCTTTCGCCGGCTCGGTGGTGCGTCCGAGAATCGTCTCTAGATCACTCCCGGCCGGCGGATTCATGACCAACTTGAAAAAGAAACGATCGAGTTGCGTTTCCGGTATCGGAAAAGTCCCCTCGATGTCGCCCAGGCTCTGCGTGGCAATGGCAAAGAACGGCGACGGCAGCGGGTACGACTCGTTGGCCACGGTTAGCGAGCGTTCTTCAAGTGCCTCGAACAACGCCGCCTGGGTCTTAGGCGTTGCCCGGTTGATCTCGTCCGCCAACAGCAAGCTGGTGAAGATCGGCCCGTGCTGGAATTCGAATCGTCGCCGGCCCTGCGATTCCATAACCACATACGTGCCGATGATATCGGACGGCATCAGATCCGAAGTGAACTGGATGCGGCGGTATTGCACGTCCAGCGAATTGGCCAGCGTGCGGCCCAGGACCGTCTTGCCCACGCCGGGCGGTCCTTCCAACAGCACGTGGCCGCCGGCGATAAGTGCTGCCAGGGTCAAGTCGATCACTTCGTCTTGACCGACCAATACGTCGGCGATGGCCTGCCGCAGTTTCTCTAGATCGGATCGAAACTGGCTCTGTTCTTGCCCAAGATCTGCCTCGGTACTCTCGTTGCTCATTGATCGAGGATCCCGTTTTGGAGTGTATGTTCTACGTCAGTGTTCAAATTCTAGCTTGCATCGGCCTCAATTCGTAGGGTTCTCCCCCTCCGACTTGGCGAGTGCGTCGCGAGCCTTCGCGGCGTGGCTGCGGATGGCTGCGTCCGGATCCCGCAGCGCCTTCAACAGCAGGGGCCTGGCTGCTGCGCCTTCCTCTCCAAAAGCGAATGCGTCGAACGCCCGATATGCTGCACGGCGGACCTCTGGGGTCCTATGGCCCATCAATGCCATCAAAGGGTTGACCAATTTGCGTTTGACTTGCTCGACACCATCGCCTGCGGGAGATTCAGCAGGCAAGTACTGCTCCAAACGTTCGAGCGTGTCGATGGCGCTCTCGCGGGCCTGCTGGTCGTCGCTGTCCAGGATCGGCAGCAGAAGCGGCGCAGCGAGGAGGCCCATTTGCGCCAAGGACCGGGACGCTACCGCGCGTACCTCCTCTCGTTCGTGGGAAAGCAAAGGCACAAGCGCCGGTTCAACCAGTTCGAAGACAGATTCCTTTTCTTTAGCGAACTCGACTTCGCCACGTCTCTGATCGTAAAACGTGCTCTGGCGAAGTTCCGCCAACAGCTCCCCCAACACGTAAACCGCTTCCTCCGGCGTGTCAACCTCGCCGTCCGACAACAACTGGGCGACCCGCCCGAATACAGTCTGCCCGATTTGCACGAGCACCCTGGCTGCCGCGCGGCGCAGATCGGGGTCGGCGTGTTTCAAGGTTGCCACCAAAGTGCCGATTGCCGCGTCAGCGTCCCGACCGAGTTCCGATAACGCCATGATGGCTTCAAAACGACCTTCCGCCTCGTCTTGCTGAATGATCGATTCCAGCGTTGGGAGAGCCCTTTCATGTTGGGTCATCTTCCACAACGCCAGAGCCGCTTCGACACGGTAAATCGGGTCTTCATTTTGCAGCGCTTCTTCAAGAACGCGGACGGCCTCCTGGCCCGAGCCACCGATACGGCCGAGGGCTTTGGCCGCATAGCGGCGAAAGTGCTTCAGTCTGGCGTAGAGTTTGGCGTAGACGGGATCGTCTTTCGGGATGTCCACTCCGGCAACGATTGCCGGGACACTGTCTCTGGCATCCGGTCCGATACGCCCCAAAGCATCGACGGCGAAATGCCGGACTTCCGGTGATGGCGACTCGAGCGCCTTTGCCAGAAGCGGCACGGCGTCCTTAGCTGCCCGGCCGATTTGGCCAAGCGCCGCCGCCGCTCGTCGACACGCCTCTTTGTCTTCATCCGTTTCTTTCTCCAGACGGGTTTCCAGGATCTGGGCCCATTCGCTCACCGACTTGCCAGCGTAGGATGTGTCCGAGTCCTGGGCAGCGGAGAACGGCTCCGTTGCCCGGACAACCAGAAGCGAAACGACAGCAGCAGTAATCTGAACGATTGTGCGGACTCGGAGGAGCATACCGCAACCTCAGGTTGGCAGACTTGGGATCGTTTGAGAAACTACTTTCGTAGCCGAAGTGGCGACACTTCGGGCGGAAGCGTCGAATCCCGAAGTCTTGCGACTCCGGCTACACGCGAATCCGACAGTCATTTCTCGAATGATGTTTGGTATCCAGTACTTGGTGCACAGTGGTGAGCACACGGTACTCGTGCTCAGTACTTCGTACGCAGCGCCCACTAGTATTCCTCAGATCAGAACCGCTTGCTACCCCTCGTCGGCATCCTCGCTACTCCGTTTGTCTTGCTGCTTATTCGCTGCCGGAGGAGGCGGTGAGGGAATCGGCCGCGCCGGCTGTTGGGGCCTTTGAGGTGAGCAGGTCGGTCTCCAGACCTCCGAAATCCATGAATACGCGGAAATGAACCTCAGCGCCGCCTGCCATGTTGTCGCATGCGTCTTGCAGTTCTTGATAGCGTGCGATTTGCGCGTCAATCTGTTGGTTGGCCGCTGCGCGGCTACTTGCGGGCATCGACCGTTGGCTTTGAAGCGCCAGCCTTCTCGCCTGCAGAGCTCGTATCTGGTTTGGGATCGACTTTGGATTGAATTTGGCGCCTTCAGGCCATAACGTCTTGGCTATCAGGGAGAATTTCTCGGTACCAGAGGGCCGGAATACGATGTCAAACGTGAACAGCTCTTCCTTCGCCGATCCCTGCATCTTGATCAACGTCCTTTTCGACGGCTTCAGTCGACGGCCGCCGACAATCGTATGGGCCGGAAAGCGGTCGGATAGCTCCAGGATTTCAACGCCAAGCGTTGCGGACTTCGGAACCGAGTCCAACTTCCGATCGTACGTCGCACCACCTTCCGACGGATCGAGCTTCCAGGGATCGATGACATCCGCCTCTCGCAACGCCATCGCCCGGGATTGATCGCCGACGGTTACCAACAGGCTACAGTTGCGCAGGTAGTCGGCTTCGCGAGTTGCGCCGTCGGCCAACCACTGGAACTTCAACTCGTTGTTGTCCGCGCTGACCTCAGCGACCGGCAACGCTCGCCCGCCGGCCAGTCGTAGCATTGCTTGAGCCTTCCGAGCTTCGTCAGTGGGTTCCATTGCGAATCGCCCCTTCGGGCCGAGGGCCGACTCGCCATGTCGCAGCGCAAATGACACTTCGTCGGAATCCAACAGATGAACAGGGCCCAGCGTTATCGGACTCGCACCACTCGCGGGACCCGCCAACTTCGTCAGTCCAACGCGGTCTGGGAAGTCGGCGAACGGATCGGGGCGATCCTCCGGCTCCTCTTCGACGGCTTCTTCCTTTTCTTCTTCCGTTTCCTCCGCTGGTTCCATCGGGTCGGCTACGCCGTCGGTGTTGTCGACGTCCAAGTCACTGGCGCTGGGCAGTTTTCCGTCGAAGGCATTGTCGTCGCCGCTTAGCACCAAACCATTGGCCTTGCCGTCCACGTCGGTGTCTGCAGTCCCCCGCAGTCCGTCTGGATCGGCCGCGTGCGCCAATACCTCATCCTCGTCAATGGCCATTGGCACCTGGCCGAGTTGCGAATCAACATCGTCGACCGTACGGCGCGGATATGCCTGTCTTCTCGTCGGCGTACGGATGGTGCGAGGCCGCTCGGTGTTGGACTTCGTAGTTCGGGCAGAGGCAGTCTGTTTGCCCTTCTCGCTCTCGTCGCCGCCTCGTGTCGCCAGAAGGGCCAGCACCCCGATTCCCGCCAATGACAGGAGAATCCCGGCTGCTATCGCAAACGGCAGGAGGTTGAAATTCTTGGTGGCATGACCATCGCTGGCTTCGCCTCCGACAGCGCCGGCCCCTGGGACGACCGGCGGAGCGGTCCCGAATTGAGCGACCTGGTTCGGCTGATCGACGGGCACGCCCGGCGCAGGCTGATACGTTGGTACGGTTGGCTGGCCGGGAACTGCCGTCGGCATTGGGGTGGGGACACCGCCAGGAGTGCTGCCGGGCGGAGGCCCCATGGGCAGCGGACCCGTGGTCGGAGACGTCCCGGCGGGTTGCCCCGGCTGACGCGGCGCCGGACGTCGGATCGGCTGGCTGGGGAAGCCATCAGGCTGCGGTTGGTTGTCGTTTGTCATGTTCATCATTCCAACGACGGCAGGATCAGGTCGTTATGCCAGTGGTGCTTCAGCTTCTTCACGACTTCCAGAAACTTGTCCAGGTTCACCGGCTTTGGGATGTAATGCTCGACACTATGCCTTTCGCACTGGTATTTTGTGTCGTCGTCTTCTGCAGCCGTTAACACCACCACGGGTATCTTCTTCAAATCGTCATCTTCTCTAACTTCGGCCAACACTTCCAGCCCGCTTTTCTTCGGAAGTACCACGTCCAACAGAATCAGGTCTGGCCGAGGAGCCTGCGCGAAGCGCCCTCGCCGAAACAGGAATTCCGTCGCTTCCGCGCCGTCGCGAGTCAAGGTCAACCGATGCTTCAGGCCCCCTTTGCGTAACGCAACAATCGTCAAACGGGCATCGATCACGCTATCTTCGACCAGCAGGATCTCCATTGGCCGGCCAATAGTGGGATGGCTCATTCAGACTCCTTTTCGGGCGCCGGAACGGACGCATTCTTCCGTCGGGGGCTCGTTATCCTGCCTTCACCGGCCCGGCGGTTCCGTTCGTCGAGCCCTTGGGCTCGCCATATGCGGCTTGCCCGCCATGGAATTCTACCAGATAGTAGATCGACAGGCCAATTGACCCAGCCGTCAACGGCGTTGTGGGAAGGGACATAAGCCCTTCTCACGGTACAAACGGCATAGCCTTACCCAACCTTTCAGAAAGCAACGTTCGCGAGACAACTGTCGTAGCCGAAGTGGCAACAGTTCGGGCGGAAGCGGCGAATCCCGAAGTCTTGCGACTCCGGCTACACTAGAATCGGACAGTCAATCCTCGAGTGATGCTAAGATAGCCGCGTCGGCCATCCAGATTCGGCGAAACAGCCGTTCACGGCGGCGGTGTCTTTGCCGGACTCGCTGCTGGCTTGCTCTTGCGGCCATTCATCAGATCGGCCAGTTCCCGATGCCACGGTTGGGGCAAGGCGGCAATCAGATGCTTGCTGGGCGCGTCCAGATGAATCGTCGCGCCCACGTCGCGCAGCCCTTCTTCGCCCAGTCCCTTGCGGACGTGCTGCAGAAACTCCTCCGGCGTTTCCTGCGGCAGAAGCGCCTTCTCGATGGGGTAGAACTCGACGTCCAACCGAGCGATGAGCGCAGTCGGCGAGGTGATTTGGACGGTGTTCGCATTGACAACTCGGTAGGTCAAATCCATCGGAAGCAGCATCTTCGCCAGCGTCCGGCCAATGGGTTCGTTGTTAGCCGAGATCGTTGCTTCACCTTCCGGCGTCCAGCCAAGGTCGGCCACTGCCTGCCAGTCGACCAGAATGTGCAGTCCCGCCTCCTTGCCAAGCCGGTCCAAGATGCGTACGAACAGTGTGGGCTGGACGTAATTGATCGTGACGGTTGTGGCCAGCCGCTGTTCGGCTTGGGACAGGCGTGGTTCGAGTTTGAACAACTCCCGGTTGAAGTTCGATTGCGGCGGCAAGCCACGGGCCACACGAAGTCTGTCGCAGAAAACTAGGGCCCGGAACTTCTCCACGTCGTGATGTTCGAACTCCAGCGAGGGCATTTTTTGGCGGACGATCCCGATACCTCCATTCTCTTCCCACGAACCGGGCTCCACCATCTCGACGATCATGTCCGCCAGCCGTTCGAGTTGTCCAGGATCCTCGCCCACCAAGTCGGCCATCGGATAGGAATGGGCGAGAAGCTGCCCATCGGCCGGCGGCGGGCGTGTCACCAATAGATGACCGTCAACACGGACATAGCCCAAATGAATCGATCCCAACACGTCCGAAAGCAAATCCGCGACGTTCGTCTTCGATTGCTTCACGTTGATCAGCATCTGCGGTGTGACATTCACGAGAGCCAACGCATCGGGGTCAAACGTAATTGGAATGGTGCTGAAATCGGTCACGAAGCGCAGGAAGTCGATCAGCGGGGTATCCGAAAATTCGATCCCGGGGATCTCGTCTTTCAACCGTTCGGCAACGTTTACCTCACGAGGCTCGGGGCGAGGAGCGGATGGGCCCTGCAAGGGCAAAGCGGCGGGATCCAATTTCGGTGCCGCTTCCTTTGGGGATGCCTCACCAAGCTGTGGAGGCGTGTACGGCTGTTCGTCGGTGAACGGAGCCAGCACGCCCAACGTTTTCGCAAGAGCGGCCGTATCCATCGCCGTGGCGTCCGGCTTGTCGTCGACCGGCTTGAGAAGCAGCTTGTCCTTGTCGTCGTCATTCGACGACTTCTCCTGCTCGGGCTTGGTCTTTGGCTCGGGCGTATGTGATTCCGGATCCTCCACTGGTTCGGCTTCAGGCTTCGATGGATCGTCCGGGGCCGCAGGTGGGTCCGACGGCTTGTCGAGGTCTTCAGTGCCTCCGTCACTCTCGTCGTCTTTTGCCGTGGGAGGCTTGCCTTCGGTTTCGTCTCCCATCTCGTCGTCTTCCGGAGGCTCATGAGACGTGTTGTCATCCGTGTCCTGAGGCGTCTCGACATTAGCCTTGCCATTGGCAACCGGATCGACAGGCTCGGGCCGAGACCTTCGTGACGCAAGAAGCCCGACCAAGCCGATGGCCAACACGATCCCAACGATTGCAGCGCCCCCGACCAGCAGCCACTGTCGCCGTTGCTGCGTTGCCTCCGATGTCCAATCATCCGTGGGCAAGACCGGTTCAGCGGGGCCGGCTGATGGCGCGTCCGGCTGCGCGACGGGACCATCGCAGACGGGTGGTTCGTCCGCAGCTACCGACTCCGGCTCTGTGTCAGCCGCCGGCCCGGTCTCGGCTTGCGCGGCGTCCAATTCAATAGGACCGTCGACGGTATCAGCCTCCGAAGAAGGTGACGATGACTCGTCGCCGACGACGATGACGGGAGGCGCTGCGGGCGTTTGCTGCGAAGGAACTGCTGTCTCGCCAGGTCCCGAGGCCGCTTCGTCCGACTCATCTTCGGCTTCGGCAACGGGGGGCGGGGGGAGCGGCGACGTCGGCGCCGATTCGTCGGACGCAGCGGCCTGCCAATCCGGCGGCGCCTCGACCAGCACCATGCTACCGCATTTCGGGCAAATCTGGATCTCGCCGATCGCCGACTCGTCGCGCACGTTAAGCCGCTGTTGGCAAGTAGTGCATTCTATGCTGAAGAGTTCCACAATACGCCGCCCCTCTCTGATGCGCGACTGCCCCCGACGCTCCGTCTTCATTCTACTTCGGCAAGAAGGCATCGGACAACGCGTAATTCTTGGCAATGGCCGAAAGAACACGCCATGACTGTGCCCTGCGGGACAACACGCACCCGCGCCAACGGCGATACTTTGACCGTGGTCAATTCGTCGGGGAAGAGAACGGGACCGTTGAAGGTCTTGTCCACGTCCGCCGTACCCGTGATGGTGTCGTCATATGCCTTCGCCGGGCCGAATCAGGCTTGCATGTTGGGGCTGGGTCCCCTTCATATCCTATTTGCTGTCGGCTCGGAAACGTATTGTCGTGTCGCCCGCAAAAAGCGTCATTGGTCTATCGGAGAAATACCACATTCCGTTGTCCATCACACCGTCATCGATTTCGAATCGCCACTGCTCAGCTCCGACGGATATGACCACGCTGAAATCCTGAGCCTTCGTTAACGATCCTTTGGGTGCCTTTCGTGCCTGGACGTTTCCTGCCTCGCACGCTTTCAGCCGAATGGACTGCCTGTCAATCTTGGCGCTATCGATCAACGTTTGGATCTTTCGAAACGACTCGGCCACGAGTCTATTCCGACGTGCAATGTATTCAGGCATCCTCTCTGTCTCTTCGGGCGGCAGATCCACCCCGATCTCCTTCAACTTTGCGGTCATTCGCCGTAAAGAAAGCCAGCATTGAGAGTAGGCAACAACATCATTTTCGGCTATTGCTTTCGTAAGAAACTCACCCAGTTCGAGTTCCGCATTCGTCTCTTGGGCGATCAATGGATTGCCAAGAAGACACGCCAGAGAAAAGACGCCAAAGAGTCGCATTCTGCTCTCCTTAAGCTAGAGGCTAACGACCGCAGTAAACGGCAAGCGGACCGCGGCGTAGACGATGACAATCCAAAACACTACGCCAACAGAACCAGCGGTGAACTACTTCGACTGGGGTCGCAAGATGAGTATCGCCAGATTGTCCCCCGGTTCCATCACCGACTGCGGGGGATTCTATCACCGAAGATTGGGCCGAGCAACTGTTGTCCATCCGAGCCGGTGATATCGTGCAAGACTCTCGACTGACGCCGGTTCGGTGCGCTCGGCGCGGGGCGAAAACGCGCCCCGGCTGGTGCAAGAAGCTTCGCGCCTGGTGACAGGCCCGCCGGGCTAATTGCAGCAACTTCCGGCGTGGCGGACAACCATTTCGAGACTACAGAGGCGTCACTTGGGAGCGACGCTCCAGGATAGCGTACGGATTTCGTATTCGCTGATCGCCTCGGCGGCGTAGCCCCGCGTATCGCCTTCGGCGTAGAGGGCATTCTGAAAGATCTTGCCCAACGGCGAATTGAAGTTCTCGCCGCCTGCCGCGCGCGACCGTTCCAGCGTGGGTTGTGCCAGGAATGAGAAGTTGGCCGGCTCGTCCACCGGTTTGCCCTTGACGGCGATAACCACCAGATGTTCGAGGCCAGCGTAATCTGCAGTGATATTTCCCTTTATCGGCGGTAATTCGTTGCCGCCGAATAGACGATTGGTCTGTCCCGGTTTTGGGTAGAGTGGCTGAATCCCAAAACCGCTGTCAACGAGCAGCGCCGTTACGTCCAGTGATTCGCGTCCGGTGTTCTTGAGAGAGAAACCGATGCGGTCACCGTCGCGGAGTCTGATGCCCGCACGGCCGAATTCGACGACCTGACCTTTGCTGTCATCCGCATCCTTGTATCGGAGGATGTCCACATTCAGTTTCGTATCGCTGCCGCTTTCACCGCCCATCTCGGCCCCCACACGCAGCAGGCTCTGTGCGCGCGCGATGCTGGTTAGCGAACTCGTCAACGTATCCGCGAACTCGTCGCCTTCTTGAGCCAAATCAAACAATGGCGATAGCGTCCCTTCTTTCTGGCCATGCCACCCGCAGGCGGGCGTCAAAAAGAGCTTCTTCGATTCGAGTGAATCATAACGCACCAGCCAATCGGCATCCCTGGTGTCGTCGACCGTGACAGCCAGGGGTATCCGTTCGGCGACGATCGCACCGACATCCGCGATCAAGCGATTCCGCTCGTCTTCGGCACGTGATTCGTCTTTGTCCGTGGCCGTGTCGACGCAGACCCGCAGACGCTGGTCGCCCATGTCGAGGTAGACTGCCCGGCACCGCATACCCGCGGCAAGTTCGGTGGGCGCCGCCATCCCCTCGTGCTCGCACGGCTCGGTTCCCGCTTCCGTAGCCTTGAAGCCATCCTCCAGCACGCGCACGTGACCGACGGGTTGATCGGCGTTGGCCGTACCGGCTGGCGGGTACGTCGCCAGAATGCTCCCTGGGGTGAGACCGTCCAGCGCGCCGGCGTCTATCGTGAAGCCGTTATTCGCACTACCGTCGATTTGGATTTGAGGCCGATCGGGGAAGGTCTCCGGCCTCCAGTTCTTCCTTGTGACGTGTCAGCTCCCCCAGTTGCCGCCATCGGGCCTGCCGCTGGTCGGGAGGTGGCACCGATAGGGCGAGCGTGGCGATCCGGCAGGCCGTGTGCTCCAAGTCGTCGATCAAACCGGCCATTTCGGGATCGTTGCTGTTTTGGAGCATCCGGCGATGGCTGCGAAGCTCGTGCTGCCGGGCGAACACGGCGCCCTTCCAGCGCAGAACGTACACGTAAGCCTCGTCCGCGGGCAGATCGGCACGGGCACAAAGCGATAGGTACAGGTCCAGAATATCGCGAAATGTCACTGCCATGGCCAGTTGCTGGCGTTCGGACTGGATGGCGGCCATCTGTTCGAGCTTCTCGCGGGCGATCTCCAGCGACTGTCGCAGCAGCGGTTCCGCTTTGTCCGGATCTCCTCGACTTTCGTGCAATCTGGCCAGATTGCGGAGCATGTTGGCGTAGACGTGATGGTCTTCGCCAAACTGGGCTTTCAGGATCTCGAGGGCTTGCTCGTACAGCGACTCTGCCTCGTCGAAACGGCCCGTGGATCGGTAATGTGCCGCCAGATTGCCGAGACTGACGGCATAGTCGGCGTGCTGCTCGCCCAAGATCTCGCGACGAATCTCCAACGCCTGTTGATAGAACTGTCCCGCTTCGTCGAACTTACCCTGGTCGTGGTAGAGGGACGCCAGACTGGTCAGCGCTTGGGCGTACTCGCGTCGCTTACCAACCGGCTCGGCTTGCTTAAGAATCTCGATCGCCTGCTTCCAGAGTACTTCGGCTTGATCGCGTCTGTCGGTGGCGTGGTAGAGCAACGCCAAGTCGTGCAGACTGGCCGCATACAGCGGATGGTCCTCGCCCAACTCTTCGCGGCGATCTTCCGCGGCTTTGTCGTAGAGTGGTTCAGCGTGGGCCGTGTCGCCCATGTCGCGGTACAGGTTCGCCAGGTTTTTCAAGCTCTGGGCGTAATCGGCAGGCCGGTGCTCGAAGCTCTGTTCGTTCCATCGCAACGCTTCCTGGTACAGCGGCTTTGCCTTCCCGTAGTGCCCCATCCTGTGGTATAGCAGCGCCAAGTTGTTCAGGCTGGTGGAGTAAAGAGGATGTGTAGGCCCCAATTCCTCGCGGCGGATCTGTAATGCCTGCTGGTACAGGGGTTCCGCCTTGTCGTAGTCTCCCGCACCGTAGTTCATGGCCCCCAAGTTATTCAGGCTCTCGCCGGTATCAATGTGAGTCTCGCCAAGAATCTCACGGCGCGCGGCGAGCGATTTGGCGGCCAGGGCGACTGCTTCCGCGGCCCGTCCCTCACGGTACAAATCGAACATGCTCAGCGTGAGCCCCGTGGCTTCCGAAAGACGGCTTCTCTTTTCGGCATCAAGCCCAGCCAGCGTTTCGATTCGCTTTAGATCCAACCGCGCATCCGTCGTTCGCCAATGGTCCTCGCCGAAACGCTTGATTTCCAGGTCCAGCACCTGCTGGCGAACTTGGCGCGCGGCCTCCAGGTCGTCAGTCTCCAGGCGCGACACGGCAACGCGTTGATACAAGTCCTTCAGTCGTTCATGCGCCAGACGACATTCAGCATGGTCGGCGCCAAGGGTCGCGGTATAGATTGCCAACGCTTGCTCGTACAGTTTCGTTGCCGTGCCGTTGTCGCCGGCTTTGTCGGACATGTAGGCCAACTGCGTAAGAAAGAGGGCGTAGTCGGGATGCTGGTCGCCGAGGACTTTGCGACAGATGTCCAGTGCCTGCTGTCGCAAGGACTCGGCCTCGCCCGCTTCGCCCGTAAGATCCAGCAAAGCGGCCAGATCCACCAGGCCCTTGGCCAGATCCGTATGGTCTTCGCCAAGGATCTCACGGCGAATATCAACGACCTGGCGGGCCGCAACAAGCGCTTCCGGAAACTTCTGCTGGCTGTAAAGCTGAGACACCGTCTGGACCAAGTTATAGGCTTCGGCCAAACGCGCGCGCTGCTCGTCCGTCATGTTGATCTGAAGCTGGACATTCTCCCATCCCAAGCGAGCATCGGTTACTTGCCAGTGGTCCGCACCAAACTGGCTGGTACGCACGGCCACCAACTGCTGCCACGCATCCGCTGCGCCTTTCAGATCGCCCGCTGCTGGCAATCCTGGGCCATTGTCTGATAAAGCTCGTCTAGATTGACGAGTGTCCCTCGGTAATCGCGGTGCTCGGCACCGAGGGCTTCGAGACGGATGTCAGCCACCTGCCGAAACAGCGGCTCGGCTGCGGCAAAATCTCTTACTCTGGATTGCAGGGAGGCCACGATGGACAAGCTCTGAGCGTACAAAACGCTCTTTTCGCCAAACAGCTTCTTTCGAATCTCCCCGGCCTCCTAGGCTGGCCCAAGAGCATCCGCGTAGTTGCCCTGGCCAAACAAGGTCAGAACTTGATCGGTCAACTGTTGTGCCTGGACAAATTGTTCGCGCTGGGCGTCGTCGAAACCGATCAGTTTGTCAAGCCGCTCCACTGCAACACGCTCGTCGGCCACGCGCCAATCGGTCGGGCCGTATGCGTCCGTGCGCAACGCCAGTAGCTCATCATGCAGCGGTTTCGCCGCCGCATAGTCTGCCCGTTGCTCGTGGATGTATGCCACCGTGGAAAGCGCGTCGGCCAGTTTCTCCGGCTCGTCGGCCAAAAGCTGACGATCCAATCGCAGCATGTGTTCCGCCGGTACAAGTGCCCCGTCCCAATCTTGCTCCTGGAACAACCGAATCACGTCCTGATACAATTCTTCCCGCTGTTTTCGCAGCGCGACGATCTCGGCGGGACTAGGTAAGCCCGATGCCTGCTTCGAGGGATTCGGCACGTTCTCCTTGGCATCGGGAACCGACGGTGGCGCATCCGATTTCGGTTTGGCATCCATCCCACTCGTGTCCGCCGGTTCTTTCTTCGGTGCTTCGACTGGTTTTGTGGAGTCCTTCGCTTTCGGTTCAACGTCCGGCTTGACGGGCAGCGTTGGCTGTTTCGCCGTCTCCTGCCACTTGGCGATGTCTTTCCGAAGTGACTCGACTTGTCGTTGAAGCTGGGCAAACGGTTCGCTCAAATCCACCTGTGGCGTCGGCTTCCGATCCTGCACGGCGGCCAACTGTTCCGTTGTCTCCTTGCGCGCGTCGGCAACCGCCTGCCGCAAGTCGGCGATCTCCCGCTTCAGTTCCGCCGATTCTTCGTCAACGTTGGCTTGTGGCGTCGTATGAATCTCTGGCGTTGGAGGTGTTCGGAACAGCGCGACGCATGCCAGAATCAAGGCAAGCACGGAAACAAACGCCGCGACTAGCAAAAAACTCCGCTCGAGGGGCGCAGCCGCAATTCGCCCGTCGTCGTGGGGGCTGGCGTACTCCGCTGTGCTCTACCTGCGGGCCGCTTGGCGGTTGGTGCTGGGCGTTTGCCTCGTGTCGATGGGCTCGGCTTCCTGACGGCCGGTCGACTCGTCTTCTTCTTGGTTGTGGCCTTCTTCGCGGCCGGCTTTGCGGCCGAGCCGCGCGACGCCGAGGTCACCTTCTTGGCCACCGTTTTCTTCTTCGCTGGTCTGGTGGCTGCTTTGGTGGATGCGGTCTTTTTGACGGGGGCCTTCTTGGTGGTCTTTGCTTTCGCGGGACTTTGCGCAGCAGATGCGGTCGTTCGCGTGGTCTTCTTGCGCGATGAGGTGTTGCCCGCACGAGTTGCCTTCTTCTTTGCCATCGCTCACCCGTGAGGCTTATGCAAGTCACGCTATCCCAGAAACGGGGAATGGTACGAGTTCTCGGCCAATTCTACATTATCCCCCCCACTACGCGTGTGTCAGCGTTTCTCTGCGGTTTTTTCAGAATCACGGATCGCCAGTCCACTATTCGTACGCGCGCCGCGCGTGGAGTCTCCCACCGATAGGGTGAAACTGGCATCGCGATAAATGCTATCGCCTAGAAAAAATGGGGAAATCCTGCAGGGTGTATGGATTGTATGGAATATGCTGAAGACCGTACCCGTAGGGGGGTCGAATGACACTTCCGGTGGTCCGTCTTATGACTGCTAGGCGCAATGGGCAGGAATAACTCACATGATCTTCGGCAAATTAAGTCCAACGCTGCTTGTGGTGGTGTTCGGGCTCGGCGCGATTGCTACGGCCTTTCTGGCGGCGGCTGATGTTGCCGAGTGGCCAACTGGTACCGAAAACTCGTTCCGGCGTCTACCACCCGTTGACGACACGCCTTACCCTTGCGTTGCCGTCGGGCTAACGCAAGAAGCCGGGGCTGCTAGCGGCTTGCGCCCCGCATACTACGCTCAGGACGACTCTGCCCCGTCCGGGCAGCCGATTTTCCCTGACATCAATCCATACCAGCCGGTCAGCTTCGAGCAGGATGAGCCGGAAAGCGGCCCCGACCATGAGCCGACCGTACGATTCGTCATGCAACCGCAACCGGCCGAGCCTTCTGGGGGCCTGCCCTCCGCGGCGCTTGCGGCCGGAGTGGCGACAGGGGCTGACATCAGTTTACGAGGCATGAGCGGCAACCGGCGAGCCTTGGCGACCGGAGTGGCGGCGGGTGTCGCGCTGGGTGTGGAGGCCCACCGGCGGCCATCGACCGATGCGGGCAGGTTCCTCGGCACGAGCACGGCCATTGTCGGGGTCGGAATGCAGCGGCGCAATCCGGTGGTCACCGATGTGCGCACGCGGGGCGAACATATGGGGCAGTTGATTGCGTCCGGATCGTACTGGGTGCCGGCACGCGCGGATTTGGACACGCTGCTGAACAAGGTAGATTCGCGGATCGTCCAGGATATGATTGTCGTCCGAGGCCCCTATTCGGCTCTTCACGGTCCGGGCTTCAGCTTCGTCGATTTCGAACTGCTGCCGTCGCCGCGTTTTGAAGACGGCTTCGAGTCGCATGGCAGTACCAGCTTTGACTTCAAAACCAACGGCCAGCAGTGGTATGGACGTCAGAGCGTCTGGGCCGGCTCGGACAACTGGGGAACTCGAGTCAGCTATGGACATCGCACCGGCAATGACTACTCGACGGGGAACGTCGGCGGTGTGGGCTTCGAGATCCCATCCAGCTACAACTCGCGCGATTTCGAAGGCGCCATAGGGTGGGATCCGACGAACGATCGACATCTGGAGTTTCACTATCTGCGGCTGGACCAGACCGGCGTCGAATTTCCCGGCATGGTATTCGACATGCGGTTTTTGGTGACCGACTCCTTCGGATTGTCATACGTCATCGAAGATCAACCCACCTATGATCTGGCGACGTTGGATAGTTGGTACAACCGCACGCGATTCGCGGGCGATACCCTGGCCGCGGGCAAGAACCGTCAGATCCCCACCCTTCGCTGCAACTTGTATCCCTTCGACGGCTCCGGAGACCCAGCCAAAGTTGACGACTGCATCAAGAACCCGAGTTCGGGCAAGGGCACTGCGTTCACCGACGTGGACGCCGCGTCCACCGGCTATAGCGCGGCCTTCTCGTGGGGGCAAGAAGACATGCCCCAGTTGTCCTTGGGCACGCATTTCCTGGCGAAAACGGCTGGAACCTGCGCACGGGTGGCCGCTTCGATTGGGTCATCACGGACGCGGAAAACAACGTGCCCGGCGTGGGTGACAACAGCGGAGCGATCCTGATCACCGACCGCCTGAAGACGAACCGTTTGGATCGACACTTCACGTTATGGTCCTGGTTCGTGACAGGCGAATGGGCCTGTAACGACAACCTGACGTTGCAGGGAGCGTTCGGCCTTGCCGAGCGGCCGCCGACCCTGACGGAACTGTATGCGGCCGGTTCGTTCATCAACCTGCTGCAGTCCGGTCTGACCACGCTGACCGGCGACCCGGAATTGGAGGAAGAAAAGCTGCGACAGATCGACATCGGGCTCAGTTGGGAGTACCCGCGGTTCCGAGGCAGTCTGACCGGCTTCCATTCGTGGATCGAGGACTACATCACGTTCGACGTCGTCAGTTCGATCAAGGAGGCACAGATCGGTCAGAAGAACAACCGGGTCAGCCTGGTCAATACGGATCTGGCCACGATTGTCGGATTCGAACTCTACGAGGCTTACGGAGTCTCGCCGATGCTGGACGTGTTCGTGACGATGGCATACCAGGAAGGTCGGGACCACACGCGCCGCAAGCCGAGCCGCCTCCGCGGCGTGGGCGATCGTTCGGGCGTCACCACGGAAAAGGAGCCGTTGCCCAACATTCCGGCGTTCGACACGCGTTTGGGCGTGCGTTTGCACTCGGACGATACCGGCGGTGAAGGCAACCACGGTTGGAGCGTGTCCCTGGTTGCTCGCATGGTCGATGGGCAGGATCGGCCAGCCTACAGCCTGTACGAGCGTCACACTCCGGGCTATACGGTCTGGAACGTTCGCTGCCACGGATGGCTTACCGAACGTCTACTGGTCACGGCCGGTGTCGAGGACCTGTTCGATCGGTTCTACCGCGATCATTTGGACTACCGCGCCGGCCTGGGTGTGTACCAGCCGGGTATCACCGGCTATGTAGGAAGCGAGTTGATCTACTGATCTGATGCTCGGTTTGGGGCTCGGCGCGGGTCTCCCGACCCCGCCGATTACTTGACCGAAGGTCTCCAAACGGTCATGCGCAAGGCAGTCAACGGCGAAAACGCGAACCACGAAAACCGCAGCGTGTGGCATGCACGGTTGTCGCGGTTTAGCGGCTCGCGAGAAATGACTGTGCGCCTCGATTGTAGCCGAAGTCGCAAGACTTCGGGATTCGCCGCTTCCGCCCGAAGTGTTGCCACTTCGGCTACGACAGTTGTTTCTCGAACGAGCCTTATCGCCGCGCGCCCGTCCTGGGTTGCCGTCTTCGTCACGTTGTTGATGGTCGCGATGACGGCCACGGCTTCCGGGCAAGACGACCCGCTGCGCCGCTCGGAAATGGATGATCCCGGGATGATAAGCGGCGCCGGCACGTTGCCGCTGGACGGACTGGATGTTTGGAGCACCTTCCGGCCCCGATTCAGTTTCGTCTACGATGCGGGTAAAGGCATCGGCTATCAGAACAGCTTCACCAGCCTGGAGGTTTTCGTGCCGCTGGCCCAGCCGACGTCGGACCGTCTCTGGTATGCCGACTTTCGCGGTCTGTTCAACAAAGACGGCGCCTCGGGCGGCAACCTGGGTGTGGGGCGACGGCTCTGGGATCCGGCATTCGACGCCACGTTCGGCCTCCATCTGTATTACGACTACCGACAAACCGCCGCAAACCAGTTTCAACAACTCAGCCCCGGCTTCGACATCCTGACCGATTGCTGGGAATTTCGAGTGAATGGATACTTGCCGCTGGTCTTCGACGATCGCAAACCGCCGCCGGATCAGTTCCGCGGCCATGTGTTGTATATTGACCGTTTCGAGACGGCACTGTCCGGTATGGATATGGAACTGGGCGTGCCGATTCCGTTGTGCGATCGCTTTCAACCCAAGTTACTCGGCAGCGTGTACAGCTTCGACGGCCCGGCACACGACAGGTTTTGGGGCTGGCGTGCGCGCGTGGAAGGGCAGGTTTCCGAGGCAGTGAGCCTCCACCTCTCGGTGCAAGACGACCCGTTGTTCGACACCACGGTGAACTTTGCGGTGGCGGTGCGCTTCCCCGGCGGCGCGCTGATGCGGCAGCGTCCGCTGGCGAGGCTGGTCGAAGGCTTGTTGTCCTATCCGTTCCGGCGACGGGCGGACGAACGGCTGGCGGCGGACGTGTACCGTCTGCAAAACGTCGTGGTGGACGATACTGAGGGGACACTAGCCCGCGATCCAGCCACGGGCCAACCACTCAGATGGCTTCACGTTGCGGCGGGCGGCAACAGCGACGGATCGTTCGAGGATCCGTACGCCACGCTGACCCAGGCGTTAACCGATCCCCGCTATCAATCCGGCAACATCAACGGTATCTACGTCCGCAGCGGCTTTCAGCAAACGGTAACGCACACCGGCGACTTCAGCTTGGTGGACAATACGGTACTGCTGAGCAACGGGCCTGTGCAGGTGATTGACACGCAGCTAGGCCCTCGCATGTTGCCGTACTCCGGAAACGATCCGGACCTGCTCGGACTGCCGATTATCGACGGCCAGATCGCGATGGGTAACGGCACTACACTCTCTGGCTTCCAGGTTCAGTCGCCCGTGGGCCCCGGCGTCGTGGCGTTGGCAAACGACGGCTTTGTCATCTCCGAGAACGCTATCGTTTCTGCTCCGACCGACGGAATTCTGCTTTCCCAGATCAGCGGAACCGGCGCAGTCTCGGGCAATCGGATCACCGACAGTGGGCTGAACGGCGTTCGCATTGTGGACTGCCCGGCATTTTCGGGTGACATCGTCGACAACAACATCCGCCGCAGCAATTCAAGTGGACTTCTTATCCAGACTACGTCAGACTTCCAGGGCGTTATCAAGAACAACGAAATCGCCGACAACCGTTTAAGCGGCATCGCCGTCATTGACAGTACGATGACAGGCGATGTGACCGGCAATCGTCTCCTGGATAACGACCAGGACGGACTTGGGATCTTTCAAAGCACGTACTCGGGATCGATTCGCCAGAACACGATCGACCATAACGACATCAGCGGGATCGCTCTGATTGATACGGTATTCGATGGGCAGATCGTGAACAACACAATCGCTGGGAATTTCCAGGGTACGTTCACACCTGCGGAACTGAGCCGCATATTTCGTGTCAATTCGACGACGAAGAAACTCGAGATCGCGTACGATCCGACGAAACGCGGATTCGCGGGCATCGACATATTTGGCACTGCATCGGTGACCAACGCCCAGATCAGATCCAATAAGATTTCGAACTTCGAAAGCAGCGGCGTCTCGGTCGTGACGAGCGACTTCGCGACCTTCCAAGGAGAGATCAGCGACAACGAAATCGACGCGACCCTGTTCGGAGCCCTGTTGCGGGCTGATAATGCCATTATGCCGGTCGAAGTCGACCTGCGGCGCAACACGGTCACCAACTCCCAAGGCGGCATCCTGCTAGACGGAACCACGAACGCCGCAAGTGGTGCTGTTCTTGCATCTGTCCCGTTCAAAAGCGACATCGACGCGAATACTGTGAACAACCTCGCCAAGTTTGGGATACGCGCCGACGCCGCCGCATTCGAGGGCAACATCACGAACAACATTGCGAACGAAAACGGCTATGCGGGCATCGAGGTCAATTGCACGGGATATCCTCCGACGTTCGACTTCGGCGATTTCAAAGGCCGAGTTTCGGGAAATACCGCCAACGGGACAAAGGTGATAGGAATCGCCGGTGGAGTAGGCATCTGGGTATCCGCCGCCAATACAATCCAGGGCGATTCCAACAACGATCTATTGACCGATAACGAGGCCTCGGACAACCAGGACAGTGGAATCGGTCTATATCCTTCGGGGTCCATGTCCGGCAACATCACCGGCAATCGTACGGAGCGAAACGCTCAAGCCGGAATACTCTTTAGTGCAGATCGCGACTACAGAGGACGGATCGCGAACAACACGGCCAACGAAAACGGTGGTGGAGGCATCGTCGGTGAGTTACAGGGTATCGGTGGCCCCGCACGCGATTGGATTGGAGACGTGGCGGGCAACACGACCAATAACAATGCTCCCGTGGGATTGTCCATCACTCTTAATTCCGCCCGATTCACCGGCAACATCAGCGACAACGTGGCAAACGGGAATGGGCGAGCAATAATCCCGGATCCTGATCACCCCAGCGGGGTTTCACCTCCTGACAGTGGTATCGTGATCAGTGGTGACTTAGGCGATCCGTCCGCCCCGGCCACAATAGTAGGCAACATCCAGAACAACCGGGCGTCGAATAATGGGCGCAGTGGTATCAGCGTGGGGCTTCACTCGTGGGCCTACGAGTTCGCTCCAGTTAGCGTGACTGGAAACGTGATCGGAAACGTAGCTAACTCGAACGCACGGCAAGGGATCGAGTTGGCTGGCGGATTGGCTGGTGATTTCGCAGGCAACAGCATGTCGAACAACAGTACACCAGGTCTGAAGATCCAAACCGCCATCGGTAGCGACATCAACATGCACGACAATCAGTTTTCCGCCAACAACACGAATGGCAACGAGGCGATTGTCCACAATTCCGGCAGCGCGACGTTGAACCTTTCGTTGCAGAACAACACCAGCCTGAACAGCAATCCGGGATTGGACGATCCTAACAATCCGCCGTTCAACTACGACGTGTTGAACACCGGCGCCGGCACGTTAAACATATCGCCCGCGAACGTCAACGGCCTGAACACCGGCACCGTCGGGTCCAGCGACGGCTCGGTCGTCATTCCGTAGCGGCCGGAAGATGGTGATTCCCTGTCGGGGCGTGGTTGCAGGTATCTGAGAGTTGCCGGGAATTGGGAGGGCGAAGCTCCTGCTGAGCCGGTTTCCTGCCACCGAAGCGCGGCTCGTCAGGAGCCTCGCCCTCCCGAAAGCCGTGAGTTTCAGCATGTCGAATTCCCGTGTGTCCCCAGATGCCGGTGATAATCCGAGGATTGAGAGTCTCACGTCTAGCTGGGGGACTGTCATGAGCTTATCCTATCATCGGGTTATCGGAATCGAGACTCGCAACGGGCGGGTCTGGCACGTAGCTGGATTCGCGAGAATTCAGAACGGCGGACGGACCTGAATTCTTGCGAATTCAGCTACTCGGGTGATCGCCGCACAATCAGGCCGTACACTAGCGAGACGCTCGGCGCGGCGTTCCTGGTGGCTCGTCGGCGAGACCGTTTCGGAGGACGTCACGATGAAGGTCGATCGCAGCCTTTTGTTCGGGGTGCTGGCACTACAACGAGAGTGCATCACTGCGGCGCAGTTAGCTCAGGCGAACGTGGATCTTGCCGCGGGAGGCGGCGAGTCGCTTGACGAGGTTCTGGCTGCAAAGGGTTGGATGACCGGCAGCCAGAGAAACGAAATCAACTCGCTGCTGGACGAGCATCTTCAGAAGCACGGCGGCGATTGCCGCAAAGCTCTGGAGGCGATCGGAGACGTGGTGGGCACGACGGCTCCGTCGCCGAACGATTCTCCTGAGCCAGCCGATCAGATCGAAGAGACATTTGATTCGGAGGATGTCCCACCGTCTGACGACAGGCAGGCAACGTCTGGCGACGACGATCCGTCGTCCGAAGCGATCGACGACACGATGGATTCCATGGCGGACCAGGTCGCCAAGGGCGAACCACAGCCGCTGGAAACGCTTGACTACAAACCCGAATACCGCTCTCGCTACTCGTTGACTCGCGTTGAAGGCGAAGGAGGGTACGGTCAAGTGTGGCTGGCCTTCGATCCAAATCTGAAGCGGGAGATTGCGTTCAAGAACATCCGGCCGGACAAGGACGCCCGCCCGGAAGTCGTGAGAAGCCTGATACGCGAAGCACAGATTACCGGCCAACTGGAACATCCCAACATCATCCCAGTTTATGAACTGGAGCACGCGGACGAGCACGGCAGGCCGTACTACACGATGCCGTTTCTGCGAGGCGAAACGCTGGGCGATCAGATCAAAAAGTACCACAGCAGGCGCAAGGCAGGAAGGGCAGATCCCTTGGAGCTGCCGCAACTGCTGAACGCCTTCGTCGATATCTGCAACGCTTTGGCCTATGCCGGCTCGCGCGGCGTCGTTCATCGCGATCTGAAGCCATCGAACATCATGCTCGGCGATTTTGGTCGAGTGCTCGTGCTGGATTGGGGCTTGGCAAAAGAAGTCGGCGAACAGGACTCCGACCAGGACCGCGAAGACGCCGAGGACTCGGTAATTGCCGATGTGCACGAGACTGCCCACGGTCAGATCAAGGGCACTCTGGCATACATGGCGCCCGAGCAGGCGGCTGGTCGACCCGACTTGGTTGACGAAAGAACGGACGTCTATGGCCTGGGCGCGATCTTGTTCGCGGTCCTGACCGGCCGTGCGCCGCACAAAGGAGACCAGGCGGGCAACACCGCGAAAGACACGATGGAGTTGCTGAAGCGGATTTCCGCTGGTGAAGTTCCGCGACCTCGTTTAGTGGATGCATCTGTGCCCCGCGCGCTGGACGCTATCTGCGTGCACGCCATGGCCAATGAAGTAGCTGTCTATTCTGTGAAACTGGCGCTGCATGATTTTTGTAAATCGGTTA
>CAZURK010000126.1:0-40659 GCA_964623055.1 uncultured Pirellulaceae bacterium
GCACGTTCGAGGCGACAATTGACCAGTGGTCAGCCGGTTTCGCGTTTCCCATGTATGTCGGCGGCCAGATCGACGGTCACGAAACACTTTTCGTCCCTCTGATAGATCGCGCATATCGCGTGACGGTTCCCAAAGAGTTCCGCGACTTATGGTATCCCACACTGTACCAGACACCGGTGCCGGAAGAGGGTTGGTTCGCGTGGGTCGACGCCGCCGAGAAACATGGACTGGCGGTGTTCTATGAGAAGATGGCCACCATTCGGAAACGCGCCACATGGGTATCGCACCGACCAGCCCATAATCCCGAGATCCGTATCCGGCTCGCGCCGAACCAGACCACCGAGAACAACGTCACGTGGCGTCATCGTCGCCTGAGTGGAACCGACCGACTCTGTTACGAACTCCGCTTGGTCGGTCTGTCGAGCGACGACGGCACACCAATCCGCGCCGCCTATCACCTTTGGGCATCGCCAATCGAAGAGGCCCTTGGTGCCGGCTTCCCTGAAACATTGCCTTGATCGGCCTTATCGGTCATCTCGGCAATGAACGCCTGGTACAACTTGAGTGGACGGTCCAACTCGCCGTCAAGCGGGATCAGTGCCAGCCGGACCTTCACGGTAAGCTCGACACCCGGCAGCAGATCGTCTCCGAAGAGCGACATATCGAAGGCGCTGTAGGTGGTCAGTCGATCGGCGTCGTTTTCCGCGTGGTAGCGTGTGCTGATCGCATAACAGTCGCGAGGGTTCGACATCAGGACGACGCCGATTTGCTGTTCGGGATCGGTAAGAAAGGCAAGGCAATGCGCGTAACGACGTACCGGACACATCTGGACGACAGGCGTGCTCCATTCGTTGCGTTCCCATCGCCCGTCCAGGCAGAGTCGGGCCGAGTGCGGATCTCTGGGAAAAACCAAGACCGTGTCCCGGAAGACGTCGTTCACCATGGGCACGACCAATTGCGGCGGCTTCTTGCCGCGTGATTCAAGGTACACATGAGGTCGCAGCACTTTGTCGAAGTAGTTGGACATGAACAGTTCGTAGCCGCGGTAGGATCCTTGTGACTGGACTGTCACTGTCACATCGACGGCGTTCGCCGCGGCCACCTCGTAACGCGCGGTGATCTCTCCCTTGTGGCCATCTGTGGCGGGCCACTTGACTTCGACCCAATCGGAGGAGATTTGGGTCGTGCGCTCCATGCTTCTCGGCTGCCCCATGATCTGGTTGACCGACATCAGCTTAAAGAGATTCAGCGCGGAATACCTCGGATCAATCACCTGCGTGCCCGTGCGCTTGTCGACCAGGCGCGTGACGCCGTGATAGGCTTCGTCGAGCCGAATCGTCCCTTGGATTTGGCCGGTGTCAAACTCGAAAAGGCCCTCCTCGGTCGGCTTGAGGCTTAGGTTCGGCGGATCGGCAAATGCCTGTGTTCCGACCAGCAGAAGGACCGTAGTCAGCATGTATCTGATGGGCATGGCATTCTTCTCCGAAGAAACAAAATAGGGTGCAGGTGTCCTCCTTCAGGTAACTCGGCCCTGGCGGAACAAGCTTGACATTCGTTGTCAATTCCTCCTCTCTGAATGAGGCCTTGCTCCGGGATCTTCAAGCATCGGAACGTCTCGAACAATGTCCGACGGATGGCCTTTCGCCGGCACGCCGCCCAATTCGCGAATCTTGAGCAGGATGTCCCGCGAGTGGTCGAAATACGCGAGAATCTTGGCCTTCTCGGCAAATTTGCGTTTCTTGTGGTCGGCGATCTGCTTGTCGATCTGGGCGAGCAGGCCGTCCAGCGACTCGCGGTCGTACGGTGCTTTGCCATCGACGTAGACGTAAGCCGGGTTGGTATGGGCCTCGGCGTCGGGCGTGCCCAGCCGTGACAGCGAGAACGCGCGGGCCGCGATCCAAGCGGACTCGGCCAGTACCACCTGCTGCTCGAATTCCAGCCAGCGGCCTTGGCCCTCGCCGGCTGAAACCTTCATTCCTCGGAGGATTCGGCCGTTGACAACAAGCTGTATGTTGGTCACGGGGGCGACTTCGGATCGTACTCGCACGCGTACGGTCACATTGTGTGGGCCGTCACCCTGCTTTTCAAATCTGGCTCCCGGCTTATCGCCATCGACTTCCAGAAGTAGCATCGGTCCGGTCGTGAAAAAGCTACGGCCCTCGGCCATACCGCGGAGCCATGCTTCGATCGTTGGGGACTGCGTCCGGCCTGCCGCCCGAGGAGTGTGGACATAAGTCACGCAATCGCCCAGCTTGCGGCAGGCCGGATAGTCGCAAGCTCCCATGGCCGGTACGCGGAAGCCGCAGTTCAGCATTCGGTACCAGTCGATCAGCCCGATGCCGCGGTACACGCCGAACTGCAGCAACTCGACGCCGTCGATGTTCCCCTGCACTACGTCGGCGTAGATTTCCTTCGCGTAGCCGCCGTGGGCGTAGAACGCGATGCCGCCGTTTGCCCGTGCGTCGCGGGCAACGTGTCCGAATGGCGGCCAGTTGTCGGCGTTCAGCGTCTGCCCTTCGAACACGAGACGATCCAGCATGAACAGGTTCATGTGCCCGTAGGTGCGGCTGCGGTACTCCTGCGACGAAACGATGGCATAGTCGCCGCGTGTCAGCACCGATCGTTGGCCCAAACCGCGGAGTTGCGGCGAAGTCATCTTCTCCATCAGGCCGACGTACGGTCCGGGTGGGTCGTTATAGGCGAGAGGCGTGCTGAAATGAATGTCTTCGGCTTCTAATAAATCCAGGATCACGCGTTCGTCAGCCTCGTCCCTGCGGGGAATGTGGATGTGCGGATCGCCGGACCAATAGCCGTAGTCGGCCATTGGCACGGTCTGCGTCAGCGTCACTTCAACGTCCTGTGTCTTGCCCGCCGCCGCCTCGGTAGTCAACATCTGCGGACGATACTCGAATCCCTTCCAGACTTCGATGCTTACCGAGCGTACCGGAACGTCAACAGTCGCTTTGCCGGTGCAATAGAAGAAGCGGCCGAAGTAGCGAACCGGGGCTTTCCCGGGACGATTGCCCCAGCCTTTCGGCCACTTGGGCCACTGGCCGGTGAGGCTGTGGATCTTCAAGTGGTTTTCTTGCGGTTCGTAGTAGTTGCCGTCGGGACCGACAACGTTGACGCGACAAAACGTAGGCTGACCGGTTCGAGCGTCACGAATCGTGATTCTCAATCGTCCAGCCTGCGGACCCTCGGCGACGGCCGGCACACCCACTTTGTCGAAACCAGGCGGCGTAAAGATCAAAGCTTCATCGGCTGGGCCGGCCGGTTTGAACGAATACTCGGCAATCGGCGCTTCTCTCCATGTCGCGTGATCGGAATGGCGTTCCGTGAACGCGTGCGAGTCGGTCAAGGCTTCAGCAGCAGACACAGCACCCGCGGCAAACAACGGCAGCATAGCAAACACCGCGGCACGAACGGAATGGACTGCCCGCATCCCGCCATTGTGATTGTACATTCTGCAAACTGGTTCGAGCCGTTGCAGTCGATGTCTCGTTCGTAACATCATAGTAACCCGTTCGCCTGTCGTGTCTTCCGATCCTAGGAATCGAACCAGAAAGCATACAACTTGGGAAACCCAACATCTCCGGTCAGTTGAAAACGAAGGCAGATCCCGCCGTTCAGTTCTGGGTGTGCCGACGCGCGTGGCAGCGCGTCGTGGGAGCGCCAACTGACCGTCGCATCGAAATGATCGCCGCTGACAGGTTTGCATTCCGCGAGCGAATAACCCGGTAACGCTTGGCCCGTGGTGGCGTTGAACAACTCGGCGCGAATGCTGCCGCGCTGGCTGCAATCGGCGTTCACGTGCAATGTCCGCAATTGGCGCGGCGGGCGGAACGAAATGGTATCGATCACGCCTTTGTCCGCGCCGCTGGCAAGTTCCATGGCCGTGAATCCATCGCGACGGAGTGTGGCCAGTCCGGGTTGCGTGAGCCATTTTGACGGCGGGCCGCCCGGCCGTTCCAGCTCGCTGCCGCCGCCGTAATAGATGCGGATCTCGTCGTCCAGGATCACCGGCATGCTCGGCAGGATGGTCATGGAATCGAACGCGCCGGGCTCGCCGAGCGGAATCAATTTGCTGCCCGGTTTGACGTGACGGAACCACTCGGCGTCGCGGCTGACGGCCAACTCGATCGGCATGTTTTGCGGGTCGTGCTGGTCCTGGTACAAAGCGATGTAGTAGCCTTCGTAGGGGAAACACACGGTATCATGCACCTGACCGGTCGGGCCGCCAACGGCCGGGGGATTTCCGCGGATCGCTGGGTCGATCACGGGCATCTCGGCGTACGCCGTCCAGTGTTTCGCGTCCGGGCTGAACAGATAGGACGTCCCGCGGCGGCGCAGGTTCAACGCCATGAAGCCATATGCCTTGAAACGCTTCTGTGGGTCGGGGTCGCGTATGTCACGGAACAGGCTCGTGGGGATCGCAGAGAACGGGCGGACCTGCTGGTCGGGGTAGAGCAGTTCGGCATCCTCTGGTTTCCAATGGATGCCGTCGGGCGAAGTCAACAAATCGACCAGATGCTTCTCGTCGCGCCAGTCGTACGTCTTGCCGTACTTGCCCGTCTTGGCGATTTCGGTGTGTTCGCCGGAATTCCAGAAGTAGACGCCCTTGTAGCGTCGAGCCGGGTCCGGCTCCCGGTCGTCCTTGATCAGCAACGGCGCGTGCCGGAAGTAGGGGATGATGTTATTCTGTTTCGAGCCGTTGTATTCGACCAGGCCGACTTTGACGCGCCGCCAACGGACGCCATCGTCGCTCTCGGCATAGCCGCAATAGATCCAATCCCACCAGGGCCGGAACTTCTCTCCGCGACGCGGTTCACGGATACCGCCGTACCACATGCGGTACTTGTCATTGTCGAGGATCACCGTTCCGTGGTTGAACACGCGGTCCTCGTCGAACGCTCCCTGGGGGCCGAGTTCCATGAGCGGGTTGTCGGGATGTTTGCGTGCCGATTGCACTTCGAGCATCACGCCCTCGGCCCGCGCGATTTCCAGCATGTCGAGGAACAGTACCTTGTCGTCCGAGTCAGCGTTCAGGTCCGGCACCGGCTCGCGGCGATAATCGACCCGCTCGATGGGCGGCTCGCAGGTCAGCAGCGTGCCGATGTCCGGGGCGGCACGCACGCCAGCTTGCTGATCCGCAAGCTGGCAGCCTGCGGCTTCGTTTTTCTCCACGCAGATCCGGCCGATTGGCAACAGGTTGAAATCAAAATGCGGCGGGCGGTAGAAGACACGCGGTCCGTTGGTGATCTCGCTCCATCCGGTGCCCATCCAGCGTGCCCAGAAGGTGCTGCGTCGCGTGTTGTCTGCGAAGAAAACCCACGGCACGCCGTGCCGATCGCGCGTTAGCTGTGGCGAATGGACCAGGTCGGGCATAAACCAGTCATGAGTCCAAGTCAGGAAGTGGTTTCGCACCCATTGACCATCAACGAAAGCGTAATAGTGGATATGAGGGTAGAGGCTTTCGCAGCCGACCAGGACCTGCTCGCCGTGGGCCAGGATGCTCGGTTGTTTGCCGTCACCCAGCAACTCGACCCCAGGAGGATCGCCCGGCGTTTCCACGCGGGCGTAGT
This sequence comes from uncultured Pirellulaceae bacterium, assembly GCA_964623055.1. Classification (GTDB taxonomy): domain Bacteria; phylum Planctomycetota; class Planctomycetia; order Pirellulales; family Pirellulaceae; genus JADHUC01. The sequence continues at coordinate 5,583 of CAZURK010000126.1, forward strand.
GCAGGCGTTCGGTAAGGTCGCTCCATGCCAAGTGGACACGGCCGACGGCATCGACATCGGCTACGGGCGCGAACATGGGCGACCCGCGATGAAACTCCTGAACCTCCCAGCGGCTCCCCCTCAGCCACGCTACGCCTAACGACTCGGTCTTCCGATCATGGATCAGATGGTAGGTCAGGCCGAGCGTCGAGCCCGCCTGAAACAGATCGCCGAGCCAGTAGTCTCCGGACAGGATCGTCTGGCTGCAACTCCATCGGATGGCTTCGTCGCGGACTCTTGCCTGTGACCAGCAAATGCCGTGCGGCCCCGTCCAGGCTAGATGAAGCATGTCATCCGCCGCGATCAGGCAACCGCCAAATCCCCAGGGTCCGCAATCGGGAATCTGGCCATCCGGCCCCACCAGACAGCCCGAATCATCGAAGTCGGCCAACGTCTTCGGTTCCCGGATACGAGCCCGCTTCAGGCTCAGCCGGGCCGATCCCATGATTTCCGAGTGCACCAGCAACAGCCGACGCCCATCGGTCCCCGTGACAATCTGTCTGCCGTTGTTCGGCGATTTGTAGAACTCGTACAGCAGACGGTTCAACATTGCTGCAGATTCCCTGGTTCGTTCGAATGCCTGATGCTAATATCGAATAATGCTCTCCGGAAGATTCAAGATCACTCGTGCCACCGATGTCCATGCGGCAAGCTCGGCGCTGTCCACGTCGTTCGGTTTGGGCCGGTCGCCTATGCCCAAGAACTGGTCGGCTGCTTGTTTGTCGTTGGTGTACTCGTCCGAGTGTTTCTTCCGCAACGACATCAGTATCTGCAGTTCCTGCGAAGTAGGAGGCCGAGACAGCGCCTGTCGAAACGCGAACGCCAACCGTTCGTCATCGGCCTTGCCACCCTGGCGAATGATCCGCTCGGCAAACACGCGAGCGGCTTCCACGTAGGTCGGGTCGTTCAGCAGCACCAGAGCCTGTTGCGGCGTGTTGGATCGCGGTCGTTCGGCGGTGCACTCTTCCCGGCTGGGTGCGTCGAAGGCCAAGAGGCTTGGGTGTAGGAACGTGCGCTGCCAATGCGTATAGAGTCCACGACGGTACACGTTTTCGCCTTGATCCTTCTCCCATTTGCGTGTCGGGAAGTTCAGGTGCGCCCAGTAACCGATGGGCTGATACGGCTTGACGCTGCGTCCGCCGACATTGCGCACCAGCAGTCCGCTGATCGCCAGTGCGCCGTCGCGAACCATTTCGGCGTCCAACCGGAATCTACTCTGCCGGGCCAGCCATTTGTTTGACGGATCACGGCGGCGGTATTCCGGGGCCGACTGGGACGACTGGCGATAAGTCGCGCTGGTCACCATCAACTGGATCATGTGTTTCGTATCCCAACCGCTTTCGATGTACTCGGCAGCCAGCCAGTCCAGCAGTTCCGGATGCGTAGGCCATTCGCCTTGCGAGCCCATATCCTCCAGCGTGCGAGCTATACCGTAACCGAAGCATAGTTTCCATAGTCGATTGACCATGGTGCGCGCGACCAGCGGATTGTCAGGCTGAACCAACCATCTGGCAAAGTCCAGCCGATTGGCCCGCCGATCCACGGCGGCCAGCGACACGAGCGTTTCCGGGACGGCCGGTTCCACCACTTCGCCCGAGTCGTCCAACCAGTTTCCGCGTGGTAGAATCCGCATTGTACGCGGGCTCCCGGAAATCGAGACTAAGGTGGTTGGGATCGCCTTCTTGAATTCGTCCAGCTCGCGCTGGCGTTCCGCCAATCGCTTGCGGACCTCAGCCAGTTCCGGGGCAATGCTGTGATAGTGTTTGGCCAACTCGGCTTTCTGTTTGTCGTTCCGTTTGTCGGCCGGCAGACGTACGATCTTCGCAATATTGTCAGGCAGCCCGGAGTCCTTTGCGTCTTGCTGCTCTACCGTGTTTTCCCAGCGAGTCTGAGCTTCGGCCAAACCCGCTGCCGCTTCGCTCGCGTCTGCGTCGCCCGGCACAATCGCGCCGGTATCGTCCACCACCGACTCGCGCATATCCAATCGCAAATCTGCTTCGCGCACGTTTTCGTCCGGCCCATGACAGGCAAAGCAGGAATTGGACAGCAGCCGTTTGATATCGCGGCTGTACTCCACCGACTCGGCACGGACAGTTGACGTCAGCAGTATGAGAGTTGTGACCGTAGCGGCCGTCAGACAAGCGGAACGATACAACATCTGATGTATACCGCTTCCGGTCAAGTTTGAGACATCGCACACTAGCCCGACGCGCAAGCGAGGCGCTGGGTTGCGTCCCTCGCTTGCGCTTCGGGCTAGTGTGATTTCGGGCCGGTAGCGGTATGAGAACATAGTTCATCGTCCTATTCGAGACCCGCGGCAGAGAACCGGGCGACCATCATTCTATGTGCATTCGACGGTGGGCACAAACCGGCGCCGTCTTTCTAGATAAGCGGGTATAGTGGCGACAATCTCCCCTTCGAGACAGGGAGCGTCTCAGCCACGAACCTATGCGATATCCGGTAGCTCGAACCCTTTTCGGCGAGGGCGATCGAGCAGCGCATTTGCCTCGTCGTCGCCGGGAAAAGTCTCTTTGTCGGGATCCCAGCGCAGCTTGCGGCCGACTTCGCGCGCGATGTTCGCCAAATGACAGGTGCTCACCGATCGGTGGCCGATTTGGACCGGGGCGTTCGGTGCCCCGCGCGTTTTGATGCAATGCAGCCAGTTCTGGATGTGCGGTCGGGCCACGACGCTTTGCCCTTGCCAGATCCTATGCTGTTCCTTCGGATCGGGAACGCCGGCGGCAAGCTCGGGCGGATCGGTCCGGAATTCGTTGCGACGCATCAGAGCCGTACCGCGCTGGCCGTGGAACGTCCATTTATCGGCGAAGCGGAGGACAAAACGAAGTTCCGTGCCGTTTTCGTATCGCGCCGCCACCGGGCAAGAACGCATTTCGCCGTCGTAGCCGTCGGCGAGCGGCCAGATTTCGACCGGACCTGTGCGCTCGGTGCCCAAGGCAGACTGAACCATGTCGATGCTGTGCGCGCCCCAGTTGGTCATCAAGTGTCCCGAATAGCTGCGCCACATATCCCATCCGCGCCACCGCCGGCCGTCGACCTTGAATTCGTCTTTGACCCAGAGTTGGCGATTGTGAGGCCGCATGGGCGTGGGACCGCAGAACAGATCCCAGCCAAGGCCCTCGGGGACGGCTTCTTCCGGCAGTCCGTCGTAACGCATTGGTCCCGTGTAGTTGGAAACCTCGACAAGGGAAACCTTGCCGATCCCGCCGTCCCGTATGAGTTTGCAGCCAAAGCGGTTGGTAGCCATCGATCGATTCTGGCTTCCCACCTGGCAAACACGATCGTATCGCTCGACGGCATCGACCAACGCTCGCCCCTCGGCAATGGTGAGCGACAGTGCTTTCTCGACATAGAGATCCAGCCCGGCCTGGCAAGCCAACATGGCGGCCAGTACATGATGATGGTCGGGTGTGGCGATCATCACCGCGTCCAGCTTCTCCCTGTCGATCATCCGGCGGTAGTCTTGGTAGGTCGCACAGTGTCGAGCTTCGCCATCGCGAAACTTGGCCAACATCCCGACATAGCGCCCTTTCGGCTCCAACGTGTCGGCCACTCGCGGAAGATGGCAGTCGCAGATCGCAACGACGCGTCCTTCGCCTGGGGTGCTCGCGACTAGATACTTGCCACGAATCCCCGTACCGATCACACCAATGTGAATGCGATCATTGGCCCCAGGTTTGCCTTGCGTTCCCAAGGCTTGAGCCGAGACAAAGCAAGGCGCCGTCATAGCCGTTGCGGTTGTGCGGGTCAGAAAGCCTCGCCGTGAGAGCCGCCGATGTTCAGGCATTTGTGATGTCCTATCAGGCGGGCTATGCGCAGAAATGGCGGAAGCAGGACAATGCCTGCACACGAGAGTTGCCACGGTCGATTCTTGTGCGCAGCCGCACGCGCATCCAACAGCGACGTACGGCGATCGAGAACTTGCTGCTACCCCGCGTTCTACTTGCAGGGCAACTCAGTCAACTTGATGTTGCGAAAGTGGATCTCGGCCCCTTCGGACTGCAGTCCGATATAGCCGGCGATCACATCGCAATCGGTGGCCTTGTTGACTTCTTGGCCGTTGATTATCAGGGTCAGATTGCCCTTGTCGAACGTGATGTCATAGGTGTTCCACTGGCCCGGTTCTTTTTCCGCACCTTTCGCGCGTCCCACACCCATGAAGTCACCGATTTTCTCATGACCCTTGATTTCCTTGAAGCGGTCCGCATCGCCGGCACATTTGGCCCCGTAGAATGCCCAGATGTCGCCCGCGCTGCCGCTCATCAATTGAGCTTCCACGCACTTCGGCAGAAACGAGACAGGATCGCCGTCGATACGTAGCAGCACGCCGCTGTTGCCGGCTTTCTTGCCGGGCGCCCAACGCCAATCGAGCGACAACTTGAAGTTGGTGTATTTCTTCTTCGTGCGCAAGTACCCAAGCGGCTCGCCTTTGCAGACCATGAGTCCGTCCTTGACGCTCCATACGTCTTCGGTCTTCACGTTGGGGTCGATCACAAAGCCTTCCCAACCTTCAAGGCACTCGCCGTTGAACAAATCAACCGCCTTGCACGCCTCTTCGGCCGCAGCCGTATGGCACAGGAAAAACGTCGTCGCGGCAAACAACAGAACACTCGTTAGAACTCGCATGGTGCTTCCTCCAGGATCGAGAAGTGTGACAAAGCAACTCCTTTTCCAAACCAATCTCTCCTTAGCGAGAACCAGCTTACCAAACTCGGCACGATGTTCCACCCACAGATGGCTGATTGGCCGAGGATGGGGGCTGAAAAGGGACCCCCTTCAACCGCAATCTGGAGCAGGCTGCTGAAAAAGTCGCTTTCGCGGCGAAGGGTAGGTCCTGCTTGCCGAGCGGGACCTGGAATTCTGAGCTTGTCGTTGGCGTCCACTGCTTTGCGTCTCTTGCTTCTTGCAGGTTGGACTTATTGCCGTCGTTGACGTTTTCGTATATCGGAGAGGCGATTCCGTATCGCCTCACGGCCCCTCTTGGCCTCGTGCGCTTTCTCTTCCTGGCCGGCTTTGGCATATACGCGGCTGAGGACTTCGTAAGCGTCCTGCAGTGTACTCCAGGCAAGTCGATCCTCTGCGAGTTCTGGCCTATTTGTCAGTTCGGTGAGATTCTCGACCGATGTCTCCAGTAGTTCACGCGACTTGACGATGGTGGCGGAGTCTTGCGCGTCGCCGTCGCGTTCAAAGAGAACTTGGCCCTGTCGCAGACGCACGAACTCGAGGAGCACGCGATTGTGAGAGGGCAGGTCGGGGAAGTCGGCCACGACTGCGCTCTGTGTTTCGAACGCCCTCTGAAAATAGCCCTCAGCTTCTGCCAGGCGTTCGTGCTTCCAGGATACGGTACCCAGTTTGGCTAGAACGACTGCCTGGGAACGGGCGTATTCGGGAATCGCTGGGGTGTGAGTGACAAGCCACCGCAACTCGGCCAGCGCCCTCAGCAAATCGCGCTCGGCTTCCGGAGGAATCTCCGAGCAGCTCTCCCAAGGATATAACCCGACATAGACCGAAGCGTAGCTTGCGCTTAGCTCGTACCGGTAGTCTGTCACATCGGGATGTTGTGTCTTGAGTTCTTCCAGGATCCGAATTGACTGCCGCCGCCATCGCACAGCGCTCGTGTCCCGGCACGGCGCCGGGCCGATCCCCGACAGTCGATGGCAGAGCGCGAGAAGAAACCGATAATCCGCGACGCCCGGGGCCTCGCGAGTCAGTTCTTCGAGGATGCTGATGGCCCGCTCGCGATATTCGTTGCTTCGGTAATGATGCGGACCAGAACCTGTAGCGTTTTCGCCGGCATCATCTCCGCGGCGATCGGTGAATCCGCCAAGGCGTTTACCGGCCAGAAAGTAAAGTGTGCGGGCGAGTTCGTAGCGGTAGTCATCGGCGGGCTCGTCGACCGGCTCGACGGACTGGAGAATGGAGAAGGCTCGAACGTGGGATCCGTATGCCCGTCGATGCTGAAGTCTAGCGGTCCGGACATTGCCTATCTCGTTATGAGTTCGAGCAAGTTCCGTCAGGATGGCGACGTCTTCGTCCGGCCAGGCGATCAACGCCTTGAGTTTCTGGACTGCACGCTCGTATGCCCTTTCTGCCTGATCCAGTTGGCCAAGACGTTGACGTATGTCTCCGATTCGCCGGCTGGCAATCGCCGATTGGATCACGATCTTCGAATCGCCGGGGACCTCTTCTGCCAAGCGGTCGTAGAACACGAGCAAGTTTTCCAGCACCAGTGCGGTTTCGTCCGAGGCGTGGACTTGGGCGGTTCGATCAAGTCCTGTTTCAGCGTTGTCGCCAAAGTCGGTAACGGACGAGGTCCGAACGCGGTCGGGCGAGAGCTGCAGGTAGATATCGTCCAGCGCTTCCATCGCCAATTGGGACGTTGCTTCGGCTTGGCTCAGAGATCTCTTTGCGTCCGCGTAGGCCTTGCTTGCTTCGTCATGCGCCATCTTCTTCTGGATGCTGCCGGCTATCACCGTGGCCGCGACAACGATCAGCAGCATTGCGGCCAGCGCCGACATGGCCGCCAGAGCCGGATTGCGCCGGCACCAACGCCATACGCGTTCGACGGAGGAAGCTCGGCGGGCGTGGATCGGTTTGTCACCCAGGAATCGTCGTAGATCCGCTGCCAAGGCGGCTGCGGTTTGATAGCGTCTCGTGGGCTCGTGAGCTAGGCATTTCAGGACGATCGTTTCCAGGTCCTGCGGAATTGCGCGGTTGATTCTCCTTGGCTGCGCCGGCTCCGGGCGGACCGGTTGGCCGTTTTGGCGACGCCTGAGATCCGTATCCTCGAACGCCGGTCGAAGGATCAGCAGTTCGTATAACGTCAGACCCAATGCATAGACATCGCTCCGCGCGTCCGCGACGCCTTGCGTTTGCTCGGGGGCCATGTATCGCAGGGTGCCAACAACTTCGCCCGATCGGCTAACGTCCGTGTGGTCCACGGCCCGCGCCAGGCCAAAGTCGGCCACACAGACGACGCCGTCGGCATCGACGAGGAGGTTGCCTGGCTTGATGTCACGATGCAGCGTGCCCTGAGCATGTGCATGCTCGAGCGCCTCCGCGGCCTGGACGCCCATTTGCGCCACCACCCGCCAGTGATTCGCCGGCAAGCGGGGATAATGGCCGTCAGCTTGAACGACATTGGTCTTGTCAGTTCCGGAGCGGGCGTTTTCGCTGCCGGACGGCACGGGCGGCGGCGAAGACGGTCGCGCTCTGGAGGCAGCGGTAGCCGCAGGGGACTTCTTCGAATCACCCGGCGTAGACTCATCGATGGCCCCTTGCGGCATCGGGAACTTGTCGGCCACAAGCTGCGGCACAACGCGATTCATGTCGCGGTCGGAGGTATCGACCGACCGTAGCTCGCGGATGATCTCGTCCAGGCCGACGCCGCGAACGAGCGGCATGACGTAGTAGTGCAGCCCGTCATGATCGCCTACGCCGTAGACGGGGACGATGTTGGTATGGCGCAGCCTGGCCGCAGTTTGCGCTTCGCGTTGGAAACGTCTCAGGTGTTTGTCGAGAAGTAGCACGTGTTTGGGCAGCACTTTCACGGCGACCGGGCGTTCGAGCGACCGTTGCTCGGCCTCGTACACAATGCCCATGCCGCCGCGCCCAATTTCCCGAACGATGTCGAAATCACCAATGTGCCCGGGTGGTTCGGCGAACCCGGCTCGCCTGGCTGTTGCTTCACGCTTTGCTTTCTCGTCAGCCCGAAGCTGCTCCATCATGGCGACGGTGGGAAAAAGCTCTTCGATCCGTCCCGCATACTGTGGGTACTTTGCGGCGTACTCTGCAATCGACGGGAACTCACCTGCTCGGTATCGCGAGGCGAACTCGTCCGCCAGCAATTCCACGGGATCGCGTTCACTGGACGAATCGATCATGATTCGCTACCGCTCGACGATGCGGATCGGCACGTCGCAGATTCCCTTTGTGTGATCATGGGGGTCTCGTCGCGAGGCGCGGCCTTCGATCATTGCGTTGACCTTGGGCTTGAGGTACACGTACTTCCTCGTCGCTGGAGTTCCTCATCGCGTGTCCACCAACAATTGGCGGTGAGTGCCGACTCACAAAAGAACAGAATCCGACCCATAGAAAGAATGGTAGCATGTCGCACTGGCGACGTCACCACTTCAAGCGCCGGTTTCCACGACTAGCCGATCTTAGAACAAAGCGATCGGCCAAAGGGAAGATCCTGCCGTCCCGCCATACAGATTCCGCCCGCTTGGATGCCCTTCACACGTGGCGGAACAGACTTTCAGCAGCAGGCCACAACGCTCTGATCCTCTCTTCCAGTTCCTTCTCCTTTTCCTCCAGTTGTTGTTTCAAGTCTTCCACCTCCTCGGGGTCGCTCACCATCTGCGCCATTCGGTCCTGCAATTCGGCGATTCTACCTTGCAGCTTTCCTATCTGGCCGAAGAACTTCACCAGTTGCGTCACTTGCTTCCAGGTATCGAGTTGCCAGCCTTGGGTGAAGTTAGCGTGTGAAAAGAAAGCCGCGTAGTTGTGCACGATCTGGGGGATGTGCCCCACAGCCTCACTGTCATTAGGAAGAGCAAGGATGGATTTCGCCAAGTCTGACCGAGGATTCAGCCAAAGAATCGATGTTCTCACCCAATCACGATCCAGTTCCGGAGGAAACACGCTTCTCGGATCTCCGATCTCCGGAGTCCGGCCAGGAGTGACAATCGCCGGAGAGTCCTTAATTCGGTTTTCCGATCTGATATCGGGAGGCAATACTTGCACGCGGATGTCCACGTGTTGTGGCGATGCCCGGAGGCCCGTCTGGAACCACTCCTGGAGCTTGCTTTCATCGCGACTCAACTCGGGCGTCTCCAGCAGGACACTGTGTGGGTGGGGCACAAGGACGTCTATGAATTGCAGCTTTCCGTCATGGTGTTCGATCATGCAGTTGGCAACTGAGCGCTGCGAAGCCTGCCGAAGATCGAAAACAAACGTGTCAAACAATGCGGAGTCTACCATCGGGTGCTCGGGGTAGAGCCCGGTCGTAGCGTAGGCAATCAGTGATCCTGAAGTGGACGAAATGTGAAGTTCGGCGAGGGTCTTGAGCCCTCCGTTCGTATCGAACTGATGATGATGCCATGCGGCCTTCTGGTAACTGGGATCTGTTCGAATCAGTTCTCTCATCCGTGGGGAAGAGGATACCAAAGGCGCGATGACCCTATGCCATGTATCTGTGTCGATGTTCTGAAGCCAGCGATCGAGGATCCCATTAATACGCCGCTGGATCTTGTCGCACAAAAGCTTTACGTTGTCGTCTGTTCCCGGCAGGTCGTCCGACACAACAGCGACCCTTCCACGAAGATCAAAAGCAACGGTAGGGATCAATCTGTCCTTTGACACTTGATTCATCAACTTGCCATTGAACTGAAGTCCCATTCCAAGAACATTTCGAGGGTCTTCAGGTGCAACCCAGCCAAGGATCCAAACCTCACCGAGTTTATCAAGTCTTAGACGGTACGGGACGTCGGGACTGCCTTCTTCACCGAGGTGCCAAATCGCATTGAGATCCGGCGGTGGGTCTTCAAAATCGAACCGCTCGATGTCTGGCCGTTTACGTCGTCTGAACCACCGCTTGAAACATCGCTTGATTGAGTTCATGGTTACACTGACCGTTTTCGGCGGTACGCGAGCCCGATTTCGGATCGCGGGAGAACGTGTTGTCGACTTGGTGTTGTCCCTCTATTTCACATCCACACCGAGTGTGGGTATTTGATCTTCGATGATTTTCACCTTCTGGAAAAATACCAGTTGGATCTGTGCCTGTGCCGCCTTTGCATCGGCATTATCGTCGATTTGATGGATGGTGGTTTCCGCTGTGTCGATGTCCTCGCGCAAGCGGTCGATGCGGTTCCGGAGACGCTCGAACTTGCCTTCCTGCATCAGTTCGGCCTCCTTCGCCCGCAGTGCTTGGCGGGTTTGGTCCATCTGCATGCCGGCAAAGAGTTTCTGAAGTGGTGTGGGAGGCACGTCGCGGTCGCCCTCCTCGCGAGCGGGGCGTTCCAAGCGGCGCAGAAGGCTTTCCAGGCTGGCGTTGACCTGGGCCCAGCTTTTCTTGTCCTTTTTCGCAAGTGCCGCACGCCCTTCGTTCTCCAGACGCTCGACCATCTTGGTGTGGCTCTGGATTTGTGGATCCGCCGCCTTCGAACTCAGGGCTTCCCTCAGTCGCAGGACTACTCGTTCGAAGTGGTCACACGGCGGTTGCATGTCGTCCTTGGGCGGGTTCATCAAGCGGCGCAGAGCACGTAATTTGAGCCAGATTTCCTGGCGGGCGTTCGACTTGTCAAGCAGACCCTCGATTTCCTTCACCAGCTTGTCGCCTTTGGCCACCAGCGCCATGCGGGCATTGGTGTCGCGTTCCACGTCCAGCCGCTCGGTCCGTTCAAACTCCAATTCCGCCAGTTCGGCCTCCAGGCTCTTTTGGTCCGGCACTTGCATCAGCGGGATGCGGATGTCCACGGGAGCTTCGGCCGCTACGGCTCCTTTGCGCGTGTATACTTTCGCGCGTCCCGTGATGCGATTGTTGCGACTGATGTCCACGATCAATTCGACCTTGGCGCCGATGGGTGCCTCCCTAGGTACGTTCTCGATAGCGACAGCGCCAATCGGATCGGCTTCCTGGAAGAGTTGGATCACGATCGTGTCCTCTTCGTTGGTGCGCCGCAGTTCGGCTTCGCAGTGCGCCGGTAACGTCCGGCCCTCCTCGGCCAAGGGCTTCATACCGCCGAGCACCTCGACGGACAGCGGCTTGGGCAACACCGTGAGCACGCCCTCGGCCTCAGCGATCTGTTCGGGAGTTTGGGTAATCTCGAACTGGTGATCCAGAACTTTGCGTCCATCTCCGTCGGCCAAGGTCAATCCAAACGTGGTGGTGGAATCCGGCTGAATATCCACATCCGCGAAGCAGAAGGACCCGGCGGGGTCCACGGGAACGGGCCCGAGGGCACCGCCGAGCGGGCTCTTCAACAGAACTCGGAGATCGTCCGGAACTGGTGCAGTGCCGACGGGAAGTACTTGGCCCCTGATGGTCAGCACTTCCAGCAGGGTCCGATTGGGAGCGTCCAACTCGACCCGGCAAGTAGTACCGCGGATTTCTTCCGGCAACGTAGTGGCGTGGATCGCCGCCCCGGCGGCAACACACATGTCCGGTTCGAATAGCTGAGGCTGGCGGCCCCACGCATTTTCGATGGTGTCGGCCACCCAACGGGCATAGGTCGAACCGCCGACAAGCAGAATCTCGTCGATTTGGTCGATCGTCATGCCCGCTTCAGCCAGGATCAGGTTACAGCCTTTTGTTTGACCTTCGCCGCCTTGCCCCTGGATGGTTTCGTCGAGCATGTCCTGAATGAGTTCCACGAATTGCTCGCGGGTAATCCGTTCCGTAAGGTTGATGGGATGGCCGGCATCGTCGGCGAAGATAGCCTGCTGTTTGATGTGCACAGGCATCTTTCCCGTTCGGGCGCCGGCCAATCTGATCTTGGCATCCTCGGCCACGCGCAGGAGGCGAGCCAGCTTGCCCCGGTCCTCGGGAACGTCCTCGTTCAGCGTGATGCGCACCCCTCGATCCTGCAGTTGCCGCAGCAGCCAGTAGGCCAATTCGCGATCGAAGTTGAAGCCGCCCAGCAAGCGATTGCCGCCGAACTTCTTGATGGTCGTGACGCCCTTGCGGCGTTCCATGACGGTCACGTCGAAGGTGCCGCCGCCCAGGTCATACGTGAGCATGCGCAGCGGGTCGCGCGAATCTGTTCTGGTGTAGGCCAGGGCCGCGGCAGTGGGTTCCATCAACAGGTGCTTTTCTGGGTCGAAATCGAATCCCGCATCCACGGCTGCCTTGGCGGTTTCCTCCTTCATCGCCGGATCGAAGTAGGCGGGATGCGTGACGACGGCCCGATCGATACGCTGGCCCAAGGCTTCCTCGGCGATGCTCTTCAGGAAGCAAAGGACCTCGCGCGCCGCCTCGCGGGCGCTCAGAGTCCGAACCTCCATAGCGTGCTCGATGTTGGTGCCCATGTTTCGTTTGGAAAACATGACTGGGCAGTGGCCTTCGTCGGCAGCGTCTTTCGCCAATTGCCCGATCACCAGCTTGCCGTCCTGGTCCGGATCTTCCCAGACCGCCGAAGGGATAATGTAGTTGCCGAAGGGGTCGGGAATGATGCTCACGTCGCACTGTTCCAGGTAACGCGCTTCCGGGTAACCGGCGGCCAGTTCCACCCGGCCATTGACGGCGAGCACACTAAAGGTCGTACCGAGATCGATTCCTATGATCACCTGTTTCTCCAAAGTGAAATTGACGTCATGAGGCAAAACACATCACATATCAAACTGCACGTCGCATTGGCAATCATCCTGCGAGTCGGGACCGGGAACGCCGAATTCGTCCCACTCGGGCCATGCTATATCCTCGGGGCTCGGTTCCGGCAATAACGGCGCCAGTGCCTCGACATTCGTTAGCCGGAGTTGCCGTGGAGCCTGCGGCGGCGTGGTCCGTTCGGCGAGGGTAACACAAATCTGTCTAAGACGGCGGACATCGCCGCCCGGCACGGGGTGAACCAGCAGCAGTTCGCCGGCCCAGCCCGACGCCTCCAGCAGTCTCGATTCCGCTTCGTTGATTTCTGCTTCGGTCACCGGGCGCCCGTCGACCACGTGCTGGCCGCCGCGGATCTTGCGGAGCAAATCCGCCCGCTTGTGCGATATCAACTGTGGCTGCGCATTCGGGCCAAGTTCAAGAATCCCGAAGTAGTTGATCCGGTAGGGGTTCTCTCCGCGTTTCCAAATCAACGGCATTTCAATCAACCTTTCTCGGCAGGCTCCCTGCGACATCGCTACCAGCCGCGTTGGCGGCGCATCAACTGGATCATGCCGTTCAGCTTTGCTACGGCTTGCGTGGCCGCAAAATCGGAGGGCGGCCCCAGCGCGATCCTCTCTGCCCTATCCAGGTCCGTCTGCGCCGCATCGAGATCGCGGCCGGCCATGTGGCATTGGGTGCGCAGGAACAGAGCCGAGAAGTCATCCGGCTTCGCCTGCAGCACCTGATCGCAAAGCCGACGCGCTGTGAAGAAGTCCTGTGCGCCCGCCCGTTCGGCCGCCTGCTCGAGGAGGCCCTTCACTTGGCGATGGTCCTCCATCTCCTTCAAGGTCCGCCGTAATTTGCCGACTGCATTCACGGCCTCCGTTTGCTTGTCACGCCTCGCGGTCGATTCGGCCTTGTCCAAATCGGTCTTCGCAGCCTTGAAACGGTCGGCGGCCATGTGGCACTGAGCACGCAGAAACAACGCTCGAAAGTTGTCCGAATGTTCGCGGACAACCCTGTCGCAGATCTGCTTTGCCTTCTTGAAATCATTTGCTCCCGCCCGCTCCTCGGCTTGTTCGAGCACCATCCCGATTTGCTGGTGCTGGCGGACTTGCACTAGCTGATTTCGCAGTACGGCGATGCCCTCGATTGCATCCGTCTCGTCGTTATGTCTGGCAAGCTGCTCGGCTCGATCTAAATCAACTTGTGCCGAAGCGAAATCTTCGAGCCCCATGTGGCACTGGGCTCGCAGGAAAAAAGTCCCGGAATGCTCTGGATTCACTTGTGCCGCTTGCCCGAGCAGACGCAGCGCCGTTCCCCAGTCTTTGCGCTGCAAGGCAGCGATTGCCGGTTCGATGAAACGCTGCGTGTCGTGTTGGCGTCTGGCGTCGGCAATCACACCCAAGAAGTCCTCGCACGAGCTTTCCAGGCCGGCCATCTCGCCGGCGAAATCGAGAGCCGCCGTCCCGTTTCGTAGGCTGGCCAAGGCGGCGTTGCAGTCGTTTTCGGCGGCGTCGAATTCTCTGAGCAGGAGATGCGTGTTGGCGCGGACAAGCAAGCACAGCGGCGGCAACCATTCCTCTCCGTCAATACTCTGCAGCAACTCCCTGGCTTTCGCCTCACCCGCTTCGCTCCCCGCTGCATGCTTGCGGGCGGACAAGAGCACGCAGTGCAGCCATTCCTCTCGGATTTCCTCGGCGCGTTTGGGATCTGCGCTGTCGTGGCGAGTCACGACCAGCGCCCGTTGACTCAATGCCGCCGCATCCTCGAAGTCGTCCAGCATGCGCAGCGCCTGGCAACCGCGGGAGTGCCAGAGAATCAGCTCGGCCACAGTCTCGCCGGGCAGATCGGACAGACGCGCCTCCAATCGGACAATATGCGGGTCGAATCGACTGTGAAGCGTGCGTGCCGTCTGCAATTGAAGTCGGAAGTTCTCTGCCCCGTCGGCTGCATTGGTCTTCTGCACGTACCCCGTCTGCAGCTTAGTCAGCAGCCCCAGCAGGTCCGTCAAAGCAGGTGTGAAGTCCTCGTCCTGATCCAGGTAGCGGGTAATGACCTTCAGCCCCGGATCCAGCGTGCCGGGATCGAACGTGTTGGAATCCCACACAACGGGTGGAAGATGGGCGGTCAGCCGTTCGTACGTGCGCAAGCGGACTGACTCTTTGAAATTGTCGGGAAAGGGCGAATCGAGTGCCAGGCTGATGTGCCGCCGAGCGCGGTAGTTTTTGGCCGTCTCGTCAAAGGCGATATCGAAGTGGGTCTGGAGCACTTGTTCCGGCCATTCGGCGCGGACGGCTGTGAAGCAATCCGCCTGGTCGCTGTCGCCTCGCTGCCCTATTTGCTCCCAGAAGCGATCATCCTGCCACAGTTGGTGCCACAACTCCAGGCCGCGCTCCCAATCGGCATCAGCACGGCCTGGATCGTCGGATGCCTCAAGATCGAATGCACGCGCATGGTGCATAATCGCCAAGTGATGCAGCGAGTTCAAATCCTCGGGCGATTCCGCAGCCAATCCTTCCCAGATGGGAAACGCCTCCTCGGCGTACGGTTCGGCGGGCCACCAGTACCGGTTGGCATCCAAGTTGGCGTACGCCCGCCGTTCCGGTCTGTTGTGGACCTGCAGTTCGGCTCGCAATTCGTTCAGCAGATCAACCAGCTCTGTGTCGGGCATATTCCAGCGTCTCGCTTCTACTTGCTTTTCCGTAATTCGGCTGCCCTTGCACGCATGGCCTTGGCTGCGCCGGGCTGGCCTCCTTCATCGTACGCGCGGGCGATCGCCTCGAACAGTTCGGGCTCGTCCGGATCTACTTGCCGTCCTTCGGCACAGACGGCCAGCGATTGTTGCCATTGGCCTTGGTCCAGGTGAATATCGGCCAGCCCGCGGTACGGCTTGGCCGAGTTCGGGAAACGTTGCCGCGCCCGCTCGCAACGTTCCCTGGCCTCGTCGTGACGCCCCTTGCGCAACAAGACCTCCGATTCGGCCAGCAGACGCTCCAACGTCAATTCATCTGGCCGTTCGTCGGGTCCGTCCTGCTCGGGAGGCAGGACCACGACTTCGCGACCCTCTGCGTAGTCCTCGATGGCGCGCAACAATGCCCCTGCATTGTCATAACGAGCTGACGCCTTGAACCTCAGGCATCTTTCCACAATTTCCACAAGTAGCGGGTGGTCACGCAGCCGTTCGCCGGCCGGTCGATCCGGATGTTCGCAGTCCGGCAGCGGCGGGAGGCCATCGAGCCGGGCTTGGACTTGCTGTTCGCGATATTTTTCGTGCTGGCGTTGCGCCGACGCCTCCATGCCAACCTCTGCAAGTGGGTTTTTCCCTGCAAGCATCTCGTAAAGGATAAGGCCCAGAGAGTAGACGTCGGCGGCTGGTGTGGGGTACAGACCGGCCAGCGTCTCCGGGGCCTGGCACGTCAGTGCACCTGCGTCGGTGCTCGTGCCAAGAAGACCGATAGCCAACTGAGCCAGCCCGAAATCCGCCACTTTCAGGGTGTCTTTGCCGCATGCCAAGATGTTGTCGGGCTTCAGGTCACAGTGGATCACCGGCCGGGGCAAAGAGTGCATCCACGCCAAGGGGTGAAGTATCTGAATCATCCACCGCAGCGCCAAATCGACAGGCACGGGCCGGAAAGCCCGAATCAGTCCTTGCAGCGTGCGAATCGAGCCTCCTGTGACAGTCGGATACCCCTCCACGTACTCCATCGCGACGAAGGCACGCCCGTCGGGCTTGCGGAGGAGGCCGGCGTCGAACACGCTCACCAGATGACTCGCCACGGCAGGATGACTCTGCTCCTGCTGCAGTTGGATCAGCATGACGAAATCGTTCAGTTTTTCCGCAGCGTTGTCGTACGTTACCTGGTCGCCGCGGAACAGCTTCAGCGCCACGGGCCGCAAAAGAAGATCGAAAACTCGCTGCTCGGCAAGCCATACCTCGGCGAAGTTTCCCTCTCCCAACGGTCGCTGCAGGAAGAATCGTCCGTCCAGAAGCTGTCCGGCCTCATTCCGCACGGCAGGCGTATCGGTGGATGTCGTTTCAGTTCCGCTCATGCCTCACGCCTCTTCGGCCTCGCTTTCCTGGCCCCTCTTACTCACGATCACCTTGCGGACGTCACGTTCCTCATCCGCCGTCAGCACGTCGATTACCGGTGAAACAACGTGGGAATTCACCAGCCGCGGTACGCATCGCGCGCCCTCCAGTTTGGACTCCAGTGCGCGGTCGGTTAGGAGCTGGATCACTTCCTCGGTGACTTGAACGTTCTTGCCACGCTCGCCGAATTTGCGAACTTCCATTTCGACCTGACGTTGGACCAGCCGCTGGTACGTGTCTCTGTCGAAGGGACGAAACACCACCTTGTCATCCACGCGATTGTAAATCTCCGGGCGTTTCAGGTACGGCAAGACGACGGCGCGGATCGCGTCCTCCAGCGCGGGGTCCGTCTGGCGGATGTCGTCCGCGTCCGCGGGGAGTCGATCGGCCAGTTTGTCTGCACCCAGGTTCGAGGTCAGCACGATAATACACTTTCGGCCATCGCGGGTCGGCCCCGCGGGGTCGCTGATCAGTCCTTCGTCAAGGAACCTCAACAACGCGACCCAAACTTCTTCATGGGCTTTCTCCACCTCGTCAAACAGCACCACGCTCTGTGGCTTGTCGCGCAGTCCGTTGGTCAACTTGCCCTCGCCATAGCCTATGTATCCGGGCGGAGCGCCGATGAAGATGTTGATGCTCTCCTTCGAGTTGAATTGCCCCATTTCGAGCATCACTAACGCGTCTTCCGAGCCGTATACGGTACGGGCCAGTTCCTTGGCCAGTTGCGTTTTGCCTGTGCCGCTGGGCCCCAGGAACAGCAGAACCGCTGCCGGGCCGCGGTCGCGCGGGAAACCGAACCGTAGTCGCTTGATCCAAGGCATTATTTTCTTGAGCGCGTGGTCCTGGCCAAGAATGCCTTTCTTCAACTCTGTTTCGATTTGGGCTACGGGAATCCGCAGATTCTCTGCGGCCTCTTCGGCATCCACCTCGGCGCGCGCCAGGAACTCGCGCAGGATGTCCAGATGAACCTTGCGGCTTGTCAGAAAATCCAGCACCACGTTGCTGCGCGCCGCGACCAAAGACCGCGCGATGTGCAGTTCGGCGATCGGCAAAGCCTGCCGATGGGCGTCGCTCGCCGCCCCTTGCAGAATACGTATGACCGACTCGTGCAGCGTACCACGGCCCAGCTCGAAATCACGCACCCGTTTGGCCCCTGGGCGTGTCAACTGCCGCGCCAAATGCGCGTGGACTTCCTTTACCGGGTCGATCGCCTGAAACTGCACGGCCCGCTGCAGCACGCCGTTTTCGATTCCCAACAGCGCATACAATAGATGCATTGCCGTGGTCTTGGCGGAACCTAACGCCGCCGTTTCCTCGCGCAACAGATTCAGCACGCGACGACCGGATTTATCAAATGCCGCCTCGACCAGTGCATCGGTCTGCGGGTCGAAGGGATCGGGGGCCGCATGGCCGACGATCCGGCGATCCAGCGAGTCGGTGAAACGGGACCACGCATCCTCCGAGCCTGCGGTGGCTGCCAGCAACCGTTCAAGCGCGTGGCCGGCATGCTGGAGCAGCACCCACAGAAGCAGCGCTTCATTAGCGCAGCCCAGCTTGCGGTTGGCCATCTCCTGGTCCAATGACTCCAGCATTCCCTGCGATGCGTCTGAGAGCACATCCCATCCGAACGTTGCGGGAATGCCGGCCGCGGTCTGATCGTCGAGCGTCGAATACAGAAGCTCGCAGAACTGATCCACGTCAGCCTGCTTGGCTTCAAGAAACTCGACACGAAAGATCGTCCCCCCGGTCCTGACCAGGTAGCCAAGAAAATGCGCCGGCTCGATCAAAGCGCAATTCGTCCGCGCCGCCTCTGCCAGCAGCCCACCCCCATCGCCCAGCACACGCGCCAATTCCGGCGTCAGCCGTTGAGGATCGAATCCTTGTGGCGTAAGAATCGTAGACATAGAAAGGCCATTCTTAAGAGTTATCGTCAGGTTCCAACAGTTCCAAAGCCTGATTCAAGTCACGAATCGCGTTCCGCGGGGACTTTTCGGCCTGGCGAGCGGCCTGCTGTGCGTAGGCGAACCCCATCACCCGTCGAACGTCGGGATCGGCAAGATCCGCCAACGTGTCCGGAATGAATCCGCCGGTCACCTCGTCGACGGCGCCCACTCGCAGCCTCGCTTCGCTCGCGGCTAGATACATTGTCGCTTCGTCACAAGGGAACGAGGACAGCTCGCGCTCCAGAGCGCGATAATGCTGCAGGAAGTCATTGTCGTCTCCACTGACGTACGCTGCCAGACAAGAGACAACGACACTCGTACGCTCGTTCCCGATCGCTCCCTCCGTCGCCAACCGACGGCAAACGTCGACGGCGTCCTGGCGTCGCTGCGGGTCTTCCGCAAACAGGTCAAACAGTGCGGCGATCGCGCGGCGATTGGGAGCCAGCCTCTCGTCAGACAGGCCCCCCTCGAAAACATTCTCTCGCGCGGGCAACGACGGGTCCAGCACCGCTCGGGCCAAGGCGTGCCAGAAGGCGAGACACGGATCCGTGGGTAAGTTGCCCCGCGCATCGCCGAATGAGCCTACAAGCTCTTCCATCTTGGCCCTGGCTTGGCCGCTGCGTGAGGTTTGGCAGGACGCCACAAAATCTCGCTGTGCAGTCAGGATCAGCTTCGCGGCAAACAGATGAGGATCCCCCGTGGCTTCGGGCGCCCACGTGGTTGCGGCTTCCGTGGCTTCCTCAAACTGGCCAAGCGACAGCAGGACTCGAATCGCCAAACGCCGCAAGGCAGTACTGCGTATGGAGCTGATCAGCAACGACGGCACGCGATTAGGCGAAGCCGTGTCGCCGATTGCACCGCAGGACAGCATCAGGGCCCGCAGCGCGATCAGCACGCCGGCCTCCATTTGACCGGCGACCGCATCCCATTGTTCATCTTGCAGCGGATCCCGATCGGGATCGTGTCCGTGCCGGATCTTCTCAAGCGACTCGCGCATCCAAATCCTGCCCAGCCGGGTTGCTGCAACGGCGTCCTCCGGCCACTCTGTCAGCGCGTGGCCGTACTGTTCGGATGCGGACTCCGAACGCCCTTCGCGCTCGTCAATCACACCATGCAGCCGATACGCGGCGGCGGAATACACTCCGGCCAGACTGCCGGCATTCCTCGCTTCGTCAAGCTGCTGTATCGCAGCCTGCGTGTCGCCCCGGCGTTCCGCCAGCAATGCCGCCAGGTACCGCGCGGAAGGCAGATGCGGTTCGGATATCTGGTTCGAGTATTCCGTCGCCAAGTCCAGATCTCCCCGTCCCACGACGATCAGTCCAAGCTGCGCCTTGGCCTCCGCATCCTTGTGTCCGCCGAGACATCCGTCGAGCACGTCGGACGCCTCGTCCCATCGTTGGAGATGCGCCAGAGCCACGCCTGCCCAGTAATGCAGCACGGGCTCGAAACGCAGGGCCGCTATGCGCGTTGCCAGCCGTCTGCCGGTACACAACCGGAATGCTTCGCGAAAATGCGTCAGTGCCTCTTCCACTCGATTCCGGCGCAATGCGTGACGTCCCCCCAAGTACTCCAACTCGACCCGAGCCTCGAGCTGCGCGACGCTTTGGAGCACGTTGCCTAACGGCCACCACGGACACGGGCTCGAGGACGGGTTACCGGCCGTGCCCACTGCCCCCCACGCACCGGGGCCTTCGGCAAATGGCGGCAAGGCATCCCGCAAGGTTCTTAATTGCTGCCAAGTCGCATCGGCTGCCATCGGCGCGTTGTCCAGTGGCCGCCAGACCCGAGCGGCCACGTTCGAAGTTGTCGCTTCCGGCAGCAGAGCCACACAGTCCTGAGTCCACGCGGCAAACTCCCAGGCGACTGCGGTTGGCAAATCGTCTAAAGCGCTGCTCAGTTGGCAAGCGATTTCTGTCTGCGGATCCTGAGCCAACCGCAGTCGCAACCGCAACCATCGAGCCCAAGGGCTGCCATCGACGTCGTCAGCGGTGGCGGAGCGGGAACGTTGCTGGCCCTCGCCGGTCACAACAGCCAGAAGCTCCAGGAGCAACTGCCGAATCCCGGCCACCGTCGGCATAGCTTGTTCGAGCCTCCCTGAAGCATGCGCGAGCCGATCGTATAACGAAGCCGCATCGTCAATCTCCTCGTTGCCTTGAAGCAAAGCAAACACGTCCGACACGGTCGCAAACAGACCTGCGTCGCCGGCATCGGCAGCGGAGTCCGAGGGGGCCGCCTGCAATGCGTCTCGAAGCTCGTGCACATGGCCCAAAGCTGTGGCGCAGGCTGCCTGGAGGAGATGGGTGGGCCATCCATCTGGAGGCGCTGCGACTTCGCCGGAAAGACGCTGGGCCGCCCGTTCGAACGCGCGGTCGACCTGCATCTCCTTCAGCGCGAGGTTGTAGGCCGCCCACGGCAGTTGACCTGCCGCGTGGACGATGCGTTCGCTGAAAGCGGCGATGGCGGTCAGCCGGTCGGCCGAGTCATTCAGGGTACAACGCACGGCCGCCTGTAATGCGGGCAAGACCAATGAAGTTTCCGGCTGTCCCAGCTTCCCCCATTCTCCCTCGACCGCGCGAAGACATGGCTCGACTCGCTCCAGTTCCTGCCGTGCGCACAACGCAGCAATGTGTAGCAACCGCTGCCACCGCGGATTTGACTGATTCGGCTGCTCAGCCAGGATTTCTTCCGCATCGTCGCCGCGGCCCGTGTGAAGCAGAGCACGCGCGCGCCAGTAGCGAGCGATGTCGTCGTCGGGCCGGAGCGCGAGCGCCGCTTGAGTCTCGGCCAGCATCACGTCCCATAGCTGCATCGGCTCGGCACACTTGGCGCGAAGAACGAGGGCCCTGCACTGGAGCACAGGCCAGGACACAAGCAACGAGGGCTGAACGCGGCCCGACACGTCTGCGGCCGTCTGTCTGTCCACGAACTCTGCGCTTTCCAGGCAAAGCATCCTGAGGGTTTCGACCAGGCGGTCATCGCGCAACGGAGCGGCGATCGCTTGGCCAAGTTGACGTGCCACGGGGCGACCAGCTTCGACCAGGCAGCGCTGCAGCAATTCCGTCACTTGGGCGGCCGGGCAGGACTCGTCTGCCACAAACAGCCTGGCTTGGGGCAACGCGGCGCTCCATGCAGAATCTTCGAGCAGACTCTGGATTAATCGCCACCTGAGTGCAAGACGCGTTGCCGCAGGAGCGTGGATGGTGTCCAGTTGCCCAAGGCAATCTTCCGCGTCGGACATGTCCGACTGGCGAAGCGCCAAGTCGGTCAAGTTCTCGATAACCAGAGGAACCAAGCTCTGCGCATTGGGGTTGGCCGTGTGCGCAGGGCGGCGCAGCACGTCGAGCGCGGACCGCAAGCGGGTGCGAGTCGCTTGTAGGTCAGTCGCATCCGGCACGCTCGCCAGCGCCAATCGCACTCGCCCGAGTGGCGAGAACCGCCACGTCAGTTTCTGCCAGGCGCTCGGCTGAATCGTCGATAGTTCCTTGTTCATTCGCCCTGTCTAGTTCAAGGCAGCAGCGTCGAACCCGAGCAAATGCACCAGCACACTGCGTGCGGATACACTACGACGGCTTGTCCACATGCTCAGACATTCGCGCTCCAGTTGATCCGGTTCTAGTCCTAGCAACACCGCCTTTGCCAGCGACCGCTCCGGTTCGCCGAGCTTCAAGCCGCTTCCCAGCAAGGCGATCGTGTCTTCCCACGACTGCCGGCTCACGCCCGCCAGTCGCCGCGCCACACGTTTCTGAGATTCCGGCGGCACGCGCTCGTACAAGGCGGCCAACGCGCCACAAGCTTGCCCCAAGCCGATGCGCCGTAGAGCAAGCACCGCCCAGGCCGACATGGTTGGATCGGCATCCAACAGCGCCGCGGATACGTACGGCGCCGCATCCTGGCCCACGGAGGCCAACGCCTCGACAGCGGCCTCCCGCACGCCTTCCGGGTCGTCGCCGAGGGTGTTGAGCGAAAAACATCGAACCAAATCGCCGGCCAACGACGCTATCTTCCACCGGCCGATCTGCTGCGCCGCGCCGGCCAGCAAATCCGATTCGCCGCGAAGCAACAGCCGATCCCACACCGCACGAAGTGCCTGCGCGGCCGCGTCATCAGCCGCGGCTCGGCGCGCGAGTTCGCTCACGGCCTCTTGACGCTGCGCGTACGACTGGCGAACGAACAGCCAACGTCGCGGCCGGGCGGCATTGACCAACCGCTTCAAGACCTTTCTGTCTGCAGGCGCTCTTTCGGCGAGGGCGGTTCGCATCTCAGCCCGTCGGGTCCGGCCGTCCAGCCGTTCCCTTACGTCCCTTCGCTATGTCGTAACTCGGTCCTCAAGGGCCCGGCTCCGTCGACCCTTTGGCCAGATCTGCCAAGAGTTCTTCCGAGGGCGCCCCAGCATTGCCAAGCAAGTTCTTCGTGAAACCGTCGTCCTCTTCCAGCAAGGCTCTAAGCAGTTGCGTTTCCCCAATCTCACCGTCCGGGAGACCGCTCGCCAACTCGCGCGCACGGTCCAGAATGGCGCGGGACCGAGGCGTCAACATCAACTGCTCCTCGTCGCGCTCGCTACTGGGGCCGAAGGAGGGACTGCCTTCGCCCACGCCGCTTAGCAAAGCCTCGCAAAGATCATCCAGATTGATGTTCCGCTGCCGGAGCAGTCTACAGGTCAGGAAACCACCTGTCCGAATCAGACCAACAAGCAGATGCGGAGTGCCCAGGAACTCCAAACGTGCTCGCCGGGCGCACCGCTCGGCATGCTGAACAGCTTCCCGGGTGGGCGTGTCGAACCAATCCACGGACAATCCGGGGCCGGCAGGCAAACGCGTCAGCAACTCCCGGCGTCCGATCTGGAACGACACCAGCACGCCGACCGCTTCGCTGTCCCTGCACCGCAGCAACCCCGCCAACAGGTCCACCGTATCCACCTTGTCTTTGCCGAACAGCACCGCGCGTCGCACCGCTTGGTCGACTACATTCGCTACGTTGGCCGAAATACCCAGACCCTCGCTCTGAGGAGGCAGAAGAGCCAAGGCGCGTTTTCGCGCCTCTTCACAGATTTCGGCCACGTCCAGCTCTTTCTCCGTGATCAATTGAATCAGCGGCTCCACGCCGCTCTCGCAGAGGCCGATCAACAGGTGCATCGAGCTGATTGCCCCTTGCTCCATTTGCAGCATCTCACGCAAAGCCACGTGGAAGACTTGGCGCGCGCTGGTGTCCAACGGGTTGCCCATTCGTTCCTGGGCGGTGCCGGCAGGCTTCCTCCGGGCCCTGGGGGCCTCTGTGCGCGCGAACTCGGGTCGGGCGTTGGCAGTTGCCCCCCAGCCCGCCTCTTCCCGTGCTGGGGCCGCAGATGGGGCGCGGCCAACGTGCGCCCGAAAAGGCGCCGCCGAAGGATGGCTATAGAGGATATACGGCGCCCAGACCATCGGCCCCCACCGCTGGCGCCGGGCCAAACGGCGGCTGCGGCGCATTGCCTCGCCCACCATCCCGCCTTCGATCAAATCTTCGTAAAACTGCAGACAAAACGCCCTGCTGGCGTCCATTGGTTCATCCGGCACGCGCCACATTGTGCCGACGACGCAGTTGGCCACACCATTTTCGCTGCCAATCATGAAGGCGTGCGCGAAGTTTTCGATCTCCGTCGATACGACGCGGTGCGTCAGCGTCCGACCGCTATCGCAAGCATTCAGGAAAACGACAGGGTTCCCCTTGAAATTCGCCACGACGTCTTGCGCAGAGATGTGTCCATTGTGGAGACGAATCGAACTGGATCGCAAAGCGGCGTCGTAGTCTACGTGGCCGCAAAGGTGAATCACCGAATATGGCTTTGCCACCAGGCGCGTGATAACCGAATCGAACCGCGCGTCTGGGCCTAGCAGCAGGTCACACGGTCCTTTCTTCGCAAAGAACTCGGCCAGGGCCAAGCCTTCCTCGCGGGCGCTTGGCAAGTCGTCGGTTGGATCCGCGATGATCAACGCCGAGAACTCGGCGTCTTCCGGCTCGGACTTCACGCGTCGCAGCAGGTTTCGCAACTGTCCCTGCACGACCAAGATACGAGCCATGGGCAATCGCAGTGACAGGAACTCCTGACCGTCGTGCATAACTTCCCACGGGAGCGTAGGATCACTGGTGACGATGGTCAAAGGTTCGTTGATCTGACGAATCCGCTCGCGAATCAGATCGGGCAAAGTGATGTTGAAGAAAGCCTGGCCCAGGTAGGCGAAGTCAGACTCGTCCGTGTCGAAACCTTTCACGCAGTCGGCGTACTTCTCGTACGACTGCTTCATGTTTTCCCGCACCTCGTCCGACAAGCGTGTATGGGCCTGCATCACAGCGGCCTGCCGCTCGTCGTTCAGCACGAAACGGAGTTCGTCTTTGCGGACTGGCGATACAAGTAGTGTTTGTCCCATGGACTCAGGCGCTCGTAAAGCAATTGAGCGACTCCATTCCCCGGAGGCGGATTTCAGACGGTCAGGGCGACATTACCTCTGGCAACGTCCCCGACCAAGGCCCACCATACACTGGCGGACAGATAGCTGGACCCTCCGCGAACTGCACGAACGCGGATAGGCAAATGCAGCGCCGTGGAAGCACTCAATATGCACTTGCCACGTCAGCCGACAAACTAACTATCACCACGATTATCTACGGCTTTCAGGCCGATTACAAGCAGGTATCGGAACAGATTCGGTATGCTGTGAACGGCGCCAAGTCGCGCTGTTGACAGTGGTGGTTCGGCAGCAATAATCAGACAATGGAACTGTCCCGCGCGGCCTGAGGAACTCAGGCAACGATTGTCGCGGCTCGTGACCGAAGGGTTAGGCGATCTGAAGTCATGGAAACTCCAAAGTATCCCACGTGGCTACAAACGCGTCGTTCTTTCCTTGGTCAAGCCTCCCAGGGGCTCGGCGCACTGGCGTTGACGTCGCTGATGAACCCGACACTATTCGGCGCGGCCCCATCGGACGATGAGACTGCGGACGATCACCCTTGGCCCGCCGCAGTGAATCCGCTGCACTTCGCTCCCAAAGCCAAGAACGTGATCTTTCTGTGCATGGCTGGCGGTGCCTCGCATCTGGAAACGCTGGATCACAAGCCAGAGTTGGCCAAGATGGGCGGCAAACCGATGCCGGAGTCGTTCACCAAAGGCCAACCGATCGCCCAATTGCAGGGAAAGGCGCTAAAGTGCCTCGCGCCGCAGCATCCTTTCAAGAAATGGGGCAAATCGGGGCAAGAGATCGCCACCGTCTTGCCGCACATCGGCTCGATTGCCGACGAGATCTGCATCGTCCGGTCGATGACGACCAAGGCGATCAACCACGATCCTGCCCACACGTTCATGAACACGGGCACCACGATATCCGGCCGCCCCAGTATGGGATCGTGGATCGTCTACGGCTTAGGGAGCGAGTGCGACAACCTGCCTGGCTTCGTCGTTTTGACGTCGGTCGGCGGTGGACAAAGCCAACCAATCGCATCGCGCCAGTGGCACAGCGGCTTCTTGCCTAGCCGCTACCAGGGCGTGCCGTTTCATTCTAAAGGCGATCCAGTGTTGTACGTTCGACGACCTGCCGGCGTGAGCGAAGAGCAACAGCGTGACGTGGTCGATGCCGTTCAGCAGCTTAGCGGCCTGCACAACGAGGTCGTGGATAATCCCGAGGTGGCTGGCCGGGTTTCCCAATACGAAATGGCGTTCCGCATGCAGACAAGCGTGCCCGAATTGATGGACGTTTCCGACGAGCCACAGCACGTTCTCGATCTATACGGAACGCGCGGCGGCGATGGATCGTTTGCCGCCAACTGCTTGTTGGCCCGCCGCCTGGTCCAGCGAGGCGTACGATTCGTACATCTGTACCATCGCGGATGGGACCACCACGGCAACGTCAAAGGCGGCGTTGCCACGACGGCCAAATTGGTCGATCAGGGTTCGGCAGCGCTGATCAAGGACTTAAAGCAGCAGGGCTTGCTGGATAGCACGCTGGTCATCTGGGCCGGCGAATTCGGCCGCACACCGATGGCTCAAGGCACGGGCCGCGATCACCACATCAAAGGTTTCTCGGCATGGCTGGCCGGCGGCGGCATCAAAGGCGGCATCAACTACGGTGCGACGGACGACCTGGGCTACAACGCCGTCGAAAACGTCATTTCCATGCACGATCTTCATGCCACGATGCTGTACCTGTTGGGAATTGACCACGAGCGTTTAACGGTCCGCTCCCAAGGCCGCGATTTCCGGCTGACCGACGTGGAAGGCCGAGTCGTAAGGGAACTGCTCGCGTGAATCTCCCCAATTGTAGGTTTACCCGGAGTTGCGGCTGGGTCTCCCGACCCTGCCGCTGCCAGGACCGCAGGTCTCCAAGTTGAAGCACGGGACGATACTTCTGGAGTCCTTCGGTCGACGGCGTTCCCCGGTCAGGAGACCGGGGAACAACATGGTAGTCCCGTCCGGCAGCCGGGACCTACGGGCAACGGATCGCCTTGCCTGCGCGTCGCCAATTCTGGACAGGAGCCCGAGGAACGGAGACATGAGAGTTATCGACCGCGGATTAGTGTTTCTGGATGAGGACGTCAGCGAGCGCTCCAGCGCGTGTTTTCACGGCGCGTGTGTACTGCCCAACGGACGGTGGCTGGTCGGATTTCGAGCCGCGCCGAAAAAATCCAATGCCTTCCCGCAGCGGGTGTTGGTGACGTGGAGCGATGACGAGGGAAAGACGTGGTCGCAGCCGGTCGAGCCGTGCGCGAACCAGACGGTCTCCGGCGTTCCGGGCGTCTGGCGAGCCGGTCAGCCAACGGCGTTGGGCGGCCGGCGCGTGGCGATGGTGCTCTACTGGGTGGACGCATCAGATCCAGATCGCCCGTTTTTCAATGAACAAACCGAGGGGCTGCTGGATTCACGCATCTTTTTGACGTTGTCCGAAGACGCGGGAGAAGCATGGAGTACGCCGCGACCGCTCGACACCTCGCGGTTCACCATGCCCACGCCCATTACCGGCCCGATTCTGCTGTTGCCGGATGGCGAGTGGGCCGTTCAGTTTGAGACCAACAAGCCCTACAACGACACCTCGGTTTGGCATCACAAATCGGTGTTGATGTATTCTCGGGACGAAGGCCGAACCTGGCCGGAATTCGCCGAGGTGGCGGCGGATCCGGAAGCTCGTATTTTCTACTGGGACCAGCGTCCCGGTGTGCTGGCGGACGATACTATCCTCGACCTCTTCTGGACCTTCGACCGACAGAGGGCGATGTACCTGAACATCCACGCGCGAGCATCCGATGACAACGGACGCACGTGGTCCGATCTCTGGGACACGGGCGTGCCAGGCCAGCCAGCCCCACCGGTATCCCTGTCTGATGGGAGGATCGCCATGCCTTACGTCGATCGCCAACGCACGCCAACCATCAAGCTGCGCGTGGGCACCGACAGCGGCCGGACCTGGCCGGCGTCGACGGAACTGGTCTTGGACGACCGGCTCGATCGAGTGCAGCAGAGCGGCAAGTCGTCCATGCAGGATGCCTGGAGCGAAATGGCCGCCTTCAGCGTCGGATTGCCGACCACCGTCGCGTTGCCGGACGGGGATGTGCTTGTGGTGTACTACGCCGGTCCAAACCCCGACCAGACCGGTCTCTATTGGGTGCGCATTCGACCGTGAAGTGGAGGTAACGATCACGCTGTCGACCAGAGTCCTCTCAAACGGCTGGCCGCCGATTGCCCTCGGCAATTATTTCTCACGGAATCTACTATTTAATTAGTTGACTTCTACTAATTCAGCAGTAGAATAAGCCGCGTTGTGATCGAAACAGTAGGTCCCGCTTGCCGAGCGGGACCTGCCCGACAGTCGAAAACGGAATCCACAACCGACTATGGCTAGACCCAAACAACAGACGCCCACGGCGGGCGAGTTGGAAGTACTGAAGGTCCTTTGGGAACACGGTGCGTGTACCGTCAGGGACGTCTTGAACGAACTGAACAAACGGCGTTCCAGAGCCTACACCTCGGTCATGACCCTGCTTAATGTCATGGCTGACAAGGGGCTGGTCACGCGCGAGCCGCAAGGTCGGGCGTTTGTCTATCAAGCACGGCGGCCTCGCGAGACCACACTGGGACGCATGGTTCAAGACCTGCTTGGCCGCGCGTTCGAAGGCTCGGCCAGCGCCCTGGTCACGCAGGTTCTGGCCGAGTCGAAGCCGACCGAAGAGGAGCTTGAGGCAATTCAGCTGGCAATCGACGAATATCAACGGCAGGAGGAAACCTGATGCTAGAATCGCTCTCGCATCCGATAGGTCAACGCCTGACGTTGACGCTTCTGCATTTCCTGTGGCAAGGTGTTTTGGTAGCCATCGCCTTGAAGATGATTCTGATGCTGTTTCGCGTGCGAGCGGCGCGGACGCGCTACGCCCTATCACTCATGGCATTGATCGTGATTGGGTTCTGTCCTGTGGTGACGTTCCTGTTGGTGGCTGGCGATACCAGCACGGCTACATTCGCTGACAGTGCGGACGGAGCCTTTGCCCGGTACGATTCGGGCCAACCTGTCGTTTACGCCGATTCCTCTACCTCGACGAACGCCTCCGCCCGCGCATTCGAGACCACACCGACCATCGCCCCTGATTCACCGCGTCTGGTCCTATCCCCGGCCTTGGTTCGGGAGACACAGCCCTACGCTTTAGCTGCTTGGCTTGCAGGTGTGTTTGTATTTGGCATTCGATTGACCTGGGGCTACGGGAATGCGTTGTGGATGCGCAGCAGCCGCATGGCTGTCCCTATCGAACTCGCTCGTCGAATCGAGCGTCTCAGCCGACAGCTGGGACTGTCGAACATCGCTCGCGTGTTTGCATCCGAACGCGTGCGAGAGGCCACGGCCGTAGGCTTTTGGCGTCCCATCGTCTTGTTGCCTTTTGCATGGCTGGCCGAATTGCCGCCTCAGACTCTGGAGGCGATCATTGCTCACGAATTGGCTCACATCCGCCGGTGGGACCTTTGGGTAAACCTATACCAGCGCGTGCTGGAGACGTTGTTGTTCTATCATCCGGCCGTGTGGTGGGTTTCGCGTCGCGTCGGCCTGGAACGAGAGATGTGTTGCGACGAAATGGCGCTCGCCGCGATCGGCGGGCGGATCGAGTATGCAAACGCTTTGAACCTGGCGGCCCGGCTGTACAGGCGATCGCCGCAGCCGGCATTGGCCGCTTCATTTATGGGAGAGAAGAAGATGAATCTATTGGCTCGTGTCCGTAATGTCCTTGGCTCCGGAATCCGCCGCGAAAACGGTCGTTGGTGGCCCATTGGGCTGGTTGCGTTGATCCTGCCGCTGGTATTTTGGGCCGCGTCGGCAAGCTTTCTGCCCAGCGGAACCTCACCGGCGATAGCCGGTGATGACGAACGCGGTGCTCGCGAAGGGGAACGCCGCGAGGGAGACGAATCGCCCGAAGCGCGTGCTCGCCGCGAAGGTGACCGTGAAGGAAGGGAGTCACCCGAAGCACGCGTCCGCCGCGAAGGCGACCGAGAGGGAAGGGAGTCGCCCGAAGCACGCGCCCGTCGCGAAGGTGACCGCGATCGGGGCGATTCGCCCGAGGCGCGCACTCGACGAGAGACCGATCGCGGGGCCGCAAGCGGCTTCCGCCCACAAACGGAACGCGAAGCAGCACTGTATCGCATGATCATGCAACTGCAAAAGGAAGTGGCGCAACTCCGTCGGGAACTCGGCCAAGTGCGTGGTGGCCGTGGAGACCACGCTGAAGGTTTCCGGCGAGATGGCGACCGACCCGTTCTGCGCGACGCCCCACGCGATGGAGATCGCCCGCGAACTGACGCACCCCGCGACGGCGATCGCCGTTACAGCGGCGGCCCGCGCGATGCCGCACCAGCCCGGAGTGGACGCGACCCTCGAACGATGCAAACGAAGATGTTTGAAAAATACGACCGAAACGGCGACAAGAAGGTCGTGTTGGAAGAGTTCCTTGCCATGCGAGAAGGTACTCAAAACCCGGAAGTGAAAGCCCGCTGGCAAAAGGTCTTTGCCCAGGGCGATAGAAACCGGGACAGCAGTTGGTCGCTGGAAGAGTTCCTGGCCGCGGCACAAGCTCAGCGGCGAGAAGGTGACGCCCGTCGCACCGATGCGCCCCGCGAGGGTGATCGGCCAGCCGGCCGTGACGCACGGCGGGATGGAGACCGACCAAGAACGGACGCGCCGCGGGGCGGCGATCGACCGCGCGGCGACGTACCTCGCGACGGTGATCGACCACGAACCGATGCGCCCCGCGATGGCGATGCACCAGCGCGGGATCGCCCTAGGGATGGTGAAAAGAGGGACGGGGATGCGCCCCGAGACGGTTAGCAGGCTTCCTCACGAGTAGGTAGGCCGGAACGAGCACAGCGCTGTTCCGGCAAACCTCAATTTCACGAGGAATCAGTGCCGGAACCGCGTCGCTGACGCTCCTTGTTGCCGGCCTACAACTCTTCCGTCTGGTTCCCAGACTGAGGACTTGGGAACCAGGTAAGAACGTTGGGGGCTGTGCGCGGGGCTCCTGACCCCGCACCCAGTTCGACCGCAGGTCTCCCGTTTGGCCCTACATTCTGCCCCGTCGGAGACCTTCGGTCGGCAGTTTCGGCGGGGTCGTGAGACCCGCGCCGAGCGCGAGACCCGCGTCAAACGCTGTGATCTCCTATTGATGCGTTTCACGCGCCCTACTTGCCTGGCCGGACTCCTCTTGACTTCATGGCTCAATCGGCCTGAGCAAGAATCCTCGTTGCTCGCTCACCGGACGCGGTATTCCCATGAATCCCACGATGTCACCGTCCTCGTTGATGTCCAGGGCGAATCGGAGCGTGGCGCGTCCCACGTCAGCCATGGAATTCAGGTTCGACATCATGCCCTCTTTGAAGATGAATGCCTGTTGGCCGTGCTTCTTCGTGTCGGACCAGCCAACTATGTCGCCGTGCGTGTTGACGCCGAGGGGTATGCTGTCCCGGCCGCCGAGCGTGCCAAGGATGGTCGTGGGATTGGCGGCATCAAACGGCCGCCAGGCGAAGCCGCGATCGGGAGCACCGAAGTCGCCCGCCGAATCGCATCGCGAAGTACCGATCACCGTCAAACGCGGGTCGTCGATCGGGCAATCGTTCAGAGTAGCGACGTTCGCGGCCCAGAACTCCAAGGATGTATCGAGATGCTCGATTGTCAGCGTTCCGCCTTCGAACCAGGCGATTGCGGGCCAGCCCTGACTGTATCCGGCCATGACGCCGAAGTTGTTGATATCCCATGGGTAGAATGCTCCCAAACCGATCGGACCACTGATGGTGCCGTCCAGATTGAGTTGCCAGATCCCGCCGAAGGCGGTCAGACTGTCCGGGTCGTCGGGATCGCTCAGGTCCTCGTAGGTTCCCACGATCTGCCCGGCGTCGTTGATCCCCTGGACATTCGCGTTTCGGTTGAACGGGCCGGGCACCTCCACGAAGGGCAGACCGGGGACAATGACGTACGAGGGAAACACCCAGTTACCGTCGTCGTCTTTTTCAACCGCCTTTCTCGTGTCTGCAACCATCACGCCGAGGGCATTCATGCCTCTCGGCTCGACGCCGCCCCCACAGGCTGGCGTGCCCAGGTCGACTGGGTCGGTTTCCGGAAACTCGCCGTTGATGTCGACGTGCCACAGCGCGGGGTGAAAGACGGCGTCGCTTTCCGGATACAGTCGGGAATTCCCGCCGATCAGAACGTTGCCGTCGGAGTCTCGATTGGTGATGAACTCGCCCTGACTCTGATACCCATTGTCCGGGAATCCGAGCAGGTCCACGAGCACGTAGGTGGGGTCGTCGTCACCGCCCGGTTTTCCATCCAGGCGGCTTGTCCGGCTTCTTGGCCAGCGCGGCAGCGGAACACAACAATCCGATTGCCGCGGTCGCGAGAATCCACCAGCTCGTCCGCTTTGTTCTGCTCAACATGATTCTCTCTCCCTAGTTCAGTTTGGCCCGCTGTGTACAATGAAAAGGCCGTCTGTCCGCGGCGCGCGGACCGTGCGTCGCGGGCTTCAGGCTCCGGCCGGTGAGTGGTGCTTGGTCGTGCTTACCTCACCGGTCGGCTGTTTTTCCTCCTCCGTCTCGGCAGTCGTGCCCTGTGAACGACGCTCTCGATCCTTGGGGCGAAAAGAGAATCTCAGTTCACAACCGATGACGGAGATCGTTGGTTTTCCTCTTTGCTTTCCTGTTCGTTCTTCCGGTCGCCTTGCGTTGTCGGGTCCGTTTCATCCCGCTCGATATCCATCAGCTCTTCAACTTCACGGCGCACCAGGCGATACTCGATAGTATGGCGCCACCTGTTGCGCCCAGGGGCCTGGTCGATTTCCTTCGTGACTTGGATAAACTGACGTTTGGCCTCCTCCTTGCGGCCAAGGTGCCATTTGGCGATTGCTTCGATCACGGCCACCAACTGGTCTCCAGCAACGTTACCCTTCTTAACCTTTTTGCAGCTCGCAAGTGCTTCATCGTACCTTCCGGCATGGACTTGGGCGAACGCCAAGTGCGCCCATGCATTCCCGTCAAACTGCAATTGGCGAGTCGCCAGTTGTATTGCCCGCTCGGGCTCTCGAAATTGTGGGGCGGGACAACTGACCAGCATGCCCACCAAGTGGCTATAGTGTCGGACAGTGTCGGGATGCTTCTCCAAGACCTCTGACGCGATTTCGATCCCGGCGCGAAAATGCTCAGTCGCCTCGGCCTCGCGCCCCATGTAGTAAGAAAACACACCGCAATTGTACCGACACCATCCCAGCCCGATTTCGTACTCCAGGATCCCGGGGTTGTTTTCCACGAGCTTCTCGTGAAGAACGATCGCCTTGGGGGCTAATAGCTCCAACTCCTCAAACCGGTCCATTGCCAGCAGAACGTCTTTGAGGTTCGCTAGTCTACGGCAGAGTTCTCTCTGATAGTCGGGAACATCGGGATGTGCTTCTACTTGCTCTTCCAGTGACTTGATCTGTGCCCGAATCTCACGTTCAGACTCCAGGAGGGACTCGATATCTTTCACCATGCCGCGGTTGCCGTACCGTACGTCAATGAGATACTGCTCCACAGGATAATTGGGGAAGTCCTTCCGCAGCCGGCGAAGCATCTCCCTGGATCGAGCACCGTGCTCCGGCGCAGGTTTGTATTGACAGAAGGCAACCCTCTGCCCCCTTCTGCATAGTCGGACGAAATCCTCCAAATACTCAGGAACCTGCGGATGGCTCTCCACCAGCTCTTCCCACATGGGAATCGCCGCCTCGATTTGCTCTTCCGCCTCCTTGAAACGTGCGAGTCTGGTCAGGGCATCTGCGAGATAGTCGTGGCCGCGGGCCAGATGGGCGCGATATTCGACGTTGGCCGGTGAGATCCGATTTAGCTCCGTCAGCATCTCCGTCGACGTCTGGTGGTTTGCCAGGCTCTTCTCCCAATCGCCCAGAAGCCCTTGAATCTCTCCGGCGCGGCGGTGTGCCAAGGCCGTTTCCATCTTCAATTCGGGATTGTCCGACCACTCTTTCAGGAACCCTTGGTAGAACTCCAACGCATCCTCCAACAGCGCCCGGCGGATTTGTTCCATGTGCGGCTTACCCTGCAAACGCTCCGCCACGCGGGTGAAGAGCCGATCAACCGCCGCTCTGGCCGTGCGGTAGTTCTGCTCGGCTCGGCGCCGTTCCTTGTCGGCTTCGAGCCGACGGGCTTCCGCGACGTCGCTCGACTGTTCAGCCCTATCCCGCAGCGATTCGGCTTCATCCCTGGCCGCAACGGCAGCTTTTTTTTCACGTTCCGCCTCTTCTCCCGCTGCCACGGCCGCCGTGCGTTGCACGGCTTCTTTCTTCTTGGCATGCGTGGCCAGTACTGCCTGCCAGGAAGTGCCCACCAGTCCGAAAATCAATGTCAGGGCTATCAGGGCGGTGGTGACGATCGTTGGCTTGTTTCGCCTCGCAAACTTACGAAACCGATAACTCGCCGACGGCGGACAGGCCACAACCGGTTCATCGTCCAAATACCGCTGGATATCGTTGGCAAGTCCATTGGCCGTCTCGTACCGTCGCGTCCGGTCCTTCTCCAGGGCCTTCATCACGATCCAGTCCAATTCGCCGCGGACCAGCGTGCTCAGCTTCTTGGGCTCGGTATGCCGGCTGGCGGCGACGGACGGTAGGGATTCGCTTGTGCTTAGACGCGTGCTGGGTTTGGGCGGCTCCTCTTCGCGGATGATCCGCATCATTTCGTCAAAAGCGGCCGTGCGCAGACGTTGGCGATCAAATGGCGTAGCGCCAGTCAGCAACTCATACATGAGGACGCCCAGCGAGTAGACGTCGCTGCGTGTGTCAATATCCAACTGGTTCAGATTGGCCTGCTCCGGACTCATGTATTCGAGCGTACCCACGATCTGACCATAGTGCGTGAACATTGTCTTCTCGGTCAGCTTCTGGCTGGTGGCTTTGGCCACGCCAAAGTCAATCACTTTGGGCACGGGCCTGTCGTCGTACAGGGCAATCAGTACGTTGGATGGCTTGAGATCCCGATGGATGATTCCCTTCTGATGGGCATGCTGGACGGCTTGGCAAATGGGAATGAACAGATCCAGACGTTCCTTCGGCGTCAGATGCTGTTGGTCGCAGTACTTCGTAATCGGAATACCCTTCACAAGCTCCATCACGAAGTACGGCCGACCACTTTCGGTCGTCCCAGCATCC
>CAZURK010000127.1:0-40597 GCA_964623055.1 uncultured Pirellulaceae bacterium
CCAATTGAGGCAAGAACTGTCAACGCTTCAGGTTGCGCCATGAGAAAGTCCCGAAAGGGTCACGCCATGGGATGACGCAACCCCTTTGTATTGAAGCACTTGTGAAAAGTGGAGGCGAAGGGAGTCGAACCCTCGACCTCAGCATTGCGAACGCTGCGCTCTCCCAACTGAGCTACGCCCCCAAAAGGGTCGCTGTGCAAACCAGCGACTCATAAGGGTATCTCTGTCCGGGCTGGTTGTCCAGGCCACCAAACGGCGGCAAATGACCAATGACCAAGCACCAATGACGAATGATAGGCTCCTCCGTCTCGCAGCCTGCCACTTGAATCTCGCCTGGCCGCAAAGAACGGACACATCCTTGGTCATTGGCATTCGCCCGTGCCGACGTTGAATGGACTGGGCCACGTGGTACTACGGCTCTATTCCCAGGCTTTTCCAGTAGGCGGCTTTTTGCGACTCGATGCCAAGCTCGTCCGTGATCGTTCGCCAGCGTTCGGCTGCGGCTTTCAGACACTCTGCCGGAGTCTGATCGCCCTGGATCGCCTGCTGGACCGCCTCGTCCAGGGCCGCCAAGTAGCGTGGCCGACCGGGAATGCGCGGCGAGCATAGATGGAGAGGACGCCGGTGCGCCTGCTTGACCACTTCCGCGTAGTCGCCAGCCATGGCAGGCTCGAAATCCTCGTCGATCCACGATCCGGCGGACTGCATTTGGCTGGTTCGATACAACGTGGTCCCGGGACTCTGTGGCGAAATCGCCGTACTCCAGTCGGTACCCGACAGGCGCAACAGCAGGTCCGTTGCCGCCTGCGGCCTTCGTGACGACTTGGTCACGGAACCCAAGCGCCCGGCGATACCAGTCAAAGTGACGTGTCCCGCTTCGGGATCCTCGCGTTTCTGCCAGTCGGCGTCGCTTGGTTCATAGACTAGGCTGGAAGCCGGCAATTCCGCGACGCCGATCGGCAGGGATCCGCGTGTCTCGGGTCTGACATCGGCGCTGTCGCCTTCGGCGCGACTGGGCCACGCGAGTGTCATGGCACAATGCCCGGCCAACAATTCACGGCGCACGTCACTCGGCGAATATCCAACGGCTTCGGTGGGGCCCAGTTGGGCTGCGGCGACCAACTCCTCCAACGCTCGGACAAACGGCGGGGTGGCGATGAGCGGTTCCATGGTGTCCAGGTCGAACAGCGCGGACAGAAAGTTGCGATGGCGCGCGTAGCCGCCGGACCGTGCCAAAAGCGTCTGTCCGGCCCAACCGGGCCCGAGTGGTTCGGTCACACCGTACCAAGGCACACCCTCCGGCGGGGCCGATTCCCCTAGGTTCTCGCGATCAGACAGACGCAACGCCAGCCGCTGGTATTCCGACCATGATGTTGGTGGGCGTTCGTCCAGACTGTCCAACAGATCACGGCGGTAAAAGAGGACAAATGCCGGAGAACCTAGCGGCACTGCGTATACTTGCTGGCCCCAGACGATATCCTGTTGACGAATTAGCTCGAAAATGTCTCGCCTGGCAAATTTTGGGCGGTTCGTCTCCTCGTTGCCTGAAGTCCTGTCGTTTACCACATCATCGGCAATCGGGACGATCAGATCGCGGGTGGCCAATTCCCCGATCAGGCCGCCTGGATAGATGATCGCATCAGCAGCCAGGCGGCCGCCGCTGTCTTCCAGAATCTCGTCGGTCGCCATCTGGCGTACTTTGATTTCCCCTTCTGCGCGGGCCCGCCATTCGCGTTCGACCGCGTCGGCCAATCGCGGATCGTCCACCACGACCAACCGCAGGGGAACGGGATTCGGTGGGGGGGGCGGCTTTGGCCCAACATTCGTCTTGGGACAGCCGCATGAAAATGCCAACAACGCGGCAAGCGGCAGGAGCCATCTCCCCGTCCATCGGCGGCCGGTTGTGATCGTGTTGGCTGAACAACCCGAGTTTGCAGACATGCGGAAAGCCCATTATGGTCCGAAGAAACGCCCTACCATTTCAAACGTCGATACAATAATCTACTTCCCGGACTTGCCATCGGAAAGGATTCGTTACAGCGTTTTTGCCTTCTCGCTTCAACTGCTGAGTCATGAATCGGCGTAGACTGATCGACAATCCGTGGGTGATTCTGGGGCTCCTGTTTGGCGTTGCACTGGTGCTTGGCCTGCCGTTCTTATGGAAAAGCCGGGGTTTCTCGACCTTGGGGAAGATCGTCTTGACCGTAATCGTAACGCTGTACACCATCCTCTTTTTTTGGCTCTTCTGGCAGATTGTATTGTGGTGCTGGGGTAGAATTGCTCCCGTCTTCGGCACGCTTGTCTAACCGGCCGCCCAGATGGAAGTGATCGCCAATTGATGTTTTCGGCCCCAGGCGACATCGCCCCCTCTTTCCCAAGTACGCCGGTCGGTTGAAAACGGTTTGACATCCATCACCTGTTTTCGCCAAACTACGGGTTAATGGCGGAGTGCTTCATTCGCGGGAAACTCCCGGCAGTGGGGCATCGTCTAGTCTGAAGGCAAGGCATTCGCATGGCGCATAGTGCCTCTTCCCACTCATGCAGAAGGAACGGAACGATGAAACGCGTAGTGAAACCGGTTATCGGGGTCGTCTTGCTCTTGCTCGCATCCCCAGTGTGGGGGCAAGGCGTTTTGGTTGTCGTCGATCCTTCCGTGCCCACTCCTTTGCCGCGGCCCATCATCTATGCGCCGCCCCGTCCGCATCCGCCACGGCCGCCACGACCTCGTCCTCAGCCTCCCGCATCCTACAAGATCAAGGAATTGGCGGTACACGCGAGAATCGTGGACCAGGTGGGCCGCGTCCAGGTGTCCCAGTCGTTTGTCAACACAGGCAGCCGCCAGATGGAAGTCTCGTTCGTGTTTCCTCTTCCCTACGATGGGGCAGTTGATCAACTGACATTCATGGTCGACGGCAAAGAGTACCCCGCGAAATTGCTGCCGGCCGCCGAGGCGCGTTCGATCTACGAAGGATACATCCGCCGCAACCAAGATCCGGCCCTTCTGGAATGGATGGGAACCGGTATGTTCAAGACCAGCGTGTTTCCGGTTCCGCCGGGCGCGGAGCGCAAAGTGACGTTACGCTACAACCAATTGCTGCGCAAAGACCGCAACGTGACCGACTTCCTCTTCCCGCTGTCCACGGCGAAGTACACCTCGCACGCCGTCGAAAGGGTGCTGATCGAGGCGTCGATCGAGAGCACGGTCGAAATCAAAAGCGTCTACAGTCCCACTCATTCGGTCGACGTGAAGCGTGCCGACGACAACCACGCCACGGTCAAATACGAAGTGAAGAATCAGGTACCGACCAGCGATTTTCGCTTGTTCTTCGACACCGCCAAGGGCTCGCTGGGTGCCAGCGTGCTGAGCTATCGGCCGGAGAAGAAGAAGGACGGCTATTTCCTGTTGCTGGCCAGCCCGCAAATCAAGGGCAAGAAGGCCGAACGCCCGGCCAAAACGGTGATCTTCGTCGTCGACCGTTCAGGCAGCATGAGCGGCAAGAAAATCGAACAGGCCAAGGAGGCGTTGAAATTCGTTTTGGACAACCTGCGCGAAGACGACACTTTCAACATCGTCGCCTACGACAGCAGCGTCGAGTCCTTCAGGCCGGAACTCCAACGATACGACACCAAAACCCGCAAGGCAGCGTTGGGATTTATCGAGGGCATCTATGCCGGCGGCAGCACCAACATCGACGGGGCGCTGGCAGCGGCCTTGGGCATGATCCAGGACGCCTATCGACCCAGCTACGTGATTTTCCTGACCGACGGTCTGCCCACCGCCGGCGAAACGAACGAAGCCAAGATCGTGGATAACGCACGCGAAAACAACAAGCATCGAACGCGCGTGATCAACTTCGGCGTGGGCTATGACGTGAACAGCCGTTTGCTGGATCGGCTCTCGCGCGCCAATCACGGCCAAAGCGAATTCGTCCGCCCCGACGAAGACATCGAGACGCACGTTAGCCGCCTGTACAACCGCATCAGTTCGCCGGTGATGACCGAGGTGGCGGTCGAGTTTGACCTGGAGGACATCCGTGTGGAGGACGGCCCGCCGGTCAGTCGAGTGTACCCGCGCGACGTCCACGACCTGTTCGAAGGCGAACAACTGGTGTTGGTTGGACGCTACAAGAAGCCGGGCGACGCCAAAGTGATCGTGCGCGGCAAAGTTGGCCAGAAAGAACGCAAGTTCGATTTCCCGGCAAAGCTGACAAAGGAGAGCAAGGACGAATCCTATGCGTTTGTCGAGAAACTGTGGGCCATGCGCCGCATTGGCGATATCATCGACGAGATGGACTTGAAGGGCAAGAACGACGAACTGGTCAAGGAGTTGGTTGCCCTGTCCACCAAGCACGGCATCCTTACGCCTTACACGTCGTTCTTGGCGGACGACAACGCCCAACCCACCGAACTTGCCGATCTCGATTTGGGCATTCGGCGGACGGACTTGGCGCTGAGTCGCTTGCGCGAATCCGCAGGTCGGGCCGCGTTCGCACAACGCGCCGAAAAGAAACTGCTGCGTGAGGCCACGCGAGTACCGTTGGCTTCCGGCTTCGGTGGTGGCATGGCGCCTAGCGACGAGGCTGCCGCTGAGCCGTTTGGAGTCGGCGGCCGCCGCGGCGGCATTGCCACGAATCCGATGGGGCCCGCCGTCAGGCTTCTGGACATCGAAAGCGACGAAGAAATCGCGGTCGATTCAGTACAAATCGTGGGCAAGGAAACACTGTACAAACGCGGCAAACGATGGTTCGCGGCCAATGCACAGGGTGTAGATCTGGCCAAGGATCGTGACAAGATCAAGACCATCGAGCGATTCACCGCCGAGTACTTCAAACTGGTCGCCGCCAACACGCCGTCGGAGAACGCGGTCTTGGCCAGACAGAAGGCCGGCGAGGAGTTGATTATCAAGCTGAGAGAGCAGGTGTACTTGATTCGGTAGACCGGTGATCCTAATTCGCCTCGCCGAAGACGTCAGAAGTCACGGTCTCCAGGGGCCAACTTCAAAATCTCGGGAACGAGCCTTTCGGTGACGAGTTTGTGTCCTGCGTCGTTCGGGTGCATTCCGTCAAGCAGTAGATCGTCGACACTTTGGCCGTCTACGCGGTCGTAATCCTCGAACGCCTGGAAGAGGTCGATCAGTGTCACGTTCTGCTGGCCGGCGATGGTTCGCATGATCTCGCAGTATTCCGCCAACGGAGCGCTGAAGCCGTTGGGATCGTTCACGTCGTAGGGCGGCTTGCCGTAGAGCTCCCGGAGCTTGGCTGTCCATCGAAACGGGGTCGGCGTCATCAGGATGACCTTTGCGCCCCGCGTCTTGAGGGTGTTGCAGAAGAATGACAGGTTTTCCGCGTACTCCTCGCGTGAAACGCGAGACTCTGTTGCCGGTGGGTTCTTCCAGACGTCAATCGCTGAATCGTTGGCGCCCAGCATGATGATGACAACATCCGGGTGATGAGCCAACACGTCTCGCTCGAAGCGATCGCGGGCGTGCCGAGTCGTACTACTACCAACG
Source organism: uncultured Pirellulaceae bacterium (assembly GCA_964623055.1). Classification (GTDB taxonomy): domain Bacteria; phylum Planctomycetota; class Planctomycetia; order Pirellulales; family Pirellulaceae; genus JADHUC01. The sequence goes on from CAZURK010000127.1 coordinate 5,510, forward strand.
CCGGAGTTGACGACCCACGCTGAGATGCCGTGATTGGGCAACGCTTCTGCCAGACGCTGGGAGTAGACCTTCCGGATCGAACCACGAAACGCCGTGGTCGAATCGCCGAACGCGACAATCTTCATCGGAGTCGGTTCCGTGGCGAAATCGGCCTCGCGAAGACGCAGGCAAAGCGGCGGTCTGCCCGGTGGCCAGCGATTCATGACCCAAAACTCGCCGGGGCGTCGCTCGAACACGTGGGGATAAGAAAGTTGTTGGCCTTCGTCTCGTGCGAGGGCGATCGGATCGGTCCACGTCCGGCCATCGTTTCGCAAGAACGCGATGGACAGCTCTTGTCGCCCCATCTTCGCCGGATTCCAGATCAAGGCCAATCGGCCGCTGGCCAGCCGAATCAAGTAGCCTGGGGCACTGCAAGCTGGAATCGAACTCGGTTGAATCGTGCGCCAGGAAAGTCCCTGATCCTCGGAGTATGCCTCCCAGAATCGTCCCCAGACGGTACGGATCAGCATCAGCAACCGGCCGTCGAGAACTTCCGCCGCAGTCCCTTCCATGGCCCCGCCATGGTGACCGGCGCCGCCAAGGTCGATGATATTGCTGTGCCTCCACGTTTTGCCGTCATCGGCGGAAACGTACGTGCACATGGCATGACGGCCGGGACCACGCAGCAGTCGCTGGATCGGCACGACAAGCCGCCCGCTGGTGGTCTCGATTATGTTTATGAGCGCACCGCAATACCCGCCGAAGATCTTCTGGCGATCTATCCACGTCTTGCCGTCGTCTAGACTCCGAATCGACCACACGTCCAACCGAACGTCGTCGTGCGGTTCGCCTTTCTCGTCGTCCCATCCCCACTTGTACGTTGACAAGTCCATGTACACCAGGACAAGAACGCCATTTCGCGTCCTGACCAGCACGCTGGCATCGGACGGGATCCCTGGTTCCGGGCCATCGTAGATCGTCTGCGGCTCCGACCATGACTTGCCCTCGTCCTTGCTGATGCGGACCGCACCGAACCGCTTTGCCTTATCAAAGATGGGATTGCCGCCTTCGATGGTCAACAGGCTACCATCGCCAAGCTGCACGATTTGCCCTTGCAGCCCCTTGGCCATCGGCAACACATCGCAGCGCGGTTCGATCCATCGGTCGTTTTGCCCAAAGGCGACCACCGCCGCTAGAAGAATGATCGGGACGACCGCGACTGTGAGCGAATGCGTCTGTTTCATGACTCTCTTTCCTGGAAGAGTGGCCGGGGTCGAGCAACGCGAGCCCCCGGAATCGCAACCCCTGTGGGCTCGCTGCGCTCGACCACAGCCACTCCGAAAATGATCAATCTGTTGCCTCAGGCCCCTTACCGCTCCGCCCCAGCTGTCAGTTGCTTCTTCTGTTCGGCGATCCAGTCCGACACGATCTCTTCGGTCGGTCGCGCGTCGTCATTCCGTTCCATCCAACGTGTGTCCATGCCCATGATGATCTGCCGAGCCAAACGCTCCCGCTCACGTTGCTCGTTCGTCAAATCTCCGGTGACGGATGGCAAGATCGGCAGTAGATCCCAACGGGCGAGGCCGAAGTTGACGCTCCAATTGAGCACCCAGGCATACTGGCGAATGAACGTCTCTTCGTCTTCGGCCTTCAGGTCCGCTGGCACGGCCACGACTACCAAGTGCGGTCTCTGCTTGCGGATTCCTTTGCTCCACTGCTCGATGGCGGCCAACGATTGATCCTGGACGGGCCAGGTTGTGACACGTATTTCGGCCTCCGGATACAGGCCGCGCAGCGCATCGGGGACAATTCCATCAAAGGGCGGCATGGCAATGACGTTCACGGGCTGGTTTTCATTCAACCGTTTCAGCGTAAATTGAAGCGAGTCGGCTGGAGGCTCTGCGTCCGCAAGCGAAACGGGCTGCCCGGAGATGCTCTCGGCAATCACTTCGCCAAAGAACTTGTGGCCGTTCATGCCCGGATGGATCGTTTCGCTCATCAGCAATCGCCACTTGGTAACGTCCTTTCGCCGGATTTCTTCGTACGCGGCAAAACAGTCTGCCAGACGCACCGACATATCCGTCGCAACATCGCGAACGATCTGCGCGAACTGCGTCAATCGCTTCATCGGCCGAGTCGGATTGGGATACGCGGAATTCGGCGTACACAGCACCACGGCCGCATCTGATGCCCGACAGCGACGGACAATCGTACACAAATTGGCTTCGAATTGCTCCGACTTAGTCCGAACAACGTCGTTCATACCGAACATTACGACAACGAGTTGAGGCTTGTGTGCAAGCACGTCCTTTTCCATTCTCGCCAGCCCCTGGGACGTAGTGTGACCGCTGATTCCCGCATTGAACATCTGGATCCGAGCCTCTGGATAGATCTTGCCTAGGCCGATCCCCAGCATGTCGCACCAGGCCCGCCGTCCACCGGTGTGATAGTACACACCGGTGATGCTGTCGCCGAAACACACCACACGAACTGTAGCGTCGCCGTTTTCGAGTGAGTCTACGACGCTGGCGAGGCGGGGCGTGTCTGGTGCATCCGCGTAGCATTCGTGCCAGAAAGCCAGAGTCGCCAAAGCGGCCAACAACGATCGGATTGGATGCATCTTCCAGCCTCTTTCTAATCTGCGGTTGCTTATTGGGAATCCACGAGATCTGCTTCGCGGAGACAAATGCGCACCAAGCCTTGCATGGTTGTAATCCATAGTTCGCCCGGTCGACGTTCGTAGACGTACGGATACGACTGTCGTTTGCCTGGATCACGTGCAACCACGACGGGGTCGGTCCAGCTCTTGCCATCGTCCTCGGAAAACGCCATCGACAGCTCTTCGCGGCGGCCTAGGTTGCGTGGTCGGCCTTCGGCAAAACGGTTCCAGAGCAAGACCAGCCGACCGCTCTCCAGCCGCTGAAGCATGCCCGGCGAACTGCTGGCTTCGATATCCGACGGGCGGATCACACGCCACGAACCGCCACCGTCTTCAGAAAACGCTTGCCAGAAACGCCCTAGCACAGTGCGAATCAGCATCCACACGCGACCATCGGTCAGTTCCGTCAACGTGGCTTCCATGGCCCCATCGTGGCTGCCGCGACCGCCAAGGTCGATGATGTTGCTCGACCGCCAGGTCTTGCCGTCATCGTCTGATACGTAGGTCAGTACAACGTGCCTGCCGGGATCGAATACCAGTTGCTGGCCTGCCAACACCAGATGCCCGCTCTTGAGCTGAATCAGGCAGCGGATCGCGCCGCACCAGCCGTCCTGGATCTTCTGCGGCTTCTCCCACGTCTTGCCGTCGTCAAGACTGCGAATGACGTAGGTGGGAAGATAGAACTTCGACAAAGCCTCCCGATCGTCCAGCATGAACTTGCCACGCGTTATCTCTCTCTCGTTCAGAAATACCATCACGACGACACCATCGCGCGTCCGCAACAAGGCACGTTCTTCGCGAGCGAGATACTGCGCTGGATCCTCGAACAGTGGGTATTGCTTCCACGTCTTTCCGTCGTCGTTGCTGATCAATGCGTGGTCGGGGCTGGCGGCCAGAACACTGCCGTCGCCAAGCGTCACAAACGGGCCCATGTGATCGAAAGGCAGTCTCTCGGCCTTCGGATGGATCCAGCTTTGGGCATTCCCGCCGCCAGCGATGCCAAGAAGGAGGATTCCACATATCAGGCCTCGTCGGAGAGTGGGAGGGCGAGGCTCCCGCCGAGTCGCGGAGTCGTGGGTGAATCTCGGCTCAGCAGGAGCTTCGCCCTCCCGCGTTCGCGACAAATGGAGTCTTCCGTCAAAGACCAGTAGGGGCAAGAGTATTGGATTCATAACTTCACCTTTGCCAGGTAGATGCAGGTCTTTTCTTCGTGGGACGAGTAGTAACTGAGCCACAGCAGCCCCTCGTGAAGCACCATCCCCGGGTAGCTGGTATCTCCGCCCGATGGCAATGTGAGGAATTCGGTCAGAGTCCCCGCCTTCGGATCAAGCCACGACAGCGACGTTCTTTGCTTCGGATAGTACAGTCGTGTGGCGGCTACGATTCGTCCATCGGGTAATTGAATCATGTTTGGGCCGCCAATGCGAACGCCCAGATCTTTCCACGTCCACTCGGCGTACGGCGGCTTGGACTCTCCCAGGAAAGCCGCCTTTGTGCCCGTTTCGTGCCGCAAGAGGCACAAAACCGAGTCGTCTTCGAGAAACAGCAATTTATCTTCGCCCACGCCGTTGTCAACGTTGACCTGCTCGACATGTCGGTCGTAGTGAAGACCGTCCTTGCTCTTGTAGAGGCGAAAGATCCGCTCAGTGCGATCACGGTCGGTTCGATAACCCATGCTGTACACCGTCCCTTTGTGCCAATGCGCCCGCCAAAGCCAGAAGCCGGGATCGCCGATCACCACGCCGTCGCTCCAAGACTTCCCTTTGTCGCTCGAAAACCAAACCATCGAATGGTAGCGAGTCGCTTCCTCGGCACGCATGGCGGCACCGTTCAGCATGAAACGACCGTCGGGCGTGAGCGACAGTTTGGCGTCCCGCAAATCAGCGTCCGGATGTGTGATCAGGGCGAGGGATTCCCAGCGGTTCCCATCTTCGGAGGTGATGACCCGCAGCGCGCCGTCCGGGGAAACGTGTCTTTGCCCCTCACGAAACACGCAGTACCATCGTCCTTCGTGACGCAAGAGATCAGTAAACGCGTTGTGCGGCGCCTTGTCCCAAATCCGCCGAACTTCAACGATACGCGTGTCCCTTTCGGCTTCTCCCGCCAGCAGGGAAACCGAAGATACGACAAGAGAAACTAGAGCCGCCAATATCGCTTTCATTGTTGTGGATTCTCCGCAGTGTGATTCTACATGTGTGTCAACTCGTGTCAGGGTATCCAATGTTCTTACTGCCTCGTGCGACGCCGTGCAAGTCTTGTGGCTGTAGATATGTAACAGGCGAAGACCTGACGTGGGTACAAACGCTTGGCTTGCCGGCATACAACGGGTAGAGTTGTCTTTGGAGCTAGAATCGCAATGAAACTGGGAGGCGTGAGGAGATGATCAAGAAAGGGCAAGCCACTCTTTTCTGTACCTTGATTTGGATGGCCGTACCCGCAACGCAGGCCGACGACATCCTCGATCAAGCGTTCGGCGTCAAGAAAGTCGCCGGGGGGTGCAAGTTCACCGAAGGGCCGGCTGTGGATGCCGACGGCAATCTGTTCTTTTCCGATGGGCAGAACGATCGCATCATGCGGCTTGCGCCTGACGACGAATTAACTGTGTTCCGCAAGCCGTGTGGTCGGGCCAATGGCCTGTTGTTCGACCACGAGGGCCGTTTGCTGATGTGCCAGTCGTGCGGCGAAGGCGGGCGCCGCCGCGTGGCCCGGTTGGAGAAGGACGGCACTGAAACGCCTCTGGCCGAGACCTACGGCGGAAAACCGCTCATCGCGCCAAACGACCTGTGCATCGACCAAAAGGGACGCGTTTACTTCACCGATCCATGGTACGGCGGAAAAATCGAGAAGTCGCAGCCAACCAGCGGCGTTTACCGGATCGACGCTCCCGGCAGGGTAGTGCTGGTGATCGACAATCTCCAGCGCCCTAACGGAATCGTCATTACACCTGACAATCGACTGGTCTATGTCTCCGACCGCGGCACGCAGAAGCTCCATCGGTACAAGGTCCAGCCCGACGGCGCTCTGGAGCCTGACGACATCGCCTACGACTTCGCGCCTGACCGGGGAATCGACGGCATGTGGCTAGATGTCGAAGGCAACATCTACGGTGCCGCGGGCAAGGGCGAGACCACGGGCCTGTTCGTCATCAGCCCCGACGGCAGGCTGCTCTTGCACAGACCCATGCCCGAGTTCTCGGCCAATGTCACTTTCGGCGGCCCTGATATGCGCGATCTGTTTCTAACCGCCTCGACCAGCGTGTACAAGATGCGGAGCCTCAGGCCGGGAGTACGCCTTCCGACAAAGGATGCCCCGAATCGGTAGGCATCGGCCAATGAATTACTGTCGCATTTGAGTGTAGCCGGAGTCGTGAGACTTCGGTTCTTGCCGCTTCCGTCCGAAGTCTCACGACTTCAGCTACGACACCTATTGTTTGGCCAGTGTTAGTGGGTCATGCTGTTGCATGACGGAATCAGTGTCGAAAAGGAAACACGATGACGCAACGTGCAGTATGCTATTCCAGCCAACTGGGAGTGCTCCTGTTAGCCACTGGCCTCTTCTCGCCGTCGGTACGAGCCGACGACAACAAGGTGAATTTGCTTCTTAACTCTGATTTCGCCTTTCACGCCTTCCGGGATCATCGCCACGGCGAACCAGAGAACTATCGCTCGCACAACGTAGCTTTCTGGAACACCGAAGCCTGGGGCGATATCACAGTAGTTCGTCAATCTCACGTCGACGCCAAAGTCCGGCCGAAGTTCTGGAGCAAAAACCTGGTCTCGCTTCGGCCGGGAAGCCGGTTCTGGCAGTTCTTCACGCTGCCGGAAGTAGGCCTCGTCCACGGGGAAAACGTCAGTCTGACTGCGTTCGGCTTTCAGGATGCTCCCAACGCTTTGATCGCGCGCGTCGTGGTGCTGAAGGTGGACAGCGAGGATGGAACGTGGAGTCCAGCCGATTTCGGTCTCTCGGACAAACGGGCCTTCGCCCGGCATGGCCGCGGCGAGTTGGTCGCCGCCAAGACGTACGAAGCCCGCTCGTCGGAGACCGGTCAAGTGAAGCTGAAGATCGAGAGCGCCGAGATCATCGGGCACTTCCGTGAAGGAAAGGACTCTCATGGGGACGATGTCAATACCGTCGGCCTCCGCGTCGAGTTCGAGAACGTTGGCCAGGAGGGCGATGCGTGGGTATGCGCGCCATGCCTGGTACCCGGCCCGCGAGCCGTCTCGCACGCGCCGCCGGGCAGAGAATCGGTTCCCTTCTACCGCCACATCCCAAGGACGATCCAGAAGCTCTGGAAGGGCGAGCCAATCCATGTCGTGGTGGTGGGATCGAGCATCGACCGCGGCAGCGCCAACCCGCCGCTGGACACTATCTCTGGTTCAAGCAGTTGGAGCGGGCCTTCGAGTGCTGGGACCCGATCCGCGCTGGCCAAGCCCAGTTGCATCTGCCGGAACGAGTCCATCCGAACAGCTACGGTTGGGAAGGGAATATCACGACATACAACGCCGACAGCGATCGGATTCAAGGTGGGCTGTTTCTATTTGACGACACAGCCGTGAACTGCTGGGGCGTCGTTCCCGGTGACGACGAGGATGCGGGAATCTTCGTCGATGGTGAAAAGATGCCCTTCCGGCGCAGCTCTCCCCACCGCGACGTGCGGAATTCGCTGTTCCGTCATGGCAGATGCCGATTGGGAGACCGGCACGTCTTAGAATTGGCTGGCAAAGGGGCCAAGCTAACCAGCGTTGACGCCAAAACCTGCCCCAATCGCCGCTGGCTGGGCGTCAAGAATCCGCGATGGCAACTCGACGGAGCGAAAGTCGTTCCGTTCGCATCCAGCTTCGGCCGTCCCCACGGGACGAATCACATCGTTCTCGCCCCAGGCAAGTCCATCGCTATTGATGCCGTCCTGACGGACGTCTCCGTAGCCTACGCCGATCGACCGGACGGAGGGATCTTGAAGGTACTGGTCGACGATCAACCGAGATTGAACCAGCGAACTAACATCCCCTACGTCGATCAGGCTGGAACAGAACACCATATGGAGAATCGTAAAGGCATTCTCGGTTTGCCGTATGGGCTGCACACGATCCGGCTGGAAGCAGTCGACCAACCGGTTACCATCCTGGGGATATTCACATACGATTCGCGCAGCAATCGCCATCATGAACGGCGACTCGTGGGATACGCCTCGCCGGGCGAAACGCTGACCTTTTCCGCGTCGTTCGCGGCTCGGCCCATCGTGATCTGCCACGACGGTCTCCGGGCCAAGTCCGAGGACATCACGCCGTCGCAGGTCACGTTCTTGGGCGAAGCAGCCGGCACGTACGAGGTCATCGGGCAATAGAAGGACGAGCGGCGCGCTTAGCCGGACTATTCAAGCCCGACGCGCGAGCGAGGGAAACCGTGGTGACTCCTTCGCTTGCGCTTCAGGCTTCAATGCGCAGCGATTTGGGCAATACAGATGCGGCTCGTCAGATGTCTTTCCAGAACACCACACGATCCGCACCGGGGCCGGAATAGTCTTTGACAACGGGAACTCGTTCTGGCTCCGCCTCCGCTTCTCCGAGAAATCGCATCCCCATGGCCTGGTGGAACACGATCGATTCACTGTTGCTGGGACTCGTGATTGCCTTGATGTGCTTGCAGCCATTGGCTCTGGCCTTGCCGACGAACGCCGAGTGGAGTTCGGCTCCCACCCCTTGCTCTCGCGAGTCGACACGTACGGCGGTCAGGTGAATATACCCCGTTGGCTCCGTCTGCGACATGAATCCGAAAAGGTAGCCAATGATCTCCTCGCCTTGTTTCGCCACAAAGCATGTATTACCAAACTCGTGAATGTACATGGGATGATGCAATGGCCGGAGAAGATCCGCTCTGCTCTCACCCCAGAATCGAGGAAGATCGCTCAAAATCTCAACGAAGTCGGCCTTGGTACAACGGGTAATTGTCGTTTCCATGTTTCTGGCAGCCTGCCGGTGCACCTCACGTGTTCTGCTGTCCCCAGTTTTGAATCTCGATGATATTGCCTTCGGGATCGGCGACGTACTGAAATGTCAAGACTCCGGCGCCCGGTATTTCGCGCGTTGTGAGGTCTCCGACGGGGTGACCGCCCGCATCGAAGACGGCTCTCGCCGTTTTGACCACATCGTCCACCGCGAAAGCGATGTGTGAGAATCCCGGTGTGTTGGGGCGAGTTTCAGGTCGATCCGGCGCGAAGCCATATTGAAACAACTCGAGCGTTGGCCCACCGTCTCCATAGCCTGGAAGCCGGAGATGGATACCCGATATGCGTGCTCCCTCCAGTCCGGTCGCCTGATCGAGCCACTGGCCAGACAAATCGCGCTCGGGCGGAATTGGCGTGCAGCCGAACACGGCTTCGTAGAAAGCCGCGAGTCGTCTCCAATCCTGGGCGATCAAGTTTGTGTGCGCGAATCGGACAGTCATGATTCTCAATGCGGATTTGCGAGGAAAATCCGAACCGTGAAAGTGGAACCCGCGTTCGAGGCGAAGGTATGCTCCCAAATCCCGCCATTCGCATAGCGTACGACAATTTTCATGGAGTTCTTGGGCACCTTCTTTGTCTCTAACGGAACGAGACCCTGTTCAACCAGAGCACCATCATGGTATATCTCGCACCGAGCGCCTTTGGGCTCAAGCACGCGTAGAAGACTTGTGCCGTCGGCGTTCTGTCGTCTCTGAAGGGTAAACCCTTTGGTTTGCAGGTTCACCCAGTTCAGCCAGACCTCGCGCTCTACAGGCTTTTTGCCCGTTCCGTGAAGTTCCCACCACTCGTTCCACGCCGGTCTAGCGTCATGCCACCAGCCATCCCAGGTCTTGGCGTTGTAGCTCTTCCACCGTTGATCGGAATCACGGACATTCGGATGTTCTTTTCTATAACGGGCGAGGGAAATTTGCCGGATCCCATTTATCAGATCGGAATAACGATCTGGGGATTTGTTGAGGACAAGAAAATTGGTGATGTAGGTCTCGATTCTCATCGCAGTCGAGTCGGTTCGCGAGCGGTTCGCCAAGAAGCTCTCAGCGCGTCTAGCGACACAACTGCCCCCACCCCAGTCGCTTCCTCGAACAGACAGCTTCTCAAAGTCCTCTTCCATTCCGCTCACATGGTCCTTGGCGATCGTTGCGTCGATCCGCTCCAAGAGCAATATGCCATAGGCGCGTGCAACCGGATTCTCGTCGGCACATAAGTGCAGGGCAGCCGGAACGCCAAAACCGCGGAGCTCGGAGAAAGCGGCCAGTGTCTTCTGAACTTCGGTGGGCTGGTGCTTGAACCCTGGCCGCAACATCGGAGCTTCACCGATGTCCAACACAGTACGATTGGCCAGCGCCTCAGCGATTCGGAAACCCTCGATGACCTCGTCCGTGACCAGAGCTCTGAGATGGGCCCTTCTCTTCACATCCTCCCAGCCGACCGTCCGCAGCATCGCGATTGCCAGAATGCCCTTGGCGCGGTCCTTGGCTTCCGGATCTCCCTCTATTACCATCGCGTCCAACCCATCAAGCGCCTTCACGCCGAGGGCGGCCAGACAGACCTGCGCCTCGCGCCACCGGGCATCTGCTGGACTCTGCAGACGGTCAATCAGCACAGAAACCCGTTGCGACGGAAGTGTGGGGTCCGTTTCTTCTGCACGGTTCGCTTCTCGGTCCGGGGAAGCTACAGGCGTTTCTCGGCGCAAGAAAGCGGCGATACAGACCGCGACGAGAGCAGCAGCGATGACCAGTAACAGTCGGTTCTTGACGGTCATGCCAAAGTCCCCGCCACTTTCCTCAGAGCTTGATGTCGGATCCCATCCGCTCAGAGAGGGCATTGAACTTATTGCGAATAGCCTCTCCCAAATTGATACGAAGTCTAGCCGCGAGAAGATCGGCATATAAGACCGTATCGGCCAACTCCTGCGCGATCACCTCAATACACTCTTCTGGCGTGGCAGGATCTTTTTCGTGGTTCAATCCGTCGTCGAGCCTTCGCAGCTTCTTCACGGCGTCGCACGCCTCTCCGGCTTCCCCAGCTAACGCACACGCCCAATCGGTTACGGTCCAGGAGTCAATGGGATGGAACAACTGCTCACAGCGCACCACGTTTGCGCGTCTCAATTCCTCAAAGCTGAGAAGGGAATCCGCGTCTTGCATATCACCGCTCCTATCTTAAATGTGCAAGTTCAGCAGCGCGGCTGGTCCGCATCCGCTGCACCGCCTTGGCTAATTGTATTCACCTTCCTCGCAATGGTATCCAAAGCAATCTCAACCATTGCTGTCTGGGCATTTCGTCGGCGTTCGTCTTTCTCAGAATCCGTGCTCAAAATATGGTCTTGCCCCAGAGGGTTGTCAAACACCGCCAGGATGCTACCCCGGTCCATTGCAAAATGCTCTGCCACGGCGAACGAAGCGGCCGTCTCCATGTCAACCGCCGAGAATCCTTGTTCGGCCCAGTTGTCGATGTCTTCTCTGCCTTCCGCGAAGAGGGCGGAGGTGGTGTATATTCTGCCACGCTTGACCGCGATGTCGCGATAGACATTCTCACGCACCTCGGAGAACGTCTCGGCCGCGGTGACGGTCCGGGCGTTCGCCGTGTAGTATTGAGACGCGCCCTCGCCGCAATACGCCTCTTCGGCAACAAACAGGTCCCCCGCCCTCAGACCGTCTGCAAAGCCGCCACAGGTCCCGATCTGTATGACGAGACGAGCGCCGAGAACGCCGCAGAGATGCACGATTTCTGAGGCCATCGGGGCACCGTAGACTGAGGCATAAGCGACGCACGTGTCGCCACTCATGCCGATGAGCACGTCCTCCAGAAGTCCGTTCGGGGATCCGACTTCCAAAACCTGCGTGAAGTGTTCTCGCATCGTTGCGTAGCATGCCTTCAGGTTCCTCGTTCCCCACAGCAACAGAGCTTGAGGCACACGAGACTGGGGTATCTCCAGCATTGCCATCCAATCGTCCTTCGTCATTTCACGCAGCATGTTTCGTGAGTTCCCTCCCTCACAGCGGATGGTCAGCGGCACGGGGCCGAGGTCCTTGTCGGCTGGAGCGATTGTCAGGTTTCTTGGAGGCCCACGACCTTGACTTCCAGCACAATCCGCCCCCACCCCCCACATCGAACACCTACATCGGAGCATCCCGTTCTCTTGAAACGCATTTCGTTGGGATCGACACCTGCATAGAACAGCTCGTTTGCAGCGAATATCAAAGGGGCTGCCGAGCTCAGGGCGAAGACACAGACTCTCTTGGGGCACTTGTCCGCAAGAAGATTCCCGACCCCATCAAAGTGAAAGATGTCACCGACCTCGTGCTCGCTGTTGCACCCATGTGATTCGACCACCTCAATAATGATCTCTTTACTCATCAATTCAGGAGCTTTACTGAGCACATCCTCGTTCCGCGCGCTGTTTTGAAATAGCTCCATCTCTTCATCTGAATAGCCCAAGCGTCGTTTCATGATGCGCCACTTCATCTTGTCCCACTTGGAATCTTGTTGTTTCATGATTCTTCTCCAAGCCAATTGCGCAAAGGCAGACGATCAAGTTGCGGGGCTTTCCCTCAAACGCATTCTTCTTTCTCTGTGCTCTCGCCGCCCGCCGCTCGCATTTCCCATACCGTGCCCTTCTTCGATGGGCAATGGATTCTATATACGCGCGCGTCGTCCTCTTCCCATGATGGGAAGCCTAGCGTCACTCGCCAAGTATAGAGGTCTAGCACGTGCATGAGCGCATTGCACAGCCCTGGAGGTTTCTCATACGGGTCCTTGTAGAAGAACGTATCGCCAAGTTCATGACTGCATTTTCCAGCCTTCTCGACCATCGTGACCTGTATGGGGCTCAGATCTCGCCATTGTGCCAAGTAGTCTTCGTATTTCATTGTCTGGTCTCCCACATGTAGCGGCCAAGTCGCGTCGTCCCCAAAGTCAGGAGACAAAACGCCTCGGCCTGGCAGATCGTCAACCTCCCGCGAAGATGGGAACACGTCATGGTAGAATGCGATGGTATCCAAGGAAAGTCAGCGCCCACCACCGAGGCTGCTTTGGCCAACCGCAGCGGTGCTACTGTGGGATAGTGTCTGTCTTGCGTGGAATGGTTCGGTGGAAGAATCTACAATTCAGGCGTGGACAGCTACTCTGTGGCGGGACGGGCGTGGAGACGAGACGCATGGAAACGGACGCGGAGAATCGAGGGCTCCGACCTGTAGAAGCACTTGTCTTGATGATGTGCGTCGTGGCGTTGCTGGCACTGGTCCTGCCGGCTTGTCGGCCTGATAATACTCCCCGGGCAACGGCACGACGGAGAATGTGCACCTTCAACCTCAGAAAAATCGCTGAGGGGCTGGCAAGGTACCACGAGATTCACGGAGTGTACCCCATGGGGGCGATGCATGCCGGTGATCCGGAAGATCCGCGCGTTGGGCCGTCCTACGTGGGAATCGCCGGCGGTTGTGACATCGATCCGGATTCCGCAGACTACGACCTCTGTCCAGCCAGACCGCAGACGCCCGACGTCTACATCAATGAAAACAAAGGCACGGGGCCGAACCATTCTCGAAGCACGGAAATGATGGCCTTTTTGCACTTTCCGTGTAAGATTCTTCTTTCTGCATTGTGTTATCTGTAGCAGTTCGTTGCGGAGGTCGGTGTATTTGACTCGGCCTCTGGTCGGGCTCGCCGAGGCATTCCATGCAAGAGGCCCCGAAGACGCGTCCGAGCCTGCTTCTGCGTATGCGCGATACGCAGGATGCGCGGGCGTGGGGCGAATTCGTGGAAATATACGAGCCGTTGGTTTACCGATTGGCCCGGAGGAATGGTTTTCAAGATGCGGATGCGCGCGAATTGACCCAGGAGGTGCTGCTGGCCGTATCGAAGGCCATCAATGGTTGGGATGCCGACCCGGCCAGGGGTTCGTTTCGCGCCTGGCTGTTCCGCGTGGCCCGCAATTTGATGATCAATTTCCTGGCAAAACAGCGGAGGCACCCGCAAGGCGTTGGGGACACTGATTTCCAGCGACTGCTAGCCCAGCAGCCATCGCCGGAAAGCGAGGATTCGGCCTGTTTCGACCTGGAGTATCGCCGCCGGTTGTTTCGTTGGGCAGCGGAACAGATTCGCGATGATTTCCAGGCAAGTACGTGGAAGGCGTTTTGGAGAACCTGTGTCGAGGGGCGAGGAATTCAGGAGGTTGCGGCGGAATTGCAGTTATCCGCCGGAGCGGTCTATGTGGCCCGCAGCCGAGTGATGGCTCGCCTTAGAAAGAGAATCGGGCAGATCGAGGATGATTGAGTCAGACTCGCTTCTCTAACCAAGAAGAGTAACCCATGATCGCACCCAAATGCGATTGCAGCCGCGCCAAACTGCAGCAGTTGCTGGCTGATCAATTGACCGAAACGCTCGCCACCGACGTCACGCAACACGTCGAAGATTGCGAGGTGTGTCGCCGCGACCTGGAGATGCTGGCGGCCGAGGCCGGTTGGTGGCAAGACGCACGGCGTTTCCTTGCCGACGATGAATCCGGCCAGTCCGAAGACGCCGCGCACGATGGCGCACGATGTTGGCCGCATCAAACGCGCGACGAAGCGTTCGTTTCTCCGGATCTAGTCGTGGGCTATCTGGAACCCGCGGACGACGCGAGCATCCTGGGGAGGCTGGATCAGTATGACATATTGAACGTCGTTGGTTGTGGCGGCATGGGAATCGTGCTGAAGGGTCACGATCGCCAGTTGAATCGCCATGTGGCGATTAAGGTGCTGGCACCGCACTATGCAACCAGTGCTGCGGCCCGACAACGATTCGCACGAGAGGCTCAAGCCGCGGCCGCCGTAGTACACGCGCACGTGCTGGCCATCCACGGCGTGAGCGAAGGCGGCAAACTGCCGTATCTGGTCATGCCGTTTGTCGCCGGCCAGTCGTTGCAGGAACGGATCGACGAACACGGCACACTGGACACCAAGGACGTACTGCGCATCGGCATGCAAGCTGCGGAGGGACTGGCGGCGGCCCACGCTCAGGGCTTGGTCCATCGCGACGTGAAGCCAGCCAACATCCTGTTGGAGAACGGCGTCGAACGCGTACTACTGACGGACTTCGGGCTGGCCCGCGCCATCGACGACGCATCGCTGACCCGCAGCGGCATTATCGCCGGCACACCACAGTACATGTCGCCGGAACAGGCACGAGGAGATGCCGTCGATCATCGCACCGATCTGTTCAGTTTGGGCAGCGTCCTCTACACGATGTGCGCCGGTCGCCCGCCGTTCCGCGCCGAGACCACGATGGGCGTCCTGCGACGCATCAGCGACGTACCACCACGGCCGCTTCAAGAAATCAACCCCGACGTCCCGTCTTGGTTGGCGTCGATCATCGCACGTCTGCTGGCCAAGTCTCCGGACGACCGGTTCCAATCGGCCGACGAGGTTGCGACGTTGCTCGAGCGTTGCCTGGCTCATCTGCAGCATCCTGCCGCAGTACCCCTGCCGGACGCGGCAAAGGCATTGACGCTTCGCGCCCGTCGCCCGAAACGCTGGCACGTTGTTGCGGCCCTGAGTGTCGTCGGTGTTATCGTAACTGCAACTGTTTTGGCCGTATGCGGTTTGTTTCGCACACCGGTTTCGGAAGGCCAACCAGCAGCAGTTGCGCCGGCCAGCACACGCGAATCCAACGAGGGCGCGCAGACTGGCGATTTGTCGGCACCGAAGCCCACGGATGACGAAATCCTCTGGCAGGACGGCATCGAGGAAGAGCTGTACCAGATCGAAGCCGACCTGCAGTGGTTGGAATACACCAGTGAATTGTGAAGCCTTTGCAGTCTGATCGTTGTTTAACCCGAATACCGTTCGATTTTGCGTGGATGCATAGTGGGATAGGCTTCCAGCCTGTCATATCTGGTAGTCGAACTGCTCGGCACCCCAAAATGTCGTGCAAGCATGACAGGCAAGATGCCTATCCCACGAGAGAATTGAACGGCATTCGGGTTAGACGAAAGAAAAACAAGCTGAGCGAAAGGAGTACCGTTATGTGTGAGCATGGCCTACGCCTGTATATCCTCTTGATCCTCCTGGGTTGTTGCTCCGCGCACCTGCCGGCAGTTCACGGTCAGCAAGTGCCTGGAACGTACCCTGCTACTTCCGCTGAGACTCCGCCTGTAGCACCACCGTCCGCTGCCCTCATTTCCGCGGCGATCCCGCCAACTCGTGCGGCAGATCCGCGATCCGCCGAATTCGCCGAAAAGTACAACGAACTCCAGAAACAGGTTTTCGGGCTGGTCCAGAAGCACCGAGACGCCAAAGACGACGCGTGGAAACGTATTCGTGACCAGATCGCCGAGTTGACGACCGAACAATTCGACCTGCGTCACCAAATGCGCATGGCCGAAATCGCGCGAATCAAGAAGCACCTTCAGAAGGTGGAAGCGAAAGTCGTCCGGCGCGAGAGCCTAAGAAAGGAAATCATCGAGAAACGCGTCACAGAACTGCTGGACGAAGACGCGGAACTCCGCTGGGAACCTCTGCCGATTGGAGGTGTCCGCCCCCAGATTTCGACGACCACAGAGATGCGCGAGGCGCGTTTGCCAGACGGAACTCGACGGAAAGTCCCCGTGACCATTCTCCGCGGCCCGCAGCCCGCTGCGTCTTTGTCACCCCCAGAGGCCGCCGAGCCCATCCCCGTCGCTCCGAGTCCGGCGGTACTTGCGACATCGGCGGCAAACACCAGATTCCCATCACTGGTCGGCGGCTTGACGGTGGCCGAGGCGAAGACTCGTCTTGAGATCGCCGAACGGAAACTCGAGCGTGTTCGTGCTTTGGCCGAGCAGCATGCCGTGGCGGAATCCGAGTTGGACGAAGCGCAGGACGAGGTGAACCTCGCGGAATTGGCCTTCGAGCGAGCGTCGATGGAATACGCAGGTCGTAAAAAGCTGCTGGAAGTAGGCGTTCGTCGGGCCGAAGTGGAGCTAGAGAAGGTCCAGGCAGACTTGGAGGAATGCCGCAGCATCAACCAGAGAGCACCAGGAACCATCCCCGCTCCACGAATTCGGAGTGCAGCGGCGGCGGTCGAGGAGAAGAAACTCGCTCTGGAAACGGCAACAACGCTACTTGAATTGCATCTGCTCGGAGCGGACCGGACGGGAAACGTCGAAGGCATTGTGACGCTTGACGGACAGCCTGTTGCTGACGCAATGGTCACGTTCGTTCCCGTCAATGAGGGGCGGGGAAGGCCGGCCACCGGCATCACAGACGAGAATGGCGCTTTCAGACTGAGGGCCACGGCTGCCGGAGATGCTGCGACTGAGCCAGGTGCAGGAGTTCTTCCAGGAGACTACTACGTAGGAGTCGTGGAGACGCCCTCGCCAGAGAAGGCGGAGCAAGGGACAGTCGTGCCGAAGAAGTACAACGACCCAAGGGAATCCGGCCTGAAAGTCACCGTGAAGAAGGGAAAAAACACGATCGACATCCATCTTGCGACCGAGTAGACTCAGGCTCGGCAGGAAAGCGGCTCGAACGGCGGGAGACCCCAATTCGTCCGGCACAGCCTGACCTACTCGAGCGGCTATCGATATTTGCCAGGTAGATTGTGGCCAAGGGTGGCCGGGGTTGGAGGGCGTAAGCCCGAAACCCCGGGGCTTCCCTCGCTGACGCTCAGTCCAGCCCCGGCCACCCAACCTGACATTGATCGACAGACACACCATTACCGATCTCATGGGTCGTCCGCAGAGGGTTACGGGTAGCTGCGGGCGACGCGGAAGCCAATCGTCGTGCTTCGCGTGCCCGGTGGATCTTTCTGTCGAGCGGCGCAGCGCACGCCGGACGGCTGATCGTTGAACGAACCGCCGCGAAGCACACGAAGGCGATCGTCAGCGACCGCCTCTTCCGCCGCTGACTGAGCCTTGCGGACATCCGGATAGGGTCCATAAAGACCCTGACACCACTCGGTCACATTCCCGTGCGTGTCGAACAAACCGAAATCGTTGGGCTTGCGGATGCCCACGCGAAGCGGTTGCCCCGCGTCTGCAACATCGAACACGGCGTACTGTTCCAGGTAGATTTCCATGCTGCCAAAGCACCAGGCGGTTGTCGCGCGGGCTCGGCACGCATACTCCCACTCAGCTTCGGTGGGTAGGCGATAGCCGCGAAGATACAAGTAGTCCGGTGCGACCTTCATTCCCGCCGCGTAACGCCCGTCGGCGTTGGCGACATAACACCACTGGTCTTCCGGGACTCCCTCGTCTTTGCTGAGCCAGTTGCAGTACGCCGCGGCTTCATACCAAGTGACCGAAGTATGAGGCATATCCAGTGATGGGCCAAACGTCCCGGCCTCCGGACGATCCACCGGTGGATTCTCACGAAGGAATCGCTGAAATTGCCCGGCGGTCGTCTCCTTGCTGGCAATCGAAAAACTGCGGGGTATCCGCCGGTTGTGCAGCCGTTCGTCGTCGGTTCGCGCCCTTTCCGTCTTCGGTGAACCCATTGCGAACTGCGCTGGCCCCGGGACGACCACCATCGTATGCCCTTGACTGTTCACGTACCACTGATGGTCGTTCTGAACCCCCGTCGACATCAATTGAAGGTCGATCCGGGCCAGTTCGGCCTCCTGTTCATATCGCCGCAGCGTCCATTCGGCCGCCACATGGATGCCGGGATCGGGATCGTCTTGATACAGACGCACGAGTTCCAGAATCAGCGGGTCCGCCCGCCGAAGCTCGGCCCACCTGCTCGCCCTCTGTTCCGGGTCGCCGACAAGTTCTCCTGCCATGAGCAACATGGCTCGGCGAACGGACAAGTCGTCTTGGCTTGGAATCTGCGTCATCACATCTTCCGGCGTGATCACCACCTGGTCGACTCCGTGAATGACGCGAGTGCGTTGTGTGGGGTCCGGGCTGTGCTTCAGCAGGGGCCAAACCGCCTCCTCCCGGCCCAAGGCGAACCACAATGAGGCGCTGCGTGCTCGGACCTGCATCAACAGGTTCCTTGTCAAGGCAGTTAGTTCGACACCGGCGAAAAGGAACACAAGTGCGAACAGAACCAAGATGCCCGCCATGAATGCATGACGCCGGGTGGCGGCGCGCATCATCTTCCGCTGTTCAGTCGTCCAATGTGCCGGTCGTGTCAATGTGCGAATCGCAAGCCATTCCCACGGCGATGGCAACTGGCGCCGTTCGGGTCTGGCGTTCCACATCATGGAACGTCCGGCCAGACGAAGTTCCGCCCGTCCGCTCCGGGTCGATTTCTGTTTCTTCGTCAGCCATTCCCGCAACGATGGCACCAGATAGTCGTGCGTCAATTGATAGTACCGGCCGCCGGGCGGCGCTGATTCATCCTCGGCGTGCACAGTGTCGGGATCGGCGGGCGTGATCAATCGCGTTTCGCTGTCAAGAATCCGTATCAACTCTTTGAACGCCCGAGGCTTTCTTCCGTACCCCGATAGGTCGAGCAGATCGAGGTTCGATCGGACGCGGCCTTTGATGTCATCCCCCTTGCCCGGCATTAGGGCCGCGAGGACCTTCCGCGCCGCTCGTTCATGCAAACGGCACTGGGGATTGGCTGCCTGCGAACTGAAGATCTCCTCCAAGAAAGCCACGCCAACACCCGCAGCCCCGCCAATGTCTCGCAGCGTATTCGGCGTCCATGGCCTGTCCTTGACCATTTCGGCAAACAAGGCAAGTCGCACTGGCACGACTTTGTCCTGTTCGGCCAACCCGGCGACGGCCCGTTTCAGGAATGTCTCCTGCGCTGCCGTGAGACTGGCAAGATTCTCGGGCAGTTGGCCGAACGCATGTCCAAACTCGGCCAGCACTCTGTGAGCGTGCTGCGGGTCGAACAGGTCGACCATGGCCGTGTTGTGGCCCTGCACAAGATCGATCTCCAAATCGGCCATAAAACGACTGAGCGCCGCCCAAAAATCATCGCGTACCAACAACAAGCATTGCAGCCGCCCACCGTCGCACTGCCGCAGCGCCTGCACCAACGACCGATCCTCGTTGTCTCCATGACCGTGCAGCCATTGTTCGAACTGATCGATCACAATCAGCAGCTTCTGCCCGTCAACCGGTCCGTGACCGCGTCGAACGGCAGCCAGACACTCGGTCAAACTGGCGTCGGAGGGCAGACTCGGATACTTCTTCCGCAAGCGCCCGAGCAGGCGCGTTTCCGTATCGTCGGCCGTTGCATCGATGCAAATCGACTGAGCACGCGGCGCCAGCCTCGGGAGCAGCCCGGCCCGAGCCAGGGACGACTTGCCGCAACCCGATGGACCGTATAGCACACCCACGGCAAACGTCTCGTCCGAGTCTGTCTCGTCGATACGATGCTTCCACCGTCGTATGCTCTCCGGCAGTCCGTCCCGATCGCGCGGTCCCGGCACCAGATCGAGAAAGAAGTCCGCGTCGCCGCCGTCGAAGGCGCGCAAGCCTTTCGGGACGACTTTCGTTGCCTTTCGATCTACCCTCGACGGTCGCAGGTCTATGGTCGTGCCCTGTTGCGGCGTACCCGAGACCGACGTCTCGTGTTGCCGGTCCCGTCGGAGGAAGTACCGCAGGTCTTCGGCCAAGTCTCTTGCCGTCGCGTGCCGGTCGGCTGCGCGCTTCGCCAGAGCCTTGAGACAGATTCGCTCCAATTCCTCGGATATCGACTCGTCCAACCCGCGTGGCGGCGGCGGTTCCCTGAGTGCGATTTGCTCCAACAATGCGTCGTGCGAATCCGACTGAAACGGCTTGCGGCCGACGATCAACTCGTACAACACGACACCAAGGCTGAAGATGTCCGAACGACCGTCGACGCGGTGGGCTTCGCCGCGGGCCTGCTCGGGGCTCATATAGGCGGGCGTGCCTGCATAGCATCTTACCTCGGCGCAATCCTTCTCCCTGAGCGCCAAACCAAAGTCGGTCACGTAGGGCTTGTCGTTCGCGTCCAGCAAGATGTTGGCAGGCTTGATATCGCGATGCACCAGTCCGCGCTGGTGGGCATAGTGCAGTGCTTCGGCAACCGCCATCACAATTCGAGCCGCTGCGCGTTCCGACAGTCGCGATTCGCGTTGCCTTGCTGCAAGGTCCTTCCCTTGGATCAGCTTCGACACGACATAGCAGTAGTCGTCTTCCATTTGCCCAACGTCATAGACAGGGACGATTGCAGGGTGATCCAATCCCGCAACGATGCGTGCTTCGGTCAGATAGTTGCGGGCGTCGTTCGGATCGATCACCCGATGCCAATGGGGGATCTTAATGGCAACGTCCCGATCCAATTGTTCGTCGCGGGCCACACAGACACGTCCAAAGCCTCCTTCGGCCAACACTCGCACTACCCGATATCGACCAATCCTCTCGGGCATCGTGTCCGTGCCCGTGACGCAGTCGTTCCGCAAGTCCGCCTCGATGCGCTCAAACGCGTCAAGGCCGTGTGCCTCGTCCGCCTGTTCGAAGGCACCGTGGATGCTGCGCACCTTCTTCAGTTCATCGGCCAGTTCGGGCAGGAGCTCAGGATGTTTGGATAGTACCGAATCGTCAGATATCTCGTCACCAACACACCGACGCTGCACGAGTTCGAATACAACGCGACGTATTCGCTCACTTCGGTCGAGCAGTCGGTTTTCAGACGAGGAATTGGTTAGCATCGATCGCGAGCGCACTTTATGTCAGCTTGGCCACGACCCGAGTCTTCAGCCTACCCACTAAAGTATAACGACGATCGCCCCATCATGGCGCGCAAGTTTTTTCGGGCTCGATAGCACACGCCGCGGATTGCGTCTTTGGTTCGGCCAACGGCTTCTGCGATTTGTTCGTACGTCTGGCCTTGAATGTAATATCGTTCGATAACTTCGCGTTGATCGTCCGGAAGGGTGGCTATCGCTGCACGCATGCGACGTATGCTCTCGCCTCGCTGAACTCGCCTGCCGGGCGTCGTGCAGTCCGCCGCGACCCGTTCGATCACCGCGGCCACGGAACTGTCGTCGCCGGCAGACGGTCGGTGGATGGCACGTCGCTCGCGGCGGCGGCGTTTCGCAGCGTCCTTGATGATGTTCTCCGCAATCGTTTCGAGCCATGCGCGGAAGGCTCGTTTGTGGCGGAATTGGAAACTGCTGATCGATTGAGCCACACGCACGAAAGTCTGCTGCAGGACATCGTCCGGGCGCAGAAGCCCCTGCAGATCCCTGGAAACGCGCGCCGCGATGTGACGTCTCAACCCGTCGTAGTGGATCAACAGCAGTTGCGACAGCGCAGCCCGATCGCCTGCAACGGCCAGATGGATCAGTTCAGACTCAGAACACTCGCCAGACATACCAAGCTTCCACGGAACGTTTCAGCCGCGTGGAAAAAGGGGACAGGTCCAATTTGTGCGAAGCACCCCCTGGGCCGTCCCGGCAAATTGGACCTGTCCCCTTTTTCCACAGCCGAGGAGATGACTCTATGGTAACGACGAGCCGGCGAATGCACAAACCAAAGCGATCCCCGATCTAAGGGGATTTCTGACCGGTGGGACTGATCTTCTGAAGTGCTTCTTTGATCATCGCGCGAACTTCTTCGTCCTCTTCGTCCAAGGCGGCTTCGAGTGCGGGGCGTGCAATCGGTGCTGCATCCGGCCCCATTTTTCCGAGCGCCTCGGCCGCGTATAGACGCGCCCAGCGATACTCCAGTTTCAACAGTTCCGCAACCTCGTCCACCGCGCCCAATTCGACGCCGATTTCGCCTAGTACCTCGACGGCCATGTAGGGATCATCGCCGGAGGCCAGTTCGACGAGTAGCACCCGCAGAGGTAGATCCGATTCCGGCTTCAACAGCCACAAGGTTTTCGCCGCGTTGGCCGCCGGTCTGAAATCGCCGTCCCGCAGACGCCGCTCGATGTCCGGCAGCGCCGGTGCAGCCAGCGGCCCGAGCCTTCCCAGCGCGATAACCGCCTGCTGACGCACCGCCTGTGTCCTGTCTGACATCGCTTCGACCAGCACATCCAACCCTGGCTCCCCGATCGTTGGTCCAAGTCTTCCGAGCGCGGCGGCCGCGTTTCGGCGAACTGATGTTACGCCGCCCTGGACCAGTTCGATCAGTTTTGGAACGGCCGGCTTTACGTCGGCTCCAATGGCCCCCAATGCGCGACATGCCCAGTATTGCGTGTGGAAATCGTCGCAGGAAAGCATCTCGATCAGGATGGGCACGGCGCTGCGGGCATCGGGGCCTATGCCAATAAACGCATTGATGGCGTATTTTCGCGTCGTCGGGTCGTTCTGCTTCAGGATCTCGATCAAGCCGGGAACCGCCGATTTCGCCTTCGGACCGGCGCTGTGAATCTCCAGCATGGCAGTTCGGCGCACAACCAGACTCTCGTCCTTCAACGCGTCGATCAGCTCGGGGACGGTGCGGTTTGGTTGTTCCGGCGAGTCGGCTCCACAAACGCCAGCCGAGAGAGCGGTCGCCAATGCGTTCGCCAAGATGGCCGGTGTGATTGCTCTTACCGTGTTGATATTCAAGGCTTGCTCTTATCGAGGAGTTTTTCGACCTCTGGCGTCAATTCCGCGATCTTGTTCCCCTGGGCTACAACATTACCTTCCCGGTCGACAAGGATCATTGTGGGTACAGCGCGGATGCCGTATTTCTTGGTGATATCGCGGACCTCTTTTCCCACGAGATTCGACCAGTTGATCGCGTTCTCCTCCAGGTACTTGGCCAGCGCCTCCTGGCTGCGGTCGAGGCTGATGCCCACAATGTCGAACCCGCGATCGCTCAACCGCTCGTGCAACGCCTTGACCTCCGGCATCTGTTTACGGCATGGTCCGCACCAGGTTGCCCAGAAGTCGACCAGCACCACCTTGCCTCGATAGGCGGTCCAATCGAACTCGGTTCCCAACGCTGTCACCCCGGCCAGTTCCAGCGGTTTGCCCATCAAGTCGGGTGGTGCTGTTTTGACCTTCGGCTTCTTGCCCAGCTTCTTGCCATAGCTGGCCAGCTTCTTGGCCTCGCTCTTCCCGAACAACTCGCCGAATTGCTGGAAGTACTCCTCGCGTTTGTCGCCGTCCTCCAGCCGGTTGATCGCCTTGACAGTGCTGGAGGCCATTCGCAGGTGCCGCTCGCTCAACTTGTTATCGGTAAAGAACCCTTTCAGTTCGTCCAGCAAGCCGGGTACGTCGTCAACGGGCAGCTTGTCCACGTCAATTGCCTTGCGCTCCAAGAGGAAGAACTGAACGTCGGCCGCGATCTTCTCGTTCTTTTCATCCTTCATTTCCTGGACGAAGGCGATCAAATCCTTGTCGGCCTTTTCATCCTCCAGACATGCCTTCTCGTGCAGCACGTGAAATTTGGCCAGCGCGGCGATCTCGCGGTGTTTCTCTTTGGCTTCCGCCGCCAAGACGCGCCCGGCCGCTTCGACGACTGCTTCGGCGAACCCAGGACGCAACTGAATACTCTTCGGCTTTTCTTGCATGACGAGAATGAAATCAACCAGTTCACTCGGCGACAGGCCCTGTCGGGCCAGATAGGGATTGGTGTCTTCCCAATCATCCTGCTCGTCATCCGCTTCCTCCTGGAACGAAACGAAGAAGACTTCCTGTCCTCCCATGGGCTCGACCAGCGAAGACTGATTCTCCGTCGGCGTCTCGGCTGCGTCCTCCGCTGGCGCCCCCAGCAACGCAGCCAGCCTCTCGCCCAGCTCGGACCCCTGTACATTGACGGCAACGACGTTGCCGTCTCGGCCAACGAGCACCGTGAAGGGCGGCGCTGCCACACCGCACTGAATGGCTAACGGATGTGTCAATCCAGGAGCCGCAGGATCCGCCGACGGATTGATGATCGTGGGCCAGGGCAACGGCTGAAACTTGAGATAGAGGGGCAAGTCCCCAGGGTTGTTGTCCACATTCACGCCGACGACTTCGAAACCCTTTTCACGATACTCTCTGTACCTGTCGCGGATGTTAGGAATCTCGTCCAGAGACGAACGAGACCACGTCGCCCAGAAATCGACCAGCACCACCTTCCCATGATATTTCTCCCAATCCAAATCGGAGCCATCGGACAGCGTGCCTTCGACGGTGAACGGTTTTCCGACCAATCCCACTCGCAGTCGGGCCTTTGCGACCATCCCGGCAGCATGCTCGGCCAGTTCCTTGTTTGAATGGTCCTTGTAGGCGTCTTCTATCAGCGTGTTGATTTCGACGAGGTCCTGGTAGTGGCGATCCTTTTCCAGGAACTGGGCGACGAATGCTGCAGCAGTCAAAGGCACTTCGCCTGGGTCTTCCTCGGACAATACCTTCTTGAGGACCTCCTTCACCGGCGGAATGCTGTCCGGTTCGCCATCCTGCATGGCGATCAGTTTGGCGTCGAAGCCCATGTCCGCCATCCGGGCCTGGTCGAACATGATCAGGGCATCTCTCGCGATTTGTGGATCCGCGTTGCCCTTGAACGCGTTCCCGACCGCGCGGTAGGCCTCCTTTGCGGCGTCATCGCGTTTCAGACGCTGAAGAACGGTCGCCCCTTGGCTGACGATCACAAAGACACCAGGATCATCCGGGTGGGCTTCCACAAGCGATTTCAATTCGTCCAGCATCGCCTGCTCATCATCGACCTCACCCGCCATCATCCGGTCGATCTCCATGGCGAACAGCATCAGTCGCGCCATTAAGGCAAATTCGGGCTCCTCCTGTTCCCGCAGAGTTCGGCAATACGCAGTTATCTCCTTCTCGATATTTTGCATGCCCATTCGGCTCAACACCCGCATGCTGTCCAGCTTTACGCGGGCGGCCTGGACACGGGCCTCCTTGTCCGTAGCGATTTTCCACAGTTTCTCCGCGGCCTGGATACGAATCCCCTGTATGTTGACCAACTCCTGCGGTGTCGTCCCGCGCGGCTGGCGGCCCTGCAACTGGTCTAGCAGGGCCGCGAGCCCTTCCTCGCTATCGGGCAATTGGCCCGAGTCGGCCGTCCCCTTGGGTTGGGTTGGCGGAGCGTACGGGTCTGAAGGGACGCCCGCCTCAGACGCAGCAACCGGACTGCGGGGGGTGCCGCCCGCCGTTGCGCCTTTGCCAGTACTGGTCGAGGCGCCGGAGCCCTTTCCGGATGGCGCGCCAGCGACCGAGGCGGTCGACGTGTCGCGGCCTGCGCGTGGTGCGGCCGGCCCACCGTCCGTCGTATCGTCGTCGCCAACTTCATACTTGCTTCTTTCCGACGTTATGGGCCCCCCGTCTTCACCGCCACAGCCCGATAGCCACGCCGCCGCGAAAGAGCAAAAAAGGCCGATTAGCATCAGGCGAGCTGCGGACCAGCGGTGCGAGGGCCGAGACATGACGAAGTTCCTTTCTGAACTGGATTTAGGAGAGTTGCCTCATAGCACGAATTGTAGGCCATATGCCGGGAATTAGCATCCCCGTTCGCTTGTCGGCACGGAATCCCTGCCAGACACCTTGCCGCCCCCCCAACGCGGTGCTCCAGTAGGTCCCGCCTGCCGGACGGGACCTACTTGGTGCGCATCAAAAAAGGCGCCGACCTTGGGTCGACGCCTCTTCGGCGAGATTCGAGGCGGCGCGGCCACGTTTGACGTCCAGAAGCACCCCTTAGCTCTCGGTGTCGTTCGTCGCCTCGACATCGCCGAATTCCTTATCCAACAGCCGAGGCAATTCTCTGCCGCGAGCGGTGATGGAAATCACTTTGCCGTCACGTCCAAGCAAGAACATGGCCGGAATGCCAAAGATGCCATATTGCCTGGTGGCCGGATTCCGGCCGGCGTTGTCCTTCTCGTGAAGTGTAATCCACGGTATCTGTTGCTCTTCGACGTACTCCTCCAACCTCTTCCGGTCGCGGTCGATGCTCACCCCTACGACTTCGAAGCCATGCTCGTGATACTTGTCGTAGCCCTTCTTGATGATCGGAAACTCCGTGTGGCAGGACAAGGAGTCGGCAGCCCAGAAGGTGACAAGCACGACCTTGTCCTTCAGTTCAGCCACATCGAACTTCGTTCCGTCCAGCTTCGTTCCCTGCAACTCCAACACATTGCCTACCAGCTTCACCCGACGAGCCGCCCCCGCGAACATCTCGCCAAACGAAGACAACTGCTCCTCCGTGCTGTCGGAGAAGATCTTTCCAAGTGCTTCGTACGCCTCCGCGGCCACTTCATTAGCGCCGGCATATTCCAGAGCACGCCCTACGTTGATGGCCAAGCCGAGATCCTCGCGTGCGAGTTGCTTTGTCGACAGATAACCAGTCAACTTGCCCAGTGTCTCCCGCTGCTCGTCTGTCTCCCCCTGTCCAATTCGCCGGACGGAAAGGCGAAGGAGAACGCCGGACGCCTTCTTGGACGCCTCTGATTTCTTATCCTTCTCCAGTTCAAGGATTCTGTCGGCCGCAGCTCTCAAAGCCGCAGACACCTTCTGCCGGTGTGCGAAGTCGTCTCGGGGAGTCGTTGGGCGAAATGACTCCAAGCCTTCAATGAACTTCACCAGATCGTCCGCACTGCCGTCGGGCACAGCGTAACGGTCATTGATGGCTGGATCGTCGACCTGCTGTTTGGCTGCTGGTTTCTTTTCTTCTTTGGCTTCTTCCTTTGCCTCCTCCGCTGCGTTCGCAGCAACGACGAACAGCGCGGCGGATGTTAAGGAAACGATCCAAGCGAATCGTCTGACAATTCTGGCGGAGAGCATATCGAGTTCCTTTTGACCTGACGTCATACACAAGACGCAAACAGACTAGCGAACTACAAGACCATTGGCAACCAGCGGCAGATGGAAAACGTGGTGGCAGATCTCCTGTCAGCCGGTACTCTTCCGATCAGCGGGCGCGCGATGGAATGTTCCCACGTACCCGCAAGTATCGCTCGCGTTTAACCGCGACCACCTCTTGGAGCGCGACGACACGTCATCGCTCTGGATTTCCTTCGGCCTTGTCGACGGATACCACGTCCACAGCGCAAGGAACGCCTGCCGAAAAGGAGAGGTTCTTCACGGAATTCCGGGAGCGAGGTAGGCGTAGGGCCGGTTCCCACCGGCCGATCAGACGACGATCAAGCGCTGGCCGGTAGGAACGGGCCCTACTCGACTGCGACAAATCGCAGCACTCCAAATCCGCACACCCACCATTTGGTGCCCAATACTTGAGATGCGGTGTGCAGTGAAGACTTGGCTCGCCCCACAGGCCGTCATGCGCCGCGAGCTGCGCCGTTCCTGCGTTTGCCATTGCGTCTGCCATTCGATAGGGATGGCGGCGATATGATCAATCGCAAATGGCCGGGACCGAGCAGGTCATCAACGCGGTCCCGCAACTCGGGCGTGATGTCCACACGTACTTTGTTGGATTTCAGTCG
The DNA here is from genome assembly GCA_964623055.1 of uncultured Pirellulaceae bacterium. Classification (GTDB taxonomy): domain Bacteria; phylum Planctomycetota; class Planctomycetia; order Pirellulales; family Pirellulaceae; genus JADHUC01. Next base: position 33,408 of record CAZURK010000127.1, read on the forward strand.
GACACGACTGCCATCGTTCAGCCTGACCTGAAAGAACACGTCGCGCCCGCCGGGATAGCCGCGGACAATCTCGTACAGTTGCTTCAGGGTGTTGCTGTCGCCGCCGGTTTCGTCGATGAAGACGACCATACCGCTGGTGTACCGCGAGTCTAGTTCGTCGAGCGGTATCACTTCGTTGACCACCAGATTCGCATCGTCGCCGCCGCCGCGACGATCGATCGCACCGCGAATAACCAGCACGGCGTCCGCTTGTATCAACTCGCCGAATTTGAGGAACTCATCCGGCCACGCAATGCATCGAATGATGCCATCTTTGTCCTCCAAGTCAAAGTTCACGTACTTGGTAGCAGTGGCTCCGGCGCGGGGATTTCTGAGGTGGGCGGGTTTGATTGCCGATAACATCCCGCCCATGATCACCTCGGCACGCTCCGGCAAGCCGGGGATGTCGGCCGTCGTGTGGGAACAGAATTCGGAAAGCTTCTGTTCGTATTCTTCCAGCGGATGGCTGGTTCGGTAGTAGCCTAACACCTCCTTCTCCATCAGCAGAAGTTCGCGCTCGGGCAATTCGGGAATGTCCGGCTGGGCGACGGCGGGCTTGTCCTCTTCGTCCTCCATTTCGCCGAACAGGCTCTTTTGGCCGCTGCGGCGGTCCGCCAACGCCGCCGCGCCGGACTGTATTGCCCGCTCGATCACGGCCATCAACTGGGCCCGTTTGGCACCGAAGGAATCCATGGCCCCGGCTCTGACCAAGGTCTCGATCGTCGACCGGTTGCAGGACGCGGCATCGACCCGCTCGCAGAAATCAAACAAGTCCTTGAACGGCCCGTCGTTGTTCCGGGCCGCCACGATCGCTTCGGCCGCCCCGCCTCCGCAGCCTTTGATGGCGGACAGGGCGAAGTAGATCTTTCCTTCCGACACCGAAAAGTCGACGTTCGACGAATTCACATCCGGTTGCACGATCTCGATCCGCATTCGCGCCGAATCGTCCATGTGCTCGACCACGGAGTCCTTCTTCTTGAAATTCCTGCCGGGGATGTCGCTGGATAGAAGGGCGGCCATGAATTCGACCGGATAGTGCGTCTTCAAATAGGCTGTTTGATAGGCAATCAGAGCGTAAGCCGTGCTGTGCGACTTGTTGAACCCGTAGCCGGCAAACTCCAAAATCAGGTCCCAGATTTCCTGTGCGTCTTTCTGGCCAAGTCCGTTGGCCGTGGCGCCTGCAATGAACGCGTCGTGGTTGGCGTCGATGATCTCCTTCTTCTTCTTGCTGATGGCCTTGATGCAGGTATAAGCTTTGGCCAACTCGATCCCGCCCAGCCGGTTCAGGATGCGCATGATCTGTTCCTGGTACACCATCACGCCGTTGGTCTCTTCCAGCAACTCTTTGAGCACCGGGTGTTTGTACTGCGGCTGCTTCTTTCCGAGTTTCACGTCCACATACTCGTCCACCATGCCGCCCTTCAATGGCCCGGGGCGGTAAAGCGCATTAGTGGCGACGATGTCGAGGAAACGATCGGGCTTCATCCTTTGCAGCAGATCGCGAATACCGCCGCTTTCCAACTGGAACACCCCTTTCGTTTCCCCGCGTTGCAGCAGGCCGTAGGTGCCCTTGTCATCGATCGGCAGTTTGTGCGGATCGATTCGCTGGCCGGTCGTCTGTTCAATCAGGTCGACGGCTTTGCGCAAGATCGTCAGGTTTCGCAGTCCAAGGAAGTCCATCTTCAGCAGCCCGGCCGCCTCGACGTCGTTCATCGACCACTGTGTGATGATGTCTTCCTTGCCGGAGATTCGGCCCAACGGGACGTATTCGGTCAACGGCTTGTCCGCGATAACCACTGCTGCGGCATGCGTGCCTATGTTACGGGCCAGGCCTTCGATCTTGCGAGCCAAATCGATCATCTCGCGGATCTCGCCGTCGTTTTGGTATGTCGCGCGCAGGTCGTCGCTCTTTTCCAGTGCCGCTTCGAGCGTTATGTGCAGTTCTTCGGGCACCATCGACGTCACTTCGTTGACGCGCGTCAACGGAACGCCCAAAACGCGCCCCACGTCCTTGATCGCCGCACGAGCTTGCAGCGTGCCAAACGTGCCGATCTGCGCCACATTGTCCTCGCCATACTTGTCCTTGACGTAACGCATCACGTCGGCACGGTGTTCTTTGCAGAAATCGATGTCGATGTCAGGTGCTTCCAAGCGGTTTTCGTCCAGGAAGCGTTCGAACAGCAGATCGTACTTGATCGGGCACACGTGGCTTAGATAGAGGGCATAGCAGACCAGGGCCCCCACGCCGCTGCCACGGGCCGTGGTAGGTATGCCCATATCGCGCGCCTCGCGCACAAAATCCCAAACGATCAGGAAGTAATTGGGAAACCCCAACTTGTTGATGACCGACAACTCCCGGTCCAAACGCTGCATCACCGTATCGGACAACTCGCCGCCGGGGCACATCTCCTCGTTTCCCGCATAGCGTTCCTTCAAGCCTTCAAGGCACAACCGGCGCAGGAACTCCTTCGCCGTCTCGCCTTCGGGCAGCGGCGCGTACGTTGGGAAGTGGCGTTGCCCCAGTTCCAGGTCGATATCGACCGAATCGGCGATTTCCTGGCTGCGGGCAACCGCGTCTTCCAGCCCCGGAAACGCCACGTACATCTCTTCGGGGGTGCGCAAGTAGTACTCGTTGCCGTCCATCCGCATCCGGCTCGTGTCCGTGCGAAACTTGCCGGTATTGATGCACAACATCACGTCCTGCGCTTCGGCGTCGTCCGGATCCACGTAGTGACAGTCACTGGTGGCCACCAAGGGAACGTCCATCCGTTTGGCCACGTCCACAGCGCCTTCCATGGCGAAACGCTGGACGTCCACGCCGTTGTTCATGATTTCGATGAAGTACCGATCGCCAAAAAGGTCACGAAACCACTGGACAATTTCCATGACTTCGGCCAGATGCTCTTCGCCACCATGGCCTTTCAAGAGCGTGCGATTCAGTTCGCTGGAAACGCAACCGCTCAGGCAGATGATCCCCTCGTTGCACTCCCGAAGCAGCTCTTTGTCGATACGCGGTTTGAAGTAGAAACCCTCCAGATAGGCCGTCGACGCCATTCGCATCAAGTTCTTGTAGCCAGCCCTGTTCTGAGCCAGCAGCGTAAGATGATAGGCAGACTCACGCAAACTACCCGAGTCCTTGTCGTCACGACCGCCCGGAGCGATGTACGCTTCGTAGCCCACGATCGGTTTCAAGTCGGCGGCATTGGCCTTCTTGTAGAACTCCAACGCCCCATGCAGATTGCCATGATCCGTCAGCGCCAGGGCGTTCATGCCGTGGTCTTTGGCCCGTTGGACAAGCTTGTTGATCGAGCTGGCTCCATCCAGCAGGCTGTAGTGGCTGTGACAGTGCAGATGAACAAAAGGTCTATCGGTCATGATTACGATCCGTCGCGTTGGTGTGCAGAAGCGATCCTGACGAAACGCTGATTGTAGACCAGATTCGCTCTGGCGCTAATCCTGTTCGCCGAGCCCGTTTGGCAGCAAAAATGCACGCACGTTATGAAAACACGCGAATCCGTGGTTGCCCAGGAGCTGTGGGGGGCAAATAATGCGTGGTATCCGCCGCGGATTCAGGGCGACCACAGAAAGTAATGCCGCGAAACCGTGGGATTTGCGACGTTGTACGAAACGCCGGTTATCCCGCTGGGCGCTGAATATTGGTTCGCTTGCCACCAAACATGGAGACCATCCCGATGCGACACTACAAGCCTATGACCGTGCGCTCCACTGTATTGCTCGTTTCGATCCTCGTCACGGCGGCCAACGCCCGCGAGCCCATTCTGACGCTTAATGAAAAGGACGACGGCTACCGCGGCATTTGGTACATGAACCAGCCGTCGGGCGACGAGTACGTCTACAAGTACAGCGGCGGCCTGGGCACGTACTGTGCCAAGCACCGGCCGTTTGCGGTGTACTGTGCGAAGGTGGACAAGACCTTCTTCTGCTACGGAGGAACGACAAAGGACAGCAACCGGCGATTGCTGCACATGGTGTCGTATTTCGATCACAAGACAAAAAGCGTCCCCCGGCCCACCATCCTGTTGGACAAACGTACCAGCGACGCCCACGACAATCCCGTGATCTCGGTAGACGACCAGGGATTCATCTGGATTTTTTCAACGTCCCACGGCACGTCGCGGCCGTCCTTCATTCATCGGAGCAAGCAGCCATACTCGATCGACCAGTTCGAGCGAGTGCCGGCCACGCGGCGCGAGGGCGACGGCCGTGTGCCGATCACCAATTTCTCGTACATGCAGCCCTGGTACTCGACCGGCCAGGGGTTCATCTGCTTCCTCACACGATACGGCTATCCCGCCAAACGAACGCTGCTGTTCATGACCAGCCCTGACGGCGTCCAGTGGAGCGAATGGCAGCGTTTGGCTGCGATCGACGAAGGGCATTACCAGATCAGTGCCGTGGGCCGCGAGCGGGCGGGTTCCGCGTTCAACTTCCACCCCCAAGGCAAAGGGCTGAACTGGCGCACAAACCTGTATTACGTCGAAACGCGCGATCTGGGCAAGACCTGGCAGACCGCGGACGGCAAACTGGTAGAACTGCCGCTCACAGAAGCCCAGAACGACACGCTGGTCCACGACTACCACAGCAAGCCGTTGAACGTCTATCTGAAAGATATCCGTTACGACGAACATGACCGACCCGTGATCCTGTACATCACCAGCAAGGGCTACCAGTCGGGCCCAAAAAACGACCCGCGCACCTGGACGACGGCCCAGTGGACTGGAGACAACTGGATCATCCGCCCGGGATTCACGTCAGACAACAACTATGACATGGGCTCGATATGGATCGAGCCGGGCGGCACATGGCGCATCGTCGCTCCGACAGAAACGGGGCCCCAACCATACAATCCCGGCGGCGAGGTAGCCATGTGGATCAGCACCGACCGAGGCGAGACCTGGCAGAAGCAAAAGCAAATGACCGCCGGCAGCGAAAGGAATCACACATACGTTCGCCGGCCCGTGAACGCCCACCCAGATTTCTTCGCCCTCTGGGCCGACGGCCACGGCCGACAACCATCGCTGTCACACCTGTATTTCTGCGACCGCGAAGGCAACGTACGGCTCCTGCCACGCGAAATGGAATCGGAGACCGCCGTGCCTACTATCGTCGATTAGCGATTCAATGCGATCTACGGCCTCGGCACATACGCAACCCACACAACGGGTGCATGGAGAAGGGGTCGGGCGGCGTTTTCAAAAACGACTCCCGACGCCTTTTCTTCGTAGTCGCGCCGGTTGAACGTATCGATCAGCGTCTCTTGCGATCACAGTGTGCGCGCTGGGTCCACTCGACCACCATCGCGCGTCAAGTTGTCAAAGAGCCATCGCTGTGCTGGCGCCTCTGATCTTCGCAATCCGCGGTTCGGACCCGGCCTTCGCGGAAAACCAACGTGAAATCGCGTCGACAAGTAGTCACTCAAGACTCGATGGATCAGGCCAGCCCGCTACGGCGGGCCTTCGTTTGGGAAACGACTCCCGGCTTTTCTTCGGATAAGTCCACGGACGATCTTCCCTATCAACGTCGTGGAAACACAAATGCCCGCGCCTACTACGCAAAAACAACCCAACAGAACTGGAATGCGCATGTACAACGGACGCCAAGTCAAAGACACATACATGCGATACGGAGTCAGGGGATGAGACTCCACTTGGGAGGCGGTCAACCGCCAGAATCCAGTTCCCATCGAATACTCGAACGCAGCGACAGACAGCGCTACACAAAGCAGGCTCATGAACAGCCAGAGGGCCTTCAGCGAAAACTTCGCTGCAACCGCACGATGACCATACTTCGCGACTAGCCACACTGTGCAGACGAGCACTATCAGGCTGAACAGCAGATTCAGCAACAAACTGTCGGCATCAAAAGATGACTGCACCGCTTGCTCCCATCCACCCGGGATAGGCCTCCAAACGAGATCAGGCACATCCGGAGAAACTTCCCCCCATAGGTGTCTCTCGTGTTGTGTATGAGTAAGAAAGACCGCCGGCCAACCCCGTTCGAATTTTCGATGCCGATATTTCAAGCTGTCATCATAGACGAAACCATCGTCCGAAATATAGGCGTAAGCATCGTCCGAAATATAGGCGTAAGCATCGCCGGAAATGCCGAGCAGGTGACGTCCCGATACCTCGATACGAACCGAGTTCGCCGCACACAGTGCGAGACCCACCAGCAGACTCGTCACTGTCACAAAGACACGATATGCAGTTGTGTTTGCAGCGCGTTCCATGAATGCCTCGCCGAGCATTGCGTATCCAGCTGTTTCCAGCAAACGGCTTCGTCGTATGCACCCAATTGAGATGCTGTCCTATCAAGACTTCGCTTTGAAATCGCGCCGTTGTTCAACGGATGGGCCATGCCGTGACCGGGGAACGCCAGGCCGACTGGTCCTACTCGCTAAACTCCGGGGGCAATTAGACGGGCAATTAAACGGGACAGGTCTAATATCTTGTCCCGCTTTCTGCCTTAGATTGTGTATTCACAAAGGTCCAATACGCCGACCTTTTCCTGGGTCTACTGGATGGACGTCATATACGCAACCCACACAACGAAGACTATCACAGCCAGAATGCCCAAGCCGCCTATGCCGTTGATCACCAGCGCCAGACGGAGCTTGCGTTTGCGGAGATCCGCTTGAGGCTTGCGGGCGTCGAACTCGTGTCCGCACTGGTTGCAGACGCGAGCCGAAACGAATATGGCACCAATCGTGCCCAGGTACCACGGCCAGGGGCCAGAACGGTTCGAGGGGCTGTTGCACTGGGGACACGCGATGCCGTACGTGATGGGCGCTTGGGCGACTGGCTCAGTCGCAGTCGCGGCATGAGGAATGGTCACCGGCTGACCGCACTGCCGGCAAGGTCCAGTTTGGCCGGCGAAACGGTCGGCGACCTGCGATTCCACGCCGCAATGCGGGCACTGAAATGGAATAGGCATGCTGTTCCTCCCCTTCCGGACACGGCTACGCCGAGTTCCTCTGTGCGCTCTCGTTGAAGAAAACGCGTTGGGGATCTACCGCAATATCCTAGTCGGAGTCGTCAGGATCTGCGATCTGGAGCAGAAGACCAGGGAGTTGGGCATCGGCGCGACTGCCATGCCGAAAGGTCTTATGCGGCGGTGTGGTACAGAACTTC
>CAZURK010000128.1:0-22720 GCA_964623055.1 uncultured Pirellulaceae bacterium
GGGCTGGCTCGCATGCCGTCGAACTCGTGGATGTACGCTATGCAGTTGACAAACAACTTCTGCCCGGCAGGCGTCATCCGAGACGGAGCGGCGGCATGGCCCCACTGCAAGAAGTTGCCGTGACGGCATATGGCGGCCGCTTGGTATGACTTGCCGGGGGCGAAGCCCAGCATGACCGTCTCGAGATCGGGCGTGTCCTCCGGGTCTTTCACCCTGCAGACAACGCCTTCGATACGGGTCTTCGCCTTCTGAACATACCAGACTTTCATCTCCTTACCGAGCGTTACACCCTCAGGCAGCGTTCTCAGATAACTGGAGGGCGTATCGACCGTCTCTAACGTAATGTCCACTTCAAGAGGCTTGTGGAAAACCGGATGGTCAAACGACTCACCATGAGCCGCATCGGTTAAGCAGTTTCACATGTACCCCATCCTGGAACTGACCCTCCGGATCCAAAACGCTCCCGGTACGCCCAACGATACCGTGGCGCGGGAATAACCGCCGGAAACATTGATGTCCAGCGATTTCCATTCGAGCCCGTCCTTATCGAAAATGGCCACGTCACAGTCTCGGGTTTGTTCTTCCGTGAAAGCAAAGTAGTCGGCGGTATCGACCTGTTCGAAATGTCCACTCAAAAACGTCACAAAATCCTTCTGACGTTCGGTGTCAGGCAGGCCCACGTATAGAACTCGTAGCGGTATTTTGTCGGGTGATCCCGATGGTCGCACCTTGGGCTCGGTTGCGGTCTCGACGGTGGTGTCGATGGGGCTACTCTCAGCATCTTGCTGCTGAGACCCTGGCTCCTCCTGGCGACATCCCAAGCACAGAGACAGCGCCAATAGCAGGCCAATTGCTGAAAACGTATGCCTGAAAGTTACAGATCGCATCGTTTGACTGCCCATGTCTGGCTGATAACCAATGAGAATCTTCACCCGCGTCTAGACTCGTAACCGTACCGCTTCCGCGAGGCGCGTCAAGCCGAGCGCCCCGGTGGGTGGGGAGACAAGTCTGCTCAATCCTCATGGCGGACGACAGTCCAGGCTCCGTTCTGTTGTTGCTCGAAGTGGAATGACCAGGTAACACTTGGGCCTCGCAACTCTTCATGTACCAGCGAAGCCGTCAAATGAGCCGTGTCGCCGCTTATCTCTGGCCCCGCTTCGTCGGCAGGATGCATCGGATTCCGCAGCGTTTGGCTGTGATCGCCTCGTTGACTGTTGCTTGCCCCCCTTGTCGTTTCAGGCGGAAACTCTACACCACTCTTGGTAGGGGTGCTCCCAGAGTGACAAAGTGATACGATGATTGGTGACCATCTGCATATGGCCTGGAAGACAATCGGGTATTCTCATCTGCGAGACGGAGGTGATTCATGGAACCTGTCAAGGTCGATCAGATCCTGTATTGCGGCACATGTGGTGTCGAGCTAAAGGTCATCAAAGACTGCGATTCCACGTGCGCGTGCAACATCATTTGCTGCGAACAGCCCTTGAAACTGAAGGGAAGTCAGGGCGAAAACGAGACCGAGGGAAAAACTGGCTGTTGTTGACCGCGTCTGATATGGCGCGGCCGGTTGTTGGAGTCCAGGCTTTAGCCTGTCTTTCGCGGCCTGAAGGCTGTACTCCAGCGGACATTTCAAACCGGCCGCGGTATAGGCATTAGCCAGTTTATTGTTTGTCAAATCGCTGGCGGTTGCTTAGGCTAAAGGTGGCAAGGCCGTCTCGATTCGTGGGAGATTCTCGTCATGTCGTGCTTTTCGAATGGTTGTCGGTCGTTCGTCTTATTGACCCTGGTCGCAAGCGTGGCAATCCTCGTGGCTCCAGCCGTCGCCGAGGATTGGCCGTCGGTCACACCCAAGCCGGGATCTGCCGAACAGAGAATCTCTGAAGCGTTGAACGACGACACTCGTCTCGAGTTTATCGAGACTCCATTGGACCAAGTCGTCGAGTTTCTCAAGGACCAACACGACATCAATATCGAACTCGACAGAAATGCATTGGACGACGTGGGCATCGGAGCCGACGTACCCATCACGCGGAACCTGAAGGGCATTTGTTTACGTTCCGCGCTGCGCCTAATGCTCAAGGACCTAGAGCTGACCTACGAAATCCACAACGAAGTGCTGCTGATCACCACGCCCGAAGGCGCCGTGGCCCACGCACACGTGAAGGTGTACAACGTTTCCGCCTTGCTGGACGAGGGCGAGACGGCCGAGAGCGTCGCCGCGCCCCTGATGCAGGTGTTGCAGCCCACGGGCGTGTCGACGCCCCGTGGAGGAATGCAATACGGATATAGCGGCATGATGGGTATGGGCGGCATGGGCACGGGCGGCTTCGGGATTGGAGGCGGCATGGACGACGGAGGAGGATTCGAGGGAGAATACCCTGGAGGCGAAGGCGCCATGGAGGCGGCCCCTGCGACAGAGGATGCGCGATCAATCATGCGCTCGGCGCGGCGGGTCGTGCCGTTCAAGAACCTCCTCATTGTCCGTGACACCACCACCGGCCACGAGGAATTCTCACACGTGCTCAAGTGCCTGGCGGACGCTCTGAAGCAAAAGCCGCGATAGGCTCCTTGTGCCAAGTCACGAGTCGAGTAAGGCCGGTTCCTCCGGCCAACGCTCGATCGTCGTGTGATCGGCCGGTGGTAACCGGCCCTACGCCTTCTTCCACTTCCATCTTCCCGCCACGATCGGCTGCGGAACGGGTTCCGTGCGGCGTTCCCTACCGTTGTCACGCGGTTCACAGTCGCTCTCTGTAGTCCCACAGCATTTGACTCGGGTGTCAGGCCCAATCAAACTCGGATATATGATTCTGTCTGATGAATTGGACAAAGTGGCGTCCCAAGAAAGGGCCAAGCGATGAGTAGATTTACCCCGACGATTGTGTCGGTCGTACTCGCTTCTGCAATTGCAGTCGCCGCAGACGACACGAAGGACGGACAGCAGGACAGCAAGCTGACCAGCGCGACTTTCAGTGGTCTCAAGCTGCGTTCCATCGGGCCCGCGTTGAAGTCGGGGCGGATCGCGGATATTGCCGTAGATCCCATCAAACAGAACACATGGTACGTCGCAGCGGGATCGGGGAATCTCTGGAAGTCGACCAACGCGGGAACCACATGGAAACCGATTTTCGAGAACTACGGTTCGTACTCTATCGGTTGCGTCACGGTCGATCCCAAGAATCGCTTCACGGTCTGGGTGGGCACTGGCGAGGCGGTGGGCGGACGGCACTGCGGCTACGGAGATGGGGTCTACAAGAGTCTGGATGGCGGCAAGTCGTTCGTTAACGTTGGATTGAAGCTGACGGAACACATCGCCAAGATCCTGGTCGATCCGCGCAACAGCGACGTGGTCTACGTCGCCGCACAGGGCCCACTCTGGTCCCCCGGCGGCGAGCGTGGTCTCTACAAGACCTCCGACGGCGGCAAGAAGTGGCAGTGCATTCTCGCCAAAGGTCAGTACACCGGCGTGACCGACATCGCCTTCGATTCGCGCAACCCGGACGTCATCTTCGCCGCTGTGCATCAGCGGCATCGGACCGTCGCGGCGCTGATCAACGGCGGACCAGAGTCTGGCATCCATAAATCGATCGATGGCGGTCAGACCTGGCGCGAATTGAAGAAGGGTCTGCCTTCCGAGGACAAGGGCAAAATTTCAATAGCCGTCTCGCCGCAGAGACCCGACGTCGTTTACGCAACGATTGAATTGGCCGGCCGCAAAGGCGGCTTTTGGCGCAGCGAGGATGGCGGCGAGAGCTGGACGAAGCAAAGCGATTACATCAGCGGCGGCACGGGGCCGCACTACTACCAGGAAATCTGGGCCGACCCGCACCGATTCGACGTGGTTTACCAGGCTAACGTGAAAATGGGGCGGACCGAGGACGGTGGCAAGACCTGGCAAACAGTCGAAAGCAAATGGAAACACGTGGACAACCATGCCGTTGTGTTTTCCCCTCGCGATCCTGACTTCCTGCTCGTCGGCTGCGACGGCGGGCTCTACCGCTCGTGCGACTACGGCCGGACTTTCCAGTACACCGCCAATCTGCCGCTGACCCAGTTCTACAAACTGAGCCTCGATAACGACCGCCCCTTCTACAATGTGGTCGGAGGCACGCAGGACAACAACACTCAATACGGTCCCAGCCGCACGGGTAACACCAGCGGTATTCGCAACAGCGACTGGCGAACGACGATCGGCGGCGATGGGCATGATTGCGCCATCGACCCGGAAGACCCAAACACCGTCTACTGCGAAATGCAGAACGGATATCTCCGCCGCTACGATCGACGCACGGGAAGTTCGATAGACATTCGACCGCAACCGGCAAAGGGAGAAGACTCGCTGCGGTTCAATTGGGACTCGCCGATCCTGATCAGTCCCCACTCGCACACGCGACTGTATTTCGGTTCGCAGAAGCTTCACCGTAGCGACGACCGCGGTGACTCGTGGACCGAAATCAGCCCGGATCTCTCGCGCAGCTTAGACCGATTCAAGAGCAAACTGATGGGCCGAGTCTGGAGTATCGACGCCACTTGGGATCTGTTGGCCATGTCCCAGTTCAGCAATATCACTTCGATTTCCGAATCACCGCTTCAGGAAGGGCTAATCTACGTGGGCACGGACGACGGACTGATCCAAGTGACCGAAGATGGCGGAAAGAACTGGCGGAAAGTCGACAAGATCTACGGCATCCCCGAATTCGCCTTTGTCAACGACGTCAAGGCGGACCTGCACGACGCGAACGTCGTCTATGCCGTGTTCGACAACCACAAGACGGGCGACTTCAAGCCGTACATCATGCGAAGCGGCGACCGGGGCCGATCGTGGGCGCCGATTGTCGGTGACTTGCCCGACCGTCACATCGTCTGGCGAATCGTGCAGGATCACGTCAATCCGAATCTGCTGTTCATCGGCACCGAATTCGGTCTATTCTTTGCGGTGGACGGCGGCGAGCACTGGATCAAACTCAGCGGCAACGTTCCCACCATTCCCTTCCGCGACATAGAGCTCCAGAAACGAGAAAACGATCTGGTCGGCGCGTCCTTCGGTCGCAGTTTCTTTGTACTGGACGATTTTTCGCCCTTGCGTTCCGTCTGCCAGGAGCGTCTCAAAGAGGAGTTCATTCTCTTTCCGGTCAGGGAGTCGCTGCTGTATGTTCCGGCCCGCGTGCTGGGCAGCCAGAAGGGCAGCCAGGGCGACGCCTTCTTCTCGGCTGCGAATCCGCCGTTCGGCGCGGTTTTCACGTACTACCTGTGCGATGAACTGAAGACCAAGAAAAAGATCCGCCACGAAAAGGAGGCGGAGATCAAGAAAGCCGGCGGCGACAATCCATACCCGGGTTTCGACGAACTGAAGAAAGAAGAACGCGAGGAAGACCCGCTGATTATCTTCACGGTCACGGACGCCGACGGAAAGGCCGTCAACCGCATCACCGGCCCCACGACGGCCGGCTTTCATCGTGTCGCCTGGAACTTGCGATGTGCTTCGTTTACGGCGAAAGGCGAACGCGGACCGCTGGTGACTCCCGGCACCTACACCGTGAGTGCCGCAAAACGCGTGGACGACATTCTGACGCCTCTGGGCGAGTTACAACAGTTCCAAGTCGTTCCGATCGAGAAGCCCGGCTTGGCGATCCAGGATCGAGCAGAGGTCCTCAAGTTCCAGCGTCAGGCGGGCGAGCTAGTGCGCGCAGTGATGGGCGCCAAAGGCCGGCTCCAGGAGACCTTGGATCAGTTGGCCGAGATGAAAGCTGCCATCCGCAAGACGCAGAAGACCGACATCAAGTTGCTTGATGAAACGCGTTCGGTCGAGCTTGGACTTCTGAATCTGCGTGACCGACTCACGGGTGATACCACGCGAACGGACCGGCGTCAGACAGCGCCGATGCCCACTCTGCGTCGAGCGGAAATCGCCTACGAAGGTTCTCTCGACAGCACCTACGGGCCCACCACGACGCATCGGCAAGGGTACGCGATCGCCATGGAAGAGTACAAGGAGTTGAGAGGCAACCTGATCGCACTGATCGAAGGCGATTTCGCACGCCTCAAGAAAAGACTTGACGACGCCGGCGTCCCTTGGACCACCGGCCGCTCGATTCCTGCACCGTGACCAGCGAACTGATCACAGATCGGAGTAGGCGTAGGGCCGGTTCCCACCGGCCGATCAGACGACGATCAAGCGCCGGCCGGTAGGAACCGGCCCTACTCGACTCGACTTGGACCACCGGTCGCTCCATTCCTGCACCGTGACTTGCAGGGGAATCACAGATCGGATATTGCGGGTAGCACCCACGGTTTGCGGTACTCGGGACGGGTAAGAAACTGGTTGGCATCCTCGTCCCCTACAAACGCGTATTTCTCTGCGTCGAACTGCAGCGAGCGGCCTGCTCGCCAAGCGGCATTGCCGAGATGGCACAGCAAACTCGACGGATGTCCAACGGTTTCCAGGTCAGCCACTGGGCGTTCGCGGGTGCGCATGCAGTCAATGAAGTTCTGGGCGTGGCCGGTGTTGTTCATCTCCCCCGATTGCCCTGACAACTCTTTGCCTTTGCTGTCAAAGGCCTTCCAGCGATGATGGCCCAACGTCACGTACCCGTTGTCGCCGTAAATGGCCGCGCCTTCTGCTTCGCCGTGCATGGGGTACGGCGTCCAGATTCGTAGCTCGTACGTCAGTACGTAGCCCGAATAGTCGTACGTGACCATCAGCGTATCGGGCCACTCTTGAGCGTCGTCAAAATAGTACTTGCCACCATGCGCAGATACCGTCCGAGGGATACTGGGGAGATCTTTGCCTTCTGCAGTAACGGCCGTTTCCAGCCCCCAACGGGCGAAATCCAGCAGATGAACGCCATCGTTGCCGAGGTCGCCGGTGCCGTAGTCGAAGAACCAACGCCAACTGCCGTGAAATCGGCGGATATTGAAGGGTCGTTTGGGTGCCGGGCCGAGCCACATGTCGTATTCGACGCCTGGCGGCGGATCGCTGTCCGGCGGGTGCCCGATATTGCCCTGACGTGAGCTTTCCCAGGCTTTGGCAAACCGCACCTTTCCAATGTGGCCCGCGGCGATGTAGTCCATAGCCGCACCCTGTATTTCACCGCTACGACCCTGCGTGCCCAACTGCACTACGCGACCGTACTTCCGGGCCGCCGCCACCATCGTTTGCCCCTCGATGATGTTGTGCCCGTCAGGCTTCTCGACGTAAACATCTTTCTCCGCCTGACAAGCATGAATCGTTGGCAGGGCATGCCAGTGGTCAGGCGTTCCCATCACCAGGGCGTCCACCGTCTTATCGTCCAGCGCCTTCCGGTAGTCCTTGATTGCCTGGGGCCGGCGGCCAGTCTTGTTCGCCACATTCTCCGCCCGCGATTGAAGGACTCGCTCGTCAATGTCGCACACGTAGGTGACGTCCACATCGGGTAGCGACGCGAACGTGCTCAGCAAGCCGCCACCGCGTCCTCGCACACCCATGACGCATACGGAAATGCGCTCGTTTGGGGAACGAACAGCACCGCGCGCGGCCCTAACGGAAAAACCGGCCACCGCAGCAGTCTGCAAGAAAGCTCGTCGGTCCATCTCAGTTCTCCTTTCGTGATCTTTTCGTGTTTCTAGCTTGTTGGGCCGTCGCCACCTGATTGCCTTGAGCACACGCACGGATTCTCCTTCGCTCAGTCTACCGCAATCCGAGCGCGGATGCGATGGACAGGGCATAGACGAGTGCCTCTGACGTGCGCGTTGAATCCCTATTTCTTGACTTTGGTCTTCTCCGACTTCAGGAAGGTCACGCCGGGTTGGACCAACTCCCCCAGCGAAAGGCCGGCGAAGCCTGTTGCCTGCATGCTGTGACGGCCCCAAGGCATCGTCGGCTCGCAGGTCGCGCCGATTCTCCTGGCAAATTCGCGATGGGACAGAAAGACGGTGCAACGCCGGACCGCCTCGCGCACCTCGGGAGTTTGGTTCATGCTTCGATCGTACTCGATCAAAACCAGCGGCATGGCGCCGGTCTTGGCGTTACCCCAAGCACGCCCGAGGGGCCACCAAACGCCATGCTCCCGAGCCTGAAGCAGCCCCTTCGCACCCTGGATATGCCATTTGTAGACCCGACGGATCTTGTCCTTCAGAGCTTCGTCTTCGGTCCAGTGCCAGACCCACAGGATCGCTTCGTGTGAATAGTAGAAGCTTCCCACGTCCTCAGCGTCCGTCAAGTCGATCACCTGCGTGCTGTCGTTTGCGTGATGGTGGTGAATGGGGCGTCCGTCTTGTTGCCAGTTTTCGAGAAGGAAATCTACCGCGCGCTCGGCAATCCGCAGATACTTCCGTTCGCCCGTAATCGTGTACAGCGCACAGAAGCTCATGCCCTGCGTTCCCGTTGCCACACTGTAAGGAGTCGTCATGTCGTTGCCCGCCCAGCGCCCGTTGGTGAATCCGCCCGAGGGCAACTGCCACTGGAGGGCGTACTCCTCGGCGTATCGTCGCAGCGCGTCCAGGTATGTCTTCTTTCGAGCGTCATCAACGTAGGGATAGGCTAACGCCAGGCAGGTCGAGATGCAGCCCACGTCGGCCGTGTTGGTTGTGCCGCTCATGGCTTTTTGGATTTCCGCCTCGGTCTGCTCGGCCACCGGTTTGTTGCGAAAGCCGCTGGACCAAGCGGCATTGGGAAGCTGCTCGCTGATCAGCTTGTCCAAGCATGCGGTTACCGCATCAACATATGCCTTCCGACCAAAGACGTCGTAGCCTGCCAGTAATGTCCGGATCGGATAGCTGGCACGATACCACTCGGCAGAGTTTTGACAGAAGAAGCCGTCTTCCCGCTGATGCGCCAAGAGCCATTCGCAGTAGAACTCAAACGTCTTGCGACAATTGGGTTCGCCGGTTGCCTCAAGCTCGGCCAAAGTCGGAATCGACTCCGCTGGCGCCTCGGGCCAGACGCGATGATCTTTCTGTTGCTTGGCGCCGCGCACGACCATCGAGGTCACCGCGAAGAACGGCGCGTTTTCGTTGGCAACGAAGCTCAGCGTAAGTCTTTCGTTTGTCACCTTGACTGGAAACGTCTTCGCGACGAACTGGCCTTTTCGCGTCCTCAATCTGTCGGCGACCGATTCGCCTTGGGCCAAGACGTCAAACGGGCCCTGAGCGTAGCCGAGATCACCGAAGGTGATTTCCACTTCATAGTCGCCGTTATCCAATCCCATCAGAAACTCACCCGATCGCCCGAAGACAAAATCGAAATTCACCCGATCCGCACCGCCGCGGTCCCTGACGCCTAGCGCTGTTCCCATCCAAAGGAATCGCACGTCGCTGCTTACATCGGCAATGGGCACGTATCCTTCAGCACAACTCTCCCTAGGACCGAAGTCGATCCTGTATACGACGTCACTCGGTTCAGTCGAGCCTGCAGTTGACGCGAGCAAGGACGCCAAGGCAGTTAGCGTGACATTCATCATTAGACTCCTCGCAAGAACGCGTCAAACGGTCATTCTCGGACTGGTGGGCCGTTTTTCTGTATAATGTCGTTCGCGACCTCTAAGAAGTCGATCGTACCTCGCGTGTTCCCCCAACGCCACCTAGGACCAACTATGACTCGCACATTCATCATCTTTCTATTGACCCTGGTTTCTTCACGTTTCACGCTGTCTATCGCCTGCGCCGAAATTCGGATGCCAAAGATCTTCACTGACAATATGGTCCTGCAACAGGAGATGCCCATTGCCGTTTGGGGTTGGGCCAACGCGGGCGAACACGTGACCGTAACGCTCGGCGGCAGGTCGGCCGCCGCCAAAGCGGACGATGACGGCAGGTGGCGCATCGATCTGGCCGCCATGTCGGCCGATGGCAAGACGTACGAACTGGCGGTGAAGGGAAAAAGTGGCACGCCGCAAATACTGAAAAATGTGGTGTTGGGTGAAGTGTGGCTCTGCGCTGGTCAGTCGAACATGAATCGGGGCACCGATGTACAGAACGAGAACCGACCCAACATCCGCCTGTTCTGGATCGACGGCAGCACCGTTCCCAAGAAAGACGACCTAGGCGATCAGATTGCTGGCTGGGTGCCCTGCACTCCCGAAGGGCTCGCTTCGGCAAAACCGGCGATCGTTCGTGACCGTGAAAAGCCTCGCACGCAGTTTGCCGAAGTGGGCTATGTCTTTGGCCGCAGGATCCACGAGGAGTTGAACGTGCCTGTGGGGCTCATCAAAGCGGCCTTCGGCGGTTCACAAGTCCAGTCGTGGACGCCGCTGCCTGGCATCGAACGGGAGTATCCGTTCGACCAACGAGTGGAGAAGGGTTACGTAGGTCACACGCCGGGGCTGTTGTATCAGTCGATGGTGCATGGCATAGTGCCGCTTTCGATGCGAGGCGTGGTCTGGTATCAGGGCGAGAATAACGGCCGCGATCGCGAGTATCACCTACACATGAAGCAGTGGATCGAAAGCTGGCGTAGGTTGTGGAACCGGCCAGATCTGCCGATCTACTTCGTACAAATCGCCCCCACCAGCTACGCCGGGGGCAACATGCAGCAATTGTGGGAAGCCCAGTGTTGGGTGATGCACCATGTGCCCCACACCGGCATGGCAGTCAGCAACGACATCTACCTGTACGGGCAGTGGCCCGCGGACGAGGTGATCAGCGACGAAGGCAAATTGACGAAATCGCCCAGCAACCCGCACCCGCCGAATAAGCATGTGGTGGGCGAACGAGCCGCAAATATCGCCCTCGTCAAAACGTACGGGCAATCGGAGCGCGTGCTGTACGGTCCGATGTTCGATTCGTACGAGGTCGACGGCGACAAGATCGTGATCAAGTTCAAATACGTCGGCAGCGGCTTAACCACGCGGGACGGCGAGCCACCCAACTGGTTCTACGTGGCATCCGAACTTCCCGAGAAGGAACGCATTTACGATTTGCACCACCGGTACCGACGGCTTCGCAATCATCAGCAACCCGCCAGAGCCGAAATCGTGGGCAAAGACACGGTAGTGGTCCATGTGCCCGAGACGGTTGAGGATCCACAGGTCGTGTTGTTCGCGTGGGACTGCATTGCCATTCACAACCTGATGAACAAGGAAGGCCTGCCAGCCGTCTGCTTCCGCCTGGAGTTAAACGCCGAGGTTGCCCAGAGACTGAGCCTTCGCGACAAATTCGAAGCTGAATAGACTGTGAGGCAAATCACATGCAGTATCAAACTGTCTTCATCACGGGAGTTCATGCAGGCTTGGGAAATGCTTTGACTCAAGCCTTTCTGAACGAAGACGCCGAGGTTTTCGCCGTGAGCCGACGACGGCCCGATGAACTCGACAACGCGGCCCGGTTGCGGTACCGCTCGCTGGATCTCTCGAAGACCGAAGAGATCCGCGACGGAATCCGAGAGTTTCTTGGCCCGGAGAAACGACTTGACTTGGTGCTGCTTAATGCGGGTGTGTTGGGAGAGATCAAGGACCTGCGCGATACCAGTCTGGGGGAAATTGCTGCCGTCTTGGATGTCAACGTATGGGCCAACAAGCTGATTTACGACACGCTGTTGGATATGGATATTCAAGTCCGGCAACTCGTAGCGATTTCTTCCGGCGCAGCATTCAATGGATCGGGTGGGTGGGGCGCTTACTCGATGTCCAAATCGGCGCTGAATCTGATGTTCCGGGTCTATGCGCACGAGAACCCAGATACACATTTTGTTTGCCTGGCACCAGGTCTCATCAAGACGCAAATGCTGGACTACGTCTGCTCGTTGGATGACGACGAGCGCTATCCTGCTGTGGGACGAATCCGGAGTGCCGTAGGGACCGACAGGATGCAAACGCCGTCACAGGCTGCGGAGCGGCTGCTGGCCGTTTTCCCACGACTGCTCGAATATCCGACGGGGTCTTACGTCGACATCCGAGAAGTTCGCTGCGAACGCGGTTGACGCCTTACAGTCTCGGTGTGCGGCGATCGAGTGACTTTGGCTTGCGAATCCGCGGCTGCTCGGGCAATGGCAATCGTACGTCCGGCGGCAGCCTTCTCCAGTCGGCGACGAGTCCCACATTCAAATCGTGCGGCATGTACCAATCCGGCAATTCAAACAGGTCGTGCACGTTCTGGAAGCGTTCGTCTGTGAAGAAGAAAACCGCGCGTGCGCGACCTGGTGGACCCGAGGGGGCTCGGACACACAGCAAATCGCGTCCGTCTGACGACCATCCCAGCGGTAAGACCGACGCCTCAGGATATCCTGTGACTTCGACCGTCCATTCACCCATGTCGCTTCGTGTCGCCCACGCCATTGCGTAGCGGGAAGAGCCACGCAAAGTAGACGGCTGAAGGTCATGCTGCCAGACGATTTGCCGTCCGTCGTCCGATAGCATGGCACCGGCGTCATGGTGATGTTCCTCGGAGTCCTTCCAGAGCCTGTGCAACAGATTCCCCTGGAGGTCGGTAAGATAGACGTCGGTCGAAGCCGGATCACGCGACGAATTGCCGACGACCAGCAGTTGCCGATCGTCGAAAGACAAGTCCGTGACTACCCCACCAAGCACTCCCAACGCTTGCCTGAAATCAAACGCGAACGTTGGCTCTTCGTCATCCAGTCGCATACGCCACAACTCGGTGCGCGGCGCATCGGCCGATCGATGCAACCAGGTAAAACAGATTTCGTCATCCGACGCCCAACGAGGCGATAAGAGCCGCTGGCCATCGACCTCGGCTCGCACCAGGCGCCGCTGGCCGCTGCCGTCCACTTTGCAGATCCAGATACTGGTCATCTCGCCCGGCGTTTCCGAACGGACGAACACGACGTGGTGACAATCCGGTGAAAAGCTCGGTTGAGTCTCGAA
Organism: uncultured Pirellulaceae bacterium; assembly: GCA_964623055.1. Classification (GTDB taxonomy): domain Bacteria; phylum Planctomycetota; class Planctomycetia; order Pirellulales; family Pirellulaceae; genus JADHUC01. The sequence goes on from CAZURK010000128.1 coordinate 12,795, forward strand.
CACGTCCGGCGTGCGAGTCACGCGCAAGCGTATCCTGCCATCGGTGGTGTATAGCCAGAGATCCGGCTTCACAGACGCTTGAGCCGTCCGACTGAGCAAGATCCATGATCGTGGCCGCCTTCCCGCTGCGGAACCAAGCGGTGCAGGGTCGAACTGGTCGGATGGCGTTCCCGTCGCCGTGTCCTCCTCGGAAACCTTCGTACCGTCGGGGCTTTCGACACGATCAAGATCGACCGATACGTCGCGATCCTTTTCATCGCGCAGATTCAGCATCAGAAAGACAAAGCCCGCGGCCAATAGAATGAGCACGCCGCCGGCGATCCCTAACGGGTGCAAGAGAATCCGCGCAGCCCTGGAAGACCGTCGGTCATCTTCTCGACGACGTGTCGAAGTGTGTGTCGCATCGGGAGACAACGTGGCACTGGCCGGGTGCCGTGCCGAAACGAGTGGTCGATTCGCGTCTTCGCTCGGCGCAGGCGGCAGAGGCGTCCCCGCCTGGGCGACTAGCGGTTTGTCTTCCGGGTGATCGTCCGCCCCGGCTTCCGCCTGAGTGAGCAACCGAGTCAGGTCGCAACCGCCGCAAAACGGGGCGAGTGCCAGGCTGACTTCTTTCGGCGATCCAAATCGTTCGACGGCTCTCTTGGCCAGCATGCGAGCGACGACCTCCGCTAGGCCGGCGGGGGCGTCTGGACGTAGTTGGCAGATCGAACTGGGTGTTTCGCTCGCGTGCGCCTCCATCGTATCCGCGATGCTCCGAGGCGACCGGTCGGCGAACGGCGCGTGGCCCACCAGCAATCGAAACAGGGTGCATCCCAGGCTGTAGATGTCCGCGCGAATATCTACGTTGTGGCTGTCCTTGATTTGCTCGGGCGCCATGTAGTCCGGTGTTCCCAAGAGAAATCCGGGGCGCGTGATCGCCACATCCGACGGCCATCCTTCTCGGATTCGAGCCAAACCCAAATCCAGGATCTTCACGAGAGGCACGGCATGTTCGACTCGCACGAGCAGCAGATTCGATGGCTTGATGTCACGGTGGACAAGCCCATGCCCGTGAGCGTGATGAAGCCCCTCGGCCGCTTGTCGGATTAGCTCGCAGGCGTCCGGCGTCGGCAAGGGACCGAGATGCGCAGCCAACTGCTCCAAGGTGAATCCGCGCAGATACTCCATGATCAGCACGTGGCAATCATCGATCTGCCGAGCATCGTAGGCCCGCACGATGTTAGGATGATCCAGTTTTGCCACGGCGACCATTTCTCGCTTGAATCGCGCGACGGAGCGTTCGTCCTGCAGGTGTTCTTTTGCCAGGACCTTCAGAGCGACGACGCGTTCCATGTCGACATGCATCGCGCGATAGACAATGCCCATTGCGCCTTCGCCGAGTTTCTCCAAAAGCTGGTATTCGGCAAGCCGCGGTAGAGCCGGAAGGCCTGCACGAGATAACTCGGGCAGCGACGCGGGTTCGTCAGGCATCAGAGGTGGGCTCCCTGGTTCCGAACACCTGTTGCGCAGCGTCCAGCAGACGGCGGATCGGTACGCCAATCCACGACTGCCGCACGGCCCAGTCCGCGATACGGCGCAGCTCCTGGTCATTCAGTTCCGTGATCCGCTGCCCCCAGGTGGTTCGAGCAACAAGGATACTCAAGACGTACAGCATCGTAGCGACCTCGGCCGGAATGGGACTTTCGCCCTTCGCGCGACATGCCTTGGCGTAGTCTTTGGTCATCCGCAGCACTTCCAGGGGTGGTTTCGGGTGCACGAACAGGTCGCTGAACGTCTCGATTTCTGGATCGGCCGCCGAACAGATGGCTTGGATCGATTCCGCCGACTGGTCGCCTAAGTCGACGAATGGGAACTGGATACGGGAAGCCAGTTGGTGCCGGAAAATGGCTGCGAGTTCGTCGGCATTCCACAGGCTGTCGTTGTCGCTCCCCAATACCATAAACGGGGCCAACTGACGAGCCTCCGCGTCTTCAAGGTCGACGGGGTCCATGTTTGAGTCGTGTCCTTGTACCTTAGATCAGCGAATCAGCAACTGTGGGGCACGTTTCCAACGTGCCTGGCACGATGGAATCGTGCCCCACTTAGTTTTGCGCCGACCCCTAGTGGCTGCACCGTGCCAGTATTTCTTGGAGATCTCGAATCTCCAATTCGATATCTTCCTCGTCGGAGGCGTATTCGGCGACAACCGACCGTAGAGCTCGCGCGTACATGCGTTTGGCGGTGACCAGTACGTTGGAAGCCTGGGCGGGCGAGGTCAAACCGAATCGTTCGACCAGCCCTTCGTAATCGACAGGTGGAACGCCTTTCAGCAAAGGACCGACTAGCCGGCACTGAAACACGCCCCACAGGTCGGCGCGACCGGAGTCTTCGCATTGTTGCTGCATCCTCTGTAGGGCTTCGCCAATCACGCTCCGCGCCCAAGCCACGTCGAACAGACCGGCGGGGTCGTCGACCGCGGACCCGTAGTCCTGCACGTCGTCGATCTGCATCAGACGCTCGCCCGCTGGCGACCGCTTTTGTGCGCGCTGTCGACGAATACCGTCGATAAAAAAGCGGTCCAGCGATGTTAGTAAGAACGTGCGAAACTTTCCCGCTCCGGGGTCCACGCGACCGACCAGATCCTTCTCCAGAATCCGCTGGGTGACAAACTCCTGCAACAGGTCTTCTGAATCTTCCCAACCCATGCCGCGGGTACGCACCAAGTGTACGCGCAAAGCAGGCAGGTAGCGGACCAGCAATCGCTCCAGAGCTTCGTGTCGGGCCTGCTCGTCGCCTTGACGGATGACATCCACCAAGGACCAGTGGGTCGTGGGAAATGGGGACGCGATCGCGCTGCGTTCCGACGCCATTGCCATATTCACAAACCGGCCAAAAACAATCTTCCAACTTCGGTCGCGGAGCAGTCTACCAGGGGATCGTGAACGAGCCAAGTCGGTTCGCGTTGCGCGCGATGTGCTTCGCATCATATCAGAGTTTTTTCTCGCAAGCGCGCAAGATCCCTTACGCCTTTGCGTTGATAAAGCTGAAAGGCAGCAGCGACACGACCGTGCGAACCGAGTTTATTGGACCTGCGCGTGCGGGTCGGCGGGTGGCGGGCGAGTCGCACAGGAATGGGAGAATGCAGAAATGACGACTCCGAAAAAACTGCTGGTATCTGTCCTGGTCAGTGGCTCCATCGCACTGTTCAGCGTTCCGGTTCACGGCGGACTCGCCACCTCACCTTTAGGTGTCCAGAGTCCCGTCTGCAAGGGTATCGCCAGCAGCCCGCTTGGTGTGACATCGACGGTCTGTCGCGGCATTGCTACGTCGCCGATGGGCGTCCAGGGAAAATCGTCGCAGGGCATCCGGCCACCGGTTCAGGATGGACCGGGCAACGGCCCCTGGGGCATGGCCCCAGGCAGTGTTCCTCGCAATGAGAAGCCGAGGACCTTTGAAGAGTATCTTGAAATGATGTTCGGGAATGGGACGTGGTAACGGAGCAAGTGCTTCCTCTCCAAAGCCTATTTCTCACGTAGCCGGAACAGGGTCGCCAAACTCGTTCCGGCCTACCTTTCGGTGAGAAATCCTGAGTAGAATAGGCGGTGGTCCCTGGCTCCCCATGGACATAAGAGTTGGTCCATTGCCTTTCCTACAGGAGCGGAAGCGTGCATTTCCGCCGTTCTCGCGTTGGAACAGTCTGGCTGCTGCTGGCGTGCCTGGCGTTCTTCACGGTCGCCAACGCTTCGATCTTCCCCTTGCTGAGCGTGATCGAGGGGGAAGAGATACTTCTGATGGCCTTCATGACTGCCTGCTACGGCGCGATCGGTGCCCAGATGGCGCTTCTTGCCATTTGGTGCACGCTCGTTCCGCTTCATTGGGTCAGACGGGCCTTGGTGGTGGCCCTCTTCGCCATTGTTCTTTACGGGGCGTGGGCAGCGGGATTTGCCTTTTTTGCATTTCAGCATGATTTCCTGCGTGATGACTTCTGGCGTGTCTTCGCTACGGGGTTGTTGTGCTTGCCGCTGCTATTGCTGGCCGCGCAGACACCGTTGTGGATGATGCAGATCTGGTTTCGCTGGCGTATCGTTCATCGAGATCATGGTCCGTCTGCGGCTTTTCAGCCGTTGCGGATTAGAGATTTGATGATTGCAACGGCCGTTATTGCGATGGCCTTGGCGGCTGCGCAGTTCGCGCAGTCGATCAACTCGCCATCCGGCGGCGGCAGCATCGTCGGACTGGCAATCGGTGCGGTCATCGTTATGGTGATAAGCACGATAACCGTCTTGCCTGCCGTCTTGGCCAGCCTGCACGCACGCAGGTTGCTGTTGGCCTTAGGGCTGGTTTTCGGCGTGGATATTGCAGTCGTCGTGGTTTACGTGGCGATAATGGTGATCCTCACGGGCGCGCCGTTGGACTCGGAGGTGTTCGTCGGATTCCCAATGCTTGCGGGAGGATTCTTCCTGAGCCTTATCGTGCCATTGCTGATCGCCCGCACGCTCGGCTACCGCCTGTTGTGGGGCCGCCGGTAACGGCACACAACCGGGAGCAGGCCGGGAACGCGTTTGCGTGGGGTCAGGGCGTCACCGAGCCGTCCGAGCTTCCGACTGCTCCGGTGTTGGCGGAGGTGATGACGTAGTCGAGGTCGTCGCCCGGAGCGTCTTGAGAGAAGTCGTAGTTGAATTGACCCAGCGGGACCGTATTCGCACTGCTGTTGCCGCCCAATCGGACTTCGAAGGGACCGCCACCAGCGCCTAGGCGTGCAAAGAACTCGCGATTCACGTCGCTGTTGTTCGACTGGAATGCGTTATCCACAACATCCACCACCGAGGCCCCCGCGCCTGTGACAAATAGCGACGCGCCTTCCTGTTCGTTGCTGTCGAACGTGTTGGATTCGATCCGCGAGCCGCTGGTGATGGTTGCGGCCTGCAAGTACAGTCCGTTGGGATGCGTGGCTGTCGTGTCTTCGTTGTTGGAGATGACGTTGTTAAGGATCTGCCCGTCAAAGTTGCCTGTCAGCACCGCAAGGAGCCCCGTTTGATCGTTGTTGGTCAAGGTGTTGCCTTGGATCGTGCCACTGAAGTTGGTGCCGGTAATCTCGATACCGCTTTCCACTGCCGAATCGATTCGATTGTCTACGATGGTCGCGCCCGTGGCGTCCACAATTCGCATTCCATCCATCAGAGTCGAGATCTCGTTGTTGGCGATGGTCACGCCCGACTTGCCATCCACCTTGATCAACCCTGCACGCGATTCGACATTTGCAGCAGCGACAAGATGAAAACCGTCGATGGTGGAGCCATTGCCCAATTCGACGCTGCTGTGTATTTCCGGCAAGCTGCCCAAATCCGTCGATGTGCCCGAGAAGGGTAGGACAACCACACCGTCCTGGGTGCTGACCGTCTGGATGGGACCGTTGGACCACAGTTGAACGTCGTCCGGGATTTGCAGCATGGCCGGCGGCGCGTAGGTGCCGCCTGACGGCGTGTAGATCACATTGTCTGCCAAAGCAATGGCAGCCGCATCCTCCAGTGTCCCCAACGGAGTCTCGAACGTGCCGGTCCCGCCAACGGTCCCATCAACCACGTGGATGAAATGCCAAGGCTGAACGCCGTTCATGGCGACGTACCGTTCGCTGCGAACGGCTATATTCGGTAATCGGCAGGTGGGCTCGGCGAGCCGGTCCGATGCGTGCCGAGTGACGTGTCGCGATGGGCCGCGCCGAAACGAGTTGATAACCGGCATCCTTTGCGCAAAGGACTCTGGCTGCCAATTCAAGGCGATCCCAATCGTGAACGTCGTTCCGAAATGCTCGTCGTGGTTGAAGGCGATGTCGGTAGAGATCCTCTGCGTCCAATGCGACTCGATGCGAACTCGCCACCCGTCCGCGTCCTCGGCGGCGTCGGTGTCAAAGTGGTAGATGCCGCCCATCAAACGCGACTGCATGTTCAGGACCTCGGGCAACACAAGGCCAACCTCGGCATCGCAGCCGGTCATCGCCTTTTGGAATCCGATGATAAGCCGGTTGCCGACGAATTGGGGTTCCAGCGGGCGGGGTTCGTGGTCTGGCAAGTAGATGTTGCCTCGGACGTCCAACCACGTGCCCAAGGTATCGACTCCGATAGTTCCTTGACGAAACGAGTGCTCGTCGGTGTTCCGATAGTCGAAGTAGCCGTAGACACCGAAGACACGTTCGGACAACGGGTCGAAATATCTGAAGCCCAGGCCGACGTTCGAGCCGAAATTCCCCAGGTTGTCCAATAGCGGCTGCACATCAGTGAACAGCAGAGCAGTGCCGTTGTTCTCCCAAATCGGCAGGAAGATGCCCAATCGTGTGAAGCTGTCCTGGTACCCGATGCCCTGACCGATGTCGTGACGAACCGTGTAGCGAACAGGATATCCGGCACCCGGCTCGACAAATGACGTGGCGACGTTCTGGCCTTCGGATACACCGACTAATGCTAGCACCCCAACCAGACATAGCGCCGCACGGTGGACCAGTCGAAAACGCCACATGATCGAATCGTTGTCCCCAGTAGTTCCCCGGTCACCCGCCAAGCATAGTACCTCACATTGAGAATCGGCACGCGGTGACAACGGTCTTAAGGGTTTTAACGGAAGTAGCGAGCGTACGGCTGGGGGCGTTTGGTCAAGACCCCGGACCAATCTCCTGAAATTCGAGAGGTGAGTTGTAGGCCGCAAGGTTTGCCATAGCCAGTCAGCCGGACTTCTGCGATTTGCATCAATCTCTTCCCGGCGGGACTACGATACTACTGGACGAAGGATCGCTTTCGACGCCATGGACAAGGTTTGCCCCTTCACGATCTCCGAGCCGCGTCAACAAATGGTTGACGCGGCTTTTTTGTGCGCGCCGTATGATCAAGCGACCCGTCGTCTTCTGCCGATACAATAAGTGATCCATCAACACTTGCTGAGCCGTCGCGGATCTGCCCCCGCGGCGGCTTTTGTTCTGCGCGGCTGGACACCGGCCCGTCCCCTGCTGTCAGATAGTGCCGCTGGTCTGTCGTGTCCTCGTCTAGCCCGAAGCCTGAGGCGATGGCTGGCGCTTCCCGTGGACGATCCATCCCACCCGCCATCGCCTCCGGCTTCGGGTTAAACGGCCTATGCGGTCATCTCACACTGGCGGCGGCATAGATCGCCATCTGTCAAGACATCGCGCCTCAAGCAAGGCTCGAAAAGCACTGGGCACCACCACTTGGGGCAGTCGCCGGATTCCTGTTGGGCCTTATGGGGCAAATGGCGATCGCTCCGAACTAGCTGGACATCGCCCAGCCAAAGCCACGATTGCCTCGCCCTAATCCTGCTCAGATCCGCGTCGTATCTTCGGGACGCCATTCTCACAGAACGGCATCCCCTCACGCTGAATCAAACTCACTGGGTATACCGGCCCGTCCGCAGACACGTACTCCAGCAAATCCCGGACCTCGTCGCCGCGCAGCGGGTAATTCGCCAATTCGTCCAACCTGACCCACGCCGCCTCCAGCGACTCGTCGTCGGCAATGGACTTCGGCGGCGTGTCGTCAATGGGCTGGGCAGAGAACACAACGCGCAGTCGCGCCATGCCGAAGTGAGGAGAATGCTCGACGCGGATCACACCGTCGATGCGCACCGGGACGCCTGTTTCCTCCAAGGTTTCCCGCTCGGCTGCCGCAACCAGTGATTCTCCCGGTTCGACTCGGCCGGCTGGCAGATACCAAAGCTGGCCATGCTTCCGCTCATGCACCAAGAGGAATCGATCGGCTTGCCGCACCACGACGACGGCAAAGAACCAGGTTGGGATTGGTTCGCGTGTCAAGTCTTCCTCCGTAGGGCTTACGGCGTAATGGCACGGTAAAACTCACTCAGTTCGTCGACCTTCTCCTTCTGCCTGCGCAACGAACCCCAGGCGAAGACCATCACACCGGTGGCAGGAAGACGTGTGCCGTGTTCCAGCACCGGGCGCACTTGGTCGACACGCACCGTCTCGCCCCAGTCCGAAAGTTGCACGATGGGCCAGATCTTGTGTCGTTCACCGGGTTCGCCTTTGATGCCAAGATGACTGCCCAGCCACGATGTCTGCCGAGAAATCCACGACGGATCGGTGTGATGGCCGAATCGAGCGTGGTAGGGCATGATACTGAATACGTCGAGATACTTGGCTTGCGCCTTCAAATCGATGGCAAGCTTGTTGCGCAAAGCCCCGTCGAACTCAGTATCCGTCCACGGACAGTGGAATGTGCCGAGCAGGGCTTTGGGACGCGTGGTGTCAATGATCGCTCGGAATTCACGTACCCAATCGGTGAAGACGTCGCAACGCCATTGGATCCATTTGTCTCCAAATTTGCCCAGCAACAGCCCAGCCAACTGCGGCGTGGTCGCGTCAGGTAGCTCTGTCTTGGTCTCCCGCGCGAACCGATCGATGCAGCGATTGCAGAAGCATGTATCCGGCATGTCGGGTATCGCTCGCTCCCAACTCGCGTGGCTGTGGTGATAGTCGAGCCAGATTCCGTCAATTTCGAAGCCGCTCAGCACCTTGCGGAATTCGTCCATGCGAAACTTGCGGTATCCGGGATGGGTCGGACAGATGCCCCGCCAACCTTGGGGCGGTGGACAGACCTTGCCATCCGTGCCAATGGGGACCGCATCAGGATGATCTTTCAGGAAGCTGGCCACGTGCATCGTATTGAATTCGGCGTACACCTTGGCGCCGTGTTGTTTCAGGAGTGTCACTCGCTCTGCCGTGATGCCGCGGGCTCCCATGAAAACCGCGTTCATCCCAGAATCCTTCAGCGTCTTCCCCTCTTCGAGTAGCTCGACAGGCACACCGCCATAGATACCTCGCATTTCTATGTGGGGACGTTTGTCCGCTGCAGTCGCGACACAGACCGCGACGTGAAGGCATACCAGAGCGATAGGCAATGGCCTTGATGATGTCACAAACATGATGCTCCTCGAATCTGGTAGGCAAAAGGCGTACTGGCCAGCTTTGGCCAATGTACGACGAACGGCCATGTTTTCCAAGACTGCAGGAACGCGAAGACAGAAACTTGCTTGGGATACCCGTCGATTCTCTCCTTGCGGGGTGCATCCAGTGGCGCACGTTTCCAACGTGCGCTGGCACGATAGAATCGTGCCCCACGTTTGGCCGCAGCCCACGGCCACATCGTCTAGCTCCCAACCGGCGCCGCAGGCGGGCGTTACGGGTTAGGCTCTGGTACAATCGAGGCCGGTGGGCCGCCGGGCGCTTGACACAGAACGTCTCAATCACAGGAGGCAAGCATGAAAAGGACCGCTTCAAGACCGATGGCGAAGTGGCTGGTAGTCAACCTGAATTCCGTCGCGCGAACGGTCACCATGGCCGTGTTCTGCATTGCCGCGATCGGATCGACTCAAACGAGCGTAGCGGACGAGCTTCGTTCACTCGATCCGCAAGACGTCCTGAGCAAACTGAATCTATCCAAGCCTGGTTTGGAACAGGCCAATCAGGCCAAGACATCGGGCGACCGTGTTGCCGCCCTCGCAGAGCTTCTGAAGTTCTATCGTGACAAGTATCCTTTGGCCGCGCCTCCGGCCAAGGCTGATCCAAGCCGTTTCGCCACAGCCAATCGTGTCGTGGATCACATTTTCCAGTGGGGCCCGTACGAGGCAGCCGACTACGGCCCAGAGATCGACTGGGAGTGGGATCCTCGCGGCGACATTGAATGGGTTGCCGCCGTCTATCGCTTCTATTGGGCCAGACCGCTTGCCGAGGCGTACCAGGCCACCGGAGACGAGAAGTACGTCAGAGCGTTCGTTGAATTGACGTCGGACTGGATCGCGAAGCATCCGTTAGAGAAACGTGACCGGCGACATCCGGTTTACACCAGTTGGCGGGGCTTTCCCTGGCTGGACATCCAGACCGGAATCCGTGCCGACGTGATCTGCAATGTGTTTCCCATCCTGGTGCACGG
>CAZURK010000128.1:22820-40499 GCA_964623055.1 uncultured Pirellulaceae bacterium
GTGCAGCGGGAATGGTCGTTCGGCTACAACCTGGCGGTGCTGCGCGACGCAGTCGACATCATGCGGCGCATGGAGATCGTCGGTGTGTCCGTGCCCGAGGACTACCGAAATCGCATTCGCAAGATGTACGACTACATCTTCGCCATCGCGACACCCGAGTTGGCAGGCCCCATGTTTGGCGACGCCTCCCGTTCAACCACGCCATCCGACGACCGGACTCGTTTGTCACTGTATTCGACACTCGTTGAGGCATCCGAGCTTCTAGACGATCCAAAGTACGCGGCGCGGGCAAAACTGCTCGCAGAGAGTCTTCCCGACCAGACGAGTTGGTCTTTTGCCGAGGCCGGAATGTACGTTCTACGCGATCGTTGGGGCCCTGAACAAATCTACTTTGCCCTGCACTGCTCGCCGAAAGGAATCAGCGGTCACGATCAGGCCGACAACGGGACTTTCGAGCTGTGCGCCTACCGCCAGTGGCTGATGCCTGACAGCGGCTACTACACATACGGTCACGATCCCGAAGGACGCCGATGGCATCGTCAGACAGCCGTTCACCAGACGCTGACGCTCGACGGCAAACAATCGTCGATTGCCGGAAGACATTTATTGTGGAAGAGTACAGCTCAGGGCGACGTTGTCTGTGTCGAGAACGCATCGTACAAGGGCCTCAACCACCGTCGTACACTGTGGTTCGTGGATCGCTCGTTTTTCGTCCTCCTTGATGAAGCGATTGGCGATGCATCGGGATCGCTCGATCTCCACTTCCAGTTGGCCCCGGGTGACGTCGACATTGACACATCGAAACATCGGGCCGTTACACGTTTTCCGGGTGCGAATGTGCTCGTCTGGGCTGATCCCAACGCGCCAATCACGATGGAAAAGGAGGAAGGATGGTTTGCCTGGAAATATGGACACCGAAAGCCTCGGTTAGCACTGCGGTTTCGTCATTCGCACTCCGCGCCGGCAGCCTTCTTGACTGTGCTGTATCCATTCCGTGGACGGCAAGCTCCGGAAGTCACGGCCCGTTGGTCGGACACCTTCGAAGTCGGTGCCGATCGCGTTGAATGCCAAGTGCAGATTGGCGACCGATCCCGGAAAATCGGACGCGATCTCAGCGCGGACGACGCGTGGTGCCAATAGGATCGCTGACCGGCTCGCCGTTGCCTGAACCGCGACCGTGGTCGACCAGTTCGCTCAGAAGGAGGTAGTGATCCGATCCCTCCGTTCTGATGACACGGCTGGCGATCGTGCTAACGGACGGCGTGTGGAACACGAAGTCGATACGAAGCGCCGCGTTTCCGTACTTGGTGGGCCAGTGCCAGGTGGGATGAGATTCCGGGTTCTCGTTGACCGCAGCGAAACTGTCGATGAAGCCGTGATTCACCAGATGCGTAGGAGCCTGAAACGTAGAGCAACTGTTGAAATCTCCGGCGATCACCACGGGAATATCTGTACGCACATGTTCCAGGACCTGTGTGATCTCATCGCGATGAATCTCTTCAGCGGCTTTGAAAGCAGCAAGCACGGACAAGTAATTGGCTAGGCTTCTTTTCTTTCGGAACAGGACAGGTTTTAGATGGACAACGATTACTTGAGTCGGCTGGTCACCGTTTTGGACTTCGAGTACGCACGCGCCGAACAGCCCATGTTGTGGCGGCACGTATTTTTCGCTGGTTACGGGCAACCGCGAGAGGACCGCGAATCCTCCGGCAGCATAGCGGTCGACCGATCCGTAGAATCCGATGTGACCATGATCGCTGGCGAATTCGCGACGGAGAACAAAGGCGGACTTTGCGTCGGTCTCCTGAAGGCAAACCACATCCGCATCAGCCTCCCGGATGGCCTGAACGACCGCGTCCAGACGTGCGTTGCCCCAGTTGATGTTGTATGTGGCGACTCGAATCGTTCCGCTCGATGCTCCTGACGGCGTCGTTTCTGCCTCAAGCGGATCTTGGGACACGCGCACATTGGTACGTGGAGATATCACGTGCGCATTCGGTTGATCGGGCGATGGGTCGTGATCTGAACAGCCGATGGTTACGGCAACCGCAAAAAATAGACCTCTTGGCCAGAACGGCAAGTTAGGGGTCAAGGCGGGACGAGCCATGGTTCTAGTAGCCAATCGAGTTGAGGCCCCGGTATTGTCATTGTAGGCTCATCGCCCACTCTTTTGCGAGCGTTTGCGGCGGGCGGGACCTTGCCGGAAGGAAGCGCTGATGCGAGTCTTCGAATCAGATGTCGCCGATCTGACCCTTCCGTCAATTCATCTTGGCCACGTCATACGCTGATGTTAGACTGTCGCGCAGAGGCCATTGCTGGTGGGCCAGCAGGCATGGAGGTAATCATTGCTGACATCGAAATCTAGACGGGAGCGGCTTCAATTCATCCTACAAACAGTGGTTATCGTTCTTCTCTTGCTTGGACCGATAGCTATCGGGTCGATGTTGCCTGTCCCTGACTTCGTCCGCGACTCGCCACTGGGTCGGCAGCCAAGCCAACTCATTCATCCGACTGAGGACCTGCGGAAGCTGCAGGATACGTGGAAACGTATTTGGTTCGAGGATCAGCCGGATCACATGACGCCCGAGCGAGTGCATGGAGGAGTGATTTAGTCGGTCTTCAGCTTGCGGGAATTCGCAACAGGGCCGCAAGTTGTGCGCGTTGGGGATGCCAGTCTTTCTGCGGGCAGTTTCCAGACGTGGCACGCGCATATACGAAAGGAGTGGTCGTCATTTGCCCGGCAGTGTGGGAATCTCGGGCGGGCTAACCGCTGGGAGACGTGGCGGTGCGGCGTTTGAGTAGCTGTACAGGTACTCAAACATCAAGTGATCCACTAGCTCGCCGTACGCGTCGTCAACTTCTTTCAAGCACAAGTTGGTGTATTCAGTGACCAACTTCTCCGTACCTGCCGGCCCATTCGTCTTGAATGCGCGGACCGCCGCTTTCTCGAACTCGGGCTGCAGCGCCAGAAACCGCTCTTCGGCTGGTTCGACAACGCGGCGGACATCCTCAATGGCCTCCTGGTATTTCAGGCCGGCCAGATCCTCGGCCAACTGGAATTCCCACTGGACCTGCGTGCGGTCGATTCGGGTGAAGTCGGGCGTGCGGCTCCAAGAGTCAGTGATCTCCGTTGCACCGCAATAGACAGGCGTGAAGCAACTGGTCACGGCGGGCCCAAGCGTGACCCACATGCAGCCGGAAATAGGGGCTGGCAGCGAGTCGCGGATCTGTGATATGTAGACATAGCCGCTGGACTCTGTGCCAATGCACCGCTCCGGTTGGATGCCTACCAGGTTGAACAGGTCGCGCGAGCCGATCGGGCGGGCCAGTGGGCTCTTCTTGCCTTCGGGATTGAACGCCGGATGCTCGGTTATGTCGAACTCGGTCCCCTCGTAACAGTCCCGCATGACCGAGGCCAGATCTTGGACCCGGACTTTCGCGTCGGGTTTCACCGAGAAGGGGTAACGATCCTCTTTCGGATCGCCCGTGGCCTCCAGGCCGAGCGACGGCGCCAATCGGTTCAGAGCGGCCCATTCGCGCAGCGAATTCGCCCTGCTTCCCGAGACGCCATATACTTCGTACCAAACAAACGGCGTTCCACGTTTCCACAGCCCCAAATCCTCGGCCAGCGAGTGGATATTTGACGACGCCATGAAATGGTCCACATCATCGGGATCCACTTCGCCGATCCGGCTGCGGTTGGCATTGCACGTCACTTCCCCGTCCGGGACGCGTTGCGCGCACCAGACGACGCCCGGCTTGCCACATCCCGGAGTCCATTCTTTGCCCGGGCCGAAGATCTCCATGATCCAGGCTTCCTTATTGTCCACCACTGGAATGGCGCACCCGGCCGATGGTACCCAGTAGTACGTGAACCCGTACTGTTCCGCCATCGAACCCATCAGACGAATGGCTTCTCGGGCCGTCTTTGCCCGCATCAACCCGTTGGCGATCAAGGAAGTGGTCCAGTGACTGCTACACGTGCTGACAACTCCGTTTCGGTTGACCAATCCAGGCTTCATACCCATGTACTCGATGCCCATACTGACACCGTGTTCGTTGATGCCGCCGGTCACGCTATCGGCAAAGTGACCCGCAGCTAGAATGCACCGGTAGGTCTGTTCAATGGCTAGATGCCCGACGAGAGTGTCCCCTTTCTCCTTCTGGTCCAAATGCTCCTGCCAAGTGGATGGTGAAGGCCAGTCGTAGAACATAGGGGCCTTGGCGCCCTCCGGATACCGCTTGGCCGGCACGACGTAGACGCGGCCCATGATGCCGCCATCGCACGAGGTAGCCATAAGAACCGAACCATCCGAGGTCGCCGCCCTTCCGACCAGGATCGTTGTGCACGCGCATGTGCATTTGGCAGTCCAGGCGAGGGCTGTTACGACAACAAAAACGATGGCGAACCTACTTGAACCCTCGTACATCAAGACACCTCCCCACGTTGCTCCGAACTCATTCCACGAGTGCTTCCACTGTCTCGTCCTGCGCGTTTTGGATCTTCTGTAATAATCTGGCGGCCGTTTGGTTGAATTCCCACTCGTCTGCAACGACACGGAGCCTCTGTAGAAGAGGCACCGCGGTAGCGGCTCGGGGTCCAAGTCTTTCCAACGCTCTGGCGGCCCACCCTCGCGCACGATCGTCAATATCGTTGACAAACAGGGACATGAGTGCAAGCACACCAGCTTCGTCATCTGGGGCAACGTTCGCCATGGCTTCTGCCACTTGGGCACTGACAGAGGGCACACGATCGGGAAACGCCTTGCGGAGCGCCGGTAGTGCAGGCTTGGCCATCGACCCAAGTTCCTTCAGCGCCATCGCAGCCTCAAGCCTAACGTCGTCATCGGGATGTTCCAGCGCGTGGGACAAAATGGGGAGAGCGGTTTGTTCATCGTCGTTTATTGCCCACAGTGCCGCTGCTGAATTGATACGCACGAAAACGTCTTCGTCTTCAAGATGTGACAGTAGCGCGGCGGAAGCCGCTTTGGCGTGCGGTCCCGTCATGCGCAAGGTTACTGCCGCTCGTTTCCGCCATTCACCATCAGCGCCGCTGAGGGTTTCGACCGCCCACGGGATTGCCGCGCTGTAAGATTCGACGATCGCCGCTTCGATGCCGTCGTCCACATCAATACCTTTAGCGGAGGCTTTCTTCGCGAAGATATCCCTTACGCGCTCATCGCGTCTCGCCATAGACAGCAACGTGGCCAACGGCGGCGTCCGTCCGATCTCCGAGAAGGCAATGTCCCTTATGGCGTTGCGGACCGCATTGCGGACCTCTTCGTCATCATCGTCGAACGCTTGAAGCAGAGACGGAATGGCATCTTTCGCTACCGGCCCCATTTCGCCGAGAGCGTCCGCCGCATGCTCCCGCGAGGGCGATTCTGGATCGGTAAGCGTCTCGACCAGGGCTGGAACGGCCGGACGCCCGATAAGACCCAGCGCATGGATACTAGGGAACCAAGTTACACCCTCCATCGGCCCGGCGAGTTCCAGGAGTAGAGGCACCGCATCCTTGGCCTCAGGGCCGATGTAGCCAAGTGCCATCACGGCCCTGACGCGTACTTGTTCATCGTCGGTTTCTCGGACAAGTTTGATCAATGCCGGCAACACGGCCTTTGCCGGTGGACCTATCCGAATCACTGCACCGGACACGTATCGAGGAGATACCTTCAATCCTTCGACTAGAACCGGAGTGCTCTCGTCGATCCGGCCGTCGATGGCGTACAGAGCGACGGCCGCCTCGAGTCTGACGTCTACGTCGTCGTCTTTGAGTAGCTTGGCCAACACAGGCACCGCTGCTTTCGCATCAGGGCCAATACGCGCGAACTCCTGTGCGGCGAAACGTCGCACGTCCGCATCCTTGTGCGAAAGCAGCTCCGTAGGCGTAGGGGCGGCGGGCGTGCCGATTCGGCCCAACGCGTCGATGGCCGTCCATGCTCCTGCGGCGTTATCGAGCACAATGCGGCGAAGTACCGGGATCGCGGACTCGGCCGCAGGCCCTATCTTCCCCAGTGCATCAATCGCAGCCAGACGTACTCGCTGTTCTTCGTCTCTCAGTGCCTCCACCAGTGACGGAACCGCCGCTTCGGCGTCTGATCCCATGCATTCCAGCGCGCCTGCAGCTAGACTTCGTACCATCGCGTTCTCGTCTCGGAGCGCGCCGGCAATATCCGCTACCGCATCCTTTCCCGGGACGCCGATATTGTTGACCGCCATCGAACACAACGTTACGGCTGCTCCCCGCCGGACTCGTGTTCGCTCGTCCTTCAAAGCCTTGCGAAGCAATGGAATGGCCGGTGCCCCGACGTTTGACAATGCGTTTGATGCGTGGGAGCGAATATCGTCATCGCCGGCGGACAGGTCGACCAAGGCGGATATCGCCGCTTCTGTCGTTGGGTGGATGGTCCCCAGCGATTCGACGATTTGCCGTCGGAGTTTCTCGTCGTCCGTGTTCAATCCGGCGAGCAGGATGGGGATGGCTTCCGCGCCCGCCTCAAGCCGCCGGACTTTTCTTACGCTTTCCCGTAGGTTTTTCAGATCCCGCCTGTCAATGGCGTCGGCCAATGCGGATACGGCCGCTCGGCCTTCCGGCCCTAGTTCGACCTGGGCGGCCAAGAGATGCAATCCTGCTGCCGAGTTCACAGAGAGAAACGCGGCACATGCTACCACGAAGGAGAGGCGAGTCTTGCCGATCAATCTGCGGCTCCTAAGATAACGCGGCAACGAGGGACGTACGTTCACATATACTTGATTCTCCAATGGTATCCTCGAAAAGGCAAGAACCAGGGCGTTCGGCCAGGCCGCGCAGTCTGAACTGCAGGTTGCGACAAGGATAGGATCACTTGCGCCGACGCAGACCGCAAGGTGATTCACATTGTTACGCTTCTTGTCAATAATGGTGCTGCAAATTCACTCGGTTACCGACCAATCGTGATCCATTTCCGGTACAGAGCATGAAGACAAAGGTCTATTACGCAGACACGGACGCTGGTGGGGTCGTTTACTATGCCAATTACCTGCGTTGGTTGGAGATGGCACGGTGCGAATTGATCGAGGCCCTGGGCATGTCGGTGGCGGAATATGTCGAGCAAGGATTCGTCTTCGCGGTCGCTCGCGTGGAGATTGACTATCGCGTCGCGGCTGTCTTGGGCGATCAGGTCGAGATCGAGACCCTGGTCGAACGCGTGCGGCGGGTGCGGTTCACGCTGGACCAGCGAGTGGTGCGGTCTTCTGATGACGTGGAGTTGGTGAGGGCGAAAGTCACGGTGGCCTGTGTCAGCCCTCAGGGGAAGCTCATCGCACTGCCGGATGACCTTGCGGAGGCACTGCGCGAGCAAAGGGCGTGAGAGGGAACTGCAGCGCGGCCCCCCCGCTACAAAAGTGGGGCACGATTCCATCGTGCCTGGCACGTTGGAAACGTGCCCCACAACCTGCACAAAACGAACTCGGTCAGTGCTTGCCCCAAGGCGACGCAACGCAGAAGCATAATGGCCCACGGATCATTCGCCGCGGATTGGTACAGGTCTTCTGGTGTTGCCCTCGACTTTCACGGCTACGTAGGTGACTTGTGCCTCGGTCAGCCTCACGACTTCGTTCTTCCGCTCTGTCTCGACCGCCACGTGCATCGTTATCGACGTGCGACCCACGCGGACTACCTTGGTGAGGAAACTGATGACGTCTCCCACGAAAACCGGTTCGTGGAACTCGACACGGTCCATGGCGACCGTGACAAGCGGTTGTTCGGGCCATCCGGCATGGCGGATCGCGTGCCTTGCGCCTACGACGGCGGCTTGGTCGATGTAGCTGAGCGTGACGCCGCCGAAAATCGTGCCGTACGGATTCGTGTCTCTCGGCATCATCACGGCTTTCAGAGCCAAGTATCGCTCGTCGGTGGGAGTATCCATGGAGGAGTCTCTTCGATCACGTGTTTGGGGAATGCATGCAAACTCGGATTGTACCAAGTAAACGGAGAACCGAAACGACGACTGCGTTTGGGGCTTGAATATTCGGCCGGAACGGTACAATTCCATAACACGGCAACGGAACCCAGGGACATGAGCAGCGACTCTGACAAACCGGCAGAAGACGATGATCTCCGACCCGCATCGGCAAACGACGCCCACGATTTCGGGTTTCGGCGGGCGGCGGCGAAGGTGCGCGAGTTTCCGCAGACGGCAGGGATTTACCTGATGAAGGACTCCGCTGGCCGAGTTATCTACGTCGGAAAAGCCAAGAACTTGCGATCCCGAGCCGGCAGCTACTTCTTGAAAGGCGCGACTGAGGAAAAACGCACGGCACACTGGGTTTCGGAGATCTGCGACGCGGACTGCGTCGAGTGCGAAAGCGAAGTCGACGCTTTGCTGATGGAAGCCCGACTGATCAAAGATGTCCAGCCCAAATACAACAAGGAACTGAAGGACGACAAGTCGTTCCCCTATCTGATGATCGGCACGCGAGAGGATTTCCCCCGGGTCGAAGTCACGCGTGAACCGAAAGATCGCGGTGTGAAGTTGTACGGTCCGTTTGCCAACGCCGGTGCGCTGCGCGGGGCAGTGCAGGTATTGCAGAAGATCTTCAAGTTCCGCACGTGCAGCCTGGACATTGACGAGAGCGACGAACGATGGCAATGGTTCCGACCGTGTCTTCTGGCCAGCATCGACCAATGCACGGCACCGTGTAACCGACGGATCGGCAAGGAGGATTATCGCCGCGACATCAAACGGCTGCAAATGTTCCTGGACGGCAGGAGGAAATCGCTGCTGAACGAGTTGCGTAAAGAGATGATGGCGGCGTCTAAGGCACTGGAGTTCGAGAAGGCAGCCGATTTGCGCGACGAGATCCACCGTCTTGAAACGCTGAACGAGCGAGGCGAGTTGGACACGCATGCGCAGCCGGAAGTCTTCTATGTGGATCCAAAGAAGGGACTGGCTGGCCTGCGAAAGGTGCTGTGCCTGAAGACGCAGCCGCGCGTACTGGAGGGGATAGACATTGCGCATCTTGACGGTGGCCAGACGGTGGCCAGCGTGGTGCAGTTCATCGACGGGTTGCCCTTCAAGCCGGGTTACCGGCACTACAAGATTCGTCGCGTGCAAGGAATTGACGACTTCGGCAGCATTCATGAAGTCGTCTCGCGGCGGTACAAACGGCTGCACGACGAATCCGAGGTCTTCCCCGACATTCTGCTGATCGACGGCGGCAAAGGCCAACTGAACGCAGCGTTGGCCGCGTTCGACGAGCAAGAGATCGAGCCACCGCCGATCGTGTCACTGGCCAAGCGAGACGAAGAAGTGTTCCAGCCCGGCAATTCGGAGCCGTTGCGGCTGAGTCGCCACTCGTTTGCTCTACGCTTGCTGCAGTATGTGCGCGACGAAGCGCACCGGTTTGCGCAGCACTACCACCACATCCTGAGGCGGAAATCGACGCTCGGTGAATAGATGCGTACTGCGTCTATTCCGCCCTGGCGGTGGCGTCGGCTTCGGGGCCCATGTCGCGGTAGACGGCGGGATCGTCCACGCCGTCGCCGTTCCAATCGCCGGCAACGGGCCGATCCCCGGCTTCGCCCATCTGGAACACCTGGTCGTGGGCGTCCAACTGTCGGTTGCCGTTGATGTCGATGATCCACTGACCGCCTCGGAACACGCCGATTTCGTCGATTCCGTCACCGTCGAAGTCACCGACAACCGGCAGATCCCCCGCCCGCCCGTACTGAACGCGCCAGTCGTTGGTTGACAATCGCCCGTCGCCATCGGCATCCAAGACCCAACGGCCGTGACGGAAGATGCCAATATTCTTGATTCCGTCGCCCGTCCAATCGCCAGTGATGGGCACGTGATCGCGGTTGCCGTAGTGGAACACGTGGTCGATCACGTCGGCGCGCAGATCACCCTGAGGCGTGCGCTGCAGGTAACGTAGCTGGTCGGTGGCATCCTTGAGTTCCGGCGGCACGTTTTTCGGTCTGACGACGGGCGTCGTCACGTTGTGCAGATCTGGCAAACCGTGTTCCACGGCCAAAGCTCGCGGATCGCCCAGCCACGCCGGCCCGAAGATCCCAATATCGTCCTTTCCGTCACCGTTCCAGTCACCGGTGACCGGCAAATCGAACTCGTCGCCCAATTGGGCCCACAGGTCCTCGTCGTCCCAGCGCCCGTTGCCATTCAGGTCCAGGAACCATCGCCCCTTGTAGTAAATAGCGACCTCGTCGACGCCGTCGCCGTTGAAATCGCCCGCCACGGGTATGCCGCCGTGAATCCCGAAATCGAACTGTCGGAGCCCGCGGAACCGATCGTTGGCTGATTCGGCCGGCAGGGTCCATCGACCGCCGCTCAGACGCTTCGACCTCCAGTCGTCCGCATTGGAGAACGCCGCCGAACGCCAGACAAGCGCGTCCAGCGGAATTGGGCTCGCGTCACCTCGCGGCATCCCGGCGTCCACAACGCTCAAGTGCCATGTGTAATCGATCATGCCGCCGTAGCCGAGAATGACCTGCGTCTCCGGCGGAGGCGGCGGGATGAAGAACATAGGTGGCGCCGAAACTGGAATTACGGGAAGGACTGGCGGTGGTGGGTCGGACGGCGGAATAAGTGGCGGAATCCAGGGCAATTGCCGCACCACAATCTCGCTGAAATTATTGCTTTCCGAGACGCCGCCCGCTGGCAGCGGTATGAGAATAATCGCGTCGTCCTTCGGAGCTTTACTCAAACGCTGGATAAACAGCGGGTTGACCTCGTCGCTGGGATTGATGGCGATCCCGGATGTGGTTCCCGGAGTGTCGATGCCGTCAAAGTAGCCCTGCGGGTGGATCTCGTACACGGCATAGTTGCCTCGCGGCAAACCGCGGAATTCGTAGAAGCCATTCGCGTCGGTCGTCGTGCGCACGGGCCCGTCGCCATACAGTCCAGGCAGTGTTTGATCGCCCGTGATCACATCGCCGCTGATGCCGTCGCGCAGTTCCAGCACTACGCCAGCCAACGGAGCGTCGTCAGGGGTCTTGCTACCGTCGCGATGGTCCCGCAGGTTACTGGGCGGTTGTCCATCCGGCGTTACGATGGCCCCGCCGTCCTGGAACACGTAACCGGACAGGCGGCCAGGAGGCGTCTCGCAGAAGTCGTAGGCCACCAGGTCCTGAGCTGCAGAGATGGCGATTGCGGAAATCACGTCGTCGATGCTGTCGTCGCCACCGTGAGAGCCGGCGTTTTGGCCGCCGTGGAAGTACTCGTCCGGCTGCTCCTCCTGGACGGTGTAGGTACCGGGCGCCAAATTGTCGAAGTGGTAGCGCCCGTCGGTGTCCGTTCGTGCGATGGCCAGAACATTGCCACTTGTGTCCACCAGTCGGATCGTCACGCCGGCCAGAGGCTGCTCGCCCGCGTCCAGTACGCAATTGCGGTTGGTATCCACGTGCACACGGCCGCTGATGCTGCTGGGCGGGACTTCGCAGAAATCGTAGTTGACAAGTTCGACTCCCGGGCCGATTGGGATGTCGAAGATCAGGTCCTGGATCGTGTCGTTTCCACCGGCCGACCCGGCTCGCTGACTGCCCTGCAAATACCCTTCGGGTTGCACTTCCCGAACCTCGTACGTGCCGGCACGTAGGTTGTCGAACCGGTAGTGGCCTTGGGCATCCGTCTCGGCCGTGGCGATCACATCGCCGTTTTCGTCAACCAACTCGATCGTCACACCGGCCAGCGGCTGCTCCTCCGGGTCGAACACACAATCGCCGTTCAAGTCGGTGTGTACCGTTCCTTCGATGCTGGAAGGCGGGACTTCGCAGAAGTTGTAGTCAACAAGACTCTCGTCCGACCCAACCGCGATGGCGCTGATCACATCGTCCAGGCTGTCATCACCGCCACCCGATCCTGCACGCTGTCCGACGTGGAAGTAACCCGCAGGTTGTTGTTCTCGGACCGTGTACACGCCCGGCGAGAGGTCGTCGAACCGGTAATGGCCGTTCGCGTCGGTCTCGGTGGTGCCGATCACGTGGCCGTGTTCGTCCAGCAGTTCCACAATCACGCCAGCGATGGGGTCTTCGTAGGCGTCAAACTCGCAGTCATTGCCCATTTCCGTGTGCACGAAGCCTTCGATACTGCCTGTCAGCAGTTCGCCGAAATTGTACTGGACGGCATCGTCTCCCCAACGGAGTTGCACGTCCTGGATCTGGTCACCGGGATTGACCGCCCGGCCCACCACGGTACCGTCGACGGTTCCCGCCGAGTCGGTGCCGTCCAGGTATCCGCTTGGCTGTGTTTCGACGACCGTGTAGGTGTCGGCTCGCAAGCCGCAGAACTGGTAGAAGCCGCTTCCATCGGTCTGTGCCGTTGCGACTACGGTGCCGGACGAGTCCCGCAACCGGACTGTCGCGTTGGCGATTGGATCTTCTGTCGATTCGAACACGCCATTGTCGTTTTCGTCGTGGTAGACGTAGCCCGATAGGCATGCGGGCTCGTGCTCGCAGAAATCGTAGTCGATCCCCTTCTGGCCCGACGTCAAAGCGATCGCGCGGAGCGTGTCGTTGGTGGTCCCGTCCCCGACGCGTACGCCTTCCACCGTGCCTACGTGGTCTTCGCCATCGATCAGGCCGCCAGGTGTGATCTCGACCACGGTGTAGGTTCCCGGCATCAGTCGATCGAACCGATAGTCTCCTTGGGCATCCGTCTGCGTTTGTGCGATCGTCGCACCGTTTTCATTTTGCAGCAGGATCGTCACGCCGACTACAGGCCGCTGGCTGCTGCCCGAGGTGTAGCAGTCACCTTCGGGGGTGGTCAATACAACGCTTCCCTGAATGACGGCGTACCGCAATTCGCCGAAGTCGTAGTCCACGCCGCGGTCTCCCCAGCGGAGGTCGACATCTCGAATCCGATCGCCGGGGTTCACGGCGTTGCCAACAGTCGTACCGCCGATCGTGCCGGCCGCATCGAGACCATCCACCCAATCGTCCGGATGCGACTCGACGATCAAGTACCGGCCCGCATCCAGCCGTGTGAATTCGTAGTAGCCCTGCTGATCTGTGGTTGTCGAATCGATTTCGCTGCCGCCGGAGTCGATCAATGCGATCCGCACGTTCCCGATCCCTTCTTCGCCGGCCTCTCGACGTCCGTCGTTGTCGCGATCGTGGTACACGTGCCCTGACAGGGAAGCCGGTCGGTGTTCGCAGAAATCGTACTGGATGCCGTTCTGCCCGGACGTCAAGGCGATGCCTGCGATGACATCATTGGCCGTCAAAGCGCCCACGGGCGAGCCCCCGACGGTGCCCACATGGTCTTCGCCGTCGATCAATCCGGCGGGCGTGACTTCCACAACCGAGTAGGTGCCGGGGAACAGCCCATCGAATCGGTAGGAGCCGTTGGCGTCCGTCAGCATCTCGTCGATGACATTCCCCGCGCTGTCCATCAACCGAACGGTCGCACCCTCGACCGCCCTCTGGTCGACGCCCGCCGCATAGCAGTCGCCGTACGGATCGGTTATCAGCACACGGCCCTCGATCGACACCGGCATTAATTCGCCGAAATCGTAATCGATGCCCGCTTGTCCACCGCCCAGAAAGGTCGTTTCGATGCGGTCGCCTGGATTCACGGCACTTCCTCGTGAGTCGCCGTTCACCGTGCCCGCTGCGTCCAATCCATCCAGGTATCCACCGGGTTGTTCGATTTCCCTGACGTCATACGTGCCGGGCGCCAAACGGGTGGCTTCGTAGAAACCGCTGGCATCGGTGACCACGGTGACCGGCCCCTGAGCCGCGATGGTCTGGACGGGAATCACTTCAATCGGGACGCCGCCGATACCCTCCTCGCCAGGATCACGCTTCCCATCATTGTCGCGATCGTGATAGACGTGGCCACTGATGGCGGCTGGCTCGGCCTCGGCAAAGTCCTGATCGATGGCCTCCTGGCCGCCGAGCAGAATGGCAATTTCGGTCAGCACATCGGGATCGCCAGCGACCGTCTCGCCACTCGGATTGCCATCAACCGTACCGGGGATGGCGCCGACGCTGAACAGACCATCAGGCTGCGTCTCCCGGACCTGATAAGTCCCCGGTTTCAGGTCCAAGTCGAAGCCGAACCGGTAATCGCCATTCGCGTCGGTCGTCGTGCGATAGTTCGTGAAGCGATAGCCGGTGCTTACTTGTTTCCACAGTTCCAATTCCACATCGCGGATGCCTTTCTCACCCGTATCCTGCACCAGATCCAGATCTTCTTCGAGGTACACGGTACCGGAGATGGCGATGGGCAACGGCACTTGGTCCAGTTCCCCAACTGCACCGGCGGTACGATCCCGTTTGCCGCCTTCATCGTCGACCGGCAAGTCGAGGTCGCTGCCCAGGAAGCTGTCGTCGTATCGATCGAGAAACCTGGCGGTGACTTCGGCGTCGGCGTAATGCGGAGCGGAAAAGCTGGTTGTGAACAGCGAGTCCTCGAACTCGCCACCTTCTACGATGGCCGTGATCTTGTACGACCCATCCGATCTTTGATACTGGAATTCATCGACGTCAATGCTGAAGACCAGCGTTTCGCCGGCGTGGAATCCCTTCAGATCCAGCGCCAGGCGTGAATCTCCATCCGCCACGCTCAACTTCATCGCGCAGCCGGGCGGCAGGGATATGATGGTGAAGGGGAACGATTGATAGTCACCGGGGTCTGCGGGAGTCGTGTCGAAGAACGCATCGCCGGCACTGATGCCATCGCCGATCTTGTCGCCATCGATGATGATGGATGTCAGTTCGGTGCCCGGTTTACCACCTTCGAAAGTGATTTCGAACGTGTCGCCGTGGACGTCCGACCCGATGTCCTCTTCGACGTACACGACACCGACATACAACGTATCGACGGCCAGCAGTTGCCGAGGTTCCATCGCTTCGAAACGGCAGAGCCTAGGAGTCTCCGGCTTGGTGCGCTGGCGCCGCCGGCCAATCCATCGTTGGAGTCTACCCAATAGCCATGTTGCGTCGTCTATCACTCGCAAAATGCACCTCCATGCCTCAAACTCGTCCTTCCGTGGAGACGATGCCCTGCACGAATGCTAGCGCCGATCCCGCTCCGGATGCCCGTTCGGAGCCGTAGCGATCCGCCCCTTCACTTCCCAAATGCGAATCGTCGTATCGTAGCTGCCCGACACCAGAGTATTCCCGTCGCAAGACAGCGTAGCCACGCTGCCTTTGTGTTCCGTCAATTGCCCGATTTCCGACCTGGTGGCGAGGTCCCACAACCGGATCAGGTTGTCGCTGCCGCCGGCCGCCAGACGGTTTGGTTCGTAGAAAGCCAGCGAAAATACTTTGGCAGGCCGCCGAGGCAAGTCGAATCCTTGCCCCGTTTCCAGCGACCGAACATGAATCTTGCGGTCCTCGCCGGACGAAACGATCTGCTTGCCGTCGGGAGAGAATATCAGTGCCCGAATGCGTTGCCGGTGGGCTTGATAGTCGCCAAGTGCCTCGCCATCCTGTGCTTGCCAGATCCTCACAACTCCGTTACGCCCGCCGGATGCGATCATCCGATCGTCAGGTGAGAAGGCCAGACTGCGCAAATCGCCGCAGGGACCGTCCATTTCGCGCAGGAGCGTTCGTTCGGTGGCGTTGTAGATGCGCACTTTGTGCTCGAAGCCAATCGCCGCCAGCATCCGGCCATCATGGCTCCAAGCCAGGCGAGTTACGGCATAACGCGGGTTCGTCAAAACGCTCTGTTGCTCGCCGTTGGCGGCGTCCCAGAAGATCACCCTTCGATCGTGTCCCGCGGTGGCTAGAGTGCGCCCGTCGGGCGAGTAGGCTAACGTGTGTACCCAGTCGGTGTGGCCTTCGAGCCGCCGAACCAGTCTGCCAGTCGGCAGGTCCCAGATGTAGATCAGGTGGTCGTCACCGCACGTGGCCAATAGGCTTCCGCCAGCTTGCAGGCTGACTGCTGTGACAACCGGCGGTTTCTCGCGATCGCTGGAAACGTGCATCTGTATGGCACGGCTTGGCCAATTCGCAGCGATGCTCTGTGCTAGCATCTCGGGGCAGCTCGCAAGCGCACCGACCAACCAGACGATTCCGAAGATTGCACTGCGGCCGATTGCCGAGCGGTTGAAGAGCATCGAAAAATCTCACATTGGCAGGGACTGGGCGTTAGAACCGCGCAGCGCGAAACTACGCATCCAACTTCTTCTATCGGCCCATGAGTTCCAACCGCCGCAGAGGAACCGTACAAACGTCGGAATTTGTGCCGCTTTTTCCGGTCGGGCAAGATAGACCGGCTGCGGGTTGCTCGTACGTTTGTTTGTCTAGTGCAGACCCGTTCCTGCACATCACTGGAAAGTGGAAGGGAAGTCCCGCAGAGGGTGGCTAGGCTGAAAGACTACTCTGCTACCGTTGCCGTTGCTGTGCACTCGGCGCACAGACCGTCGCCCAGGTCGGTCTCGATCTCGATTCTCCGAGTGACGTCGCCCGAGTCTTCGCCTGCCGTGTACGCGATTGGCACGAAGTGCAGTGTTTTGCTGGTGACGGCCGGCTCCTCGAACTCGAAAGACACATCATCACATTTCACGGACAGGATCCGGAACGGCTTGTTGCCTCGCACCACCAATCGCTTCTTTGCCTTTTCGCCCGGCTTCAGAACGCCTAGAAACAGCGAGGCGGGAGTGACCGTCAACGGCGACACGACACGGCCCTCGACCGGCAGTGAAACGCTCTTGGACTTCGAATCGTCCGTGACAATCGCCAAATGATCCTGAATGTATCCTTCCGGAGCGCCCGGCTTCAGACGGACGATCATTTTGTAGTTGACTCTTTTGTTGCCGCGGTGGTTCTCGTCCAATTCGACCTCGAAAAACTCGTTTGCACTACGCACGTCAACGATTTCCCAATCATCCCGCCCTGCGTAAGCGACGTTGATGGCCATTTCCGCTCCCTCGGCGGCATCGATCGTCCCAAACTCGACGGCACCGGGAGTGAAGACCACATCGCAACGGATGTAACTCTTGACCTCAAGCTGTACTTCAGCGTAATACGGCTTGTCGATAACCACCGTAATGGTCGCCCTCTTGGCACCAAGGAAAGACTTGGTGTTCAGATGCGCGATGATTTCACCTTTCTCCCAGGTCTTCAGCAGATCCTTTCCCACCTTGGGCGTAGTGCAACCGCAATTGGCTCGCACGCTAGCTACGTGAACGTCTTCCTTGTAGATATTGGTGAATCTGAACTTGTATTCCTGCTTCGAGCCGCGAGCTACCGTTCCGAAATCGTGCTTTGTCGACTTGAACATCTTCTTGGCCCATTCCTGAGCCGAAGCATGCGAGCCCGCAATGAAGATGAACGCCAATGCTATGACAACGCAACGATTCACGCCTCGGTACCTCCCCCGGGACCGGACTCCAGA
This sequence comes from uncultured Pirellulaceae bacterium, assembly GCA_964623055.1. Classification (GTDB taxonomy): domain Bacteria; phylum Planctomycetota; class Planctomycetia; order Pirellulales; family Pirellulaceae; genus JADHUC01. Next base: position 40,160 of record CAZURK010000128.1, read on the forward strand.
CTCCCAGCTTTGACGGTTTCCTTGTTGATCCATAATGTCAAACACGATGGCAGTTGCGCGAGGATCAGCAAACTTGGCAAAACGAAGTCCGGTCCTTACATATTGTAACGATGCCAAGCGACACTTCGAATATATCGGTTGCACGGTTTGAAACAGACAGTTTTTTCCACCGGTATCAGGGCTCGCTTAACGTCAATCGGGATAGCCAATTTGGTGGTCCCGCAAGAAGTGGTGGAAGGTAGAACTGGCTTCGTAGCCGGGGGCCGAGTGGATCGCTACCCTCCAACTTGTTGCATGGACGATTTTCGCCCGGATAGTAGTCCGTTAGGATAGCCACTAG
>CAZURK010000129.1:0-40111 GCA_964623055.1 uncultured Pirellulaceae bacterium
TCTTGATGCCCCCAGGAGTTGCGACGGCGTACGCATCCTTGTCGGCCGACCACTTCTTCAGGCGTCTCGTGCCACGGGCGACGCTACCGGTCGAATCCAACACCTGCTCCAAGACCGCCTTGTCTCCCTTGGCGGCCACCACGGCAAAAGCACCCTTCTTGCCGACAACGCAAGCCTTGTTCCCAATCGTTACATTCGTGATCTTGGCGCTGGCGTCCTCGGGCTGTATCTGTTCGATCGCGGCCTGGTAGTCGGTCACTGGCACGAATGAAACAGCAACCGGCGCTTGAGGCGTCTCCGAATCGACGATCGCCGCGACGCCGAGACTCCCGTCCTTGTCCACGCCTTTCAGCGCCCCGACTGGCACACTCGTGATTGCCGCCTTGATCTGCTTTGGCAGTTGCAGGCTATCCGCCAACTTGGTGATCTTGTCTTGAGTCTCGCCGATTTGGCTGACCACCACATAGCCCAAAGCGTTATCGGGGATCACTTTCGATACGTCCGCGGCGCTGACTGCAACGCTGCCGGAAACACAGACACACAACGCCAGCAATGCACACATAAGCCGTTGTCTAACCATCTTCCATCCCTCCACTTCGTGACTAGAAACCGTAACACCTACGCCATTATACGGATGGCTAACCCATGTTTCGATGGACGAACGACAATCTTGGCGGATTCTGCTCGATTTGAGCCCGCGCGGGCGAATTGCCACCTATTACAGACAGGCAGCGAGTAGAATATGGCTCTTGAAGACGGAAAATCCATTCGAATGCATCTGGCACCGGGGCTCTACCGCGGAGGAATAGCGACAATGAGCGTCAAACGATCGCAACGAACTGTGTACGGGGCCGCCGCCTTGACATTGTGTCTTGCGTTGGCAGCAAAGGCGGACGACTGGAAGTGGGAAGAACGCCCGGGAGAATCGCTGGCGTTACAGCGAGCCGAGGCCGTCGTTTGGCAGTTCAACTACGGCCCCGAGCAGCCGAAGCCGCATTTTCACCCCGTGGCCTTGCCCGATGGCCGAGTCGTGACGTGGGACCGCCCGCCGGACCACGTTTGGCACCACGGTCTTTGGTTTTCCTGGAAGTACATCGCGGGCCTGAACTACTGGGAGCCGGATCGCAAGACCGGCAAGCCTCAAGGCAGCACGGAATGGGCCAATGTGAAGGCGACCACCCGACCGGACCATACCGCTCGAATCGAAATGGACCTGACCTATCGTCCGCCGGACGGCCAAGCCGTCATGACCGAAAGACGCATTGTCGAGATATCGGCCCCCGACGAACAAGGCCAGTATCACATGGATTGGACCTCCACCTTCACCGCGCGCGACAAGGACGTACTTCTCGACCGCACACCGTTGGTGGGCGAACCAGGCGGCGTGCCGTGGGGCGGCTACGCCGGACTGTCGATCCGTTTGGCCAAGGATTTCGCGGAGCGTGACGTCACTACCACCGACGGCCCCATCGACTTCGGCAACCAATCCACGTATCGCGGCAAATCGACGGCCATGGAATACCACGGGCTGATCGACGGCCGGCCGGTTGGCGTGGCGGTCTGCGACCACCCCGACAACCTTAACCACCCAACGCCATGGTACGCGATTCGCGCACAGCCGATGAGCTATTTCAGCCCAGCGGTCATTTGTTACGGGCCGTACACGCTGAAGGCCAAACAGACCTTCACGCTGCGATACCGCGTGGTCGTACATCCGGAGAGATGGGATGCCAAACAACTCAAGCTGGAATACCAGCGGTTCGTGCAGACAACGTCGAGAGATTGAGACCCGCGTCCGGGCCTCAGAAACCTCTCGCACGCCTAGTGCCTACGACTGCGACAGACGGTCTCTTACTCGCGTTAACTGCTTGCGAATATCGAGCACCGGCTCTACACGGAGTTGGGCCGCCAGTCTCGGAAGCGATGCCTTCGAGTTGAGGTGTCCGATCGCCCACGTCGCGTGATACCTTGTCCTGTAGTAGACGTCGCTCAGGCCCTTTTCCACCGCCTTGATGACTTCGTCCGACGCAGAACCGATTTTTCCCAACGCCTCCGTCGCGCAGTTGCGAACGGAGCCGCGCGGATTGTCAGTAGCTGCGAGCACACATCTGATACAGTCGTCGCGAAAACTGAGGCGAGCCGCCAAGTGACCGCACAGCCAGACCATTCTGTAGCACCGTCTCCTTTTCGAGCCTTGGGTGGGCGGGCCTGTGTCCTTTGCAAAGTCGAGCAATGCAAGCGATTCTCGGAATAGCTGCTGGACTTCCGGGTCTCGCCAGTGTTGCACAATCAGCACGACGTCGCGTTCACTTATGTCGAAGTCGTCAGCCGTTGTTGCTCTCAGGTAGCCTCGCAGGCGCTCCTTCAGTTCGCCAATCGTGCAATCGTCAGGCAGGTTTTCAATCAATCGTTTGATGGGCTGATCTCCCCGTCCGCCCGTCTCTGCGCCGTAGGCATGGAGCTTCTCCAAGGCGAAGGCGGATTGCCACCACGCCTCGTTTGACGCGTCACCACCATCACCAAAACAGACAATCGTCTCCTGCAATGCCTCCAAGACTTCTGGAATCTCCACTCCAAGTTCGCCCAGCACCCAAGTCACTCCAGACCGCAATGGTCCACCACTACTCTGTTCGACAATTCTCCGTGCAAGCGACTCTGCATGGTCTTGGTGCTTCAGATGGGGAATGAGGGATTGCGCCGTCCAAGCGATTCGGCCAACTTCGTCCAATGCTGTTTCGGCAAGTCTGTTCACACATTCCGGCTCCGACGACACCATTCCCGCTGCGAACACCAAAACGTTGCTGTTGCCGTGGAACACATTCAAGTCTTTGGCGTTGGCAAACCGATCCGGGGCGAAGCTCTGCAAGGGCGCAATGCGTTTCCGCTGATCGTTTTCGTCCTTCGTTGGCTGGAAATACTCCGCCCACGTGTAGGGCTTCGACGGCAATTCATCGTCGATGTGGGACTGTTTTATCGCGGGCGCCAGAAAATCGGCCGCCATGAGCCCCATGTGAGCAACAAACTTGTAGGCGGCAAAGAACTCGAGCAGAGAGCGATGCGCGGGGGCGTAATCGCCCTCCTCGCTGTGGATGAGAACGCCGCTGTTCTGCAAGTCGTACCTCCAGTGATCCAGATCCTTGTCTCTTTGGACCTGATAGCCGAAGATCTGACGAACATGATCTGGGAAGTCCCTGAAATTCAGCTCCATCTTCCCGGCCGTCAACATTTCCCAGGCGAGTTCGGAGAAGAAGTAGAACTTGTCGGCCTCCGAGGTGAACGTCCGCCCCTCCTCGATGTTGCGTCCCATCACGCGTCTCAAGGCGTACAGATAGACGCGTGACAGATCGACCGGTTTGGTCGATCCCTTGATGTCCGGCAATGCCTCAAGGATGTAGTGAATCATCAATGGACGGCGTGCGAAGTCCAGCAGGTCCTCATTTCCCATTACGTCTTCAACGACATCTGGATCGCGCAACGAAATGGCCCTGCGGACCTGTTCGTCATCGAGATGCTCCACCTCTAACACGTCAAAACGAATCGGCCCCCGGTTGAGCACTTCTATTGCCTGCTTGATGTCGGAGAAGTGCTCTGTCCGACACGTCAAGATGGCTTTCGTTCCCGGCACAACGACTTGAGCGAGTTCCCGAAAGTTGTCGACCATCTTCTGGCGGTCTACTCGGACTGCCATCTCGTCGAAGCCATCGAACATCAACAGCAACCGGCCCATACGATTGAGCTGCTCGAAGGCACGGTATCCGGGCAACGGGATTTCGTGTCGACGAAAAAAGAACTCGGAAAACAGTGAAGAAACCGTGACCGCCTTGGCGTAGTCGCGAAGCGGAATGACCAATGGTATTCGTGGCCGAGCCACCCCTCTCTTCTTTGCGTCAAGGTATCGCTGCAAGGCCACCGACGCATAGCGAAGCGTGAACCACGTCTTGCCGGTGCCGAACTCGCCCAGGATGGAAACGTGCTCCCTGCCAGGGTGGTCCAGCCATACGTCCAAGTAGCCCTCCATCCAGCGATGGCGCTCGTCGTACCGCGCCTCGGCCATTCTCTCGCCGCTCTCAGGATGGAATTCAGGTTTCGTGCAGGCGAGTGGGACGTAGTATTTCTCTATCTCCTGCTCGGCCACCTGTTGCTTCAGCCAGTCGAAGTAGCGGCTGAGATCCACTTGCTCCTCAACCAATTCATCGAACGTGTAGCAAAAAACACGATCCTTGTCTTCGGTTTTCTTAGCCTCCTCACGAGCGGCTTGGTCCACCAAACGCACCGCGACCAGCCACCCCTCGTTCGCCCGCTGCCGCTCTTTAGAACGCCGCAGTTCTTCGAAGTCTGTAACTCGAGCCTGGCCCCCAACGCCTCTCACCAAAATGCGGTCGAAACCTCGTCGAGCCGGTACATTGATGATCCACTCGAGGTATCCATCGCCGAGACCGTTGTCGCGTTCGAACGAGTAGCCCAATGCATCGAACCAGTCGCGCATTTGTGTGGACAGCATTTCCAGCACGCCATTCTGGCCGCGATGGTTGTTTCCGTTAGGACGAGGGGACGACACTGGGGGCCGCGTTAGATAGATCGTACTGCCATACCCGCACTGCGTTGGGGTTTGAATGAGCCGGTTGCGGCTGGCCTCCTGACGTACCCTTTCTTCTGCATACTCATAGGCGGCAGAGGCCGATACCAAGCCTTCGGCCGAAGTCCGCACATTGCCCTTGCCGTCCAACGCGTCGCAGAGGCCTTGAGTCAGTGGACTGCCGGTATCAAGATCGATCGCCTGCTGAAACGGCTTCGCCGCAGCGATCACATACCGGCTCTTGTGGCCTTGTTGGAGCCCCGCAAGATCCTTCCAAAACACGCCCGTATGAGCATCGCTGTGGCAACAGTCGATGATGACAACGACCTCTTCCGCGGGAAGAGGGCCAAGCGCATCTGCCAGTGCCTTGGTCGAAATGCCGAGTTCTTCAGCGCTTGCCGGAGTGGCATCGCAAGGAAGAAGATACCGCGTCACACCATCCTGCATTGGACTCTCGCCGCCATAGCGTTCGCACCCGTGGCCGCCGAAGTAGACAACAATCTGGTCCGATTCCAGTGATTTGTCGGCGAGTTCTTTGATGGCATCAAGTATCGCGGCACGTGTGGCTTGCTGATTGTAGAGACAAAACGTGCGTGCGATTGGCAGATTGCCAAAGCCATGAAGGATCTCATGCAATCGGTTGACGTCGGCTATGACTCCCGTTAACGGTGTCATCGTTGCGCTGTCGGCGGCGTATTCCGCGATGGCAACCAGAAGCAGCCACCGTCTTCTGGTCACGTCGTGCGTTTCTTCCATCGCTTCTCCTGCCTTATCCAAGTGAGTCGGCGGGGGCGCGGCCGTTCGTCCGTTGGCCGTGCGAGGTAGTCACACAAGCTCCCAGCCCTTGCGGCGTTCGCACTTGATGAACTGGTCTGCTTCCGGTGCGTTCGTCGCGCACATTCTCACTGGATCCCATTCGAGCTTCTTGCCGACGCGATAGGCCACGTTGCCCAGGTGATTCGCCTCGGTGAGCCAACCGGAGTACTCGAAGTTGGCGCCAGTGGCCGATCCGGTCTTGCACCCTTCGATCCAGTCCGCATGGTGCGACTTGACGCGAGGCAAGAACGGATCGGGCCTCTTGAGGTCCGCGAAATCCTCCTCCGGCAGCAGGATGTGTTTCCCGTAGTCTGACAGCAACATGCCTTTGTCGCCGATAAACAGGTGGCCGTTGCCCCACTGCGGAATTCCTTTCTCTTTCCAGATCTTCGGCTTGTTCTCTCCTTGATACCATGTGAGATGAACTGGCGGCAGATCTCCGCGCGGACCAAACTCGTACGTCGCCTGCATCGAAGCGGGCGCGATTTCGGGATGCGGTGGCGGACCGCTTCCTTCGATAGTTAACGGGTAGTCCAACTTGAGTGCCCAAAACGGCAGGTCGTTGAAGTGACTCCCCAGATCGCTCATCGTGCCGTTGCCGAAATCCCACCAGCGATACCATTTCGGTCCGGGGAAGTAGACGCTGTGGAACGGGCGAAACGGTGCCGGGCCAATCCACAGATCCCAGTTCACACCGGCGGGCACGGGCTCGGATTCCGCGGGACGGTCGGTCACGAAGACGATGTCCCGATTCCGCTTGGCCGCTTCTTCGCTCTGCCAGCCCCATGCTCGCGAGACCCAAACATGGGCTTCCCGGACCGGACCGATTGCGCCGGTCTGGATCAGTTCGACCACTTGGCGATAGTTCTCGCGGGCGTGAATCTGAATGCCCATCTGCGTGGCAACGCCGGCTTCTGCGGCTGCCAAGCGTATCTGCCGCGATTCCCACACGTCGTGCGTCAGAGGCTTCTCGCAGTACACATGCTTCTTGTGCTTCAACGCCATCATAGTGGCCAGCGCGTGGGTATGTTCGCAGGTGCTTACGACCACGGCATCGAAATCCTGAGGCCGGTCGAAGAGTTGACGGAAATCGACAACCTTCCGTGCCTCGGGGTGCTTTTGAGCCGCCCGATCCAAATTTTTCCCGTTCACGTCGCACAGCGCGACAATGTTCTCCGAGGAGACACTTCCCATGTTTCCCCCGCCGCGACCGCCGGAGGCAATTATGGCGATGTTGAGCTTTTCGTTTAGGTTCTGACCGCGCAGGAACGCCGGTGCGGCAAGGGCGCCAACTGCGGCACCAGCGCAGGATTTGGCGAACCGACGCCGCGTCAGGGAAGCCTGGACACTTTTCGAAGATCGACTCGATGGGTTACTCATGGCATTTCCTCCGGACCTTGATACCGATCATTTGCGGAATCACTCGCTGCCAGTCGGACGACATGCAGCAAGACGAACGATAGAATAGGCTTTTGTCATTCGAAGTAGTAGTCGGCGGACGAAGAAAATGACACCTCGTTCTACTACTTCGCAAATTGCTGTTTTTTTGCGCGCATTTTGGTTGCGGCCGAGCAAAGCGAGGCTGCGGTTAAACCAGATTTGGTCGTGATTAGGAATCGGCGTTTTCCGAAGCCATACCATACTTGGACGCTCAAACGGGAGAGGTGACACAATGTCAGCACGACTAGGATTCATCATGATCGCGGTTGTGGTGCTGCCGCTTCGCATCGCATCCGCGCAACCCAGCGAAAGGGATTCCGAAAGCGCTTTTCGTCCGCTGGGCTTCGAGATCAAACTCGATACCGTCCTGCAACACGACGACGGCGAGTTTCTGTGGTTTCATCCTCGTGTGGCCGCTATACCTGGTACGCACGTAGACGGACCGCCGGAGGTGGTCATGACGCTTCAGAAACACCTCCGCACGTCGGATCACTATTCCGGCTTGAGCGTGATGCGGACGAGCGATCTGGGTGAATCGTGGACCGACCCGGATCCCCGGTCCGAACTGGATTGGGTGCGGGAGTCCAACGGCGTGGATATTGCCGTCGCCGACGTCACCCCCGGTTGGCATCCGCAGTCGCGAAAGCTGATCGCCATTGGTGCTCAAGTGCGTTATAGCCGCGCCGGAAAGCAGTTGGAGGACCAGCCGCGTGCTCACCAGACGGCTTACGCCGTTTTTGATCCGAAGTCCGGGCACTGGTCACGATGGAAACGTCTGGAAATGCCCGCCGCAGATCACTTCAACTTTGCGAGGAATGCGTGTGCTCAATGGCTTGTCGAGCCGAACGGCAGCCTGCTGCTGCCTTTCTACATCGGCACAAGTACTCGCGAACCGCGATCGGTAACGGTCGTTCAGTGTTTGTTCGACGGCGAGAAGTTGATATACAGTCGGCACGGCAACGTGATGTCGTTGGGCGTCGTGCGCGGGCTTGTCGAACCGTCAGTAGTTAAGTTCTGCGGGCGCTACTTCCTCACGATTCGGAACGATGTGAAAGGTTATGTCACGGTCAGCGATGATGGGTTGAACTATGACGCCATCCAACCGTGGACGTTCGACGACGGCAAAGAGTTGGGCAGCTACAACACACAGCAACACTGGCTGGCGCACAGCGACGGGTTGTTCCTGATCTACACTCGCCGAGGCGCGAAAAACGATCACATCTTCCGCCATCGCGCTCCGCTGTTCATCGCTCAGGTCGATCCGGACAAGCTTCAGGTCGTTCGCAAGACGGAACGTATTCTAATCCCCGAGCGTGGCGCAACCCTGGGGAACTTCGGCGCAGCGGCTATCAGCGAGACAGAATCGTGGGTCACGGTGGCTGAGGGAGTGTGGAACGACGCCGCCCGCAAACGTGGCGCCAACGGTTCGCTGTTCGTCGCTCGCGTTGTTTGGTCGAAGCCAAACCGTTTGCCTAAACTGGTTGAAGCAAGCGACTGAATGATTCTGCCCGACAATGATTTTGCCTGAGACGGGTTGAGCAGAATGATTTGTAGGCAAAATGATCCGGAGTCCGCGCGGATTGTGCGCAGACTGAACATCTGCAGTGCAGTGCGGTTGTGCGACGATGGGAAACGCTGATAATGCTCCCATCTTCGGATGGACTGGTAGCGTACTGTTACGCAATATCGAGAAAGAGGTTGACATGCCACTGTTAGTTGTCGGTTCGGTCGCTTTGGACAGCGTGCATACGCCGTCAGATCATCGAGACAATGTCCTGGGTGGATCCGCGGTGTATTTTTCGTATACGGCCAGCTACTTCACGTCGGTCAGATTGGTCGGGGCCGTGGGCGAGGATTGGCCGGACGAGCATACCGGGCTGCTCCAGTCCCGGAGGATCGACACGAGCGGCCTGCAAGTGGTTGAAGGCGGCCAGACGTTCCGCTGGCGGGGCAAGTACCTGGCGAACATGAACGACCGCGAAACTCTGGATGTCCAGTTGAACGTGCTGGGCACTGAGCCGGTTTTGCCCGACACGTTCAAGCGTTGCCCGTTCGCGTTTCTGGCCAACGGTTTGCCCGCGACTCAACTTAAAGTGCTCGATCAGCTTACCGGCCCGCGTCTGGTAGTGGCCGACACGATGGATCTTTGGATTCATGAAAACCATGACGATCTAATGACGCTGCTCGGGCGCATCGACGGGTTGGTGTTGAACGACAGCGAGGCGAAGCTGCTGACCGGCGACGAGAACCTGGTGTCTGCGGGTCACCGAGTGCGCGAGATGGGCCCCCGGTTCGTCGTGATCAAGAAGGGCGAACACGGGGCGATGTTCTTCTCCGAGTACGAGACGTACGTATTGCCCGCCTACCCAACCGAGCGCGTGATCGATCCCACCGGCGCCGGCGACAGCTTCGCCGGCGGCATGATGGGGTATTTGGCAGAACGTGGCGACTTCGAGCCAGAATCGCTGAAGAAAGCAATGGCCTACGGCATCTTGACGGCCAGTTTCACCGTCGAGGACTTCAGCTTGGACCGCCTACAGCAGATCGACCGAAACGACCTCGAACTGAGGCTGGACAAGTACACGAAGATGCTCAGTTTCTAGGGTCTATGTCGTGCCTGAATGACCAATGACCAAGCACCAATGACCAAGGAACTATCGATCGGCGGCCCATTCAGAGCTTCTTCATTGGGCATTGGTCATTGGGATTTGGACATTTGCGCAGGGCGCCGTTGCTGGCACAGCCGCTCCAGCGTTATGGCAATTCGATTTCGCGGCCTTCGGCGTCACGACAATCCAGTTCCAGATGTTCGGGGAATACGCCTTCGCTTCCCAGAATTTGGATTGCCATCCTCCCCTCGTCCTCCATGTAGGTGATCTCTTTCCGCTTCTTGTTGTTCAAGTACGCGGCTACTTCGTCATTGACCCGGACCGTGACGCGCGTGGCCGAAGGCTGCTGGCAAGCCAGCATCAGCATGCGCACTACCTCGATGGCCATGCTTTCCGCTTTCTTGACCACGCCTCGACCACTGCAGCACGGGCAGTCCGCATAGACGCTGCGTTTCAGGCTGGGCCGAACGCGTTGGCGAGTCATCTCGACCAAGCCGAACGGGCTGGTGCGGAGAATCTTGGTTCGAGCACGATCGCGGCGCATGGCGTCGCGCAAAGCACGTTCCACACCACGGCGGTGTTTCTCGCGGCGCATGTCGATGAAATCATTCACGATCACGCCGCCCAGGTCTCGCAACCGCAGTTGACGAGCGATTTCCTTCGCGGCCGCCAGATTCAACTGGTAGGCCGCCTCTTCGGCCGAGTCGTCGATGCGGAAGTTGCCGCTGTTTACGTCGATCGCCACCAATGCCTCGGTCTGGTCGATCACGATGGAACCACCGGCCTTCAGCGGCACTTCGCGTTTGTAGATCTGGCTGATTTCGCTATCCAGATTGTACTTGTGGAAAAGCGGTTCCTTGCCTTCGTACGAGTGCAATCGGTGCACGTGCCGAGGCATGACCAACTGTAGGAAGTCCTTGGCCCGATTGAATGCGTCTTGCTGGTCGATGAAGATCGCATCGACGTCCGAGCTGAAGATATCGCGGATCGTCCGGATGATCATGTCGCTTTCTTCGTAGATGTCGATGGGCGCCTGGTTCTTCTTCACGCGCCGGACGATTACCTTCCACAGCCGCAGGAGATACGCCAAATCGCGCGACAACTCCTTCTTGGTGCGTCCCTGACCTGCAGTGCGTACAATGAATCCCAATCCCTTCGGCGGATTCAATTCCAACAAGGTATCGCGCAGTTTGCGACGTTCCTCTTCATCCTCGATCTTTCGCGACACCCCAACTCGCCCCAGTGCCGGCATCAGCACCAGATAGCGTCCCGGGATGCTGATGTAGGTGGACAGAGTCGGGCCTTTCGTCCCGATGCCTTCTTTGATCACCTGCACCAGAACCTCGTCCCCTCGGCGAAAGATCTCCTGGATCGGTGGTTTGAATCGCGGTCGACTGCTTGGACGTTGGCCCCGGCCGCGTCCCCGCGGCGGCCGGCGTTGCGAATCGTCATCGCCGGTGTCGATGTCGTCGTTTCGATGGTTCTGGCTGGCCGGTTGTGATTCGTTCGGTTCAAAACCGCCCTGGCGAAAGTACTGCGGTTCCACATCGCTAATGTGCAGAAAACCGTTCTTCCCAACTCCGAAATCGACGAAAGCCGCCTGGATGCTGGGTTCCAGGTTGACGATTTTTCCCTTGTAGATATTGCCAACGTAGTTGTCTTGACTGGCTCGCTCGATGTAGAGCTCCTCCAGCACGCCGTCTTCAATGATCGCAATCCGGCATTCTTCCGGCTGCGAAACATTGATGAGCATTTCTTTTTTCATAGAACTGTTTCTTCTCTTGCTTGAGTTGTACGGTCATGACGCAAGCTCCACTTCGGTTCGCGTCAGATAGTAGCCGTCGTTCTCCATGTCGGCTAGTTCCAACGCTTCCAGCACCTCTCTGGGCCGCACGTTACACTGGCGGTCCATGTGCAAACGGAACTGAAGTTTGGCGTCACTGAAATCAAGATGGTCCACTCCCGCCTTCAAATCGACAGGTTCGCTGCGGCCATCTCGCCGGATTAAATACGAACTTTGTTCGGTAAACTGACGAATTCTCTCCGCCAGACTCTCGTGATGTGATTTGGGCACCGGGATCGTGTACGTCGCACGGCAGACGTGCGCTTTGCCCTCGCCCGACTCGAGCAATCGCACATCGAAAACCGTCAAGCCGGGAGGCGCCTGGCAGGAAAGCCGCCCAAGCAGATCGCCGGCTTGAACGTGTTCGGCCAATTCGAACTCCATGACTTCGTCCAGCCCTTCGACGCCCAATGCCAAGGCGGATGGATAGCTCATCCTTGCCTTGGGATGAAAACCCTCACTCATACTCAGCCGTAACCCAGCCCGCCGAAACAGGCGTTCAAACGTCCGCACCAAGTCGCGATGGCTGATCAGCCTCAGGTCTCCTTCCTTTCGAAATCGGATACGTACACGTTGTCGTATCATCCCGCTTTGTCCAATGTGGGCGCAGCTATTGCTGCACGCATTTCTTCAGTTCGTCGTTCAAAAACAGATCAACCTCGCGTGCGCTGTCCATCGTCATTGCGCGTTTGGCCACCGCTTCGCACTGTGGAATGGTCACGTTTCGGCAGACGTTCTTGATTTCGGGAATTGCGCTTGGCGGCACGCTCATTTCGCGCAAGCCCATTCCCAACAGCAGCATGGTGTAGCTCGGTTCGGCGCTCATCTGACCGCAGAGGCTTGCTTCTACTTTGGCCTCGGCGGCCGCCCGAAGCGACGCGTCGATCAGCCGCAGAACCGCCGGATCTGCGGCCTGGTACAGGTCCGCCACGCTGGGATTCGTACGATCCACGGCCAGCGCGTACTGTATCAGGTCGTTCGTACCGATGCTGATAAAGGCTACTTCCGGAAGGAACCTGTCGATCATGGTCACGGACGCCGGGGACTCGACCATCATGCCTACCGGAATCTCGCGATTGAATTCGAAGCCGTGTTCGTGCAAGTCCTCCATGGCGTCCGCCAACATCATTCGTGCCTGCCGCAACTCGTGCAACGTCGAGATCAACGGAAACATGACTCGCACGGGGCCCAATGCACTGGCCCGCAGGATGGCCCTCAGTTGAGGGCGAAACAACTGTTGATTGCGGAGTGCCAAGCGAATGCTCCGCAGCCCCAGAAATGGATTGGGTTCTTCGTCCTCATGGACTTCCGCAAGACCCATCTTGTCCGCCCCGAGATCCAACGTGCGGATCACCACAGGGCGTCCGTTCATCGCTCGGACCACTTGGGCGTAAGCCTGGTAGTGGTCCTCCTCCGACGGCTCACTTTTGCTTTCCAAGTACAAGAACTCGGTGCGATACAATCCTATGCCATCGGCGCCTCGATCCCGGCAGTGTCCGACTTCGTGTGGAAACTCGATATTCGCCATAAGTTGAACGCGCTCGCCGTCCTTGGTGGCGGCAGGCACATCGCGCAACGCTTCCAGTTGCACAGCCACCTCGCGATGGTGTTTCGCCTCTAACTCGTAGCGCCCCAGAGTCTCTTCGTCCGGCTGCAGAATGACGCGGCCCACGTCGCCGTCTACGATGACAAGGTCGCTGCCCGAGACGTCCGGCAGGAACCTGCCGATACCGACCACAGCGGGGATTTCCAGGCCCTTGGCAACAATCGCCGTGTGGCCGCCGGCACCGCCGATCTCGGTGACGAAAGCCCGAACAAAATCTGGATTCAGGTTGGCGGTCTCGCTGGGTGTCAAGTTGTGAGCCAGCACAACGACAGGCGAGGTCACGTGAGACAACTCTTCGCGACGACGCCCAAGTAGATTCCTCAGCAAGCCTTTTTCCAGATCGAAGATGTCGTGCGCGCGTTCCGCCAAATAGGGGCTATCGGATCCCTGGAATACCTTGGCGTAGCCACGCAACGTCACGCTGACGGCGTATTCCGGCGAGTAATGATCGCCGCGAACGAGCTGCTCGACCTCTCTATGCAGTTTCGGGTCGCGCAGCATCTGGAGGTGAGCAGAGAAGATCGCGCCGTACTGATCGCCCAACTGTTGGGCGATGGAATCCCGATTGCGCTCGATCTCCTTGGCGACTGCGGCGATGGCGCTGTCCAAACGCTCCAATTCGTCTTCGACCGCGTCGCGTTCGACGAAGTGTTCCGGGATGCGGAACCCCTCGTTGTCAATCACCAGCGCTTCGCCAATGGCTATGCCCGGCGAAACGGCTATTCCATCCAATATTTGCATCGCTGAATTTGGACGGCCGCCGCACGACGTGTGGGATCGCTCAACTGCCGCGTTCCGTTCGGCAGGCGATCAACCGATGGCTGCCGGCACGCGGTTAGGCCGAACCAGTCTGTTTGTCTCTTGTCTTGTCCGCAACTTGTTCTTCAGTACGGTATTCATCGAGCAATCGCGCCAATGAGTCGACGGCTTCGTCTGCGTCGGTCCCCACGGCCAAGATAGTCAGCGTGGTCCCTTCGACGGCCGCCAGCATGAGTATATCCAGAATACTTTTACCATTTACGCGTTGCCCATCCTTGATGACTTCGATCGTGGAGTCAAAGTTGCTCGCCAATCTCGAAAACAGGTCCGCAGGCCGAGCGTGCAATCCTTGAGGATTGGCAATGGTCACATCCTTTCTTGCCACGAAGTTTGACATGGGAATCGAAGTTCGCATCCATTGCCGTGTGGACTATAGCTGGCTGTTGTCGTCCGCTTCGTCCAGCAACAGCTTGATGTCTTCCACGCTCTTTGCTTGGCGCAGGAACCGGCAAAACATGTCCTCGCGAAGCTGACGAGAAGTGTTCTCTAACGCCCTCAAGTGGTCGCCAGGACGATCCGGAGGTGAAACCAGCAGGAAGAAAATCATGACCTTTTCGCCGTCCAGGCTGTTGAAGTCTACGCCCTTGCGACTGATTCCCACCGTGCCGACCAACCGATCCACGCTGGCATGCTTGGTGTGGGGAACGGCAACACCGCGCCCGATACCCGTGCTGCCCAATTCCTCGCGCGTCATCACGGCCTCGACGATATCGTTCTTTTCGTCTTCTTCGATAGCGCCAGCCTCGGCCAACGAATCAATAAGCTCGCGGATGACACCTTCCTTGTCTTCCGCTGTCAACTCTGCCTTGATTGCGTTGACCTCAATGAACTTGGAGAACTTCATACCCAGTACCCTTTCCCATGACAATTCGCAACATCCCGCGACCGTCAAGAGAGGCGATCGCCCAGGAGTGCCAGAGCCCGTCATTCCTCGGTCGATTCCGTAGACTCAGGAGGTTCGACTCGTCCCAACGCCTGGGAACGCCGGTCTCGGCATTTGTCTTTGTGTTTTCGCAACTGCTGTTCGATCTTGTGGATTACGCCGTCCAGAGCCGCCATCACGCTGGTTGACGAGTCGGTGGCAACGAAGTTGTCCGTGTGCTCCACCGACACTCGCAGCTCGACCCTGGGCGACTCGATGTGTTCAAGATCCGCGGTGACTTCGATAGCCGTAACGCGGTCGTAGAAGCGCCGTAACTTCTCCACTTTCTCTGTGATCTTCTCTTGTGTTTCTGCGCTGAGGTGACCGTGTCGTGCCGATATTCTGACTTGCACCGAGGCTACTCCTTTCGAATCCTAACTTCCTAAATGGCTTGGCGTTAACGCTTGTGGAGAATCACCCTTAAATGATCCGCCCGGCGGGAAGAAACGCGAATCTCGCCCCCGTTACGGGCGTTCCGGGAAACGCTTCAGTCTATTCGGTCTGCAGACATCCAGAAAGGGGCGTTCCAGGACGAAAGACGCGAAAACGGCAAAGAGGGAATGAATCACGGGGGGCGCACAACCCTTTGTTATGAGGGGTACATGTGGCTGCAGAATCACATCATGTGCGAGAGGCTGCCCCTGGGTTCGCTGGCAGGCCGTCGGCATGAACCGGCCGTCAATCTCCAGCCGATACCGGCGTCGGGAGCGAGTCGTAGATGATGGCGCCGTTTTCGAGTTGTTCCCGCCACTTTCGTACGCTCGATCTTCGCCTCATCTCCGTGGCTTCGGGAAAATAGATGTGCGTCTCGTTCGTGATTCGCCGGAGGTTTTCGTACGCGAACACACGGATCTGCATCAAATCGTTGTCAAGGAACTCCACCAGCTTCGCATCGCTGCCATCCTGCAACTGCTCGGGGCTGTATCCCCAGATCATCCGATACAAATCGGCCGCGTCGTCGCCGCAGGTACCCTCGAACGTCTCTCGTAGCCGAACCGCGGATTCCGGGCTCTCCGAAATCACTTGTCGCAGCACGTCGAACTCGGGTGCCCAGTAGGACCGCTGGCGTGAATCGCCGAATTCCTTCACCAGAGGTTCGTTGCCGCCCAGATATGCCAGGCAGCGGGCTGCCAGCGAGCGGACCTCTGATCTTCGATCTTCGATTCTCTCTGTCAATGAAAGCGTAATCGGGCGATCTGCGGTAAGGAAGCTTATCAGCGTCGTGGAAGCCGAGCGGTCGACATCTTGCAGGTCTTCATTCCGCATCCAGGCAGGAAATTCCCCGGCGGCCACCGTCCGCGAACTGTCCCCAAGGATTACTCTCACTTGGCCGGCGTCAATCGGCACAGCCGCCGGTCCATCCGCGTCCTGCCATTCGACGCGGCCGGCGGTGGTGAATATGCGGACCACTATCTGTGCCGTCTCCTGTTCCGGATCCGCCCCCGGCGGCAGGTAGCGTCGGACGTCGATCGCCATTTCCGAGGCCGCATCGGCGAACATGGCCACGCCCCGGTGACCACCAAGATCCAAGTGAATCTTGGCACCCGCCACACCCGCTGTAGCCACGAACGCTCGGCCGAAATCGACGAACAACCCTGGTTCGCCCTGCTCGCTTGGAGGCAATGGCTTTACAGACGAGGGCCCTGCAAAAACGACCTGAACGCCTGGCGTTAAGACGAGCTCCGGCCTGTAAGTTGGCAGGGCATACAATTGGTCACCCGCCGCCAACTTCGTGCGGTCCGGCAGCCGATGCCAGGCACCCGAACTCGGTTCGAGTCCGACTAGGAAGTGCCGATCAGAGGGCCTCACGTACCCGACTTCGATCCGCGCTGGAGGAGTCGGCTCTGCCGGCGCGCCCTCAGCGTCTTTGCCCGGAGTGTCACTTGCTCCGGTTGGATCACTTGGCTCGGGTTCACCCTTTGGCGTTGAGGGCTCTGTGGGTGGGAATGCCTCGTCCGTGTCCAGCTTGGCCATCTGCGTCGGTGGTACGGTTTCGTCGTCGGCGGCCTTTGGCGGGACAGTAGAGGCATCTGCTGACGATGCGTCTGTCTCCTTGTCGGCGCCTGCCGACGATGGCTCCTCCGACGGTTTTCCTTCGCCCGCCTCGCCGTGCGCATCCGCCTGCGTCGCCTCAGCTACCTTGGCCTTCGGAGATACGTCATCGTCGCTTGGCTGTGATGCATCGCCCACGGTCGTTTTGGCCGCTGGCGTTCGCGGCGCAGGGTCCGTCGTGTCGGCGGTGCTCTTGGGCGACTCCACATGTGCCACCACTGGCGACTCGGCAGCGCCAAACAACCGCATCAATGGATGCTCTCGATTGAAAGGCCCCATCAGCCGGAGAGCCACGGCAGATATCAAGAAAGCCAGCACCAGCGTAATCGCAAGCGGCTTTGCCTTGGATCGCTGACCGGCCCGCAAGTAAGCCGGAATCTCCGGTTCAGACTTATCTCTGGGTGAAACCGTTTGGACGGGCGGAGCGGTTGACATGGGCGGAGCTTCTACCTCTCCAGCGTCAGGCGCGGCTGCCATGGAAGATGTCTCTACTGGAAACGACCCCGACGCTCCATCGCCATCGGGTGACTCCGGCCCCACTAGGCGGTCAGAATCGGGCGCGCCAATGCGATACATGCGATTTCGCAGCACCGGATCGACCTCCGCAGCTTCACCCAAGACCAGTGTGAGAATCTGGTGGCAGCAGGCCACCTCTGCCAAGTGTACGTCCGATTCCAGGCAGACTTTCTCCAGATCGGGAACGCGATCGGGCGGCAACACGTTGTCCAGGTATTCGGCCACCGTATTTGCGTCCAACCCTATGCCTTTTCCGTCTAGGTTTGGGCTGCCTAATCGGAGCCGTCTCGTGGAACTCCGAATGCGATGCACCAACCCGCCAGCGAAATCGCTTTCCTCGATCTTCTTTCCGAGTTCCTCGGCATCGCTGGGGTCGAGGATGTCGTCAAGATAGGCAAGCATGGTGCGGAGCGTGAGTCTCATGGTAGATAGTCCCCGATGAATTGAATGGACCGAGAGCCCGAGTGGACATTAAGATTAGTGGGATGGACGGTAGAATTTCGTACAGAAAAATGGTCGGTTTTCCGTATGCGGCCATCGACACCGAGATCAACCCATCCCAAAGGAACTCATGCTGATACCAAACGGTTTTGATATCCTGTACGAGGAAGGCCCGTGTCTGGTGGTCGCCAAGCCGGGCGGCGTGCTGACGCAGGCGCCTCCGGGCATCGACAGTTTGGGGGTCCGGATCAAGAGTTTCCTGAAGGTTCGCGACAGCAAACCGGGAGGCGTTTATTTGGGGGTGGTGCACCGCCTGGATAGACCAGTTTCTGGCGTAATGGTGTTTGCCAAACATGTCCGGGCCGCGAGACGCATTGCCGAGCAGTTCCAGGGCCGCACGGTGCAGAAGAAGTACTGGGCCGTTGTCGAGGGAGACGTAACGCCTGAACAAGGGACTTGGCGCGACCATACCAGGAAGATCCCTGACGTGGCAAAAGCCGAATTGGTCGAGCCGGAGCATCCGGATGGTCGTGTCGCCGTTCTGCATTACCGCGTGATGGCCCATTTGAACGAAGCCACATGGCTGGAAATCGAACTGGAAACGGGGCGCATGCATCAGATTCGTGTGCAGGCAGCCTCGCGAGGCCACCCGGTAGTGGGCGATTCGCTGTACGGTTCGTCGGCCGCGTTCGGACCCCAAACGGACGATCCTCGCGGACGCTGGATCGCATTGCACGCCCGGAGCCTGAGATTCCGCCACCCGATGACCAGAGAAACCGTCCACCAGACCGCGCCGTTGCCAGAACCATGGATAGCCCTGGAGTTGCCGCAGATACCAACTGAGCATGGTTAGCCACGCCCGGCATCTGCGGTTCTGTATATGAGTATCAAGATGGCCTATATCCGCTTGTACTTTGCTGGCTGCGGCACCCAGCCTAGAATGCCCACGCGACAACACGGAAACGGGATACCGGAAAATGGCGACGTGGAACGGCAATGACGGCAGGCGATTGAGGGTAGGAGCTGTCTCCTATCTGAACACCAAGCCGCTTGTCTACCGCCTGCACGAGTTCGCGCCGGAAATCGAGTTGTCTTTCGACGTGCCCAGCCGCTTGGCGGACGGGTTGTCGCGGGGGCGCTTCGATGTCGCGTTGATTCCTTCTATCGAGTACCTATCAGACCCCTCCTACTCCATCGTGTCGGACGCCTGTATCGGGTGCCGCGGGCCAGTTTTGAGCGTCAAAATCCTGGCACGGAAGCCGATGTGCCAGATACGCACCCTGGCGTTGGACGCAGGTTCACGGTCCAGTTCGGTGTTGGCTCGCATCCTGCTGACAAAGCGGTTTGGGATCCGCCCGGCGCTTGAAGTGTTGCCCGTCGGGGCGGAGATCCAATCCTGCTCGGCTGATGCGGTTCTGGTGATCGGCGATCGCGCGATTCACGCCCCGCCGAGCACATACACGGAGTGTTGGGATTTGGGCGACCAGTGGTGTCGTTGGGCCGAACTGCCGTTCGTATTCGCCATGTGGGTTGCGCGAGCCGAAACTGACTTGGCGGGCCTTGAATCGCTGCTGACCGCGGCTCGCGATGAGGGCGTGGCGCATCTAGAGGAGATCGCTGCGCGAGAGGCTGCCTCGGTCGGGATGAGTGTAGAACAGGCCACGTGCTACCTGCGGGATAACCTGCACTTCTATCTCGGGCATCGCGAGAGGCGAGGTTTGGAACTCTATTTTCGTTTGGCCACGGAACTTGGGTTGGTGGCAAGAGACTTGGGTTGTAGCTCCAATGATTGCCGGATTACTTGATAAAACGGTTGGCGGCGAACGACTGACCCCCGAAGAAGGTCTCGCGCTGCTTCGGTCCTGCGACCTGATTGCCCTAGGCAAAGCCGCCGACGCAGTAGCCAAGCGTGTCCACCCGGAGCCCTATCGCACGTACAACATCGACCGCAACATCAACTACACCAATATCTGCACGGCCGTTTGCGATTTCTGCGCATTCTACCGAAAGCCAAGAGACGGCGAAGCCTACGTATTGCACCACGATGCGCTGCTGCAGAAGGTCGAAGAAACCGTCCAGTTGGGCGGTGAGCAGGTTTTGCTGCAAGGCGGTCTTCACCCACAATTCAAGTTGGAGTGGTACGAAAAACTGCTGCAGACGATCAAGGGCCGCTTTCCCCAAGTGAACGTCCACGGTTTCAGCCCACCCGAGATACACCATTTCACCAAGGTTAACAAGTTGCCGCTGCAAACCGTCTTGGAGCGACTTAGGGCCGCGGGGCTGGGCAGTATCCCAGGCGGGGGGGCCGAGATTCTGGTTGACCGCGTGCGCAAAGCCATCACTCGCGGCAAGGTATTGACCGAGGACTGGCTGGCCGTGATGCGTGTGTGGCACGAATTGGGCGGCGTCAGTTCGGCCACCATGATGTTCGGCCACGTGGAGGGTCTTGCGGACCGGATCGAGCACTTGGATCGGCTACGCCGGCTTCAGGACGAAACCGGCGGCTTCACCGCCTTCATCTGCTGGACGTTCCAACCGCACAATACAGCAATGGCGCACATGCCCAAGGCCGGGGCGTTCGAGTACCTGAAAACGCAGGCTGTGGCACGTCTTTACCTGGACAATTTTCAGAACATACAAGCAAGCTGGGTGACGCAGGGTTTGAGAATCGGCCAGCTAGGCATGCTGTACGGTGCCAATGACATGGGCAGTCTGATGATTGAAGAAAACGTCGTTGCCGAAGCGGGAACGATTCACTATTTGACGCTTGGCCAGATTCGCGATGCGATCAGCGAACTGGGGTATACTCCGCGCCAGCGAAACGTCTTTTACCAACTGGCCGACGAGGAACGCGAGCGTCGGGCGATCGAAGCGAACGAGGCAGGCACAGCCGCGTCGCGCGAATCTCTTGTCTCGCACGTATCGTGTCGGGTATCCTAGATGTACGTCCTTATCTTCTCATGACGAGGTTCCGCGATGCCAATTCCTCATCTTCGGTTCCAGTCGTCCGCGTGGCCATTGGCGCTGATCGCAGCAACGTTTATCCCCGCGTTCGACGAATTAGTGGCAAGGGACACCGCGAACCTGGACGTCACCCAATTGGACCCCGATACCGCGGAAGCGGTCATCGGCGATTTGATTCGAGAGTTGGGCGCCCTGGAGTTCGCCCGGCGGGAGAAAGCGCAGGGAGAACTGCGACGTCTCGGTTTGGTGGCGTTTGACGCCTTGCACAGGGCGCAGGACAGCGAGGACATCGAGATCGCGCTCCGGGCGCGGTATCTGTTGCGTAGCATGGCCACGCGCTGGGCAAACGAAGACGATCCACTGGCCGTGAAGGAGATCTTGCGCGGGTACGGTGGCAAGTCCCTCGTGGAGCGTAGGAACTTGATGGAACAATTGGCTGGGTTGCCTGACGGCGAAGGCGTGGCCGCGCTATGTCGTCTGGTGCGTTTCGAGACATCCAACACTTTGTCCAAACAGGCTGCCCTGCTGGTGATGCAGCAACCGCTGGACATGGTTGAGAAAAACCAGACGCAACTGGTAGAGACGATCCGTTCCGAAACCGGCCTGAGCCGGCGAACGGGCGCAAAGTGGCTACGTGCGTACGTGGTGACGTTAGCCGATCCCAATCCTGTTATCGAGGAATGGGAGCGGATAACGCGGGAGGAAGAGCGTGTTTTTCACCACATGCCGGAGAAATCCACCCCTCAGATTGTCCGAGACTTGCTGAGATGGCAGGCAGACTTGCTGAAGCGCGTTGACCGTGGTAACGAGGCCGAGGCAGTCATGCGCAGAACAGTCGATCTGTTGGATGGGACTCGTGCGCAGTTGGTAGAAACGGTCGACTGGCTTATGGAACGGGAGGCGTGGTCGATCATCGAGGAGATGTCTGGGGATTATCCTGAGAAGTTCGAAGAGCATGCGGTCCTGATGTACCGCATGGCCGAGTTGCAGATGAGACGCGGCGAGGAGGAACTGGCGCAGGAAATAGCAGACCGTGCCGTCAAGACGAACGAGGATGACCACCAGGAACACATCGAAGCTGCATACACTCTGCAAGAACGGGGGTTGTTCAAGTGGTCAGAGCGAGAGTACCGGCATGTGATGAAAGTGGCTCCATCGGGCTCGTTAGACGAACTGCGATCCAGATTCCTTTTGTCCGAGATGTTGCACGACCAGGGGCGTGAGTTGTCGGCGGCAGAGATCCTACAAGCCGTGGTCGACAACATGGAAAAGGACAAGAATGTCGTGCACACGGCCGCTCGAATGAGACGTGATCGCGGCGGTGTTGGTTCGCGCATGCACTACTTCCACTCGGAGCGTCACAGATCAGAGGGCAACGTGGCGAAACAGAGGGAACACCTGCGGGAGGCCGTCCAAAGCGATCCCACCGACGCCGATGTGCTTATCGCCATGTACCGGGTGAAGGGTGCCGACGAACAATGGCGAGCCACGACGAAAGAGCACATCAAGGAGGCCGTGCAAGGATTTCGGGAGCAGATGCGAGAATGCGAACAAGAAGTAGCCAGTGCTGCCTCGGAGGACGTGCGAGCGTATTATCGACGGGAACTGGCGGCGGCCAATAACCAACTCGCGTGGCTGGTAGGGAATACCGAGGGAGACTACGACGAAGCTTTGCGTTGTAGCCAGCGGTCATTGGAGTTGCGACCCAACACGGCTGGCTATCTGGATACCCTGGGCCGATGCTACTATGCTAAAGGGGATTACGCGAACGCCGTCAAGCACCAGGCCCGTGCAGTGGAACTGGAGCCACATTCCGGTCAAATTCGGCGGCAACTGCAGTTGTTCCAGCAAGCCCTCGAGGCTTCGGCCAAGCCGGAAAAGTGAACAGCATCGAACAGGGCGCGCCGATCGAATGAATCGGACAAACATAGGCGACACGTCTTACCATTGGGTGTACCTGCTTCTGTCGCTCACGGTACTGATACTTGCCGTTGCGCTGCATGTGAGTCACGATAATCGAGTAATTATGCCCGTGTTGGGTATCGCATTGCCCGAATCGTGCGCGTTCAAAGGAATGACTGGGCTGGGGTGCCCAGGTTGTGGACTCACCCGATGTTTCATCTGTTTGATGCACGGGGACTTCGCGCGGGCTTGGTCTTTCAATCCTGGCGGCATTCTGTTTTTCCTGGTTGTTTCTTTCCAGGTTCCCTACCGATTGTTTCAGATTTGGCGAATCCGCCAACGGCTTCAACAGTGGACACCCGTCACTCTATCCACGGTCATCGCTTGCGCGATGGCGATCGTGCTCGTTGCCCAGTGGGTGTGGCGATCGTTTGCTTAATATCGCAATAAAGTGTTTCTCTGAAACAACTTGCGACTGTCGACGGTGAATCCACATCCCCTCTAACTACCGGTCCAAGTTTGCCTTTGGCGCCGACTTCGATTACACTGGGGCCTTGAAGAGGCTCAGTTGTCTTTGTTAGTACTGGGTAGGCGGTCGGCTAAGAACCGAGAAAGGGCCGATCTGGCGGTCGCTTGTCAGACTGTCCAAGGAGAATCCGACGAGTGGAGGTGCTTTCCGCTTCTTGCGGTCTCACCTGGTGCCTTCGCTGTGCTGATGCCACACGAAGTCAGCTTCGTCGGATATGGCAAGCTCAAATCTTCTCCGGCTAGGACTGCCGAGTGGGTTTTGGGGCGTATCGTGTCATGGACGGCGCTCAAACCACGAGGATCGCGACTAGCGAAAGGCAGTGACAATTCCCACTAGCGGAGGGATGGTCCATTGATTACTGCGGCTTCTCTTAGGGAGTACACGAGGAAGGATCTTGCGCAAAAGGCGAAGAAGCAGGGTGTTGCCGGTTGGCACGCCATGCGAAAGGACGAACTGGTCCGTGCCTTGCTGCGATTGGCAAGGTCAAGACAGCGAGCGTCATCGAAGTCGAAAAAGTCGCCCAAAGCCAAAGCGAAGACTGCCAGAGCGGCCGTGAGGTCCAAGCCGAAGAAGAAGGCTTCGGCCCCACGGCGCAGGGTGACTGCGAAGCCGAAGAAGAAGGCTTCGGTCCCGCGACGAAGCGTCACAGCCAAGTCGAACGGCGCCTCGAAAAGAAAGAATGGGGCGAAGACAAAGAACACGCGCGCGATCCAGCGGATTCAGGTAGCGAATGCCGAAAAGGAGCGACTGAAGGACCTGTCTGCTGCTTGTCACGACGGAGAATCGGACAACGGTGCCGGCAAACGCGGGCAGGATCGTAATGGAGGCAATGGTGCGGTCAAGAAGGATCGAATCGTCTTGCTGGTGCGAGATCCCTATTGGCTGCACGTGTGCTGGGAGATTGACCGGCGCAGTGTCGAACGTGTTCGGGCCGCCATGTCGGAACAGTGGCACGCGGCCCGGCCCGTGTTGCGATTGATCGAGGTCGAGGACGGGCCGACGACCAGCACGGCAGAGCGGGTCTTGCGAGAGGTCGACATTCACGGCGGCGTCAACAATTGGTATGTCGACGTGAGCGACCCACCAAACAGTTATCGCGTGGCTATCGGGTATTTGGCTGCCAGCGGCCGTTTCTACTCGCTGGCGCGCAGCAACTCAGTGACGACTCCCCGCCCCGGCAGCAGCGATACCTTGGACCAGAACTGGACTGCCGTAGCCCGTGACTACGAACGAGTATTTTCGCTGAGCGGCGGCTACAGTGAGAAACCGACGTGTGGTGACCTGAGAGACTTGTTCGAAGAGCGTCTGCGTCGCCCCATGGGCTCGCCTTTGGTGACCAAGTACGGCGCGGCGGCTGGCGGAGCCATCGGCCGGAAATCCAGTTTTGCGTTAGATGCGGACGCGGAATTGATCGTTTACGGCCAGACCGTCCCGAACGCACACGTGACGCTCGCGGGCCAACCCGTCAAGCTGCGACCCGATGGCAGCTTCACTGTACGCAAAAGCCTGCCCGATCGGCGACAGGTGTTGCCCGTGGTGGCTGGCAGCAGCGATGGTCTGGAGCAGCGGACGATCATTCTGGCAATTGAGCGCAACACCAAAGTGATGGAACCCGTCCGGCGAGAGCCCAGCGAGCAAGTCGCCCAGCGGTAGCTCCCAACGCCCCCCTTCGGACGTTTCCAGGACTTCTTGTTGGACACAGCCGTGCCTGCTAGGATGCAGATAGCAGCAGTACGTATGTCACACGGCAATCTCCTCTGCCATGTTCGTGTTGTCGGTGCGACTTTTGGGTGAGCCGTTAAAGAGTACCGCTGGGAACCCAGATTTCGGTTTCGGCCGCGTGTACAGCCGACGTGGGCTACGGCGCCGAGGCGCCGAGGCCCCTCCGTCGGATCACACAACCCGGAGCCCAGGTTCCCCCCTATTTAATGCGGGCTCTCACAAAACCCACCGCCACGGCATTACGGTGGAGGAGTTGCCTTTTTTCGTAACCACGCTCAACGCGTGTGAGATGGCCGAGAAAGGCACAGTCTTGAAGGATTTGGATGCAAAACGAGAACGGTTGCTGGATCTGATACACAGTTTCGAAAGCTGTGCCGTGGCCTTTTCCGCCGGCGTCGACAGCACGGTGCTGGCCAAAGCTGCCCAACTAGCTCTCGGCGACCGTGCCGTCGCCGTGACGGGCGACAGTCCCAGCGTCGCGGCGGGTGAACTGGACGAGGCACGCCGACTTGCCAAGCTGATTGGCATACGTCACGAAGTCATCGCCACGGGGGAATTCTCCAAGGAAGCCTACGTGCGCAATGCCCCGGACCGCTGTTATCACTGCAAGACTGAATTGTTCACACAAATCCAAGCCATTGCGCCTCGGTTGAACGTAGAAGTGATCTTCAGTGGCGCCAACGCCGATGACGCGGACGACTACCGTCCCGGCACGAAAGCCGCGACCGAGCACGAGGTTCGCAGTCCCCTGGCCGAATGCGGTATCAACAAGGATGAGATTCGACAGTTGGCCGTCCAGTGGGATCTGCCCATCTGGGACAAGCCTGCGATGCCCTGTCTCGCCAGCCGCGTCGCTTATGGCGAAGAGGTGACGCCTGAACGATTGGATATGATCGATCGCGGCGAGCGGTTCCTGCGCGATCACGGTTTTCCCACGGTCCGCGTGCGCTACCACCGCGGCGACGTGGCGCGGGTCGAGGTGCCGGCCAGTGACATCGCCAAGCTTTGTGCGGACGAGTTTCGTCAATCGCTGGCGGAGCAGTTGAAAGGGCTGGGTTTTCGTTTCGTAACGCTCGACTTGGAGGGATTTCGATCCGGAAGCCTCAACACGCTCGTGCCAATCGAGACATTGACGGCATCGTGAGAGGTCGGTTGCCCGTCTACCTTTTCCGTCGTCCCATCTTTGGATTCACGGGCGATAGATTGACTCCCCACACCGAACCGCGAGTCCGATTGCGTCTGATGGGGTTTCGCGCAGCCATCATCTTTGCCGCGGGCGTGGCGCCGACCAAGCGATAGGTCCCGTTGTTGGCCTGGGCGATCAAACGGAGTTGTCTCTCGCCGCCCGGGTCGACCTCCATGCCGACCGTGTGGATTGGGATGGTTCGGTTATGCGGCGCCGTCAGTGTGCCCAGGGTCTTGTCCGTGAAGGCGCCGTCGCCCAACACGTAGATCACATCGGGCTTCAAGGACAAGGCTGTCGCGATCGCCTGTTGGCCTCTGGTATGAAGGCACAGTTCGACGGTGTACAGCCAACTCCTCAGTTTCTCTTTGTTGCTGTCGGTCGCCGAAACGAGCCTGGGGGCCGGTTCCGGATGAAACATTCGGTAGGCAGTGTCGCTGAAGAAGATTACGTAGAACTGTTGTTTGGGTGACATAACCTCGACGGTCCGCATCAGTTCGTCCAACGCCGTCTCGAATCGTCCCCTTGTCATGCTGTTGGAATTGTCCACAACGAAAACGAATCTGCGCCCTCTGGCGCGCGCTCCAAAGAAACTCGCTGCGGCAGCCAGGCCATCGCTGATGTCCGACATCCCCTGGCCGTCTTTGCCAAACAACGCCCCGATCTCGTCGACAGTCGTCACGTTGAACGCGATGTCGCCGATGCTGTCCGCGGTCTCGATTTCGGTTGGCGCGGTCAAATCGCCAAAGGCGATCTCGCCCGGATCGATCACTTCCATGGCGAGCGACCATTCCTTCGTCTCCCTCAGTTCCTGCGGGCTCTCGATCTCCAACTCGGCCAGCTCTTCGAACAACTCCTCCTGTGGCTTTACTTGGCTGCCCAAGACGAACACTTCGTCCTTTTCGCTGGGATTCGAGAAAGTGCATAGAGCCAATACCAGCAGGGCCACCATGTGGACAATGACGCTGACCAGCCACGCAGGCAACGCCCGTAGCGAAGCCAGCAGCGCGCCAGTCTCGATTGTCTCCGACTCCTGCTCGAAAACCTGACCGCCGCCCCCTGCCCCAGAGGGGCTAGTTTGGTTCACTCCGAGCCCCGGCTCAACAGGGGGATTGGCGACATGGCCAGGTTTGTCGGATTCAGTAAACATGGGGATTCCGCGGGGAACAGCACTCTTACGGTGCACGCCGAGCAGCGCGCACGCCTATCCTAATGGTAGCATTCGTGCCAGAACGAGCACAGTATTGCTCTCAGCGGCCAGAGAGGTCAGATGACGTTGCGAACCAGCGTAGCCGGAGCGTGAAGCAACCTAAATGTCGAGGCATCCACCGGCAGCCCGATGCACGTGTCAATAGTCGCCCGGTAGTTCCGTGTCGCGGACCCTCTTGATCTTCTCGGGATCGTCGCCAAAGGCAGCTTCGAACAGCCCGACGACTTCTTTGGCAGGGAACCATTTGGAGTCGTCCTTGCGGACGAGCGTTATGCCGCTGACTTCTCCATCGCGGACCTTTTCCTTGAGTTCAGCAGCGGAAAGCGGCCCACGTACCCCTTCCTTCAGCTTACAGAACCATTGTGTTGCCATGACTCGTTTGCCTCTCCCTATGACTATGACGAATGGGATACGAGACGGATCAAAACGACTCGAAGCGGGGGCATTCGAATGCCCGCCTCAATTTACTCAGCATCGAGCGAATTGAGAAGTAGGCGGTTGTGCTGTGGCCCTCGGTTCGAGTTGCGGGGGTCGAATGACGCGGTTCGCGCAAATGGACACTCATCGGCATTTCCGCCTTGTCGCCCCTGGAGTTGTCGGCCGTTTTCCGCGAAACTATTGGTTTGCCCCATCGACGGCCTCTGGAAGTAAGCTCAGGACTGACATGAAGATACATGCGACAACGATTCTCTCGGTCAGGCATAAGGGCAAGGTGGCCATGGGCGGCGACGGGCAGGTAACGCTGGCGAATTCCGTGATGAAGGCCGATGCGGTGAAGATACGCCGGTTGGTCGACGGCAGCGTGCTGTGCGGTTTCGCGGGCGGCGCCGCGGATGCGTTTGCGTTGCTGGAGCGATTCGAAGCGAAACTGAAGGATTACCCGGCCAACGTGCCCCGCGCGGCGACGGAATTGGCCAAGGAATGGCGAACGGACCGGGCACTGCGTCGTCTGGAAGCATTGTTGACGGTGGCGGACGCCAAGCATACGTTGCTAGTGAGCGGCACGGGCGATGTGATCCAGCCGACCGATGGAATCGTGGGCATTGGATCGGGCGGCAACTACGCGGTTGCAGCCGCACGGGCTCTGATTGCCCACTCGAACCTGGAAGCAACGGAAATCGTGAAAACGTCGCTGGAAATCGCGTCTGGCATCGACATCTACACGAACATGAATATTGTTGTCGAAGAACTGGAGTCCGACACGTGAAATACGGTCTGACGGAAATCAAGGCAGCCGAACCACGAAACCTCACCCCGCGGGAAATCGTCTCGGAACTGGACCGCTATATCGTGGGTCAGGACGACGCCAAACGTTCGGTGGCGATCGCCGTGCGCAATCGGTGGCGCCGGCAGAACTTGCGCGACGATATGCGCGAAGAGGTAGCGCCGAAGAATATCTTGATGGTTGGCCCGACCGGTGTGGGCAAGACGGAGATTGCGCGTCGATTAGCGCGATTGACCGGGGCGCCGTTCATCAAAGTGGAAGCGACCAAGTACACGGAAGTGGGATACTACGGTCGCGACGTGGAGAGCATGGTTCGCGAACTGGTCGAAAACGCCATTGGTTTGATACGCGAGAGCGAACGCCAGCACGTCGAGGGCGAGGCCAGACGGCGGGTCGAGGATCGCCTATTGAATCTGCTTGCTCCGCCCCCATCGGGTTTCGACGTCGACCAGGACGACAACCAAGACGCGGCCAAACAATATGAGCGAACACGGGAGAAGATGCGGGCAATGCTGGCATCCGGCGAGTTGGACAGCCGTAAGGTGGAACTGACAATCGAGCAAAAGGCCACGCCCGTTATGGTCAGCAGCCTGGGCATGGAACAGATGGACCTGGATTTGCAGGGGATGTTCGAGAAGATTTTGCCCAAGACCAGCGCGCAACGAGAGATGACGGTGGCTGAGGCTGGCAGGGTGCTGTTCGAGCACGAGTGTGAGGCGCTGCTTGATGCCGAGAAGATCAACAACGCCGCGGTCGACTTGGCAGAAAACGTCGGCATCATCTTTTTGGATGAGATCGACAAGGTGGTGGCCAGCGATAGCCGCGGCGCAGATGTATCGCGGCAAGGCGTACAACGAGACCTGCTGCCGATCGTCGAGGGCACGACCGTCCAAACGCGATATGGCTACGTGCGTACAGATCACATTCTGTTTGTGGCCGCCGGGGCCTTTCATCGCAGCAAGCCCAGCGACTTGATGCCGGAGATGCAGGGGCGGTTCCCAATACGCGTGGAACTGAACGACCTGACGAAGGACGATTTCGTTCGCATTCTGCAGGAGCCGCAGAATTCGCTGACTAAACAATATGCGGCGCTAATGGAAACCGAAGGTGTCGAACTGGCTTTCACTGCGGACGCTGTCGAAGCGATGGCCTCCTATGCGTTCAAGGTCAATCAATCCACCCAGAACATCGGCGCCCGCAGACTGTACACGATCATGGAGCGGCTGCTGGAGGAACTGAGCTTCGAGGCGCCGAACATGAATATGGGCAAGGTCGAAATCAATTCTGCCTATGTGACCGAACGGCTAGAGGAAATCAGCGAAGACGAGGAGTTGAGCAAGTTCATTCTGTGATCACGAATCGAGAAGCTGGCTTTTTGGCCGATCCAAGGAAATGGCCGTCAATTGCGCGAATTGTGGTGAAGAACTCTTGGGTGCCGTGAACCGGTGCTGGCGCTGCGGTACCGAGTTGGAGTCTCGACCCGGCAACACAAGTCTCCCGCCCGTGCGTCGAGCCCCTATTCCGCATCAGGTCGAGAACGCCCCCGCGGTCGTTGCGGAAGAAGTAGAAAACGGCGATTCCGCCGATTCCGAGGCAGTCGTCGAAGCCGCACTGGCCGACGAAGTCGTGGCCGAGGCACCACCTCCGGATGAATCGCCGGGGCAAATCGTCGACAATTCCCCGGTTGTTGCCCGACGCGTGGGGTCGCCGTTTGCCGTACCTCCGGCGGCATCTGGTGACGACCCGATTGAACGACCACCGCCCCCCAAGACGCACTACGTAGTCAGACAGGCGAAGTATCCGCGTCACCTCGCCTCGGTTGGTGGATCGATCGCCGCCTTGGTGTTGGGCATCATGAGCATGATTGCGTGCTTCTACACGCCGGGGGCGGTGGTTACGGCCCTGATCGGATTGTTGATGGGGATCTGGGGACTCTACTCGACACGCCGCGGCCCGGCGATCATAGGGATTCTGCTCTGTTGCATCGCCATGGCCATTGGCGGATTCAACGGCGTGGTGTCGGTGTACGAGGCGCAATACGGCTACAAACCGTGGGATGCGCCGTCAGGGTATGACGGTCTGGAGGACGGCTACGAAGAAGGTATGGAGGACTTCTAATAGACCATGGATCGACTTCCTGGTATCTCTGAGGCCACTGGCGGGATCCGCGGTGGGCAACTTCGACCAACGGACTTGGTCGACCACTGCCTGATGCGCATTCAAGAACTCGAAGAGCGGGTTCACGCCTGGGTCCGTGTTGACGAGCCGGCTGCGCGTCTCGAGGCCGAACGCTTGGACGATTTGGCTCGACAAGGCAGATTCGTTGGGCCGCTTCACGGGATTCCCATCGGGATCAAAGACATCGTCGACGTGCAGGGGATGCCGACCGAGGCGGGATCGCCGTTGCTGAAAGGCAACTTGGCCGAACGCGACGCTCCGGTTGTAGCCCAACTGCGGGAACGCGGAGCGATCATCCTAGGCAAGACCGTCACCACGGAGTTCGCTTGTTTTGACCCGTCGCCGACCCACAACCCGTGGAATCTGGATCACACTCCGGGCGGATCGAGCAGCGGCAGCGCAGCGGCCGTAGCTTTGGAGATGTGCGTGGCGGCGATCGGATCGCAGACCGGTGGTTCCATCACACGTCCGGCGTCTTTCTGTGGCGTGACCGGATTAAAGGCCACGTTCGGAAAGGTAGACCTAACCGGAGTTGTGCCGGTCAGCGGCAGGCTCGATCATCTGGGGCCAATAGCTCGAAGTGTCGGCGATTTGGCGATCATGTTCACGTCAATGGCACCATTGGAAGCCTCGATTGCAGCGGTACGACCCACAGGGACACCGCCGACGCTGCAAGTAATCGAGGACTATTTCTTCGAGCATGCAGACGCCGACGTGCTCGACGCGACTCGGTCCGCCTGTGAAACCTTGCAGCGGGCTGGAGCCGACCTGCGGAAGCTGGACCTGCCGGCGTCGTTCGAGCAGGTTCATTCCATGCATTGGTGCATCATGGCTTTCGAGGCGGCTGAAACGCACTTCGACCG
Source organism: uncultured Pirellulaceae bacterium (assembly GCA_964623055.1). Taxonomy (GTDB): domain Bacteria; phylum Planctomycetota; class Planctomycetia; order Pirellulales; family Pirellulaceae; genus JADHUC01. Next base: position 31,417 of record CAZURK010000129.1, read on the forward strand.
TTTTGCCCGGCATGCGAACGGCTACGGGCCCAAGATCACGTCACTCATCGAAGAAGGGTTGTCGACACTAGCGATCGACTACGCATCGGCTTTGCGTCATTACGATCAGCATCGTATCGAAATGGAAGAGCTCTTCGCAGACGGCGTCGTTGCTCTTACGCCGGCAACGGTTACCGCAGCCCCCGCCGGATTGGAGTCGACCGGCGATCCAAAGTTCAATTCGCCGTGGAGCTATGCCGGCCTGCCCACCGTCACGATTCCCTGCGGCCTTACGGCCAATGGAATGCCATGCGGTCTGCAATTGATCGGACCGCGCAACGGTGAAGCACTGCTTCTGTCCCTCGCCGATTGGTGCGAGAGTACGCTCGCATTCGAAGCCACACCACCGCTTCTTTCCCTGAACGATCCCAATTAGAGTCCCATCTGGCAACATGGCCCCCCACGGCGCAAGTCTTTGTAGGGTGGGCCAAATCTTCGCGGGCCCACCGTACTCCGATATGAACGCCCACTCAGCTTGTCGCCTTCAACTCGCGCACTCGCATCTCGATGCCGGTCAGTACATCGTGATCGCTGGGGTGCGGAGACGCGAACGCGGGACGTAATGGAATCGGCACATCATCCATTCGGTACACGGTGCCGGGTACGTTGATGCCGTAGGGGGCTACCGTGAACGAAACTGCGGCTGCACGCGTAGTCGGTGTTTCTTTGGGATCCAGGGCGATGTAAGGGATAGTCTCCAAGTGCTCGCGAGCCGGTTGGCTGAAGTTCGCCATGGGATCGGCGGCCACGATCAAAGCCGCATCGGCCTCGCGGCGAGCCAGTACGTCGGCGGCCGTGTACTCGCCGGGATTGAATCGCGGATACCCTCGCGCGAGATTGACCGCGAAAGGATAGCCCGTTCGCCACGTGACCACATTGTCCGCGCCAGTCACGTTGCCGTGGCCTCGATTTGGCTTGCAGGCAAAACGCGTGTGCTTGTTCATGTCGCGCGTCAACCTCAATATGGCCTCGCTGTTGGCGTTCTTACCGCGAGTCATAGTCACGCCCATGCCCCAGAAAATCACGCCGTATTTGGCCGCCTTCATGCGGTCGATCAAGTCTTGCCAGACCTTCAGTGGTTGACCGGTGTCTTCCTCGACCCGCACGGGATCGAGTTCGATGTCCTGGGCCAGGGCGCGCAACGTCCATAACGCCTCGAAGTCGCAACGCGGCTTGATTCGGATGAAGACGTCGGCGGCCTTGGCCGACTTGGTCTTGCGCACGTCGACCACAACACACGTGCGATCCTTGCGTCCTCGTGGCACGAACATGCCTTTTGGCATGAGGCTGTATCGAGTGAAATGGCGCGGGTGGCTTTCCGCGGGATTCGAGCCCCAGAATACAATCAAATCCGCACGGTTGCGCACCTCGCCCAACGTGCACGTCACTTCGCCCACATTCTGAAACGCGATGGCCGAGGGGCCGTGGCACACGCTGGTTGTGGTGTCGAGGTTGCCGCCGATCCAGTCGGCGATCGCTGTGGCGACACGTTGCGATTCGCACGTCGTGTCGCTCATTCCGTAAACGAGCGGATACTTCGCCGCAGCCAGGATCTGGGCGGCTCGTTCGATGCCTTTGTCGATCGGCGCCGCGACGCCCTCGACGCAGCACGACGGGCGATCCTCCACCTCATGATTCAAGAACCACGACTTGCCGAGCCCGCATGCTCGTTTGGCTTCAACGATTCGGTCGCCGTCCACCTTCAGATCGATGTCGTCGCACAGACATCCGCAGAATGTACAAGTCGCATCGGTGACGACTCTCGGTTCCGGATCAGCGGAAACAGCATCGGCGGTGCTCATCAGCTATAGTTTCTCCAAATCAACGTCCAGCCCTTTGCTCGTCGGCATCCCGGACGCGCCCGTGTCGCCCCCCATCAGCCTGCTGGATACGTCGCCGTACGCGATGAACAAGACGCCGGGTGGCAACTCGTCGTTCTTGGCCACCGAAATCGGCACTTCAACGCGACCGTGTGGGCTGGTCAGTCGTACACGGTTTCCTTCGACCAGTCCCAATCGCACGGAATCGTCCGGCGAGATTTGCAGTCTGCTGGTTTCCGTCTGGTAGCTTTCTCCGAATTTACCTTCGCTGATCCCGCATCCCTGTTGGCTGGTGCGGCCGGGGATCAAGATGAATCGTTCGGGCATTGGATTATCCCTTGCGAGGGCGTCCGTTGCGTGGACCTCAGTACGACTAATACTAGCGTGGCCGGGGCCGGCGACCAAGTAGGTCCCGTCTGCCGGACGGGACCTCGGAGCGGCAAAAACGCTGCTACGCGCATCGAGGTCCCGCCCGGCAGGCGGGACCTACCCGGAATGCCCACCTGTGTTGTGGCAGAGGTTCAAAGTACGTGTTCAGCGACCACGTCATCTGGGTGCTAGCTGGCCGATGCAGCCGAGCTAGGCGGGTTCCTTGGTTGCTGCTATCTTGTTGCCGCAGTTCGCCCCAGACCCGAGGGCCCTGGTGGGATAATGCCGCTCTGCAAGAATGGAGTCATTAGCGCTATGCGTATTGTGGTCTTCGAAGACAAGGCCGTTTCACGACTGCATCCCATCACGACGGGCCGAGCGGCTTATGCCGTGACGTGCGGTGGCTATCGTCTGATTGACTGGCTTCGGAGGTTGGGGACGTCGCTCTACGGCATCGTTCGCCCCCACTTGGCCGAAATTCAGGAACTGGACGTCCCGGACTTGACGACGAATGGCGACGGCGATCCCACCCTGTTGGTCAACGCTCGGCTGGTCCCGTCGGTATCGGTCTTTCGGACGCTACAGAAAGTCGTCAAATCCGAGCGGCCTGGTGTCGTCCGAGACGGCGACGACGTTGCGGCCGTCGTGCTACCCAACGGCGCTACTGGCTCTCTCGGAAAAGCGCACGTGGCCAGCGTGGCAGACTACTTCAGCAGTTCAGAGTCGCAAAGCTTGCAGCCGTTAGACGACGTTCGTTTGCCGCTCTTCCAGTACCCTCATGATGTCGTTCGGTATCACATGGATATCATCGACGACAACCTTGCACATCGCATCGCCGACGGCGCTTACGAGGAGATTGCCGACGGTGTGTTTGCCGCCAAAGGAGCCACGTTGAGCCAACACGTCGTCACCGACACCAAAGACGGACCAATAGTCATGGACGAAGACGCCACAGTGGGTTCTCACTCCTACCTGTGCGGCCCAGCGTTGCTGGGACGCAAGTGCAAGGTGAAGGAGCACGCGGCGGTGAAGGACCGAGTAACCTTAGGACATACAACCAAGATTGGCGGGGAAATAGAATCGTCGATCGTCGAACCGTATACCAACAAACAGCACCACGGATTCCTGGGACACAGTTACCTGGGCAGTTGGATCAACCTGGGCGCCGGCACGTGCAACAGCGATCTGAAGAACACCTATGGCACAATCAACATGGAGTATGACGGAGAGAGGGTCGACACCAGCATGCAATTCCTCGGCTGCATCATGGGCGACTACGCGAAGACCGCCATCAACACGGGCATCTTCACCGGCAAGACGATTGGCGTATGCAGCATGGTGTACGGCTTTGTCACCACGAACGTCCCCAGCTACGTGAACTACGCACGCTCGTTCGGCCAAGTCACGGAACTCCCGGCAGAAGTCATGCAACAGACCCAACAACGCATGTTCGCCCGCCGGAACGTCGAACAAAGACCGTGCGACATCCGCCTGTTGCACGACATGTTCGAGCTAACACGACACGAACGGCAATTGGCCGGCGATCCGTTGTCGCTGTAACGCCCTGACGGAGAGGCGTATTGACGGCATCGAGTCAGCCGTCCTTCGCGGGCTTTTCCAGCAGTCCCATGTTTTGCAGGAACAGATCCGTGTGATCCGCAATTTGCTGATTGCCGGGATGATATGCGAAGTGTTGCTGCTGCAGGTTCTGGCGTTGGTGAACATCGAACAGTTCCAGCACGACCACGGGGCTGCCTGGATTGTTCGATTGAGTTGCTGCTCCTGCGCCCGGTGCTGGCCGGCGATACTCGATTTGATACGGGATCAGGTCGCGTTGGCCCAAGACGACTCGCACGCTGGTGGGCAACTGGGGCGACAGTCGCGTCAGGTCCGGCGGCCTGCCTGCTGCGATCGAGTCTTTCTGATCTGGCAGCATCTCGGACAGTTTCTCCGTCTTCCAGCGCCCGTCAGCGATCCATACGGGCTTGTCCCCAAGGTGCGCGGCCCGCGCCGGGCCGAACTGAAAGTTCTCGTCAAGGCCGCCCAGTAGTCGAGGCAAGCCTCCCAACGCCATCCAGTTCGTCGTCGAGTCGGACAGCGGTTCTCGGCCCGTCTGTCGGATAGCGGCGCGGATGCGATTCAGGTCGACTCGGCCGAGGGTAGCGCCGCCGGGCAACTCGCGACGAATCCACAGGAATCGCCCGTCGCGGACTTGCAGCATCGACGTAAGTTGTTCGCCAATCTGCACTTTCAGTTCCAGCCGCAACAGCGGCCCGCTGTCCGATTGCTTCTGGAGATACTGTCCAGTTCCCACCAACTGCTGTCCAAAGAGATTGATCTTCTGTCGCAGGCTGGCCTCGACCGACGGCTGCTGCCCCAGCCGTCGAGCAGCTTGGGACACCAGATCTTGTCCCGCTGGCGGGGCGGGGGTCGACTCGGCGGACGGCTGCGCCAACGCGCCCGCCGCGCCGGCTGTCAGCACTGCTATCGCTGTGAATGTTGTGAATTTGTGCTTCATTTCTCCACGTGTCGGGATTGTGCGGGTTTTTCCAAAGAATCCTATTGTGCGGAGCCGAACATTAACCCACGTAGACGTGTCTTGCCGGCCCGTCAATGCGCGGACCGTTGTATAGGTCCATGTGAGAAGCGGCGATTTTAGGGCCCCCCGCTGGCGCGGTCTATGTCAATCGGCAGCGAAACGGGGCTGGTCAAGAGCCTGCCGTGATCGCTGGAAAACGTCACATGCCGTGTGCCTGACCCAAAGGGGGAAACGCGATGAAGATACGACAGTCCCTGTGGATGCTCTGCTTTGCCGCATCCATAACTGCGATCGGCTGCGTCATGCCGATGGAACACAACTTGCCTCCAGCGGAACGGCTGCTTGCTCCGGGACCTGGGGTGGATGGTCCGGGACCGGGAGTCATGCCGCCAGCGGTGCCGATGGTTCCACACCAACTAGGCGTGGCGGGGCCCCGAGCCGCGCCAACGGTCCAGATTCTGTTTGCCAAGCCTGAGGGCATGCAAGTCCGCTGGGATGTTCAAGCCGAAGGGGCGTTCGACTCGTTCCCCTTGGTCGTGCCGGGCCGTCACAACTTTCCTCAGGCAGCCATCTATCGGCTGAAACTGACCAATATCGCGGGACGCGAGGGAGTTGAACTGTATCCGACCCTGGAAGTCGGTCCGAGAACGCCGCGCACCGAAGCATACCTGGCCCACAACGCCGTCCCGATTCAATTCACTGAAGAGGACTTCGACCAGGTCCTGACCGGCAATTTCGTCACCAAGGTGATCTACCTGCCGGATCCGGAGTTCCAGGAATACGCTCTGGCCGGTGTGGAAACGCTGGTAAGCACCCGATTGGATCCGGGGGTGGATCCAATCACCGAGGCGGATCGTCGCGGCGCGATCCTGGTCGTTGTCCGTATGGGCAACTTCGATCCTGAGTTGCCGGGTGCCAATGGCGAGGCTGCCCCGTCGATTCCCACTGTGGCAGGCGCTGCCGGTGGGGTGATTCCAGCGTCCTACATGCAGCCTGGTGCGGCACCGGGAGCCATGCCGATGGCAGCCGGCGCGTCGCCGATCGGCCCGTCGGGCCTGATTCCACCGTACGTGTCCGGCATTACGGCGCCGCCATGGGGGATGCCTATGTGCGGTACCCAGATAAGTCTCCCCGGACCACCGCACGTTCCCTTTGGCGGTCCCGCCGGCCTGAAGAGGCACAAGATGGTGCGGCACACGCCGATGCGCATCCCCGAGCCGCCAAGAGGGACGACGATTCACTTGCGCGAGCGGCCCGGCTACAGTGTACCGGCCATGCCGAACCGGGCACGCATCACCGAGCAGATGATTTCTCCGAGTTTGCCGTTCAACCAGCCTCGTATCCTGAGGCATGAATCCGTGAACGGGAATTCGTGCAACTACTAGGCGGCGTCCTCTCGGATCAAGAATCGTATGGCTTTTGCATGGGCTGACAGAGTGAAGGACTCGTATCGCCATACCGCCCCAAGGCCGATTGCCATTGGGGCGGTGCTATTCGTGGCGGTATGGATGTGCATTGGGAGCATATCCCTGGGCCAGCGCGAACCAGTCCACTATTTCCATTCCAGCAGACTTCCACCTGGAGCGATTGGGAAAGGGCAACTGTTGCGGGGGGGACCGTTGCCCGGCTATTTCCAGCCGGTCGAGATCAAGGCGCCGAAAGGCGCCGAGATCTCGCTGGCGATGGACGGAAAGTTCGCACCGCCGGAGAAGGGCTCTGTGCTGGCTGGGATGCTGATTGGCCAGGTGTACCGAATCAAGATCACAGGCATTCCGCGAAACGAAGGCTTTGAAGTCTTCCCAACAATCGAAGTGATCAACCGGATGTATCCACCACTGGGGCTGGAGAACCACTTCCCGGTCCCGATCGAATTCACGCTGGACGAGTTGGAACTGGCCCTCTCTGGGTTGTTTGTCACTCGTGTCATCTACCTCGAGGATCCCAACAACGCATTACCCGTCGCCGATGACCCGAATCGGCAAAGGTACTACGAGGTCCGGGCTAACGAGGATCCATTAAAAGCAGCCGACCGATTGGGACGCCCCATGGCTATCATCCGCATGGGGTCTCGCACGCCCGACTACGACACATCGTTAAGACGATTCGCGTTTGCCATGCCTCCGTTGCGGAAGCTGACCAAGCCGGCGCCGCTGCCCGATCGGAAATCCGGTTTGGAGGAGCCGGCGTTTGCGCCTCCGGGGAATCAGCGGCGAGACGTTCCGCGTTTGCCGTTACCTGGGTCGCCGTCGGCCGGCGCCGTCAATTCGGCGGCGTGGTGGATTCGTTGATTTGCGAATGGAAACGTCAGGGACCAGACATTGACAGACGCCAAGCGGACAACGACGAACCGATTCTCGCCGCCACGCTGGATTGACATGGCGGTCAGGAGTCTTCTCGTTTGCCTCACGGTGGTGATCTGCTCGTGTCGCACGATGCCGAATCGTCGTGACAATACGGATCCGCAAGCAACACGCGGCGTCGGGCAAGCGGTAGGCATGCCTGTCGCGTCGCGGGGTATGCCGCAGCCGCCGATGGCACCGATTGGTGCACCAGTACATACGCCTGCGTATCCAGTCCAACAAACCAGCTACCTGCCGCCTTCGCTGCCTCCGAACGCGTCGACCAGGGCTCCGGCCTACGGCGCTGGCGGCATATGTCCCGCGTATTCAGCCGATGCTCCCGCATCGGGCCCGACGGCCGGTCCGAGAGAGCAATGGCGCCCGCCGGGAATTGCCGGTCCATGGCCTCGGGAGGAGTACCTGTTCGATGGTGGCGACAAGGGGGCGGGCGTCGAGGTGCTCGATGACTGGACCGTCCTTGGACTGGACCAGGAAGACACGGTCGCCCATTACGACACGCTCGATGGACGATTGGTGGTCGAGCCAACGAACCGAGTACAAATCTACTCGCCGCGCTTTGCCGCGGTGCGCAAGGTTGCCGGCCCCGCCGCGTATAGGCATCAAGACCGCGTGGCGGGCTTCAAGCAGCCTCTGCAAGTGAGTTCGCAAGAGGCTCGCCGCATCGCCACAACAGCCGTTCAGCCCGTCGGGCCAGAGCGATACATGGGAATCGACGGACCGCTGCGGTTTCGCGAGAATGTTCGTGGAGGCATGCTGGATGGCTCGGAGGGGGCCAACAGGCTACGCAACAAATTCAAACCGCTCGAAGATTTCCACATCATCCGGCACGGCAAGTTTGACAATTCGGAGAAGGCTCGACTTGCCGCATGCATGGACGCCGCTTTGGTATGGGCCGCCGACCAGGCCGTTCAAGTCTCGATCAATGCTGTCATGGCCAGCGTGGCCACGAACGATTCGGGAGCGCAGTCGGTCTACCGCTACGATCTGCCGGAGGGCAAACCTCGCTTGCGCGTGGTCAAGTTGGCATCCAAGAAAGAGGCCAAACCGGGCGACGAGATCGATTTCACGATCCGCTTCGACAATGTGGGCGATCAACCGCTCGGAAACATCACGATTGTGGACAATCTGACGACTCGCCTGGAATACGTGGCCGATAGCGCCGAATGCGATGTCCAGGCGAATTTTCTCACTCAGGAAAACGATGGTGAGTCGCTTGTCCTCCGTTGGGAAATCAGCGATCCGTTGGAAGTCGGCCAAGGCGGCGTTATCCGATTCAAGTGCCGCGTGCGGTAGCGTTTCGACTTGCCGTCCAAACTCGCTTGCGCCGCGCCCCCGCGACTCTTTCGCCACTCGACTTTTCCACTTTCTTGCTTGTTGACCGTCCAATTGGGCCTTACAATTACGCCGTAAACCTCAGTAACTTGGGTACTTACAACGTGAAAGGTGCCGGCCCTCGATGTCCAGAAAGGTCATCATCGACTGTGATCCGGGAATCGACGATGCGATTGCGCTTTGCATGGCATTGTTTGACCCTCGGCTTGAGGTATTGGCGGTCACTGCAGTTGAAG
>CAZURK010000130.1:0-27849 GCA_964623055.1 uncultured Pirellulaceae bacterium
CCGAATCGCGCTGGAAACTTGGCCTCTTCTCTGTTCACGCCACTAATCTCCCAGCGCATGATTGGTGATGTTGTCCACATAACCGAACGAATCCAAGAACGGCTCGCCCAGTCGTCGCCCGCACGTGGGCAAGATCGAGTATGGATCGTTCTTCCACCACTGGTTCGGATGACTGCCACACGCAAACTGCTGGTCATAGATACATCTTCCGTAAGGTGCGCTCTGTTTGCGGTAGTAGTCGAAAGGAATCAGCGCAGAAGGATCACCATTCGGGTCAAAATCGAACCGAACGAGGTCCCAGACTTCGTCGGGTCCGCCGGAACATACCAGCGGGTACAGCTTGTAGTTGAAGTAATACTTCGCACTCCCGCCCGATGGGGCGCTGGGCATCACAACGCCTTTCCAATTGTCGACCCGCAACGGATCAAACGGATCGCGATCTTCGGGCTCGACGTACTGGTCCGCAGCATCCACCACAAAAGACTGAAGCGCCGAGTAGGATGGGATGTCGTCGGCAGTCGAGTAGTTGTAGTCCGGTCCAGGGTGGGCGATGAATCCGGCGGGCCAACGGATGAACACAATCGGCCGGTCCCAAGCATCCAGGATCTCGGGCATGCCATCTTCGTCCACGTCCCCGATCTCGCCTTCATGTACGAAGTCCAACCCGTTGCTACTGATGTCGCGAATCGACGCGACGATCATGTACAAGCACTCGGCGTCCTGGAACTGTTCCGTCCAGCGGTTGGGGGGCGGGGGCAAACTCCAGAGACGTGTGCTGGAGTCATACACAGCCCCGGCCCGTTTGAGATACTGGTACGAGATGGCGGGACGCTGGATGGTGACCGTCGCCGATTGCGTTTGGGGCGGCACCTGGGAGTCCAAATAAGGGAAGGTGTATCCAACCGGGTTATCCAACACATCCGATATTCGGTCCGGCATCTCCAAACGCATCAAATCGCGCAGCGCGCTCAGCCGCGCTCCAGCCATGGCCTTGGCGTTTCTGCGAACTTCCTTGGTTGGCGTTACGAGTTGCGTCGGAACGGCAGGCGGCAGCGGATATTCCATCAACAGCCGGACCGGGCGCGTGCGGTACGATTCCCACCGCGCCATCACCAAGTCATGCAGCTTGGTTATTTGCGTCTTGGTGCGATTCTCTTTGGCGGTTGTGGTCGCGCCGTACATAGCAAACAACATCGAGCTGGCCAAGATGCCGATCACCAAGATCACCACCATCAACTCGGTCAGCGTAAACCCGGCGCGTCGTGCTCGCTTGCGACTTCGTCGCTTGGGAAAACCGTTGTGCGCGATCATTCTAAGTGATCCTCAAAGATCTTGCCGCCGCTGAAGTTCGTCTGGTTATCCATTTCGCCAAATTCGACGTCCCAGGTGGTGTAGTCCGTAAAGTCCTTGTGCATACCGGCGGTGACGGCGCCAAACTCGCCATCCAAACCGGCTGCGATGACTTGGTACGTCTTCGGGTTGGCCCAGGTACGATTGGCGGTCGGGCTGGTCTTCGTCTGGTAAGGCAGCAATGTCAGGGTGCCGCCGTTGGGTGTGTAGCCGACGGACGCATATGTGCGGCTGTCGAAGTAGACGTATGGAGCATCTTCGACTTTTTCCGGCATGTAGCTGGGCCAGCCGTCCCCGTCCAAATCCCTTAATCGCGTGAGATCGAATTCAAAACACCCGGCCAGTTTGCCGCTGCCGTTCAGTGGCATTCTTGGGTCGTTCTTCAGCATGCCTAACCAAAACACCAACGCCTCGGACGGATCCAGATTCGCGAGATTGAACCGGGTACCCGACGCATCCGCGGCAGGTGTGCCGTCCGGCAGCGTTATGCCTGTGTTGACCCAGGCATCCTGGTGGCGGTTGAATGCCTTTCGCAAGTGCCGTAACACCAGCGCATTGTCCGAGCAGTCGGGTGGGTAGTCGCCGTTCTCCTGTTTGTAGGTCTCAAGCGCATCGGCTATCAGGCTTATCTCTTCCGCGATCACAGTCTGATTGGCTCGGATTACGACCCCATACAGCGTAGGGATCAGGATGGCGGCCAGTATGCCGATGATGGCGATGACCACCAGCATTTCCACCAACGTAAAGCCACCGCGATTGGGTTTCGTTCTTGTATTCATGTTCGTGTTCATGAAAAGCACCTCCAGACCTTTGGAGTCACAGACAAGTCGCTGGAAAAAGATGGGGGCGGACGGGATGTAGGACGGATTGCTAATCCGTCCGGACGGAATGGCATTCCATCCTACCCGCACGTCGTCTCTGTTCCTTATGACTTGCCTTACGTATTTGCTTCTTCGGATCCCGGTTTCTCGAAGAAACTGGGATCCTCCGTTTTGGCGTCTCGGCGTTAGCCGGACAGACCTTGAATCATCTCGACCAGCGGCAAGAAGAGGGAAATCACGATGAAACCGACGGCAAAGCCCAGGAAGACGATGATCACCGGCTCCATCAATCTGGTCAGACTGTCCGTCAACGTCTTGACTTCGTCGTCGTACTGGTCGGCAACTTTGTACAACATCGTATCCAGTTCACCCGTCTCCTCGCCCACGTCGACCATATTCACTACCAGGTCGTCACAAACTCGCCCCTTCATCCGCGCGGCGTAAAGCAACGCCCCCAAAGCGCCGCCGGCTCCGGCAATGTAGGCGCCGGTCATCAACATGTCCGGTAGGGCCATCACCAGCAATCCGGGAAGGGCGCAGGCGAAGAACCAAATAGCCAAAGCGACCGGGTGGAAGCCCAACACGGAATTTGCCTTCAGTGGAACGGCAAACGGCTCGCCTTCGCGAATCGCTTCGGATACCTTCGTGAACATCCGCTCGAACACTGCGTTGCCGGCCGTATCGCGGGTGATTTGCAGACCTTCCAGGATGGGCACGCCGCTGGCCACCAGCGTGCCCAGCGTTCTTGTGGTTCGGGCCAGGGTGTTCTTCTCTAACAGCATTCCCAAAATCGGCGTTTTCAGAATGAACATGTCCCAGCCCATGCGTCCATGCTTGAACTTCCGCACCAGTTTGACCAACAGCCAAATGGCAACGGGAATCAGCGGAATCAGGAACCAAGCCTTGACGACATACTTCGATATGGCAATCAGCAACTCGGTCGCCGGCGGTAGTGTCAGATCGAACTCCTCGAACATCTTGATAAACACCGGCACGATTTTCAGCATGATGAACGTCAGAATGCCGACCGCCACGGTGATGACCACGACGGGATAGATCATGGCCCCTTTCACCTTGCGTTTCAGCTCTTCGGCGCGTTCCATGAATTCGGCCAGACGTTGAAGAATCACTTCCAGCGCACCGCCAGCCTCGCCGGCCTTGATCATGTTGACGTACAGCCGATTGAACACCTTGGGGGTTTTGGACATGGCCTCGGACAGCGTGGCCCCGGATTCGATCTCTTCGACCACGTCCCCAAGAGCGTTTTTCAGCTTCCCCGGTTTCGCATTGCCTTCCAGGATTCTCAGACTACGGACGATGGGCAAACCAGCGTCCTGAAGAATGGACAACTGGCGCGTGAACGCCGTGACCACCTTGGTGCCGCCGCCGCCGATAGCAAACCCGCGCTTCTTCTTCGGCCCCTTGACAGCAGCGGCCTGGCCTTCGGCTCTCTTGGCCGAGATTCTCGTCACGAAGTAGCCCATCTGGCGAATCGTCGTCTGGGCCTCTTCCTCCGACGGGGCCTCGATGACGTCACGGATCTCCTGACCCGTAGCGTCCATCGCCTCGAATTCATAGGTAGGCATGATTAATTCCTCGACTGATCTAGCCTTCTACCACTGTCTCGCGAACCACTTCGTCAAACGTCGTTATGCCCTTGTACATATTTTCGATACCGATCTCGCGAAGCGTGACCATGCCGTCTCCTCGGGCAATCTCCCGCAATTCGTCGGCCGACGCGTTGGCCATGATCATGTCGCGAAGCTCGTCGTTCAGTCTCATCAATTCGAACAGCCCCAAACGACCTTTGTAGCCCGTGTTGTTGCACAGGTCACAGCCTTTGCCGCGGTGAAAGGTTCTGCCGTTCAAATCTTCCGGCGTCAGGCCCAACTCGGCCATATAGTCATCGCTAGGCGCGAGGGGCTCCCGGCATTGCGTGCAGATTCGGCGCACCAACCGTTGGGCCAGGATTGCCTCGACCGTCGCGGTGATCAGGAACGTAGGGATGCCCATGTCCTTCATCCGCGTTACCGACGTCGGCGCATCGTTCGTATGCAACGTGCTGAAGACCACGTGGCCCGTCAGCGACGACTGTACGGCGATCTCGGCCGTTTCCAGGTCACGGATCTCGCCCACCAGAATAATGTCGGGGTCGTGACGCAAAATCGACCGCAGACACGCTGCGAAAGTGACGCCGATGTCCGGATCGACCGGTATCTGAATAATCCCGTCGATATCGTATTCCACCGGGTCTTCCGTGGTGATTACCTTTTCGGAGATCTTGTTCAACTCGCTCAGGGCGGAATACAGCGTCGTGGTCTTGCCCGAGCCCGTCGGGCCGGTAACCAACACGATACCATTGGGGATGTGGATTACCTGACGGAACTCCTTCAAGGTCTTATCGTCCATCCCAATCTTGTCCAGATCCAATGCCACCACCGAGCGGTCCAACACTCGCATCACCACGCTTTCACCGAACATCGTGGGCATAACGCTCACGCGCAAATCCACCGGATGACCACCAACGGTCAACTCGATCCGCCCGTCCTGCGGTAGCCGGCGCTCGGCGATATCCAGGTTCGCCATCACTTTGATGCGTGTCGTAATGGCGAACGCCAAATGACGCGGCGGCGGCACCATTTCATACAACACGCCGTCTGCCTTGATGCGTATGCGGAATTCGTCCTCGAACGGCTCGAAGTGGATGTCGCTGGCGTGGTCCTTGATGGCCATCAACATCACCATGTTCAGCAGCTTGCGCACCGGGGCGCTGTCGGCCAGTGCTTCGACACTTGTCAGGTCCACCGGACCGCTGGATTGGGACGCCGCTGCCACAGCCTCCTGCAGTTCCGAATCGTCTTCCAACTCGCTCAGTATGCCCTCGATACTGTCGCCCTCGCTGGCGTAGTAGACATCCAGAGCACGCGTCACATCGTGCTCGGTGGCCACCACCAAACGGATGTCGTAGCCAAGGAAGTTCCGCAACTCGTCCTGGATCGACAGGTTCTGCGGATCGCACGTGGCCAAAGTCAACACGTTGTCCTCGCGCAGCACGGGAATTACTCGATACAACTGCGCCATCGTTTCGGTCAACGTGCCGACAACCTGTTCGTCCAACTCGATGTCGGACAGATTGACGACCTGCATGTTCATCTGTTCGGCCAGCGCCTGACAGAGTTGATCGTCGGTGATCAACCCTATGTCCTCGGCAATCTTCCCGAGCAACTCGCCGGGCCGCTGCTCCTGCTCCTCCAGCAGCATCTCCAGTTGGTCGTCGTTAATGAAGCCGAGATCGACAAGGATCTGACCGATGCGTCGTATGGCCATGCGCCATATCCCCTTTCTTGCAGCAACCGCCGTCACTCCCACAGACGCCGACGGGACGAGCCGCCGGAGAGTTCTGCGAGTTCAGCTATCTATGGTCCCTCTGAAAACGCTATTCCTTGAATGCTTCCGGTACTGCCCCTTCTTCTTCCTCCTCCTCCAAACCACGCTTCGCGTTGACGATACGCTTGGCCAAATCGTCCGGGAGCTGCGCCTTGGCCAGCACCTCTTCGATCGTACACTTTTCCGCTTTCCACAAGTTAAATAGCGCGTCGTCCATCAGTATCATTCCGTGCTTGGCGCCGGTCTGAATAGAGGAGTTTATGCGGAACGTCTTGTTTTCGCGGATCAGGTTGGCGACCGCGGAGGTCACCACCAGAAGTTCGTAAGCTGCGCAACGCCCGCCGCCAATACGAGGTAGCAACTGCTGCGCCAACACAGCGATCAGCGCCACGGACAACTGCGTGCGAATCTGGTCCTGCAGATTGCCGGGAAACGCGTCGATGATCCGGTTAACGGTGCCCTGGGCACTGTTGGTGTGCAACGTTCCGAACACGATGTGCCCGGTCTCGGCCGCCGTGATGGCGGCTTCGATTGTGTCCAAATCACGCAATTCACCAACCAGAATCACGTCCGGATCCTGTCGCAAAGCACGCCGAATCGCTTCAGCGAAGCTGGGCACGTCAACCCCGACCTCGCGCTGGTTTACCGTCGCCTTCTTGTGGTAGTGATAAAACTCGATCGGGTCTTCAATCGTAATGATGTGGTGGTCGACGTTCTCGTTGATGTAGTCGACCAGGCTGGCCAACGTGGTGCTCTTGCCCGAACCGGTCGGACCGGTCACCAGGAACAAGCCGCGCGGCTTCAGTGCGATATCGGTGCAGACTTCCGGGCACCCCAACTGCTCTGGTGAAAGTTTCTCGGTGGGGATTTGGCGAAGTACCATCGCGATCTGACCGCGTTGCTTGAAGATCGACACGCGGAATCGCGCCTGATCGCCAAAAGCGAACCCAAAGTCGGCGCCGCCGGTTTCCTGCAACTCACGCTGGCAACGCTCCGGCGCAATGCTTTTCATCAAGGCAACCGTGTCGTCCGGTTCAAGCATCTTTGTCTCCAGCCTTCGCATACGCCCATGCAAGCGAAATACCGGGGGCTGGCCGGTCGTGAGGTGAATATCGCTAGCGCCCTGTTTGACGCATGCTTGCAGCAGTTTGTCGATTAGAATCGTTGGCATAGCTCGTTACCTCCGGAAAACGCGCACTGGTTCGGTACAGGAGCGAACAATCACGATTTTGCCTCTTCGCGTGATGTCTGTCCCGATACTCCGTCTGTTGTTCGGGATTTGCTAGAGGGGCCTCCCAACAAGCGGGAAGGGCAAATCTGCCCGAACGATGCCGTTTCGACCGGGGGCACGCGACGGATCGCGTGCCTGAAGATTATTCGCGAATCAGGCGTCACTCGCAAATTCAACAGCCAATTACTCGCGATTACGGGTCAAAACGGTCGAGCTTGCGCCAGCCACACTTTCGAGTGGCATCACGCCACATCCACTATCTTGTCCTGTTGGGTCCGCTTGGCTACTCGGAATACCTCCTCCAACGTAGTCATGCCTTTCAGTACTTTGTCGATGCCATCTACGTAAAGTGTCTTCATGCCTTCCGGAATAGCTACCTTACGGATATCCGTTGCCGATTTGTTGTCGAATATCATCTCTCGAATCTTGGGCGACACGATCATCATTTCATGAAGGCCGGTCCTCCCACGGTAGCCACTCTTCTGGCAATGACCGCAGCCTTTGCCTCGGGCGAACGTAGCCTTGGCGGCCAGTTCCGGGGGGATGCCGGCGGACTCAAGTTCCGAATCTCGTGGAGTGTACTCCTGTCGGCATCTTGCACAGATGACGCGCACAAGCCGCTGGGCCGTAACCGCAATCACACTGCTTGCCACCAGATATGCGGGGACTCCCATGTCTATCATGCGCGTAATGGCAGTAGGCGCATCGTTCGTATGTAGCGTACTAAAAACCAGGTGTCCAGTAAGAGAAGCTTGAATTCCCATCGATGCCGTCTCGTCATCTCGCATCTCGCCCACCAGGATGGTGTTCGGGGCCTGCCGAAGCATCGCACGGATGATGCGTGAAAAATCGAGCCCGATATTGTGCTTCACCTCGCATTGGTTGATGCCCGGCAGATAGTATTCCACCGGATCTTCCGCCGTGATGATTTTCTGATCCGGGCGGTTCAGGAAGTTCAATGCGGCATAAAGGGTGGTTGTCTTACCGGAACCAGTAGGGCCAGTGACCAGAATGATCCCGTTGGGACGTTTGATCAACTGGTTGAATTTTCCAAAATTCTCGTCGTTGAAGCCAAGCTGTCGGAGCCCGATCTTGATATTGTCCTTATCCAGAATCCGCATAACCGTGGAACTGCCGTGGTTGGCGGGAATGATGCTGACGCGGAGATCCAACTCTTTTTCGCCAACCGTGATCTTGATCCGACCGTCCTGGGGACGCCGTTTCTCGGCAATGTCTAGCGACGAGAGGATCTTGACTCTTGACGTGAGGGCGCCGAGCAGGCGTCGAGGGGGGCTGTCCCGCTCGATCAGGGAGCCGTCGATTCGATATCGGATACGGACACGATCGTCGAACGGCTCGATATGGATGTCCGAAGCACGGAGTTGCACGGCTTCCTGGATGAGCATTTGAACCAGGCGTACCACCGGAGCGCTGTTCTCGTCGACCGCCTCACCGACACCCATGTCGTCTTCAGTCTCGGTAAAATCGATTGCCGTATCGGTGAACTCTTGCAACATCGAGTCGGCACTTTCGCCCTCTACCTGACCATAGTGCCGGTTAATAGCCCCCATAATGGACTCACGAGGGGCCAGGGCGGTTTCGATACGGCGGTTGAGGATAAACCGGAGTTTTTCGATGGTTTCCAGTTCGAACGGATCGCTGACCACCACGGTCAGAACGTCCTCTTCATCGCTGAGGGGAATGACCGAGTTTTCGCGCGCCACCGCTTCCGGCACCAATTCGACCACGTGTTCGGGTATCTTGATGGCGGACAGGTCGACGAACTGCATGCCGTGGTGCTCGGCCATAGCCCGCACCACATCTTCGCCCGTGGCATATTCCAGGTGAACTAGGCATTCGGCCACCGTTTTCTTGCTCTCAGCAGCCAATTGCTGCGCTTCGGCCAATTGCTCTGGGCTAATGACCCCTTTGCGCAGCATACCCTCTGTGAAGTCGCCACCACGAGAAACCATGGCACAATCCCCTCTGGAGAAAGAAGATAGGGAACGGACAAACTGTATTATCTATCTTGTTCAATTGTAACTTGCCATGTCAATCACAAGCATGGGGCGTTGGGAGAAGGATGGGATTTCTATTGGGTGTTTTGCTGGATGTGGATATTATTCGCGGAATTGGGTGCTGAACATCAATTTTGACAGGTTTCGAGGCGAATCGCCCATGTCACATCACCGGATTCTGATCACACGTCTGAGCGCTGTTGGTGACTGTATCCTCACAATGCCCGTCGCATGCGCGCTTCGCCGGCGTTTTCCGGATGCGTTCCTGACATGGGTTGCCGAACCCGGTGCGGCGAAGCTGTTGCGCGGGCACGAGTGTTTGGACGAGTTGATTGTTGTGAAAAAGGGCTGGCTGAAGTCGCCAAGCCTGGTCTGGAAATTGCGGGGGCAACTGCGGCGACTGCGGCCGGATATCACCGTTGATCCCCAGGGGCTGACAAAGAGTTCGATCGTGGCCTACTTGTCCGGGGCCAAGCGGCGAATCGGATTTGCCAAACCACGTGGACGCGAACTCAGCACTTGGCTGAACAATGAGCTTCGCCAGCCGACCAAACAGCACCTTGTGGATTGTCAGTTGGAGCTTCTTCAGTCGCTGGGCGTGACGGCGCCGGCAGTTCGCTTTCGAGTGCCGCGCGAGGTCGCAGCCATAGAGGCCATGGTGACTTATCTGAAGGCGATCGATCAGACCTCGGATTTCGTAGTGATCAATACCGGCGCGGGCTGGTATTCCCGAGTGTGGCCGGCCGAGCGATATGGAGCGGTTGCCCGCCATTTGGGAGAGAAACACGGACTGCCGACCATCGTCGTCTGGGCTGGACCGCGCGAACGGGCCTGGGCGCACGAGACGGCAGAACTCTCTGGAGGGCACGCAACGCTGGCTCCGCCGACGTCGCTTGCCGAACTGGCCGAGTTGTTGCGCCGGGCGAAACTGTATATCGGCTCGGACACGGGACCGATGCACTTGGCTGCAGCCGTCGGCACGCGCTGTGTAGCCCTGTTTGGCACGACCCGTCCACAAGACTCCGGCCCCTATGGCTCGCAACACGTTTGCGTGCAAGAATACTATCAGGCAGGAACGTGCCGCCAGCGCCGAAAGGCGTCGAATGATGCGATGCGGGCGATCCGTGTGGAAACGGCGCGCCAGGCATGCGATAGTGCCTTGGGAGGCGAGCCGAACGGTGCTTTTGCTGATCGCGCGGCGTAGAGCCCGCGACACCCGAAGCACCAGCATCCAAACGGCCAACGCCGTTAAGAACTCTGGAAGCCGGATTCGCGAGAATTCGGACGTTTCCGGCCAGACCCCTGAAGTCTTGCGACTTCAGCTACAACCGAGTGCCCGTGTTTTCGTCCGACCAATACGAACTGATCGATTTCGGAGACGGCCGCAAGCTGGAACGATTCGGCTCCTATGTCTTGGATCGTCCCTGCCCCGCGGCCGAGAGGACAAGCCGGTCTCGGCCATCCCTGTGGAACAGCGCTGACGCGCGATATCGGCGCACCGACAGCAGCAGCGGGGCTTGGTCTCCAGATGGCGGATTGCCAAAATCCTGGACGATCCGTCACGGTGAATTGCAGTTCGACCTGAGACCGTCACCGTTCGGCCACCTTGGCATTTTTCCCGAACAAGCGGAGAACTGGGACTGGATCGCATCACAGGTGAGGCGGGCGAACCGTCCGCTGAAGGTGCTGAACTTGTTCGCCTATACGGGAGGCTCGACATTGGTCGCGGCTGCAACTGGGGCCGAGGTAGCCCACATCGATGCTGCCACAAATGCTGTGGCGCGGGCGCGAAAGAACGCCAAATTGTCCGGTTTGGCGGATGCACCCATCCGTTGGATCACCGAAGACGCAATGAAGTTCGTGCGACGCGAGTTGCGGCGCGGCAACCGATACGATGCGGTGATCCTGGATCCGCCAAGCTACGGTCACGGGCCCAAAGGAGAGGAGTGGAAGATCCAGCGGCACTTGATGTCGCTGTTGTCGTTGTGTGGGAAGCTGACGGCAAAACGTCGCGCGTTTGTGCTATTGACCTGTCACACGCCAAGTTGGGGGCCGGCGGAACTGGAAGCCTATCTCGCGGACGGAGTCTTCGGGCATTGTCAAAGCGGTGTCGAGGCGCACGAGTTGGGAATCCAATCATCCGACGACCGCATGCTGTTCGGTGGCGTGGCAGCCCGTTGGCCGGGCTGAGCCTGGAATGTTGGGTCAGGCGGGGAGACGATCGAAATGGCTGCGAGGATTACCAGCGTGCAGAACCCGCGGGTGAAGAAGGCCGCCACACTGCGCACTCGTCGTGGCCGCAAGAAGCAGGGCCGTATCATCATTGACGGAGTCCGCGAGGTCTCGCGAGCGGCCGAATCGGGCGTCGAACTGGTCGAGGTGTTCGTGTGTCCGGAGGTGTACGGAGATGACGGCCGGGAGCTTGCCGCGAGAGTGTCCGATCAAGCGGTTGACGTGTTGACCGTGTCGCCTACGGTGTTCCAGAAACTGGCGTTCGGCAGCCGCGTGGAAGGGATTGTCGCGGTAGCGCAAAGGCCGCAACAATCGTTGGAAGACGTTCCGGTCGCGGAAGACGTATTGGTCGCGGTATTGGATGGGGTCGAGAAGCCCGGTAATGTCGGGGCGGTTCTTCGTAGCGCAGATGCGACCGGCGTTGGCGCGTTGGTCGTCGCCGATGGCGGAATTGACCTGTACAATCCCAACGTCATTCGCGCCAGCCTGGGCGCCATTTTCACGCTGCCCGTCTGTGCAGCCGGCCGCGACGAAACGCTGGCTTGGCTGCGGCAGCACGACATGCGCATTTTCGCCACGCGGGTGGATGGCGCCATCGGCTACACGGAGGTTTCGTACCGCGGTCGATGTGCGATTGTTCTGGGGAGCGAGGCAGAGGGGCTTTCCGACGTCTGGGACGCCGATGACATTACGGCCGTCTCGCTGCCGATGCTGGGGACGGTCGACAGCCTGAACGTATCGACCACGGCTGCCGTGCTTTTCTATGAAGCACTGCGCCAGCGCGCCGCTGACTAGGCCGCTTCCGATGGAAGCTATACCGCTCCCGCTCAAGTTTGGCACATTGCACACAAGCCCGAAGCGCAAGCGAGGTAGTAGGTTATGTCCCTCGCTCGCGCTTCGGGCTTGTGTAGTCTGCGGCCGGGCGCGGTATATCACGGGCCTTCGCCAGTGCTGCAAGTTAGTGTTGGCTCATGCGCGATCCCGGCTAAAATACGGGCCTGGGCCGTTTCGCGGCCAGATCGAAGCAAACACGTCGTTGGAGTGTCCGATGCCAATTGAAATCACTTGCACCGGCTGCGAAAGACGGCTGCGAGTCCCTGACCAAGTGGCCGGCAAACGCATCAAGTGCCCCAAGTGCGAGAATGTGTTGCGCGTGCCGGAGGTTTCCGGCCAGGAAGCGCCTGCCG
This sequence comes from uncultured Pirellulaceae bacterium, assembly GCA_964623055.1. GTDB lineage: Bacteria > Planctomycetota > Planctomycetia > Pirellulales > Pirellulaceae > JADHUC01. Next base: position 12,227 of record CAZURK010000130.1, read on the forward strand.
AGGCGGAGAGCGCAGCCGTCGCGGAACCGAAGCCAGCGGCCAAGAAGCCGGAACCGGTGGCAAGGGAGCCGAAGCCGAAACCGACCCCCGGGTCCTCCTTGCCGGACCGATGGTACATGAAAACTGAAGACGGCGAGGACTACGGGCCGGTGCCCAAGGCCGAGTTGGACGAATGGGTGCAGGAAGGCCGTGTCACCTCCGATTGCCAAGTCCTTCAGGACGGCGCGGACCAGTGGCAGTGGGCCAGCGACGCGTATCCGGAGTTGGAAGAACCCGAAACCGAGGCGCCGCCCCCGTCGGTAGCGCCTCCCGTCAAACCGCCGGCTCCCAGCGAGGACAGCGCCACAGAGCCCTCGGCGTTTGCCTTCGCCGCCGCGGACGCTTCGCCGACGCTGCGTGCCAAAGGCCGGCGGCGCGTGCGCAAGGTCGTGAAAAAGCCGGCACCGGAGCCTGCTGCGCCAGCCGAGCCGACGGGTGAGAGCGTGGCCGAAGGCGAGCAAAGCAACAAGTCCAAGATCGTGGCCGGCTTGTTGGGGATCTTCCTGGGGGCCTACGGCGTTCACCGTTTCTATTTGGGATACACCCGCATGGGCCTGATCATGCTGTTTACCCTCGGGGGTTGCGGCATATGGTCGTTGATTGATGCGATTATGGTATTGCTTGGCAAAGTGCCCGACGTCCATGGCCGGCCCTTGAAGGACTAGCCCCCGCTTTGCTCTGCTTGGGAACTCTCGCGAGATTCCGGCGGTTTCTTCTCCTCGCCGCGTGGTGCTGGCGCGTCGCCGGTTCCCGGCACGATCAGGGGACGAGGCGAGTTTTCTTCGACGATTTGCTTCAGTTCATCGGCGTCGATCGATTCGACTTCGATCAGTCGGCGAGTCAAGGCTTCCAGAGCCTCGCGCCGCGTTTCCAGCACGCGTCCTGCCTCCTCCAGCGACCCCTCGATGATACGCCTCACTTCCTCGTCGATCTCCCGGGCTGTCTTTTCGCTGTGGGTGCGTAGACGTTCGTCGATGCCGGCGGTGGCCAAGAATGCGGGTCCCGCGGATTCCCGATAATTCACGCGCCCCAGGCCGCTCATGCCAAAGTCCATCACCATGCTGCGGGCAATCTCGGTGGCTCGTTCCAAGTCGTTCTGCGCGCCGGACGAAATGTCGTCGTAGACCATCTCTTCGGCGATCGTACCGGCTAACAGAACTTGGATGCGGCTCTCCAATTCAGATTTCGTCATCAGAAAGCGGTCGCCCTCCGGACGCTGCATGGTGTAGCCCAGTGCCGCGATCCCGCGCGGGATGATGGAGACCTTGTGTACGGGATCCGTGTTGGGCAGGCTAAAGGCGACCAGAGCATGGGCAGACTCGTGATAGGCAACGCGCTGTTTTTCGTCGTCGCTCATCACGCGCTGCTTTTTCTCCAATCCGGCCGTCACACGTTCGACTCCTTCGTTGAATTCGGCAATACCAACCGAGGATTTCTCTTCGCGAGCCGCAAGCAGAGCGGCTTCATTGACCAAGTTGGCCAAATCGGCTCCGACAAAACCGGGCGTGATCGACGCGACCTGTTTCAGATCAACCGTTTCGTCCAATTTGACCGTCTTGACGTGGACCTTCAGGATGTCCTCCCGGCCTCTGATGTCCGGGCGATCCACCAGTATCTGCCGATCGAAACGCCCAGGGCGCAGCAATGCCTGATCGAGCGTTTCGGGCCGGTTCGTGGCTGCGACAACAATCACGCTGCTGTTCGATTCGAACCCGTCCATTTCCACCAGCAAAGCGTTCAGCGTTTGTTCGCGTTCGTCGTGTCCGCCAACGACGCTGGCCCCGCGCGTCTTGCCCAGCGCGTCCAACTCGTCGATGAAGATGATACACGGCGCCTTGGCCACAGCCTGCTGGAACATATCGCGCACACGCGCGGCACCGACGCCGACAAACATCTCGACAAAGTCACTTCCCGACAAGCTGAAAAACGGCACGCCCGCCTCGCCCGCGATTGCCTTGGCCAGCAGTGTTTTCCCCGTGCCCGGGGGACCAACCAGCAAGGCACCCTTGGGAATCCGACCGCCCAGACGCTGGTACTTGTCCGGCGACCGCAAGAAGTCCACCACCTCGCGCACCTCCTCAACCGCCTCTTCGATGCCGGCCACGTCGTCGAACGTCACTTCGATGTCCTCTTGGGCGTACAACCGCCCGCGGCTGCGGCCGAACGACATCGGCGACCCGGCGCCGCTGAGCCGACGCATCATGAAGATGAACAGCACGATGAATAGCAGCGAGATGATCAACATCGGGGCATAAGACCGCCAAATGCTCGGAGCAGGTTCGTTGCTGAAGACGATCCCGTAATCCTGTAGCTTCTTCAGCAGTTCGTATTCCGCTTCGCTTGAGATCGGCTTGTGCGTACGAAATGACACGCCCTCTCGAGGCTCGCTGTCGTTGGGCTTCGGTTCAAGCTGGAGGATATCCACTTTGCCGGTCAGGGTCTGCTGACCGTTCCGGATTTCTCGCAAGTTGAAGTACCGTTCCTTCTTGACATCGCCTTCTTTCCGAGGCGTTTCGACGATTACCCAAGCTTCGTCGGGGTTGACCAACTGTCCGGTCTCTTTGTCCCGTTGGCTGGCTTCAACCAGTCGCATGAAGTCGTACTGCGACATCTCGTGGACGGCGCTATTCACCAGCAGCATTGCCGCGACTGCGGCGCCGGCGCCGGCCAGGATCAAATACCAGATGATGTTCTGGCTGCCCGAGGTACCCTTCGGGTCGGTATCCTTTTTGGGGGAGCCGTTGTCATTTTCCATCTCGCGTTCCCTCAGTCACTCTGGATGCCACTGGCATTGTTCAGACGGGTAGGCCGGAACAAGTCCGCGCAGTTCCGGCCTACGTATTGGCACTGCTAAGCAATGTCGCTTCTCCAACTGTAGCACAATGTCGTCAATTCAGAACGATCGGCAATCAGGGTTGTCCGTCTTGCGAGGCATGTCTAGAATGCCCTGCTCACCAGAAGTCTATACATAGATTATATTTATGACGACGGAAAGCAAGGTTGTGCGGGAGACGACGTGAAACCGGCTGGGATCGATAAACTATTGTTGTAAGCCGGCGCTTGACCGGCAACCGTTGTTTCCGTCACCCCCCCCACATTCACATATCGCGCATTGTATTGCATGAATCGCCGCGCCCGTAGCATCGTTGTACTTGGATCGACCGGGAGTATTGGTCGCAGCACGTTGGATGTGGTGGCTGCCTCCGGCGGGCAACTGCGCGTGCTGGGACTGACAGCCAACCGTAACTGCGGCGAGCTACTTGAACAAGCTTCGGCGGTGCGTCCACGCTGGGCAGTGGCCTGTGACAGTCAATGCGCAAACCGTTTTGATTGGAGCGACTTGCCTGCGGAGACGGAGTTGCTGGTCGGCGCCGACGGGATCGAATCGGTGGCTTCCCACGACGAGGTGGACATAGTCGTGGCGGCCATTGTCGGAAGCGCCGGTTTGACGGGGACGTGGGCGGCTGTGAACAAGGGTAAGACGGTGGCCCTGGCCAACAAGGAAACGCTGGTAATGGCTGGCCCACTGGTGATGCAACGGGCAAGCGAATGCGGGGCCACAATCCTTCCGGTTGACAGCGAGCATAGCGCGGTGTTCCAAGCCCTCCAGGCTGGTCGCCGCGAGGACCTGAAACGTATCGTGCTGACGGCCAGCGGTGGCCCGTTCCGGGGGGCGACGCGCGAGCAGTTGGAGAACGTCACGGTCGACGAGGCATTGGCTCACCCCACTTGGGACATGGGCCCAAAAATCACTGTGGATTCGGCTACGATGATGAACAAGGCGTTGGAGATCATCGAAGCGACTTGGCTGTTCAACGTGCCGCCGGATCAGATCGACGTGGTGGTACATCCCCAGTCGGTGGTTCACTCGTTGGTAGAATTCAAAGACGGATCGATGTTGGCTCAGTTGAGCCCGCCGGATATGAAGTTGCCGATTCAATATGCGCTCAGCTACCCAGAACGCTGGGAATGCCCAGCGGCGAGATTGGATCTTGGAAAGGCCCTATCGCTTGACTTCTTCCCCCCGGACGGGGATCGTTTTCCAGCGTTGGCCTTGGGGCACGAGGTGGCGCGACGGGGCGGCACTGCCGGCGCGGTTCTGAATGCCGCAAACGAAGCAGCGGTTGCCCGATTCCTGGATGGTCAGCTACGATTTATGGATATTGTGCCGGCCTGCCGAGCGGTACTGGACAATCACAATTTTGACCCTAGCCCGACGCTCGAAAAGCTGTTGGAGCTTGACGCCTGGGCGAGGAAGGAGACGCAGACGTGGAGTGGTGGTTGATTGCTGATATGAGCGGCGTTATGGCGACGCTGTGGATAATCCTCAAAGTTGCCGCTGGTTTGGGCTTGGTGATTTTCGTACACGAACTTGGCCACTTCGTGGCGGCCAAGGCGTGCGGCGTGAAGTGCGAGAAGTTCTACGTCGGCTTCGACATCCCGATAAAGATCGGACCCGTTGCGCTGCCATCCGCCTTATGCAGGTTCCACTGGGGCGAGACCGAGTACGGCGTGGGCATTCTGCCTCTGGGCGGCTACGTGAAGATGTTGGGGCAGGATGACAATCCGAAGCGGCAGGCGGAAGAGAACGAACGAATCAAGGTTCGCAAGCAAGACGGCGAGACACCGGAACAGCCTGATGCTGCCACGCCCGTCGACAGCACGAGCGACCGACCTGAATCGTCCGGCGACGCCGGCGATGGTGCGACCAAAGCAGAGAAGGAGGCAGGCGACCAACAGGAGGACTTCGAGCTTGATCCGCGCAGCTATCCCGCCCGGCCCGTTTGGCAGCGAATGATCATCATCTCGGCGGGAGTGATCATGAATTTGCTCTTTGCCATTGTTTTCGCTGCGATTGCCTACCGCGCGGGTGTAACGTACACGCCTTGCATTATCGGCGGGACGGCACCCGGTTCTCCCGCCTGGACCTGTGGCCTGAATCCCGGAGACAAAGTCCTCCAGATCGACCGAAAGGGGCAACCGGACGAACAGTTGCGGTTCGTCAAGGATCTGTTGCCGAATGTCATGCTGAACGACGGCGAAAAGGCGATGGATTTCCTGTTTCGTCGGCGCGGCGAAAGCAGCCCCGCATGGGTCAGCTTGCGACCGACCGATCGGCACAAGAAGATCGAGAAACGAGCAACCATCGGTGTCAGACCGCCCGCTACGACAAAACTGAGCGAAGAACGCCCTGTAGCCGCATATCGATTTGATGACAAGGCGTACAAGCAGCTAAAGGGCGGCGACGAATTGATTGCCGCCGGCGGCGTTCGTCTGCCGCGAGACGAACAGACCGGCAAGATTCCCTCGCATCACCTGGAAGCTGTTTTGGCTCAGCGCATGACCGAACCACTGACGTTGACCGTGCTTCGCCGGGACAAGGATGCCAAGGCGGACGATGGCGGTGCGTCGGCCGACGAGTTTGATGTGACCTTGCCGCCGGCCAAGATGCGCGTCGTAGGGCTGTCGATGGAATGGGACGCTATCGTTGCCGTGCGAAAGGGCACACCGGCCGACCAGGCCGGTTTTCGTCCGGGCGACAAGATTACGTCCGTCAACGGTGAAGATGTGGGCAATCCGCTGACCCTGCCGCAACGTCTTCTGCCGCTGGTCGGCAAGCAGATCGAAGTTGGCGTCACACGCGCGGGAGCCGACAAGCCCGTTTCCCTGAAAGTCACTCTGCAGCCGCCGCCTGCGTTCGAAGACCGGTTCCCCGGAGCGCTCGTCTCGCTCGAGTCGTTGGGGGTCGCGTTTCCGCTGGGGAACAAGGTCCGGACGGTCGAGCCGGGCAGCCCCGCGGACAAAGCTCGTCTGCAGCCAGGCGACGAGATCACTGGTGCCCAGTTCGTCTTGACGGACGAGAAGAAACAGGAGAAAGCCGAGGAGTTACTCGGCAAGAGCTACGGCAAAGCTGTCGAATTGGCTGAAGACAAATACAACTGGCATTACGTCCACTCGGCACTGCAGCTATCCATTCCGGGAACGGAACTGAAAGTCACCTATCGACGTGGCGGCGCCAAAGACGAGGCAACGCTGACGCCCGTCGAGTCTGACGAGTGGTTTCTCGCCGACCGCGGGCTGCACTTGACGCGGTTGACCGAAATCCGCACGGCCGAATCATGGGGCGAAGCATTCCGGTTGGGAACGCGGGAAACCAAGGAAACCTTGACGCAAGTGCTGATCGTATTGAAGCGTCTGGTTACGGGGAGAATCTCGATGACACAGTTGGGCGGCCCCATCAAGATTGCGGCCGTGGCTGGCGCCGAGGCCTCCGAAGGTATTCCGCGGTTGTTGATCTTCTTGACTTTCCTGAGCGCCAACCTGGCCGTTTTGAACTTCTTGCCGATCCCGGCCCTGGATGGGGGGCACATGGTATTCCTGGCGGCCGAAGGCATCCGCGGCAAGCCGGTCGACGAGCGTCTGCAGATCACGCTCACGCTGATCGGCGTTGGGGCCCTGCTCAGCTTGATGCTGTTCGTGATCGTCATGGACATCGATTGGCTGACGAGGCTCTAGCCCGTATTCCTTACCAGACCGGGAAACCACGACAGTGTGTAGACACAAGCCCGACGCGCCAGCGAGGGTACGCCGCCCGCCATCCCTCGCTGGCGCTTCGGGCTTGTGTGAGTGGTCAGAAAGGCGGGCTACAGCCGACGCTTGAATGTGGTCCGGTTGCTTGCCACGGGCGGTCGACCTAGAATTGTTCGGAGGCGTACGTGGGGCAGGGGCACCGATTTTCCCACGTCTAACCCTCCCTAACCAAAGGAACCCCAGCAATGTTAAGAAAGCTCACCAGTCGTCCAAAGTTGATGCTGATTGTTGGTCTGGCCATGGGACTGCTTGTCGGCGTTGGGATGATGATCGGCACGCTTGTCGGCGTGGGTCATCAGCAACCGCCAGTCGTACTGCACGCCACTGGTTCGCACGGTGGCGAGACGTTCGCTATGGCAACTGGTCCTGTCGACTCGGACGTTGAAGGTTTGTTCATGTTGGACTTCCTGACCGGCGAGCTGCACGGCCGGCTGCTCTATCCTCACCGAGTAGGACAGTATGCGCAACTTGGAGGTTTTCCGGCGCAGGCCAAATGCAATGTTGTTGCCGATTTGGGTGTAAAAGCGGGCAAGCAGCCCGACTACGTGTTGGTTACCGGACAGGCAAATTTCACGCGAGGTACAGGGGCTTTGACGCCTGGCGGTTGTGTTGTCTACGTGGCCGACGCCAACACGGGCAACTTTGCTGCTTACGCGTTCATGTTCAACCGAACGATGTACCGAGGTGGCGGCCCGCAGGAGTGCGCGTTCACGCTCCTAGGCGCCGGCAAGATCAGGGGTGAGTTGCGGGAATAAGGTCGGTATCTGAACACAGGAGTGGGCACCACCCTTGGGGACTTCGGTAGCCGGATTCGCAAGAATTCGGGCGTTTTCGGGCGAGATCCCTGGAGTCTTGTGACTTCAGCTACAACCATAACGCCGCCGGGATTTCCGGCGGCTTGTTTGTTTGAAGATGAAGATCGTACTGAACGGCGAACAGCGCGAAGTGGAAGACGGCGTCACGCTTGCCGCGTTGCTGGTGCAACTGCAACTGGAACCGCGCAACGTGGCGATCGAAGTGAATATGGACCTGGTACCCAGAACCCATCACGCGGAATGTGCGCTCAGCGAAGGGGATCGGGTGGAAATCGTGACGTTGGTAGGAGGAGGTTAACGCATCATGGCAACCGATGCTGCAGTCCAACAGCCCGCGGAGGCTGAGGACGTCATCCGAATCGGCAATCATACGCTGCACAGCCGATTGATCGTCGGCACGGGGAAATACGAAACGTTCGAGATCATGCAACAGGCACTCGCGCTGTCCGGCACGGATTGCATCACCGTGGCTGTGCGTCGCGAGCGACTGTTTGACGGCGAGGGTCGAAATATCCTGGACTACATCGACACGAAACGGTACACGCTGCTGCCAAACACCGCCGGTTGCTTCACTGCCGACGACGCCATCCGTACCGCGCGGTTGGGGCGGGAGATCCTGCTGGGACTGGAGAACCCCGGCGCCGATTGGGTCAAACTGGAAGTGCTGGCCGACAAGAAGACATTGCTTCCGGACCCTGTGGCGACCGTTCAGGCGACCGAGACGTTGGTCGGCGAGGGCTTTCAGGTCCTCGTCTACACCACCGACGATCCCGTGACGGCTCGCCGGCTGAAAGAAGCCGGCGCCGTATCCGTGATGCCTGCCGGCAGCCCAATCGGTTCAGGCCAGGGCATTTTGAACTGCAGCAGTATCCGCATCTGCCTCGAGTATCTGAAGGAAGACGATCCCGACTACCCGGTGATCGTGGATGCCGGCGTCGGGACCGCCAGCGACGTGACGGCTGCGATGGAATTGGGCGTGGACGGAGTCCTGTTGAACACGGCCGTGGCCCACGCCCGCGATCCGTTGGGCATGGCGCGAGCTATGAAAGCGGGCGTCGAGGCGGGCCGGTTGGCCTATCTGTCCGGACGGATACCGCGCCGCTTGTACGCCACGGCCAGTAGTCCCATGGAAGGCGTGATTGGCGCGGGATCGTGATGAGATCAACCGGTCCCAGCCGAAGATGACTCGTTTACCCGGATATTTCATCCGTTTGTAGCCACGTTCGCCAGAACGTGGGGCGTGTCCTGAAGTTGCGACCACGTTCTGGCGAACGTAGCTACGACAGTGTGTCACGCAATTACCAGGGGCGCGAAATATCCAGGCAAACGAGAGAATGTGGCAATCCTCACCGGTGGCGGTACATGTCCCTGTACGCTCACGCGAACGCCTGGCGTACATCTTGCAGGCACAGCACGACCAGCGCCCAGATGCCGAATGGCAATCCGATCCAACAGAAAGTGCACGGCATCATCATGAGTACGGCCGTTGTCATGGCCAAGCCGTAACTCTGCATTTTCAACATTTTCCATGCGCCGAACATCATGATCCCGTAGATTGCCATGAGGACGATGCAGACCGCGATGCGCGCAACAAAGTACCCCGCGACAATCGCTTCCTCACCGCCACCTTGCCCCATCCTCGCCACGTTGGCTACGGCCGCCGCATTGAAGATCACGTAAGGTATCGTCACGAGGCAGTTGATCCCCAGAACGACCATCATGGCGATCGCCGGAGCTACGACGATTGCTTCGTTGAACGGCCTGGCTGGTGCGACGGTATGCCCTGCCGGTGCCAGTGTGGGCGACTGGTAGGGATCGACGGCCATGCCTCCTGGCGATCCGAAATCGTCCCCGAAAGGATTTGGCTCCAGGCCGCTTGAAGAAGGTGACATCGCGCCGGTGTTGCCTTGATGAGCCGCCGCGCTGGCCAGAGGATCGTCCGCGATGGGTGTCAAGGTGGGTTGTTGCTCCAACGGTACAAGTCCCGTGGCGTCGCCCAGTGGTTCGAGGCTTGGAGGCTCCTCCAAAGGAGTCAAACTTGGCACGTCGTCCAATGGCGTCAAAGCGGGCGATTCGTCAACCGGCATGAGTCCAGGCGATTCGTCGACCGGCATAAGACCAGGCGCGTCTTCCAGGGGCGCCAGGCCAGGCGCGTCATCCAAGGGTGCAAGACCGGGCGCCTTGTCCAGCCGTATCACGCCGGGCGCATCGTCCAGCGGCGCAAGACCGGGCGCATCGTCCAAGGGCGCCAGGCCAATGGAGTCGTCCGGCACGGGCGCAGGGCTCGGTGCCGCTTCTGTGCGGCCCTTCTGGCGGCTTGACGACGGGATGCTCAGAACGGCACTGCAGCTTGGGCATCTGATTTTCTTGCCCGCGACATCGGCTGGCGTGCGCAGCGTCTTCTGACAGCCCGGACAACGGAATTGGATCTTCCCAGACGGCTTGTGTTCGGTCTTGGACCCGCTGGCTGCCTCGGCAGGAATCTGCACCACTTCGCCGCAACTGGGGCATTTTCCTTTCTTGCCGGCCGTGGATGCGGGCGTGCGCACGGGCTGTTTGCAGCGAGGACACGGGAACTCGATTCTCTCGTCCGCATTTCCCCCTTGTGCCTTTGTGCCCGCCGTTTCGGCGTCGGAGCCGCGCGTACGGCTGGCCGGAGCGATTGCCTGCTGGCCGGGCGACGATGGGATGTCCATCATCGCGCCGCAATGAGGGCATTTCCCCTTCTTGCCGGCCGCACTGTCCGGCGTTCGCATCAAGCGGCTGCAGCTTTGGCAATGGAATTCGATGGGCATGGAGAGCCCGATTTGCTGGGGATCAGACAAGTATTCCGTAGCCGAATGGAATTGTCCGTAGCCGAACTCGTGAGAGTTCGGGACCAGAAGTCTCACGACTTCTGCTACCGGCAGAGCCCAACCGGCCTCGGGGTACGCCGTTCGACAACCATCCAGCATACTCGGAACGTGGTGCGCGTAAACCTGCCTGATGCGGGATTTCGTTGGTTGCCGCATCACCTACCACCGGAGGTGGTGCATTTGGTATTCTGTTGGTTATGACCCTGACAACGGAAGGTATTCTGGGTCCCGGTGGACGCATCGCCGACCGACTCCAGCACTACGAGCACCGCCCGCAGCAGTTGCAGATGGCCGAGGCCGCATGGACGGCCCTGCGCGACGGCCGGCACCTGATCGCCGAAGCCGGAACCGGCGTGGGAAAGAGCTTCGCCTATCTCGTTCCGGCGATCCTCGCAGTCACGGAAGAACGCGACAAAGACGACGAGGACGCAGTCCGTCGGGTTGTGGTCTCGACGCACACGATCAGCCTGCAGGAACAGTTGCTCCACAAAGACCTGCCTTTGCTGAACAGCGTAATCCCGCGTGAGTTCTCGGCGGTGCTCGTCAAAGGACGCCGCAACTATCTGAGCAAAAGGCGGCTCCAGAAAGCTCTGGGACGTGCGCAGAACATTTTCAGCACGGACGAGGAGTTAGAGCAGCTTCGCCAAGTGCGTGCGTGGGCCAAAGACACGACCGATGGCAGTCTGAGCGATCTGACGTTCAAGCCTCACGGCGGCGTCTGGGACGAAGTGGCCAGCGACAGCGGCAATTGTATGGGGCGCAAGTGCCCGACCTTCGAGGAATGCTACTACTATCGCGCCCGCCGCAGGATGTACAACGCACAGATCCTGGTGGTGAACCACGCCCTCTTCTTCAGCGACCTTGCCCTGCGGCGAGCCGGCGCCAGCATCCTGCCGGACTACGACGCAGTGGTTTTCGATGAAGCCCATACGATGGAAGCCGTGGCCAGCGAGCACTTGGGCATCGGCGTTACGTCGGGGCAAGTACGGTACATTCTGAACAAGCTGTACAACGACCGCGTTAACAAGGGCCTGTTGGTCTATCACGGTCTGGCCAAGGCACAACGCGAAACGCAGCGTTGTGCCGACTTGGCGGACGATTTCTTCCGCGATATCCACAACTGGCAGACCAACCAGGAACAGAAAAACGGACGTGTCAGGTCGCCGGAAATCGTCAACAACTCGCTTAGCCCGGCCCTCGAACAACTGGCCAGGAACGTCCGCGATCACGGCGAAGACGTTGACGACGAAGCGGAACGCAAAGAACTCGTATCTGCGCACGAGCGTCTGATGGGATTGGCCAGCGAGATCGAAATATGGCGCAAGCAGCAAATCCCCGATGCTGTCTACTGGATCGAAGGAGGCCTTTCGCGTCGCGGGTATCTGCGAATCACGCTGGCGGCCGCCCCAATCGACGTGGGGCCGGCCTTACGCGAGCAGTTGTTCGATCAAACTCGCACGGTCATCCTGACCAGCGCGACGCTGTCGGTGGGCCGGAGCGGGTCGTTCGACTTCTTCAAGTCGCGCATTGGGCTGACCCAGGCGGATTCCGTCCGATTGGACAGCCCTTTCGACTATCAGAGACAGGTCGAGTTGATCTTGGCGCGCGGGATGCCGGATCCCAGCAGCGAGCGTGACCACTACGAGACTCGTTGCGTGGAAATGATACGTCGCTATGTGGCTCGCACCGACGGGCACGCGTTCGTGCTGTTCACCAGTTACGCCTTGATGCGCCGCGCCGCCAGCGACCTTGCATCCTGGCTGGCGGAGAACGATTTGGCTCTCTACAGCCAAGCGGAAGGTACGCCGCGGCACCAGATGCTGGAACGGTTCAAGGAGAACCCTCGCTCGGTCCTGTTCGGTACGGACAGCTTTTGGCAAGGCGTCGATGTGCCCGGCGATGCCTTGCAGAACGTGATCATCACCAAATTGCCCTTCAGCGTGCCCGACCATCCGCTGCTGGAAGCTCGCCTGGAGGCGATTCGCCGCGCAGGCGGCAATCCCTTCATGCAGTACCAGGTGCCGGAGGCCGCGATCAAGTTGCGGCAAGGATTCGGTCGCCTGATTCGCACGCAACAGGATCAAGGCATCGTCGTGCTGCTGGACCCTCGCGTCCGAACCAAACGCTACGGGCGCATTTTCGTGGACTCTTTGCCTGAATGTAAACTCGTCGAAGAACCGGTTGAATGTGACTCTGACGGAGGATATTGACATGAATGCAGGTAGAACATTTCCCATCGCAATTGTCACGTTGATGCTGATTGCCTGCTGGATGTGCGGGCAACGACCCGGCAACAGCCAGTCGGCTGCACAAGAGAGCGGCGACGCTCCCGAACAGGCGCAGGCGGGAGAAGTTGCTGTCGTAAACATCGCCAACATTTTCAAGCAACATCCGGAGTTCAAGAGACGCCTGGAGGCCATCCGCCAACAGGTGAACGAGTTCAAGAAACAGGTCGCCGTCCGGCAGGTAGAAATCGAATCGACCCAGCGGAAACTGCAGCAACTGAAGCCTGGCAGCAAAGAGCACGATGACACGCAGTTGCTGTTGGCGCGTTTGCAGACCGAGCTAAAGCTGTCCGGAGGTCGAAAACAACAGGAGTTCATCAAGCAAGAAACGACGCTGTACAGCGATACTTACGGGGAAATCACCGAGGCCATCAGCAGGTACGCCAAGGCGAACGGAATCCGGTTAGTGCTTCGCGCCAACGAGGGACCCATCGACCCGAACAACCAGAAATCCGTCATGGGCGCCGTCAACCGGGTCGTTGTCTACCAAGCCGATTTGGACATCACGGACGACATTCTCAAGGAACTGAGCACCCCGAAAGGCGACAAATCCCCCGTGTGAATGGCCGCGAGCAGACCCTCGTTTGAAACCGCTTGAATACTGCCGGCGCGTCACAGATACACGCGCCGGTTGTAGACGTACCACTCGAAGACGAGTACGACTATCCCGGCGATCAGCAGCCATTTCCATGCTTCCGAACGAGCTGGCTCGACACCGATCTTCCCTTCTATTTCCACGTAAGGGAGCTTGATCGTCTTGGTCGGCGCAAGGTCGCTCTCGCGGCTGTCGAACAGGTTCACCGCGAACTGTTGAGCCGGTTTCCTCGCCTGGCCTTCGAATACGTCGTACACTCCCAACAAATCCGTGTTGCTATAAACGAATGTGTTCTGGCCCTCTCGAAACACCTCGGTGCGTCGCTTGTTAGGAGCTTCGATCGCCAGACGATCGGCCGGCGACTGCGTCCTGAGCTGAATCTCCTTGCCCGGTTTGACCGTAGGAGTAACTGTCGAACCGGAGTTACCACCCAGGTAGCGGACGACATTCATGAAGAAAACCGGAAAACTGCGGCGTTTCGGCCAATCGGTCTTCGGCTCCAGGGATCCCTTCCCGTCGTCGTCAATAACTGCAAATCCCAACACGGCGTCTTCGTAACCTTCGCGCGGTCCGATGGCGAACAACGCTCCAACGTTCGAGTCGATCAGCACCGTGCCGCCGGGCGGTGCTTTGACGGAGCAAGCTTCCAGAATGTCCACGTTGCCCATCTCGATGTACTGCGTCAATGGGTGAACGCGATCCGTGTCGATTACCATCGGCAAGATCTCTTCTTCGCCTTGTGACCAGCCTTCGACCGGCGGCAGCCTGCCCATGAACATCGTGTTGGCTTGTGGCATCTTCTTGGGCACGCATCGATCGTAGATGATCAGATCGTAATAGCCCGCAGTAGCCAAGCCCTGGTGATCCTTCTTGTCCAATTCGGCCACGCCAGCGACCGCGATGGTGGCCAGCTCCAGGACCTCGTCCGTATCCAGAGCCCACTCCAGGGTCAGGTTGCCCGGCGTGACCAACAGGACGCGTGCGCGGCGAGCTTTGTTGATAGCCGTGTAGGCCGTATTGTCCAACTCGAGCGCGTCTTTGTGGTCGAGTTCCAGTTTGAGCACACCCTGCTCGATGGTCTCCAGTTGGAACTCCACCCCCGCTTCTTTCCCGGCCTCGATCTTGACACTGTATGTGTCGGCCAGTTGATCGTCCAGGTACAGCGAAGCTTCCAACGTCACATCATGTTCGCCGCTGTTCTGCAAACGAGCGAACGCCTGAAGCTGGTCGGGTTTCTCCGGATTGCGTTCTGCCGTAAAGGCCACGATGCCTATGTTTTCAGGCTTCTCTTCGCCGATCGGGATGTATACCGGCTCCAGGTTCCCCAGCGAGAAGTCGGGCACGCTGGAGAAACCACCATCGGTTAGCAGATACAACGTTGCCGGCAGGGGATCGGCCACTTGGACGTCGTTGACATTATCTGCGTCGCTGCTGCGGCCGGGGTTCGCCAAGCCTGCCGCAGCTCGCAGGGCTTCGCGAAGATCGCTGGTGCGGCTGGTCGGCTTGATTTGGTCCACATACTGGCGAAGCAGCGAGCGACTGCTGGTGAACGACTGCACGCCGCCTACTGTGTCAGAGAAGCTGATGACCATCGCCACGTCGTCCGACTTCATCTGCCCGATCATTCCGAGGACTTGTTCCTTCGCAAGGTCCAACCGGGTCGGCTCGACGTCCGTCGCGCTCATGCTGGCCGAGGTATCGATCAGAAAAACAAAGCGGTCGCCGGTCAACTTCGCTCCCCGCCATCCGGGACGGAGGCACGCGAACATCAACAAGGCCAGTAAGAGGAGTTGCAGAAACAGCAGCAAGCTTTGCCGCAGCCGCTGCCAGATCGAGTTGACGTGCAGATCCTCGATCGTCCGGCTCCACAGATACGTGCTGGGGACCTCCAGCGGCTGTCGTTTCAGCTTCAGGAAGTACAGCGCAATGATCGCCGGCGGCACCAAGCCGATGACCAACCATTGCCACATCGCGAGAGAACTGATGAAGTTCATGGCACTGTCGATAAGAGAGGTTGCCCGTCCAGATGCGCGAGGCGCGACTTAGTCACCACACCATCTTATGATTCTACCCACAGCAGAGTGGACTTGGCAACTCGCCGCAACGAGCCAGCGCGGCGGCTATCAAAAGAACTCTTGTATCTTCGTTGGTATCTTCGGAGGTTTTGGCACGAACTTCTTGTACTTCTGGTACCACGGGGCGGACTTTTCCTGCTGGCCAGCGCTGGGCGTGTCGTTCGTTGGCGGCTGGGGCTGGTAGCGATTGCCAGGCTCCTGGAGTTCAGCCATTTGGGGTGCCTGCGACTTCACGTGACGCCGCAGGAACTCCGCCCAGTAACTGCGAACGAACCGTTCGCACTTGACCACTTCGCCCTTGTTCAGTTGCCACTTGGCCAGACCGCTGCGCGTGATCAGGTGATTGATCTCGGTATCGTCGAACCACA
>CAZURK010000130.1:27949-40018 GCA_964623055.1 uncultured Pirellulaceae bacterium
TTGGCCAGACCGCTGCGCGTGATCAGGTGATTGATCTCGGTATCGTCGAACCACAGGTCAAAGACCTGGATATCGTCCACCCAGACTTCGCCCTTGCCCATCAGATCGACGGCCACGCGCAAATCGGTCAATCCGCTGGTGGGAAGGTCGTCGACACGCACCAAATAGGGCTTCTGCCACCTGTCAGGCAGTGGAGTAGGCGGTATGCGCCAGCGCCCATCGTTTGCGCCGACCGGGGCAGGGCGGTAGTAGGGCTCGCCGTTCAGCCGCCCTTCGACGGCCAGTTGCAGCGGGGGCTGCTCGTTGGCATTCCGGACTCGCAGCCACATCCAAACGGACAACCGGCCCGTCTTCGGGGCTGGGAACGGGTTGCTGCGCACCCACGCCACGGGACCAGTGCTGCTGACCCTCAGCGAGTTCTGTCCGTCGTGGCTGATGGTAGGATCCAGGTCTATGGACACCCCGTTACCCTTCGCGTGGGTCCAGCCCGGAATCAGGTTCTGTTGCTTGGGGAGATCGAACCCCGGATTGGCCAGCACCGCGAGCGGCTTGGGCTGTTTCAGCTCCCTTGCCCGCCAGAGGATATCGGCAATCCTCAATTTCAGTTCGTCAAACACCTCTTGGCTCAGTTCCACCCGCCAATCAACGACCTCCACGTCTGCGGTGCTGAATTTGGTGCCGATCAGATCGTACGGATCCAAGCGGATTCGCCAGGACAGATGGTTTCCGCGCAGTACCGGCTGCGGCAACTCCCGGCTACTGAGATGCTGCATGTTGAAGGGGCGCGCGACTTCGAAATCCAGCGCAATCGAAATCGGCCAAGGAGAATCGTTGGCCACATAGACGTAGGTCTCGTTGCCAGCCGTCAGTTTGCGAACCACGATCGGCTGTGCTTCGATATCGGAATCCTTCGGGCGAACCGTCTCGAAACGGTCGGCCGGCAGCCGGCTGTAGACTTCGATCAGATCGAACATTGATTCCTGTTGGCCCAGCAGTGTCATCCAGCCGCCGTCGAACATGACTTGGCTGTCCAATGCCGCCAGGCCGTGTACGAAACGCCGTCGATTGTGTAGTCCGGCAGGCGAAACGTGTGCCGTAAACCAACTGCTGCCTGCTTCCGATCCGAACGAACTTTTCTGACCGAACGACGAAATCGTTAGCGACTGAGGCTCGTGATAGAACAGTGCGCCAGTCGCTTGACGACGGCGTGAGACGCTCGCCCCCGCACCCCCGTCATTCGCTTCGGCAAACAGCTCGTCCATTACTTCGGACTGCCGGAGTTCGAGATTAACGGCCTGATCACCCAGCGATGCGAGAGGAGCACAGCGGTAGGGCCGCAACAGGACGATCCCCGAGTTGTCCGCGTAGCGAGCCGGATCGATCCCCACGCGAAGCATCGCCCGATGCACGTCCAGTCGCAACGGCAGCTTCGGCTGCAATGTGCTTTGTATGTCCTGTCCGTTGAGCATATCGGCGCCGGCCAGGTATAGCCGGGCACCGGGCACACGCGCGCGGGCGGCCAGATCGTTCTGAACGGTCTTGTAGAATTCGGCCAGCTTTTCTGCACGCCAATTCAACCAGCGATCTCGTCCTTCGGCACGCAGGTAAGTGGCTTGCTGATCTCGGTCGCCGGTCGCAACTCCTGGTATAACGATCCGCTCGTCCCTGGCAAAGCGGTCAACTGTGATCGCGTCCTGAGCCCAATCGATATCGGGCAACTGTGCGTATGTGTTGGGACCGAATTGAATTGCGACACCGGCAAACGACGGATGGTTTCCGTAGCGTTCCACCAACTCGGCGACCACACGACGCATAGCTTGTTGGACCTGGGGGTCCAAGGGGTTGTAGTAGGGACCGCTCGCGCGTCCAGCGCCGTGCATTTGCCTCCAGGTTTGGCCGCCGGCATCAGTCAGTTCAATGGAACGACAGGTGGCTTTGTCCTGCCGCCGAAGCAACGTTTCGAGTTCCGGCAAGGGCGTGGACAGCGACAAGGCGGGCACCAACCGAAGCCCTTCGCGATCGAACAAACGAAAGAGCATCTCCAGGACATCTTTCTGCTGAGGGTCCTGGGCGGTGCCAAAGAAGATGCCGTTATCGTACCTGGGCGTCGATTCCAGCAGACCGCTGGGATAGATGGCCGCTCCGTCGCGCAACACCGAGACCATGGCTCCATTGTAGCCCACGTACTTCAAGTGCTGGACCAACCGCGACCCGCCGTCCAGGAAGGTGTACCAATCGTTCAGATTGCGCCCGGTTACTGGGTCGACGGCATCGCTGGCCGAGAAGTTCTCCGGGAACAGCGGGCGGTCCAGGTAGGCGGCCAGCAGCCGGAGGTCCTCGCCCCGCGCGACCTGCCGAACGGGCAATGTTTTTGGGCCCGCCAAGACGCGGATTTGGCCGAAAACGGCCGATGTGTCCTGCCGAAGGTTCGCCAGCAACAGCAGCGGCGGTGGCGTCGTGCTTCGTGGCCAATACACAACACGATGAAGTTCGATTTGTGGCGGTGTCACGTTGCTGGTTGCCGGTATGTCCAAGCCGGAATGGGGCCCCAGCGGCCTGACCACGCCGGCGGCGCCCTCCTCGACGATGTAGATGCCGAGCGTTTGCACGAGGTCATTCGGATATGCCAGATCCAACACGTGCGGAATGCCCGTTTCCTCAACCGGCAATCGATACGCCTGCCAGCCTTCGGGCAGCAACTCGATGAACTCGTGGTCCGGATGAACCTGTTTGCGGCTACGGCCGTTTCCCATCCGTTCCAGCTTGTCGCCCGAATCCGAACCGGGGATCAAGGGCAAGTTGCGTAGCTTGGCAAGCCATTTCGAGAGAGTCGATTTTAGATCCTCGGTCTGCGAAGTGCCTTGATCGACGCTCGGGGTGATCTCTTCGATCACCTCCCATGCGGACATGTCGGCGGTAGGGGGATTCGAGTCGACCACCACCAACTGCAGCGACCTCTCGTGTAACGTCTTGGCCGGTGCGAGACGTGTCCGCAGTCCGAGAGGTTCTATTCGTTGCTTCAAGGAGATCACGACGTCGTAGACCCCCTGGGTCTCGGGCAGAGGGATGGCATAGCCGACCTCCGGCGGGTCTCCGCTTTCGTCGCTGCGTGCTTCGCGCGTTTCGTCCCACAGTTCATCATCGGTTCGCGCCCGCCGCAGTTCGACGGCGTAAATCAGCGTCGTGTCGGGTTCGACGTTGTCGACCAGGTGCGGATCGACATGGAGATCGAACGTCTCGCCAGGGAGAAAAACCAGCGACTTCCGGTCATGGCGGACGCGGAGTCGGTCACCCGGGGTACGCCGCACCAGAAGACGGTCGCCCCACTCGTCCGGCTCCTCGGGATTGTGGACTTGGGAAACGAATTCCCTCAGATCGAATATCTCTGACTTCACGGCCTGCGGCCGATCCAAGGGCGTTAGTTCGATTGACAGTCTCGCATCGGATGCTGCGTTGACCAGCAGACTGACTCCGTCGTAGGTGCGCGGGCTGCGCGAGTCGATGTACAGAGTGTTACCGTCAACGTACATCGATCCCGGTTCGTCCGGCGTCAACCCGACGGGACGAAACTCGAGGATGGGGCTGCGCGGGCTCGATCCCAAACTCCCGTCCTCGATTCGAATCCGGCCCTTCCACTGGCAAGCCGTTCGGCCTTGCCAAGCGATCCACAACCGCAAACTGAGGTCCTCGGCGGAGGCCAGAGGCGCGATACCGATTAGCGCGCACAGCCAAACAGCCACCTGCAAGGATCGGCTGGTGTTGCGCGTCCTGTGCCTCGCTACTGGTGATGGGCGCGAGTGCGTTGTGTGCGGACTTCCTTGTCCGTGCATTGTCAGATCAGGTGAGAGCGGCTGCGTTAGGCCAACGGGGTTTCCTCATCATGAGGGCACGAAACCAGTTAGTAAAATGGCGCGGGATTATAAACGTGCGTTGCCAAGCGTGGCCACCCCGATTCGGAGCAAAACGGCGGACACCTCGGCGGATCCGCCCGACCGTACTGCTATACCGCACCCGGTCAAGTTTGGCACATCGCACACAAGCCCGAAGCGCAAGCGAGGGACGTAACTCACTCCCTCGCTTGCGCTTCGGGCTTCTGTCGGCTCGGGCAGAGAGCGGCATATAATGTCGGTTTCTTCTTGTCCCGCAAGCTTAGCTAGCAGCCAACTTCGCTCGCCGCTGCTACTCCATACCCTCGATCAGCACATCTGACAACGGCGTCAATCGAGTCGCATCTCCAGAACGAGCCGCCTCCTCAAACTCGTCCAACAGGGCGTCCAACTCGTCGGCGGTCTCCTGGCAGCGGTCTGCGACTTCGTTGGCTTCCCAACGGTCGCCCGGCTTGGCAAACAGTTCCCGTTTCGAGTCCGGATGCCGTTGCAGGAGCCAAGCCGGCGTTCGGATCGCACGGTGTCCTTCGGAGATAGAGCATGCACGATCGCGCCCGGATGGTTGCACATCGTCAAGTGTCGGAATCAGGCTGGCACTCCAAACCGACTCGTCGCCCGCCGTCAAGCCGAACCAATCCAGCAGCGTCGAGAAGACGTCCGGCGGTTGTACAAGATAGTGACTGCGTGCTGCGGCCCCGGCTCCGTCCGGAAAACGAAGGAAACAGGGCACATTCAACAGTTCGCCGTACAACGTCTCATCGCACTGACCCACCCGTCCATGTTCGCCCAGCGGATAACCCCGCGGCGAAGTGACTGCCAACAGTGAATCTTCTCGTCCGGGCATCGTTTGGGTCGCGTCCAGTAGTGCACCGATGCACATATCCAGCAGACGCACTTGGCCGGCGTAGGCATGCTGCAAACCCAAAAGATCATCCGGATCATAGCGGGCCTCCAACCGCAATGCCGGAGGGGTTACCGTGTCCGGCGGTGTTGGGTCGTCCTCGTCCGCAAACTGATTACGGAAATCCAGCGGTGCGTCCCACGACCCGGCCATACCGCGGCTGTGGACCCACAACAAGAACGGTTCCGGCGCGTCGGCCAGCCAATCGACGGCCGACGCGAACAGATGTGCCATTTGCGTCAGACCGACTTCTTCCGCCGTTCGCACGGCTGGCGTCGGCGACAACGTGATTCGCTCGTTGAAAGCGTCGGTCCACTTCAGTTCCGCGACCGCCTGATCGTCCGTCACCACCGCGGTATGGATATCGGTCGCCACCAGACTCTCCGGAAGACTATCCGCCCCTGTGTCGTCGGACATGGCGTGTAGCCCTTTCCAGTACGAGCGGTACAGCAGCGGCAAGTGTGGCGAGTCGGCCATGGCAAACTCGAACAACAGCGACTCGGCGGCCAGACGATTGAAGTTCGGCGTATCGATCCACGTGTTGCCGTACGGCCCCAAATACCCGGCCCCCAAGCGGTCGACGACCAACACAATTGCGTTTCTCATTCCGTTGTCCTTGCACTTTGATCGTTTGACCCGAAGCCGGAGGCGATGGCGGGCGCTGCGAGTGGACGGTCTATCTCGTTGCCCGCCATCGCCTCCGGCTTCGGGTCAAACGACGACATGCTTTCGAAACACCTCCAGCATTTTACGACCCATTACGTCGGCGTTGAATCGTTCGTGTATAGCCGCTTGGCCCGCCGCAGCGAACTGCGACAAACGTTCACGATCGTCCAACGCTTCGCACAGCGTTTTGGCCAACGCTGCCGGATCGCCCGGCGTAGTCAACCATCCTCCGCCTGTCGCTGCCAACAATTCCGGAAAAGCGCCGTGATCCGGTTGCACAACAGGGACGCCGGCCGCAAGCGCCTCCAGCACGTACAGACCCTTCGGTTCCGCATACGTTGTCGGCACCGAGAACACGCTCAGGCTCTCGAAAAACTCGATTTTCTCGTGCCGGTTCACCACTCCCGCGTAGCGGAAAGCATCGTCTAACCCCACGGCCTTTAGTTTCGCGAACTCCGTTTCAGCATACTCTCGGTTCTGCTCTCCCATCCAGCCGGCAATCCGCAGTTGGACATCGCCCATGTCAGGTTTCTTATGCAACTCGATGAATGCGTCAACCAGAACGTGAAGCCCTTTCTCGGGTGCAAGCCTTGCCAAATACCCTATCGTCCGCTGCCGTCCCGAATCAGGCTGCGTCTGGGCTGTCTCCGACCCGGCTGGCCGGAAGCCCCGCGTGTCGATTCCCAGCGGGACGATGTCCAGCTTGGCTGCAGGAATGCCAAGGTACGGCTTCATGAAATCGGCATAGTACTGGCTGTTGACGACGAACCCGTCCACGCAGTCGATCAAACGCCGAATCTCCTCAAACGCATGCGACTTGTACGGCTCGACAAGTTGGTCCAGAAAAACGTCGTCGCCCTGTAAGGTTACGAGCACTGGGACCTTCAGCTTGCGTTTGATTTCGGGAATACAGCCACCGATCAACATGTTCGTCAGCACAACGAGATCGGGCTGGACAGACGATGCCAGCCACTTGCACAACCGCCGCACTTCTTTGCGCTGGAAGCCGTGTTCGCCCTTCAGCATCGAAACGGTCAAACCGCCGAGTTCCTTGGGATCGATCTCGATCCCTCGCGAAGTCACCCAGCGGATGAACCCCGGCCGGTCGAGAAAACGGTCGATCCAGGACGGAAGGAAGCGAAACAACGAGAATCGTTGCTGAAGAAAGACGTTCACCCCACCAAAGAACACACGATCCACACTGACATCGTCTTCGTCCGTACGAATCGGCGTGTAAGTTGGTATCAACTGGATGTCGACTCCAAGCCGGCTGAGCGCTGCCGCAAGCGTGTTGTCGTGCATGCAGCTTCCGCAGTACATCCCAGCAGCACCGGCGGTTAGGTAGGCAACTTTCACCGGTCGATTCGCTTCAGTTCTTCGGTCAGGCTCTTGGTTGTTTCGATCTGCTTGCGCCGCTGCTCGGCTTGAGCGGTCGGGACGCGGCCATGCTTGGTTATGAGGTCGTATTCCTTCTGTTCGGCAAAGGCGGCATCGAAGAACGGCTGCATGAACTCTTTCACCGTCCGGCCCAGCGAGTCGATTGCCGCATCCGGTGTCGCGGCGGTGACAAGAATACGCTGTCGCTTCTTGGCCAGTTTGGCCACCTCCAAACGGGCCCGGAGCGTTGCGATGTAGGTGATGTCGAAGTGACCTTGCTCGTGATCCATCAACCGCGCGTTGGATCGAAGTCTGATCCACGATTTGGAGGGGACAACCACCGCGTCGATGTTCAACTCCGTGGCGTAAGCGGTTGCCCGCCCGCGAGTAAACCGAACCTGGTAGTCGTAGTCGAATCGGATATCGGTGGTCGTGAAGGCATCTAACTCCCCAGTATCCTTCGGGATAGGCGCCTTGTAGTCGTCCAATGTCAGCGGTCCTCGGGCGTAGCTCCGCGCGGCCGCATTATCGCGTGGCCCGGCTCCTGGCTCCGATGCAGCACCGATCGTCGCCAAGAACACTAGGGACAAAAAGGGCAGGGGGGTACGCACGATCAGCGACTCCAATGGATCTCTGGTCAGACTTCTGCCATTTGAGGGGGAAATCAAGGCGACAGTCCAGCCTCCATTTTCTCTAATCCCCCTTTGCGGTCACGCCGACAACAACTAAACTTATACGTTTTCCCCGACCTCCGACAGTCTACTGTAAGTACGGCTACCGCAATGCCAAAGCAAAAAACACACAAGGGTACCAAGAAACGATTCCGACTGACTGCTAAGGGCCATGCCAAGCACCGCCAGTCCGGCACTAGCCACCTGCAAAGTCGCATGTCGCAGAAAAGGAAACGCAATCTGCGTGGGACCGCGACCGTCGACGAGTGCATGGAGCCGGCAATTCAGCGTGCATTGGGCAAGTACAGTTCCTGAGTGGCCCGTTTCAGTCGTAGCCTAGGGTCGTGTGGCACTGCTTACTTGTTAGTAGTGCTGGTCGCGGCCCGAAAAGACACGGCTAACAACTAGGCCGTGCCACACCTAATAGACATAGAAGGACAGCCAAACGCGCGTGGGCAACTAACGCCTCCGACCCACTCGGAGGGGCCTTATCGTGCCAGAATGATTGGAAACAACCGATGAGAACGAGAAAGGGTTCGGCCCGCACCCGGGCCAAACGACGCCTGTACCGTCGAGCGAAAGGGTATCGCGGCGGACGCAAGAATCTGCTTCGCACGGTCAAGGAAACACTGATCCGCTCGGGTGCCTACGCCTACCGCGACCGCCGAGTGCGAAAACGCGAATTCCGCAAACTCTGGGTGATTCGCATCAACGCGGCGGTTCGCGAACGCGGTTTGCGGTACAGCGAGTTCATTCACGGCCTGAAGAAAGCCGGCATCGAGTTGGATCGGAAGGCGCTATCGGAAATGGCGATTAGCGATCCGGCCGGGTTTGACTCGGTGGTCGAGCAGGCGAAAGAGGCACTGGCTGCCTGAGCCGAACCAATCTGGCAGATATTGATCACAGAGAGATGGGTCTCGGACAGTCAGGCCTGTCTCTTTTTTTGTTGAACGCGAGTAGGTCCCGGCTGCCGGACGGGACCTGTAGCGGGCGAGACGCTACAACCGATCCCAGGTCCCACCCGGCAGGCGGGACATACTCGGTTGCGGGAACGATGGCACTAGCAGATTTCCTCAAACAACTGGACGACCTTGCCGCAGACGCAGTTCAGGCGTTCGATTCGGCTGCCGACGGCGAATCGTTAGAAGCGGCTCGGATTGAGTTCCTGGGTGCGAAGAAGGGCAAACTCAAAGCGGCCCAGAAGCAGATGGGCGGCGTTGACAAATCGGATCGTCCGGCGGCCGGCAAGCGTTTCAACGAGACAAAGAAACAGATCGACGCCGCTTTCAAAGCCGCCGGAGAACGATTGGCCAGTGACGCACAGGCCGTCGCTAAGGCGGAACCGCAGTTCGACCCGACCCTTCCCGGCACGTCCCTGCGCATCGGCCGCCTGCATCCGATCACGCAGACCATCGAGGAGTTGAAAGACATCATGGGGCGACTCGGCTTCTCTGTGGCCGACGGCCCGGAAATCGAGGACGAGTGGCACAATTTCGAGGCGCTAAACATCCCTCGGGAACACCCGGCCCGAGATCCGCTTGACAATTTCTATCTTACCACGGCCCAGCGGACGGCGGACGACAAAACGCTATTGCTGCGAAGTCAGACCAGTACCGTTCAGATCCGCGTGATGGAATGTACGCCACCTCCGGTGCGCATCATCTCGCTGGGGCGCGTGTACCGCCCGGATACGGCCGACGCGACGCACTACCCGATGTTCCACCAGATGGAAGGACTGCTGATCGACACGCACGTGACCATGGCCGACTTGAAAAGCGTCTTGCGGCTCTTCGCGGTCAGCTATCTGGGTGGCGATGTGCATATCCGGTTTCGGCCATCGTTCTTTCCGTTTACCGAGCCGAGCGTCGAGGCGGACTACCACTGGGGCGATCAGTGGATCGAATTCGGCGGCGCCGGCATGGTCGATCCCAACGTGCTGCAAGCCGTCGGTTACGATCCCGAGGAAGTAGTCGGATTTGCCTTCGGCCTTGGCATCGAACGCCTGTGTATGCGTCGCCACGGTATCACCGACATTCGCGAGTTCTACAAGAACGACGTGCGGTTCCTGCATCAGTTTTGAAGAAGGGGATGCGGGATGCGAGTGCCGCGATGCGGGATACGGGATACGAGCTTCCCTACGGACACGCCAAGACGCGAGACCCGTATCCCGCATCCCGTATCCCGAAAAGACGTTAACATCCTTCACGTACTGAGACCCCTAACCGCCCAAACTCCACCATCATGTTAGTCTCCTGGAACTGGCTGAAAGAGTACGTCGCTCTGGACATGTCGCACGACGAATTGGCCGAGCGGCTTTCCATGTCTGGCCTGAATCACGAAGGTACAAAGACGGTAGGTGATGATCTGCAAATCGACTTGGAGGTCACCAGCAACCGCCCCGACTGCCTGGGCCACATCGGCGTGGCGCGGGAGATCGCCGTGTTGTGGAATCGTGAATTGACCACACCGGCCGCTGTGCCGGCTGAGGGCGAGCCCCGAGTCACGGATCTGACCAAAGTCGCCGTCCAGTGCCCGGAACTGTGCTACCGCTACACGGCGCGCGTGATCCGCGGCGTGGAGATCGGCCCCAGTCCCGCTTGGTTGACCGACCGTCTGGCTACGCTGGACATTCCGGCCATCAACAATGTGGCCGACATCACCAACTACGTGATGATGGAATGTGGCCAGCCGCTGCACGCGTTTGACTTTGCCAAGCTAAATGGCCCGGAAATCATTGTTCGCGAAGCTCAGCCGGGCGAGCAGTTCGAGGCGATCAACCACAAACTCTACGAGTTGGGACCCGGCATGTGCGTAATCGCCGACGCCAGTCGTGCCGTGGCGCTTGGCGGAGTGATGGGTGGGGCGGACACGGAAGTGTCGGACGATACGGTGGACGTGTTGATCGAAGCGGCGGATTTCGCCCCGCTTTCGATTCGCACCACCGCTCGCAAACTGGTGCTGCACAGCCCGTCCTCGTATCGCTTCGAGCGCCGCGTGGATCCGTTGGGCGTCGACTGGGCCAGCCGCCGATGCTGCGAGTTGATTCTGGAGTTGGCTAACGGCGAGCTTGCCGAAGGCGTAATCGACGTTGGGCTCGAGACACCGGACCGCGAGCCGATCGTGCTGCGGCTTTCGCAACTGCCACGCGTGCTGGGTATCGACGTTCCTGCGGACGAGGTCCGGCGAATACTGACGGATTTGGGCTGCAACGAGACGAATGCGGACGAGGCCGCGGTCTCGGTCGTTCCGCCAAGTTGGCGGCGAGATTTGGTGCGCGAAATCGACTTGGTCGAGGAAATCGCTCGGATTCACGGCTACGACGAGATTCCCGAGGACGTGGGCGTGCCCATGGTGCCGTCGCATCGCAGCGACGAAGACCGCGTCCTGGGTAAAGTGCGACACGTGCTCACTTCGGCGGGATTCGATGAAGCAATGACAGCCAGCGTTGTGCCCGTGGAATGGTCGGACGCTTTTTGCCCTTGGAGCGATGCGACGCCGATCCAGGCCAGCACGCCGATGTTGAAAGGCGCCGATCAACTCCGCCGCAGCCTCGTGCCCAGCCTGCTAGAGGCCCGTCGCGTGAACGAATCGCTGGCCAATCCCGTGATCGAACTATTCGAGACGGCTCGGGTCTACCTCCCGCAGGGCAGCGATCTGCCCAGGGAACAGTCGACGCTTTCGATCGCTAGCAGCAGCGACTATTACCACGTGAAAGGCACGATCGAGGCAATTCTCACTACGCTGGACCCAGCCGCGCGTTTGGAGGTGGTAGATACGAAGCAGACGCTATTGGATCCAGCCAAATCAAGCGAATTGCGAGTCGAAGGGCAATTGCTCGGATATTTGGGCGGAATCACCATAGCCGCGTTGAAGCAATTCGGCCTTCGAACCCCCGCTACAGTGGCAGAGCTAAGTCTGACCACGCTGGTCGACGTCGCTCGGCTGATACCCCAACATGTTGATCAGAGCCAATACCCGGCTATGGACCGCGATTTGAACCTGATCGTCGACGAATCTGTGCGTTGGACGGCATTGGAGGACACTGTTCGCCAGTCGGCGGGTGACTGCCTGGAGGCCGTCTCGTACCTGGACACGTATCGCGACGCGAACAAGGATGGAGCCGGCAAAAAACGTCTACTGCTGTCGATTACGCTACGTTCGGGCGAGCGGACTCTTACCAACGAAGAGGCCGACAAAATCCGAGAAAACATCGTAGACGCTTGCCAGAAGCAGCACGGCGCGGTTCTACTAAGCAGTGCTTAGACACAAATGCGCGGTTGGCGATTCCCGCGTGTGGAGATTGGCGACCTGTTGCGTACTTCCAACCGTGCAAACAATCTTCAACTCCGCTTGAGTGCATGAACTGGTTAGTCGGCGCGATACTCATTCTGCTGCTTGCCCTGATTTTCAACTTTGGGCTGCTGGCGTACGCCATGTACGCGCTGCTTGGCGTGTTGTTAGTCAGCCGCTTTCTAACGAAAAATTGGGCCGAAAGCCTGACGGCCGAGCGCGAGTGCAATCGGCTGACCGCCAACGTCGGCGACAGCGTGGCCGTTATCGTCAACAT
>CAZURK010000131.1:0-39637 GCA_964623055.1 uncultured Pirellulaceae bacterium
TCTGCGGATACACATGCGGAGCCGACGCCTCGACGACCTGCACGCCGTCGCGCACGGGATGCCACGACAACAGCCGACCGGGATCATTGACTTGTCGTTGGGAATGGCGGTCGACCACGACCAGATTATGGCCGAGACTCCAGTCAGCGTAGGGCCGGTACGTGTGCACGTAGCCGATGTCGCACACCAAGTCATCCCGGTACGGCCAGAGGATCAGGTTCAGCATATCGCAGTGGTCATGGCCCCAGTTGCCTGAGAAGTTCAAATGGGCCTGGAACTGGTTGTTGTTCGCACGCTGGCCGCGGCCGAGTATGGCGTGGCCGTAGGCGTGAAACAGCACGGGAACAGTCTCCTCGTGCGGCGGCTCGACCCCTTGGCCATATCGCCAGTGTGTATCGTCCACCGTGATGTAGTTGCCGCTGGGATAGGTCATTCGCGACAGCGTCTCGACCGAGCGTCGCAGCATCGGCAGATCGCGCATCAAGTCCATATCGTCGATGCGGCCTGCGTCAATGGACGAGACGAACCCAATGGGATCGTCATAGCCGCGGCCGATGTCGCACGCCCGTTCCATATTCACGATGTGCTGGCGGAAATACGACGGGCCTTCAGGGAAAACGGCGTCGGCCATGATGGTCTTCTCGACCATCTGTTCGATCTTCCATCTGGCGTAGTGCACCAATTCGGGGACGCCAATCGCCGCACCGATACAAATGAGGCCGCGGACCTGGTAGGGAATATAGTTGCTCAATGCCGAGTCGGGCTGCGGGAAGTGAACGTCATAGCGAATCGTGTCCTTGGTGGTGCAAAGGAACAGGTCGCAGTCGATGACCGAACGGGCGTCGCCGCCTTCAGCCCGTTCGTCCAGCCAGTTCCACACAGGGGCGTTTTGGATCAGGTCGTAGCCCAGCGCCAATTGCTCGGGGCCGTTGCCCAAACCGGAATGGTACTTGTCGTACCAGAGGCTGGCATAGACGATGTGCTCGTCCACCGGCCGGAAACGGTCCTTTCCCTCGAAACCCGAGTGATAGCCGCGCGCGATCTTGGGCCAGTACGGAACGGCGCAAGCGAAGTCATACAGGATGGCGGCGGCTCGCTTGGCGTAATCGACGTTCTTGGTTTTGTGGAATAGGATGCCCAATGCCCGCACAGCACGCGATAGCTCACGCACTCGCATGCCGTCCATGAACTCGGCCTGCACGTAGATACGTTTGCCTTCCGGCGCGTCGTGGTAGGGATACCGCTGCACATCGCCTTTCGGCCCTGTGATCCGAAACTCGCCGGTCGGCGGGAAGTGTTTCAATGGATCAATCACAGTGCCTTTCGTATCGCGCAGCTCGTTCGGTTTGTCCGGCGTCCAGACGAGATAGCCGGTATCGGGCAGGTGAGTGGTTTGACGCGAGCGAGCCGGCATCACGCGCGCGTTGCCCGCCAATCGGTTCCGCCGCGGCACCATATCCAGAAACGCCTCCGGATCGACGCGCATGAACGGCTTGACTTGCCGACGGAGATCGGCCAGTTGCTCTTCGTCCAGTGATCCGACGTATGCCGCCAGTTGCGGGTCACCGCGCTGCCCACGAGGCAACGGTTTGAGGCTTGCGACCCACGCCTCAGTTGGGAAGAAGCCCCCGTAGAACTCCTCGGGTGAAACGTCCTTGGGGATGTCGGGCACGGCCAGTCCGGCGGTATTCCGTTCCACAATCACCATGACTGCCAATACGAGGCACAGCGTCAGCTTCGCGCAATGTAGTGAGTCTTCCGAATTCATGCTGCCAGGTATCATGCTGCGTCTGTCTCCAGGGCGTAATCTGGCTGCGCTGCAGTGCGGACTTCCGTAAACGAGGGCTGTCGGCCGAGCGGGTTCTCGACGTCAACCGTTACAAGCAGGTCACGACGACCATCGACAAGCGTGATCTCGACAGCGACGTGATGGTCGCCGTACCGGGTGTCCTCCGGCGTTGCCAGCGGCAATCGCCGGATGCTTGCGATGCTGGACGCTTTCTCATACGGTTCGAGAACAGCCACGAAAGTCGATGCCAAGGGTACCGTTTCCGATCGGCATCGCACCATGACGCGTGGGATCCACACCTCGTCGCCGCTGGAGTAGCCACCCGCGATGATCCATCCCTCGGCGACCGCAGCCTCTGCGTCTGGAGTCAGGTCCGTATAGCGCAAATGGATGTTCGAACCCGACGGCAAGAGGCCATATCGGTCTTCCACCTTCCAATCTACTTGCCACGTCGTCACGGGTTCTGGATCGGACCGAAAATCTCGCATCTGCGTACCGTTAGCGTAGGCGTCGGTCGGCTTGAGCGTCAGTCCCGTGGTTTCGATGGTTCCGAAATGGCTGTGTTGGAATTTCGCGTGATCTGTTCCGCCTACGACACGGAAGACGTCCAGCACGTAGCTTTCCAGTTCGGAGACATCAACCAACGCAACGGTCCGCTCGAACTGTTTCCCGCCGAATTGCACGGGCGGGTATCCGAAATCGGGCATGAGGTCCAGCCCCTTGGCAAACAGCCCCAGGTTCATGCCGTCCGAATGGCTGTGCCCGCCACCCGAGTCGTAATCGAGCCATACGGCCCGTTGGTGATTTCCCTTTCCAGAACGAAGGATGGCGATACGCCACTGTTCTTTGTTGACGCTTCCCACGTCCGGCACGGTTCCCTCACGGGCGATCACATCACGGACTCCTTGTTGAAGGCCTTCGGGATCCGAGGCAAAAAGGTCGTACGGAAGATCCTTGGCGGAACGGTCGTTGGCCAAGTAGAGTGCTTGGACGAAAGCAGGATCTTCCGTCACCTGGTGAAGGGACCACAGAAACGTGAACATGGATGGCGATAGCAGGGCGTCCTTGTGGCTATAGTCCGATTCCAGCCCCGGACGCTGAAAACGTACGCCCTGATACTGGTCAATCATTTTGGCGAACCATCCCGAATCGCCCGACAGCGGATAGTATTTCTGGCAGCACCAGGTGTCGATGTGAAAGCGGTAGGTCTGATGCAGGCGCGGATGGCGCTTCAGGAGGTCGTCAAGAAACGATGGTTCGATTCGCGCGTAGAGCCCCAGGAATTGCGCCAAGCTTTGGATCGTGAATGCCGAGTAGTTGGCCAGTCCTTTCTCGCCCGTTACCCCGTCCACTGCCGTGGCCCTCTTGAGCATATTGTCCATCATGCCATCGATTTCGGAACGATTGTTCGGCCACGCAAGCACGGTCTTGATGACGGCCCGAGCGATCTCGGCACGCGGGTAGTTCGACTGGATCTTGGCTCCGTTTGCCAGCGTTCGTAAACCAAGCCCTGAGCTTTGTAGTCGAACGTAGGATAGAGGTCTGCCACTCGGTCCAGCAGGATTCCGGCCTTGTGTGCGTACACGGGATCGCCGGTGACCACATAGGCTTCGGCCAGCGCACGGATGCCGCCCAGAACCGCTTGCTTCCATTGGCCATAGACCAGGAAGGCTCCGATGAAACGCCAGCGGTTCTTGCCCTCGATGTACCCTTCGCCGTCGTCGACGCCGAAATGGTGCAATGGGTCGTTGGGATCCGGATGCTCGATGTTGAACAGCAGTGAACGGTCGGCGCGCCCCGGATCGAAGACGCCGGACGGATCGAGACCGGAGCGGTAGAACTTCTCGAAGTCGTTCGTGGGAAAATCATCGTCACAATGCGGACAGCGCACCTTCCACGGCCGGCCCATGGCGTCGATCTCCCAGTTGTACATGGGCACACTTTCTTTGCAGCCCGGACAGAAACCATTGGACCACACCATCCAGGACCGGGTGATGGTGTTTCCGAACATGAGGCTCCAAAGCTGCGCGTCCGACATCGCCATCCACGGGCGCGCACCTTCCACAGCCAGCTCACGCATCCGAGCGGCCCACGCGTATTCCTCGGCGTTCTTTCTACCGATTTGAACGAGACTCGATGGGTAGAAGGCGCTGGTCGTTTTCGAGGGACTTTCTTGTTCGGCTCCAACGGCGAGCGGAGAACAAGGGAGAATGAGAGTGGTTACCAAAGCCGTTGTGACAAGCATCAAGTGAAATCCGACGGATTGTCGTTTCTGGTGTGGTGTTCTCGTCATGCTCGAGCCTCCCTTGGTATCATCTGGTATCCAGATTATTGTGTTGCGAGCAGACGCTTGCGGTCAACAACGCAGATGCGCGCAACTGCGTTATCCACGAAAAACGACTAAGTCAGCGAAAGGAGATTACCATGTTGCGGACCAGTCTGTTGATCGCCATCGTGTGCTGCCAGGCATCGGCGGCTCCGGCACAGGAGGCAACTTCCGGTTCCGGAACCGGCGCTCTGAGTGAACAACGGATTCTACATGTCAAACCACGATACTATCGTTGGCACGTGGATCCTGGTGAAGAGTGGCTTGAGAAGAATACGGGCTACGCCTACCTGGATTGGGAGATCCCCATGTCTCAAGCCGCCTTGGTTCTGGTCGACGTCTGGGACCGGCACTATCTGAAGGATCCGGAAGCGCGAGCCGAACGAATCATTCAAGAGACGATCCGGCCGCTGCTGAAGAAGTGTCGTACGGCCGGCCTGCAAATCATCCACGCCCCGTCGTCGCCGCAGGCGCGGAAATGTGCCGCCTGGGTGGGCCGCGAAAAACAGAGAGAGCTTCCGGCGGGCGCGCTGATCCCGAAAGCCGCCAGTGTGCCCGCCACGCCCTGGCCACCTTCCCAATTTCGCAGCAAGAGCGGACCGTACAAGAAGTACGCTCGGCCTGCCGAGCCCATGGCCAGCGATCGCTTAAGGATTCTGAAAGGACTCTGCATGCACCCAGACGTGCAGCCCGAAGGCGCCGACGTGGTGGTTGCCACGGGGCAGGAACTGCACGATTACTGTCGCGATCAAGGCATTCTGTTTCTGTTCTACCTTGGATTCAACACCAACATGTGCATCTTGCAGCGGGATTACGGAACGATGGCGATGCACACCCGCGGCTACGAAATCATCGTCATAAGAGACTGCACCACGGGAATGGAGTCGTTCGAGACGCAGGACGGCCTTTGGCAAACCCGAGGCGCGATATTGTTCCTGGAGATGAACCGCAAGTATTCCATCTTGTCGAAGGAACTGATCGCCGGACTACCCAAGTAGCGTTCTGCGCGGTGGCTCGCGCGTGCCCCTGTAGGACGGCTCTCCCGAGCCGTCCAGACGGGTCTGGAGACCCGTCCTACTATGTTGCAGCCGATTACTCGGCGGCTTTCTTTGGGATTACGGCCACGCCGATGCTTGCGTAAACGCCTGCGCCATCCCTTCGTTTCTTCCCTTTGCCATCGATGTAGGAATTCTCCCGGGATCGGGCTGCGTAATACATCATATAGCGATCCGCGAAACTCAAGACAAAGGGAATCGACGTATACCGGCCATCGAAGTCCTCCTTGTCGCCCGTGGCTGGGAAGGCAGCGTTCTCGTGGTCGATCTTCCAGCGCGAGCCGTCATCGGAAGTGGCGCAGAACACTTCGAACACGCCGCCCGGCCGATGGCAGCCGTACCACATGTAGTACTTGCCGTTCTCGCGTAATACACACGGGTAGATGCAGGTCTTCGAATCGCCCGACGGATGGACCGCAGGCTCTTTGGCTCGTTTCCATTCGATACCGTCACGCGAGGTAAACTCGAAGATCCGTCCGAGATCGACGTTCATCCACATCCGGTATTGGGCGGGACCGTCCTTCAAGACGAAGGGGCTGCGACTTCCGTCTCGATAAATCGGCTTCGGGTACACGGTCCACTGAATCCCGTCAACGCTCGTGGCATAACCCAGAACCCGATCCGTAGGCATCCAAGCTTCCGGAATCTTCGGGTTGGGCACCATCTTGGACGTGGCCGAGAACCACATCTTGTAGATCTTCTCCTCCTGGTCGTACAACACGAACGGTGTCTGCCAGCCTTCGCCCCAAGGAATATCATCGTCGGTCAAAATGGGATTGTCCGGGTGCTCGATCCAATGGATGCCATCATCCGACTCGGCGTATCCCATGGCCATGTCCGGGCCGCGTGAGCCGGCCGAGGTGCCGATGTACCAAATCCTGAATTTCCCGTCCTTGAACAGCACGGCGGGGCTGTACAGCACGACTTTGCACCACGACTGTTTTGTGGTCAACGCCGAAAGCACCGCTTGGCGTTGTTGCCACGGCTGAGGACGCATGTCAAACGGATGCGTACCGTCTTCCGCCGGCGCGCTCTGCACGGGCACAATGCCGATCGTCAAACCGCAAACAACGAGGATCATCAGGGATACTCGAATCAACATGGCAAGTTTTCCATTGGTGAACGAAGCGAATTGGCACTAGTGCTTTGTCAATGCAAAAAGTTAGGGTTGGGTGGCCGGGGCTGGACTGAGCGTTAGCGAAGGAAGCCCCGGGGTTTCGGGCTACGCCCTCCAACCCCGGCCACCCTAAATCTAAGCGCTGACAAAGCACTAGTTGTTTCAATCACGGCAACATACCTGATATCATTTGGAGCGTCGGCCATTCTATCGCGTGGAGATGTCGCTGGCGCTCGGGGAACGTTGATTCCTACCGGATGAATGGAGAAAGAAAATGAAGATTTCACTCGCATGCACAATTGCCCTGTCATTGATCGCAGTCCCGAATGCGGACGCAGATGCAGCTCGCCCGTCGCGTGACGGACAACTCTCTTTCGGATGGGCAGTCGCAAGTATCACACCCGACAAGCCCGTTGCCATCGGCGGTCAATATCATACGCGGGTCGGCGGCGACGTGCACGATCCTTTATCGGCTACGGCGCTGGCCATCGAAACACGAGATGGGGACGGCGTGATTGATCAGGCCGTGGTCGTCTCGTGTGATCTGTCACTCATCCGTCGCAAGACCCAGGATCGGGTGCGCGAGCTTGTCAAAGAGCAGTTGCCGGACTTGGATGTGCAGAAGATTTTCCTATCGGCAACTCACACGCACACAGCGCCGGCGCTGACCGACACGGACGAGACGGACTTCCATCCTTACGACTTCATCGGTAGCTGGGCTTACCGCATCCCTGCGGACCAAACAGACATCATGCGGCCCTCGGAGTACCTTGAATTCCTCGCGGGGCGAGTCAGCGATGCTGTCGTCGAGGCATGGAAGGCACGGAAGCCTGGGGGAATGAGTTTCGCGTTGAGTCACGCGGTGATCGCACACAATCGTCGCGCCGTGTACACCAATGGGACGGCGCGAATGTACGGGAGAACCAGCGATCCCTCATTCTCGCATATCGAAGGCGTCTCGGATCACTCGGTGGATGTATTGTTTTTCTGGCGAGATGACGGGCGGTTGGAGGGCATAGCGATCAATGTCTACTGCCCGGCTCAAGAGGTCGAAGGCGAGAAATGTCTTTCCGCCGACTATTGGTACGATGCAAGGAAGCTCTTGCGTGAACGGTATCACGCCGACTTGTTCGTCTTGCCACTCACCGGCGCAAGTGGCGACCAATCTCCCCACTTGATGTGGGACAAGAAAGCTGAAGCCGCGATGCGACAGCGCAGAGAATTGAGTAGCCGGCAGGAGATCGCGCGACGTGTCCTTCGTGCCGTGGAAGACGTCTACGATGTTGCCCGAGCCAACGTTCAAACCAACCTGCCATTCGAGCACCGCGTGGCACGTGTGCCGCTGCCGGTCTGGCAGGTGTCGGATGAACGCTATGCGCAGGCGCTCGCCCTGTATGAGGCTGGGAAGGACAAAACGGACGAACTTAGCAGTAAGGACTACATCTACTGGCGAGTAAGCCGAACGATGCTAGCTCGCTATGACTATCAGAAGAAGGACCCTTTCTACAAAGCCGAATTGCACTTGTTGCGTTTGGGCGATCTTGCCGTAGCCACGAATCCGTTCGAGTTGTACACGGACTACGGGGTAAGGATCAAAGGCCGCAGCCCGGCAACTCAAACGGCGGCGGTCCAACTGACGGCCGGGTGCGCCGCCTATCTGCCAACTATACGAGCGGTCGAGGGCGGAGGATACAGCGCGAGAATCGACGACGGCGTAGTGGGGCCGGAAGGTGGCACGGTGTTCGTGAATGAAACGACGCGGATTCTAAGCGAAATGTGGGGTCAATAGGACTGCGTATTCACCAGAACTAGCGAGGTTTGCGAGATGTATGTCCCTACCATTCACACGAGCGTGTTGTTGTGTATCAGCGTTGCAATGGGAGTCTCAGCCGGGGAGCCCCCGAGCAACAAGACGGAAGAGGCACTGGACTACTCGATCCGCGTTTTCGGTCCAGCTCATGTGTTTCAGGGATACGGAATGCGCGTCGGGGCGACCGTTAAGAAGAAATCGGAACGCGGTGAAATCATTGCCCTGAGCGTCGACGGGCTCCCGATGGGGGCGGAGTGCACGCTTGAGTTTTGGAGCGGAAACCACGTTTATCGCCAGGGCACCGGAGTCATCCACATCGTCACCACTAGCGACACGCCGATTGGCGAGCACACCTTGAGGATCAAAGCCGTTTCCAAGAGGACCAAAGTCGAGCGAGTTGCCACTTATTCGATCAACGTTAGACCGGTGCCCAAACCACTTCCGAACATCGCTGTGAAGAGCAACCCTCCCATTCCGCTTTTGGACCGGTGGGAGAAACAGATGGTCACGTACGGGGCCAAACACTCCGAGGGCGACATCATCGAGAAACGCGGCACTTGGGAAGGCAACGTCTGGTACTACGATGGGCAACGAGCCTATTACCAGATCGCCGATTACACGGGAGATGTGAAGTGGATCGAAGCCGCCGAGAAGGTCGAACGAGTGTATCGCGATGGTTACGTAGTGAAGAACAACGGCCGCACGACCGGCTACCGCATATTTCCCCACGGACTGATCGAGGACTTCAAACGTACCGGAGATGAGCTATCCAAGAAGGCCGCCCTGCTGCTGTCGACGCGTGCTGCGTACACGACCCGTGGAGGTGGAGTGAGCACTCGGCTGTCGCGTGAAACAGCGTACTGCCTGAATGCATACATGGTGGCGGAAGACCTCGGTGCGCCTCGCCATCCCTGTTTCGACAGCGCACTCGACTACGCCCTGGGTCACATGGATCAATGGTTCGTCTCAAAGAATTTTCTTGAGGACAATCCGGAAGGCTCCATGCCGCCTTTCATGGTGGGGCTGACCTCCGAAGCGTTGATCCAGTACTACGAGAAGACAAAAGACCCCCGAATTCCGCACGTTGTTCGGACGGCAATGGACTGGCTGTGGGAGAACGCCTGGGTCGAGGACGACGAGTCCTTCTACTACAGAAACAAGCAACCGTACCAGCCAGCCACGGAACCACTGAAGGGCGCAGCGGACCTGAATCTGCTGATCGCACCGGCGTTCGCCTGGCTGTATCACCTGACCGGCGATCCAACGTACCGCGAGCGAGGCGATGAGATCTTTGCCGGCGGAGTCAAAGGTGCTTGGCTTGACGGCGGCAAACAGTTCACCCAGTCCTACCGCTGGAGCTTCGACTACGTCAAATGGCGCCAGAGCCCTCCGGCGTCGGGCGGCAAGTGAGCATCCGGTTGGCTATTCCTGCTCGTTCGATGGAGATTCGTGGGCGGAACTCAGCCACTCAAGCCCAAACGCTGCGAAGGTTACTCGTTTGTACCCGCCGGATTCGTAGAGCAGGCCGATGCGGCCGTCGGAAAGCCGCGCGAGACATGAGTACGCCGCTGACCCGGGATCGACCAGTCGGCTGACCGGCCAAGTTTGGCCTTCGTCGTAGCTCAATCGAACGGTCATTCGACCGCGACTTCGACTGGCGGGATTGGCGAACAGAATCCGTGAACGGTCGCTGTCGCCGTCGTCCGGCCAGGAGTAACGGAACAGGCTGCCCTGGCAGGTCGGTTCGATGAGGGTCTTGTCGAACGTCGGCTCCGACCAGGTCACACCGCCGTCGGAACTGCGCGAGATGATCCGGACACCCGCCAGATCCGGGCGGCCGCCGGAACGTGCCCAGTGATTGCGGGCGTTGAGCAACACGCCCGGGCGGTCGCCGTCCAGCGTTTCTGCCACCTGGCACTCGCACGTGTGCAAACCGACGCTGCCGCCGATCTGCCATGTCTCCCCTTGGTCGTCGCTATGAAAGACGTGAGCGATGGCCGGCCCCGACTTGCTTTCTGTTGTTCGATGGTACGCAGGGATGAGCAGTCGGCCTTTGTGCGGGCCATGTTCGAGCTGAATACCGACGCCGGGACCGACTGCATAGAACTTCCAGTCGGGTTGCTTGACTTGCGCAGTGATGTCGATCGGTTTTGACCATGTGCGTCCGTTGTCGCGGCTTGTGATCAGCAAAATGTCTGATGCGTCACGGCTGAAGACCAGCCAGATCGTACCCGTCGATTGGTCGACGACAGGAGTCGGGTTTCCGATCGTCACCTTGTCGCCCTCGTCATAGATCACCTCCATCGGGCCCCACGTGTTGCCGTTGTCGGTTGATCGTTTGAGCACCAGATCGTTGTTGCCCAGATCGGCAAGGCTCGACTTGCGTCCCTCGCAGATTGCCAGGAGCGTGCCGTCAGGTGCGGCGATCAGCGATGGAATCCGGTACGCGAAGTAGTCGTCTTGACCGCTAACGAAAACGTCGATTCGGTGCGGAGGCCGCGGCGGCGGGACAATCTGCAGGCCGGGCAGAATGCCAACGTAGAATTCGACGCGACGCCATTCGCTGATTCCAGTTCCAGTGGAACGCGATCCGAACACCAGGTCGTGCCCGTTGTCCAAGTGATCAAATTCGGTGCTGAGCAAGATCGTATCGTCGACAAAGACGTTGACCGCGTTTGTCTGGGGGTCGAACAGCAACATCCACATGTGGAAGTCGTCGGGCTTGGACACGATCAGCGAACCTTCGACCGTACCTCGCGTGCCGGTGTGGATGCTTGCCACGAGTTCCTGGCCGCGGCGCCCCATCTGCAAGCCAAACCGTCGTCGATCTCGACCATCGAGTCCGCAGACGCAGACTTCGGTGCTAATGGCCCGCGTCGGGCCGCCCGTATCGTCCGGTACGCGAACTTGCCAACGATAGGTGAAACCGATCTTGCGGGCACGGTGTCTTTGATCGTCGGTGAGTTCGGATCTGTAGTACAGACCCTCCGGTCCATCCGCATCGTCGTCTTCGATCCGCCAGGCCCGCTCCGCACCCTCGCCCACGGAAAGAGAAACCGCATGCAGCGGTTTGTCGTGCTGCTTCGTCCACCCCTGCAGTTCGGGATCGGCCGAGTCCGCCGCCGACGTCGCATCAAACGTGACGATTGAGACTTTTTCGGCGGCTCCAAGCGACACGGCACACAATACGGCAAGATGAGCGACGCCGAGCAACAAACGACGGAATTGCCGAATCTTAATCATGGCGAATACCCTTTCGCGAGTTGTCATGCAAAGTGCGTCTGGTACCGGTGGCGGCAAAGCCGCAACGCAGCCGGTCAGCCGACGAGCAACGCCCTTCTGCAGAACTCCGCGAGCGCACCGTCCAGCGCCCGGGATATGGCTTGGCCATCGCCTTCGACTTTCAGTTCACCCGCAGCGATCGATTGCCCAAGTTCTTCCAGTAGTGCGTTGCGGTCTCGCTGGCCATCCAACCGGCTGGCCACAAAACTCCGAACGTCGTCAAGCATGATGTTTTCGTGGGCTTGACTCACCAAGACGTTTCCATGCCGGGCCAGGATACGCGACAACGGCGTCACCTGTGGTCTTTCGCTCACCGAGGTGCACAACGCCGGCGGATGCAGATAGATCTTCAACAGCCCTGCGACGAATGCGCCCAGCATGGCGCCGGCCAGCGTGTCGCGTCCGGCGTCGCCCTCGCAAGAGGCCGTGCGTGTGGTTGCGGGCAATTGGCTCAGAGCCGCAGCGTGCAATTCGTCGAGCCGTGCTGCCTTGGGCCAAATGTCGATCAGATGTTTGATGGCTGCTTTTCCCAGTGGTTCGCTCGTGGTCAGCTTGCCGGGCGTGAATTGCAGCCCGACTGGCTGATGGCTGCCGACATCCAGGTCGATCGGATTAGGTTTCTCGACCAAAGCGACGTGGAACCGCATCATGCTTTCGGGTTTCCATTGCCGATCCAGGACGACTTGACGGTGGCACAACAACGTCTTGTGGAACGATTCGTTGCGCAGGAAGTCCAGCAGTTGGCATCGCTGGACGAGCGGCGTGCGGGCCAGCACCTTCTGCACCTCGCGCGCCATGAACGTACCGCTCATCCCGGCAAAACTGAGGTCGCTGACGAATTGCAGATCGTGCGTCTCGGCGCGTTGAACGAACTCGTGAAAGTACAACGGGCGATTATCTTCGACCAAATAGTCGTGGTACAGGTAGTAATCTCGCGCCGTACGCAGATAGTCGCGTTCGCTCCGAAACACCTTGCCTTGCACAGTCTCCGCAGCAACGCCGTCCGCCACAACTTCCAGTACAGAGCGCGCTTCGGATATCTGACGCTCCGGTTCATCAAACGCAGCCGCATGATAACGCATCAGGTCGCGCACCAGCTTCTTGGAGTGCCAGCCCGGGTACACGTTGTACGAGACAACTGCCACACCCTGCGGCGACAGATTTTCCTTGCAGATTGTCAGTATCTTCTCCTGCATCTCCGGCGCGACCCAAGAGAAGACACCGGGACACAAGATGTAATCGTACTGTCCCCACGACTCGTCGACCTCTGTGAAGCTGGCGTGCCTCAGTTCGACGTTGTCCAGTCCAAGCTCGTCGACGATCGACTGGGCGCCCGCAACCCGATCGGCGGCAAAGTCGACGCCAACAAAGCGGCTACTAGGGTAGTCACAGGCCTGCGGGACCAGATTCATCCCGGACGCACATCCCAACTCCAACACATGACACTGATCGACATCAGCGGGCCCGATCCCGAACAGTGAGGCAAGACCTTCCAGACACCTGACATGCGCACCCGGATCAGCAACGCCCAGGTACGAGACCGTGGCGTAGGGGCTCCGAGCGTGCTCGTTTTGGGCGGTCATGGTCCGGGGGGAATCAATGGGAAATCCGATCCTGACGAGATGGTAGCTTAAGCGATCAGTGGCGCCACGACCAGAGAGGTCCTACTCTCGGTTTTCCACCATTTTCCTCAATCTCTCATGTCCGGCCGCGTACTTCTTGGCCGAATCGCGGCCATACTGTTCGAAGGCGGCGATAATCTCCGGCGAGTCGGGACGGCGGCCCTGATCGCCGGTCTCGGTGATCCAGGCGTCAAGCCGGGCGCGGAGGTCGGCCAGCGCTTCCGCATAAGCAGGTTCGCCGGCCAGATTGGTGATCTCGAAAGGATCGGTCTCGAGATCGAACAACTGCTCGCCCGGCAGAGGATCTACAACGGTCCGCTGAGCCGCGTTGAGCCGGCCTTCCATCTCCCACTTGCGCAGCACATGGTACAGCGGGTGGTTACCTTTGCGATGGGCAGTTGATGCCTCGTTGATCGTGAAGCCCGAACGTTCGTTGCGCACATAGCGATAGCGCCCGGTGCGGACCGAGCGGGTCTGGAACTCCAACTCGCCGATTCGATCGGCGGCGGCGAAGACGGCGGAGCGCGGAGGGTCTTGGCTGTCTCCAAGAAAAATCTGGCCTTCCATCGTTTCGGGCCGGCGCCCACCCGCCAGGGCAAGCGTGGTGGCCGTCAGGTCGATCGAAGAAAGGAGCCGTTGGCTGTCGGTGCCGGGAGCGTAACCTCTCGGGGTCGGAACCTCCCGCGGCCAGAGCAGCAAGCAGGGCACGCGCAGCCCACTGTCATAGCACCAGTACTTCGCTCGGGTGAACGGGCGGCCGTGATCACCGATAAAGAAGACAATGGTGTTGCGGTCGAGCCCATCCTTGCGAAGCATTTCGAGAATACGGCCAACCTGCCTGTCCAACACCTGGACAGATTCCAGGTAGGCTGCCCAGTCTTTGCGGACGATTGGGTCGTCCGGATAATAGGGCGGCAATTCGACGACGGCCGGGTCGACGGGCCGTCCCGGGTCGCGCTCCCAAGGCCGGTGGGTGAGCCGGAAGTTGATCTGCGCGTAGAAGGGCTGGTTGTCGGCCAACTCGTCCCACGCCTTCAAGACCCACTGGCGCCGCTTGCGAGTTTGAAACATCCAGTCGTCTTTGCCCGACCCGGCGGGCCGGGAGCCGCGCATCGCAAGGTTGGCCGTCGCGTACCCCGCATCTTGCATGAGTTCGGCGATCGTGCTCACGCCGTCAGGAAGCGCCGGCCGCAGTTCGGGCGGATACCGCATGTGAAAGGCCCCGACCGAGGTTTGCATCGAGCCGACTGCCAGGGCTGTCCGACTCGGCGAGCATACCCCCGAGGTCGTGAACATGTGAGTCAATCTCATGCCATCGGCGGCGAGCCGATCAAGGTTTGGCGTATGCACCTTGACGCCGTAGCAGCCCAAGTCGGAGCTAAGATCCTCGGCAATCAGCCAGAGGACGTTCGGCCGCTCGGCCGCCACAACCGGCAAGGCAAAGCAGAGCAGAAATCCAGCCAGACCGATAGAACGGAGCTTCAAGATCATGTCCATCATCTTCTCTTATCATCTAACAGTATCAGCACAACAAACCTGATTCCACAAACCATAGTGCTTTGTCAGCGTTTGTTTCTGGGTAGCTGGATTCGCAAGAATTCCGCCGATGTGCACGTCACCCCTCATCGATCTGAATGTTGCGAACTCAGCTACCCTAACTCTGAGCAATGACAAAGCCCAAGCCAAGTTGGCAGCGGCGAAACTAGCTGTCGGGCGGACAATCGCCTTCCGCTTCCGAGTCGAGTGGACTGGAATGAGGGGCAGACGATTCCGATGTAAGACGCGTCACGACCGCCTGAAACAAGTCGATCGGATGGGAAAACGAGTCGGTGGTCGTCTCAAGCTCGCCCCATTCCCAGCAGTCTTTCTCGTCCGAGGGAAAGTCCACGTCGTCAAGTGACTCGAGGGTCTCAGCGTTCAATGAGCGCGAAGACCTCCAAGCGGGAACAAAC
This sequence comes from uncultured Pirellulaceae bacterium, assembly GCA_964623055.1. Taxonomy (GTDB): domain Bacteria; phylum Planctomycetota; class Planctomycetia; order Pirellulales; family Pirellulaceae; genus JADHUC01. Next base: position 14,954 of record CAZURK010000131.1, read on the forward strand.
AACGCGGGATGCTCTTCCCTCTCGAATGCAACGCCGAATGGGAAGCTCAGGCCGGTGTCTGGCTGCCGCCGTTGGAGGACGCGATATTTCGTCGTTTTCATGGAGTTTCAGATGTCTATCCTGCCTACACCACACGAACACGGCGGGTGTCGTCACCAAGGCAATGAATCTGGCGCCACTGCCGTTGGGCATACGCCGCCCACCAAGTTGAACTGACCACCGGAGATCTCGCCCAGCACATCGGCGCTCCCGGCAAACCTGTCGGGCAAGAGAACATGCTCTCATCCATAGTACCCGTCGAGGGGTCGCCAGGAAAGTCAGGAGCAATCGTAGTTGGAGACGTCGGTCGGGACTTTGGCTGGAGTCATGTCAATCGCTGGAACCCCAAATCCCAGTAGAAACGCCGGACTTTGGAGGTTTGTCGCACGTCAAACGATCGCTCGGCGGCGCTGAGTTCACGTCCTCGGATTCGCTCAACCAACTGCCAGTCACCCTCCCAGTCTGCCGACGGAGGATCGCCGTGCGGATTGTATTCGATCAGCATCCGAAGGCTCACATTGAGACCTTTGCTTTGCGCGATGGCCTGCAGTAGTGAATGCTCCACAACCAACGCGAGAGAGTGGGCTACTGGATAGTACTCCGACTGATCGGAGGATAGGAAGGGATCGCGATTTCCCAGCCGGTAAGCGTGAAGTTCGGCCGCCTCGTGAAGCCAGAGAGTCAGGCCGCGGACGCCACCCGAGAGAATGGTGGTCCAATAGGGTAGACCTCCCCAAGCCAATAGATACTGGCCAACCTCCACCACGCTGGCACGGTCTGGCACAAAGATGCGCGAATGGCCGACCTGGTATTGATAGGCGGACGCCACCTTTGTCAGATTCTCGACCGCTTCGTCAACACGCTCATCTTTGCTGGCCTGTAACAGCGCCAATTCCTTTGCCAGCAGTTTGGCATCAAAACGTGCCATCGATTCGCTCCTCAACAACAAATGTCCACGCTCCTGAGGTCTTGGCCTTGCCACCGATTCAGTCGCCAGGGATAATTGACTTGCGACCATTTGTTCTCCCTTGCGGTATTGATGGCTTCAATCCTACCGAGGTCGCAGTATGATCGCAAGCTAAAACACCGACAAAACATGGAAATGGGCCGAGTTTGCAAAATAGTGGGCCTATTGAATTATGATCGTATTATGTTTGTCATATACCTCTCTCTTGAAAAACGCAGGATAGTCGTGTTATGCCGAGAGGAATTCTGCTAGATGGGCACAGTCTCCGACAGCTCCGCGAACGCAAGTCTTTTACACAACAGGACTTAGCGGAAGCGGCTGGAGTAGCCAAACGAACGATCGAGAATGCCGAGGCTGGTCGTCCGATCACCCTGAACAAGGTCAAGCAGATTGCCGAGGCATTAGATGTCGGCATTTCAGTGCTAAAGGAAGGGGGAAGCCGAGCTTCTGGCGTACCCACGGATCCCGCGTACTATCTCCGCGACGTTCGAGAAGAGACGTGCCACATTGACATCCGCGGTTTGCAGGTGGGCACAGGGCGGGCAAACCGTTTCCCGATCGATGACCTTTACATTTCTCTCACCACAACACAGGTGCCATCGCGCGTGGTCGAGGAGCCGAAGACGACGCGTCGTAGACTCAGTGCTACAACTGAACGCGATGCCGACAAGAGCCATTCCGTCCCGCTGCACGACGCCTTGTCGCATGATCGGCTGGTGGTGGTTGGGGATCCAGGGGCGGGGAAGACAACCTTCCTCCGCCGCGTTGCTCATGCCCTTTGCAGGAAGGAGTTGAAGGAGGTCGCGGAGGCGACTGAAGAACTGCTGGTCATCGACGATCGGACCTTTCCAATCTTCATTCGCCTTGGCGAGTTGGCTCAACATATGGTGCGTCGTGCTGATGATGCGACGGCACCCGTGGGCGATAGCGCGCCGTCCTGGTTGTCACACTACTTGGCGGCCGCGAGCGAGGCCAATGAATGGAAGTTGGACGGGCGTTTTTTTAAAGGGCAACTTGAACGAGGCCTTTGCACGGTCCTCTTGGACGGCCTGGACGAAGCGCCAGATCGCGTCCTACGTGAGCGATTGTCGCGACTGATCGAGAATGTGACAAGAGCGTACCCAGACTGCCGCTTTGTCGTAACCAGCCGTCCGGCGGCCTACACCGGCGAGGTCGTGCTGCCGGGCTTCGACCACGCGCGTATTGAACCCTTGTCCGACGAGGCGGTCGAGACATTCTTCTCGCACTGGTGCGAAGCTGCCTATGCCGAGAGCGAAAGGACCGCACAGAGATACTTCGACGAATTGCTGGGCGCAGTCCAGGCGCGGACCGAGATTCGCCGCATGGCCCGTAATCCCGTGATGCTGACCGCGCTGGCCGTGGTGCACTGGAACGAACGCCGTCTACCGGAACAGCGGGCAGACCTGTATAGCTCGATCATTACGTGGCTTTCCAGATCCCGCGAGCAACGGCCGGGACGCACGACAGCCGACCGGACGGTGGTTCTGCTGCAGGAGTTGGCCCTTGCGATGCAGGACGATCACGACGGCCACAAGACGCAGGTGTCCAAACGCTGGGCGGCCGAAAAGCTGGCCGAGAAGATTGGAGATGGTCTCATTACTGAGGACACCGTCGCGCAGGCCGAGCGTTTTTTGGACGACGAGGAGTTGGACAGCGGTATCATCGTCGGACGCGGCAACGAACTGGCGTATTGGCACCTGACATTCCAGGAATTCCTAGCAGCAAAGGCCATAGCCAGCCGCTTGGAGGAGAAGCAAACGAACATCCTCTTCTCGGATGCAGAGAAGGTGTATTCTCCCGATTGGCGTGAGGTCGTGCTGCTGTTGGCGGGAGCCTTGCATCAGCAAGGTGAAGCAAAAGTAAATTGGCTGATCGGCAAGGTGCTGGACGGCCTTGGCCCGTCGTCAGACCTGGCCGCACAGGCAAAATGCGCCGGCCTCGTCGGCAGCATTTGTCGGGATTTGGAGCCGCTTGAATACAAGGTATCGGATGCTCGATATCCCGCGCTACTGGACGCTGTGATGACGATCTTCGAGGATCGTGAGCGTTTCCAGGGCGTTCCTGTAGAAGAACGGAGTGCCGCTGCCACTGCCGTGGGGCAAGCCGGCGACCCGCGGATCGATTTCGCGCGTGACGACTACTGGGTAACGATTCCGGACGGCAAGTTCCTGATGGGGGCGCAGTCCGAAGATCCAGAGATGCCGAACTACGACGCCGAAGCCGGGAAGTGTGAATCGCCGGTTCACGAGGTGCATTTGGACTCATTCGATATTGCCCGTTATCCGGTGACGGTAGGTCAATACGAGCAGTTCGTCGAGGAAGAAGGGTACAGAAACGAACGATGGTGGCAGGACGGCGGTTTCGGCCAGTTTTCCGATCCGGACGATTGGGAGCGGCAGGTCGGACTCCCATCCGACCCAGTTGTTGGTGTGAGTTGGTGGGAAGCAGTAGCCTACTGCCGGTGGTCGGGACATCGGCTACCAACGGAAGCCGAATGGGAATGGGCGGCACGTGGAACCGACGGTCGCAAGTATCCGTGGGGTAACGAAGAGCCAGACAAGAACCGCTTGAACTGCAACGCTTATTTTGGCGGTCAGAGGCCGGTTGGCGTTTTCCCGCTGGACGTAACACCGGAGGGGATCCTCGATATGGGTGGCAACGTGGGTGAGTGGTGCGCAGACTCATGGCGCGCGTACTCGGCCGAGAGCGCCACCAAACCGTGCGGCCCCGAGGAGGCCGCGAGCCGGGTGGTCCGGGGCGGTGGATGGAGGAGCGTCGCCAGCTCCTGCCGTGCGGCGGACCGTAACGGGTACGAGCCGCAGTACCGGGACAACTCCCTGGGCTTCCGCGTTGTTGCAGTCTCGCTGAGCAAATCAATCCAAGAACAAGCCAGAAAGCAAGCGGATCCTGGAGCGTAGGTCGAGTTGGCCCATGGCCGCAGCGATACCCTGTCGCGGCCGGCGCGATAGTGGACCCGGACCTCGTGGAGTTGTAGAGTGGGGTACTCGTGTGGGGCTTCGCGAGATCCGACCGAATCTGCTCTTCGTGACCTTCGACCCAGGCTTCTGGGGCAGGCCCAACAATCGCATCATGGGCTGCAGGGTAGACGTCTCCGTTCCATGAGTCCGTAGCGTCTTACCAGCGGAAAAGGGGATGAGGAATGGCAACGACCGTAGATGCAAGACGTTTGGCCCAATGGGCTGGCATGTTGCTGTTTGCGGGTTCCGTCTGTGCCGATGCCGGTGCGGCCGCGCCGCCGACGCCGCAAGAGCGACGCGAGGCACTGTTTGTCAGTGCGCCCGAGTGGAGGCAGAAGCGACGTGAGGAGTTGCGACAATGGTTCATCGACCGGTGCAATGCGAATGCGACAAGCAAGGCACGCGACCGCTGGCGGTGGGCGGCGCTGCTGGACGCCGGCGACCCGGAGTCGATCAAGCGAGCCAACGCCGGCCTGCGTGACGACCCCATCGGATATGGGAAGGGGAGTTTTGGGCTGGTCGAGCTGTTGGTTGCCGAGAAGCTCTATGGCGATCGGCTGGACAAGGCTACGCACGACCACATCCGCGAGTGCGTCACCTGGGCCATAGACAATCCGAACAAGGGCATCTACGGCTGGGCCAAATGGCTCTTGAACCCGGAGAAAGTCGAGCACATATCAGGCAGCCAGTGTTACTACACCGCCACCGTCGGCGTATTGGCCGGCGAGGTGCTCCGCGACACGAGGCTGCTGGATGCCGGGCGACTGCTGTTGAAGAAGATCGTGATCGCCCGCAGCTACTACGGCGAGGATGCCGAGTTCAACAGCTACAACTACACCGCCCATGGCTTGAACCAGATGGCACCGCTTCAAGACCTGGCCGACGACCCCGAGTCGCGCATGTTGGCTCGCTGGTTGTTCGCTCGCCGCGTGCTGGTTACGTTGAGTCGCTTTCATCCTGAGAGCAACCAGGTGGCGGGCCCCAATTCACGCGGCTACGCCTCGGGCCAGGTGGGGACGGGACCGCTGAACCTGTCCTTGCACGATTGCCTGATCCCCGAGGGCGTCGTGCACGACATCGCCGTGGCCGAGAAGGTCAACGGCGGTTACACGTCCGGCCGACAACTGCGATGGCTTTCCACTTGGGATGTGCCCGGCTACGTCCTGCGTATAGGGACGCAGAAGCCGTACCCGCACGAGGTCATGTCCACGATCCGCGACTTCGGCTGGAACTGGAAGCGGAGCGATGGCACTCGGCGCGTCCTGCGCAAAGGCGAGGATGATCTGACCACTTATCTCACGGCCGACTATGCGTTGGCGTCTAGTGCCGACATCAGTGGCTATCAACCGTCGGGCAACCACTTCATCGCCCATTGGCCGTTAGAAGAGGAGATCGACGGCCTGGACGACCTGCGCGTCTTCTGGAGTTGGTACGCGCGCGATGATGGGGGTCCATTCGTCAAGAAGCTGGTCATGCGTCGCGGCGGCATCTACCGGACCATCCAGCACAAGAACAAGGTGCTGATACTCTATCAGCCCAAGGAGAACATCACCTACAACGCCGGCCAAGTGCTCAACGCCGAAGCCCTCGGTCTGAAGTTCGTAGTGACGGCATTTCGGCCCATCACGGGGCTCTGGATCGGCAAACAACGCGTCAACGTGAACGAATTGCCCATGGGCTTCCGCGAGATCGAGCCCATTTTCCTCGACGACGGCACCGTCTACGCCGCCGTGCTGCCGTTGCACGTGACCGACTTGGGGCGTGACGCGGCCATGCGCGTCACCTACGACGATCAGTACAAACTTGTGAGCGTGACCTACTACAACTACCGAGGCGACAAACGCGTCTTCCCATGGGACGAGTTGCCACGGATCCGCAACGGCTTCGCTTTCGAGATCGCCGGCAAGAGGGAATACCGCGACTTCGGGGCCTTCCGCGAGCACATGGGCGAGGCGCGGGTGACCGACGTTGTGGATGGCAACCAACGCGAGGCCACCTTCACTAGCGGCGACACCTCGCTTCTGCTGCGTTACGACCCGGTCGCTGCGGGCAGCAACACGAAGTTCCTCCCCTATCAACCCGGCGACACGGCTTCCATCAAGCGACAAATCAACGGCAAGGACGTCGACTACTCCCATTTTCGCAGCACGTGCGCGATCCTGTCGACCGAGGCTGAGATAACCTTCGGCAGCGCGACGCTGACCCGCCAGACGCGCGAGCCGATATGGCTGATCAAAGACCCAGCCGGCGAGAACTACGCCGTCTGGAACTTCTCCGGCAAAACGATCTCCTTTGCGCTGCGGACGCCGCAAGGACAGATCACCGCCAACGACTTCCACCTCGGACGCCTCCTAGTGAAAGGCGGTCCAAACCCGGCCGTGGAAGTCGAGCAATTGCCTGACCACAAGGCCCGCATCACTCAGGAGTGGCGCAAGTGACAGACAAGCTCATCCCCGCGCCGATACGGGGCGACTTGCGGGCGAACCACCGCGACGAAAGTAGGCCGGTAACAAGGAGCCTCTGGCGACGCAGTTCGCCGGGAGAGGAGTCGCGGCGCGGCGAGGAATACTGCTAATGGCACGGTCGGATGTGGAGGGGAAGATGTGACATCGAAGACCACGAAGAACAGAAGGAAGAAGTATCTCTTGCTTCTTGTTGACTTCTTGATCGCTCTTTCTCTTGTCGGAGAGTGCTCAGCGACAACTCCATTCTCAGAGTTCGAGAAGAGCCCGCCGGATAGGCCCGTGATCTCTTCGGGAAGAGCCGGCGTTCCCTCTTTCATGTCGGATCCATGCGTCATCAAGGACGACGAAGGTTACCATGCCTTTTCTACGGTGCTGTTCTTCAAAAAGCACGGCAAGTACTGCTTCTCCTACGATCCTCTCCACAAGGGCGACTACGATCGAAACGACCATGTGGGCACCGTGGCGTACGCCTTCTCGAATGATCAGGGCTTGACCTGGACGTTTCGGGAGACCCCCGTTGTCATGCCCGGACCGGAGCAGTGGCAGTCCGACGATCTGGAGACACCGAACGTTCTGAAGATAGGCGACAGGCTTTGCTTGTTCTACTCTGCCTTGGGCAGAAGGAATGGAAAGAAGCTTGAATTCCGCTACCAGATCGGCGTCGCTACCCTGGAGTTGGATGGAAGCACGGTTCGCGAATCCTTGATGGACGAATCCGTGCATTTCGTGAAGAAGAAAGCCCCCCTCGTGCCTTTCAATCTCGAAAAGACACACCACCATAACAACACGCAGGAACCAAGCGCCCTGTTGAAAGATGGACAAATCGAACTCTTCTACGTCGGGCTGAAATTGAAGAAACCCGCCGAGTCCGTGACGGTCGCCGGACAGGACATCACCAATGTCGCGATCTATCGAGCCATATTCGACAAGGAGTTGACCGCCATCGAGCCGGCAAAGGATGCCTTGCCGTATCCGGCGCTGTTCACTACCGGCAACATGATCGAAGTGCACTACCACAGAGGCTCTTATCACTTGTTCGCGACCGAATCGCCGCTGTTCAAGCAAGATTTCCACAGAGACGAAGTCATTGCTTACTGTGCGTCGGAGGATGGGAAGAAATGGGCCGGTAGTGAATTGATACTCAAGAGAGGAGATAAAGACGCATTTGACAACTGGGGAGTCATGGCTCCTACCGTGGTTTTCGAGGAGGACGAAGTGGTCTTGTTCTATACCGCCTGGGAGCACGAGGGGCACCCAGGCCTTGCCGGCCCGCCGAGCGGTCGTTTCGGTGCAACACGCCATGGAGAACGCACCATCTACGGCACTCTCGGAAGGGCAATCGCCTCCTTCAAGTGAGCACTGCGGCGGTTGCTTGGAGGTGTTTCAGTCCGGCGGTGCGGCGGTCCGTTCCTTCGAGAACGTTCAGAGCCCGATCGAGGAACTCAAACGGTTTTGTTTCCAGCCGGTGACGCGTGCATTCAGAATGCCGGACCGACGTTGAGCCCTACCTCCTCTGTTTCTTTCCCTTCGGACGTTCGCCAAGCATCTCCTTCAGCTTGTCGGACTGCTCGGACGTGAGCACGTCAAAGATTTTGTCAAGCGTCTCGTCCTCGAGTTCCCGCAGTCGCTGCTGCATATCCTCGCGGATTTGGCGGAGCTTCTTCTTCTGTTGCTCCGAGATCCCCAACTGTTCAAGGACCTGAGGATTCCTCAAGACGCCTTCTCGCCGCGCAACCGTCGGTTTCGTCTTCATGGGTTCTCTCTCGCATTCACCTTAGGGACTTTTGGGCTCGACGCCTTCGTCCGGTATGCTTTCCGTCTCTTGCGGAATCACCCGCGCCAGCACCCGCCGTCTCCACCACCAGAGGAAGCCAGACGCCGCGAAACCGATCACAAGCATACCGCGACCCTGACCGGTGAACTGCATGAATTCATGGAGCGGTGTAACGGCGATGAACACTCCCGCCGCTCCAATGATCAGAGCTGTATGGTGTCGAGGAGTCGCGTCACGATGCAGCACCTGCCAGCCCGTGAACACGAGGGCAGAGACGATCACCGCCACTTCGATCTGGATGGTGATGACCGGGTCTACCTGATTTTCGGGGAACAGATAGATCAGAAGGAAAAACGACTCGAAGGCTGCGGCCGCCACGCCAAAGGCCCAGGGTGGCAACAGATACCCGCCGGATCTGATTCGCGTATGCCTGAACACATGGGCTAATCCGATCAGAGACGCCAACACCAACAAGACGATTAAAGTGAAGCCAGTTGACGGATAGAAGACTTCATTTTCTCCGGCGTTCGTTTCGCTTGCAGTTTCTCCGAAACAGAGAAAGCCGAACAGGCACACGAAACTGAACCCGGCCAAAGCCCAACGGAAGCCCTTCTTGCCGAGCAGGGGCGTGTGGGCCATCTCCGGCCATAACAGTGTCACCACGAAAAGCGGAGCCAAGCTGCTCAAGGTGGCGTGATAGAAACCGACGTGGAACATCCACACCCACTTCACACCATAGAAATACCCATAGGAGGAAAAAGGGCTCTCCGGGCCACCGTGACCTGGGTTCCAAAACGCCTTCGTGGCGATGCCCTCCTCGAATAGCGCATAGGCCACAGCCAGGAACACCAGGCTCCACTGCAACTTCCACCGCGCCCGCAACTCGTGCATAAGCAGGGTGCCACAGCCATACAGGAGAAAGAAAGCAATCAGGGGCGTGCCGTAGGTGGCGACCAGGCGCAGCGGAGGAAAGTTCCCGCTCAATACTTCGCCGAAGAAGATCGGCAGCAAGAGCAGGCCCCAGAGCATCTTGGTTTCGGTTTTCACCACGCCTCCTTCGTTTTCCTGTGACCCTTTCCGATTGGGAGCCATCATTGTAGCGGGAACAAAGAGCCGCGCTCTCAGCATACGGGTTCCCTTTCGCCGGTGTGTACGGCGACTATACCCGGCAGATGATCCAACTGGCCGAAATGCTGCAGATGGAGGTGGAGACGTATAACGTCTGAAGGATGATTTCACTCGGAAGTGCGCGACTCACGCGATCGGGACTACGATTCGCGAATGCCAACTACCGAACGGGTTGGGCACTATTGGGATGCAGCATCGGTTTCTGACGCTCAGCCACCGCGGGAAGCGGGCCGTGCTTGAAGCCAGCGGCAGCGGTCTGATACCAATAGTGAACTGTGGCGTAGTCGACCCAGCAGCCGCCGTCTTCTACAGCGTTTGGCCATTGCGGTCGAGCTGTGAAGAATCGCTCGTTCTTCCAGTTGATGTGCCACCGTAGCGACTTGTTGAAGCGAATGGGCATGTGGTCGTTGAACCGATAGGCCGATAGGAGGTTAAGCCCTTTCGATTTCTCCTCCGGTTTCCCTGTTGCGTTTTTCACCAGAGTCATTCCACAGCGAAGTCCGGCGAACGGGTTTCGGAATCCCCAACAGAAACCGAACGAACATTCCGTGCCCAAGTAGTCGAGGCGGCGTTCGTGCCCGTCGATGTCGATTTCATTGTTTCCCTCCATCACGAATTGAAACGCGCGGAATAGCGGCTCGTCGGTGACGATGCTGAATTGCCGGCCGATAACGTGGCCTGTTCCCTGGACCTCGAAGAATGTCTCGTCGGTTTCCTTGGTCAGTTGAAAACTCTTGCGCGCATACGTGGCGTGAAAGTACCCCAAGTCCTCTTTCCACTGAGGCAGTGTATCCCATTCCACGTAGCTGTAGTTCATGATGTTCTTGTCCGTGTCGTTACGCAGCGTCACGCGGGCAGAAGACTTGAAGGGCATTGGGAAGTAGCAATTGTAGTTCCACGGGGCGCACTCGATGAACTTCGAGGTGAAGTCCATCCCCTGACCGTTGCAGCCATCGCCAAAGAAATCGGCCAGTGGACACATCACAGCCGGATCGTCTGCGCCGTCGAACCAGATCTCTAACACGACGCCTCGGCTGGCAACTTCTTCGGGTGGATGACGCGTAACGTGTATGCTCCGGATGATGCCGGGCCCCTTCAGATCGGCGATCGTCATTCGTTTGCCCGCATCCAACGACTGCAACTCGTTGTAACGATCGTACTTCCAGCCTCCGTTGGCCAGACGTGACTGAACGTCGGGCTTAATCACGGCGATCTCCGGCGGATCAGCCTCTGCTGAACGAGCGTGTGCAAAGGACCACGCAACGACCAGCGCGGCAGTTAGTAAGGTCAAATCGCGTTTCATGAGACGCTCCCTTCTTTGTCTGTTTTCGGGCTTTCCTTCAAAACGTTGGCGTGTTCGGCGGCTCGACAGGCAATTCCTTCCACGCTCCGCCCGTCACCTGATAGGCTCGAGGCCGGTCGGCGGTGATCGTCTTTGTCGACCCGCCCACTGTCACGGTATGCGGGGCGAGTTCGGTCTTGCCATCCGACTCGTGGCGGTACTGGATGAGTGAGACCTCCACCGCGCCCGAAGCCGGTATGCGGCCGGAGAAAACGCCGTCGCCCGCCTTGTCCTTCACCACGACTTCCGTGTCCACCTTGTCCTCTATCTTCAGAGTGTAACCAACCGAGAAGCTGCGCCGCCCGTCGCCGCGCCACTTGATCCGATCGAGGCTTGCGCCGCGAGAACAGACCGAATCAATCAACTCGAAGCCGACGCTCGTTCCACCTCCGGAGCCGCATTGGATTGTCCGGTAAGTCGCATTGTCGCCGATCTTGACGAACCGGTTTCCCACGAAGCGACCGTTATTGGCCGCGCCGTAATAGCCGCCGCCCAGACTCAGGTTACAGAAGTCGGATATCAGCACGTTGTTCTTGAACAGCGCCGCGTGGTCCTTCTCGGGATCCTTGCTGCCGCTGATCACGACGCACCCCAGGGCCGATGTCTTCGCCTCGTCGGCCACGGCCTTGATGATGTTGTCGCGGTACACCAGGTTCTTCTGGTCCGGCTGAGGCACATGCCAGATGCCCCGAACCTCACCCTTGCCGGCCTCGCGGCCCTCGACGATCACCACGTTATCGCACCACTCAATGTTCTCCCCGCCCCACGTGACGCGGAAACCGTTGACTCCCGACTGGGCACCGTACTCGTCCCAGCGATGGTCCGGCTCGCGCGACCGCATGTGGATATAGTTGTCGTAGATCTTGATGTCGCCCACGCCGGCCGAAACAGTTCCAATCCCTAGCGCGTGGTAGCCGGTGCCGAAGATTCGGTTGCCGTGGGCGACAGCGTTTCGCGTTTTGTAGTACATGATGCCGAAGGAGTTGGTGGCGCACGAGTCGATGTATATCTCGTTCCGGTAAATCTTCGTTCCGTGGCGGCCGCCGCCGATCCCGCGTTGGCGGACGCGTTTCAATAGACAATGGTGCACGTGGCCCGTCTCGGCGATCCCCGCGACACCCTGGTGGCGATTGGTAAGTTTTGTGCCGCGATCCAGCACCACACAGTGGTGCATTTCTCCGCCCGAACCGGCGAACCCTCGCAGTTGGGTCCCGTAGTAGTCGACCGTCACGCCGGCAATCTCCGCGAAGCCATTCGCGTACACAGGCTCGTACCCACCCGCGCCGCCGCCCGAACCTTGTACGACCAGACCGTTAAGAACTCGGGATCCGCGAGCCCCGTAGCTGCCGCGGATTCCATGGTTGCCTTGAACGCGAAAGTGGCCGAAGGCCCCTTCGTCGACATTAGGGTCCTTCGCTCCGGCAACATTGTCATAGGTGATGGTGTGGCCGTTCAGGTCCAGGGTCACGTTACGGGCCCTGATATTGATCACGTTGGCAGCGGCCGTGATATCGTCGGTGAGCACGTAGGTCGCGCCGGACTCCGTCAGGTTGTACGGCGGTTGACCCAGGTCGCCTGGGACGTGGATTGCATCGGGGATTGGACGAGGTGTGATGGTGGCGTCGTCGCTTCGCAGCACATTGCCACGTTCGTCGGTCGAAACGATCCGATGATGATACGTCTGCCCGGCTTCCAACGCGCTCAGATGATGCACATGGAGAAAGAAAAAACGCTCGTCGGCCTGCGTCTTCTTACCGTACTCGACGGTCTCGCCATACTCGATGTAGCCGCGTGATGGCAAGTTCGTTTCCCAGCCGATGCAGGCTGAATTCTCGGAGACATGACGCCACGACCCATCCTCGCGGAGCCGAAGCTCGGCGCCGAACTTGACGTAGGCAAGTTGCTCTTTTTCGGCGCCGAAGTACCTGAGGCAATAGTCGTTGAAAGCCTCGTATTCGCCCTCGTGTTTGGGCAATACCTGCTGGGAATCCGCCGCGCCGACGGGACTCACCCCAGGTCCACCAAGCCCCACCACGACAAGCACAACTGCCAGCAACAAGACACCAGCAAACGTTCCTTTCGCTGTCCTATTCATCGACAAACCCTCTCAATTACGGTCTTTGCCTCGATATGATCGCGCAGTTGCTCCCACCCGTGCCAGGCCGGTCGCATTCGGCTTTCCGAGTAGAGATGCGCCTGGTCCGTGTAGTGTCTCGATTCGGGCCGGCGCGATTGGCCCCACGGGACGATGCTCCAGGCCTGGATCGGGTCGGTCATTTCAACGACGGTTGGGATCACCTGGCCGCCGGTGAAGATGAAGTGCCCCTTACCGTCCGATCTCGGCGATCCAGTTGCGCGAAGACATTCGGTTCCGCCGGCAAAGCTCGTGTCTCCGTCGAGCGGCAGGTCGACCGGTCCGCGCCGCAACCGCAGGATCTGTCCCCACGGCACGAGCGGCGTCCCGTAGGTTTCCTTCAGATGATCGGCCCCGGAACGCAAGGCTTTCGCTGCGTCCAGCCGCTCCGCGCGCGTTCTGGGAAAGCCGTTGGCCGTGTTGTTGCCGAGGGCCCCCGGGTGCAGCTTGCCGTATTCTGCACGCCAATACCGAAATGCCGTGGCCCCGATGCTCTCCTTGTCAATGTGGAAATCCCACTCGCGCACGGCGTCGGCCACCATCTTCATGCTCAAGTCGGGGTCGGCGACCTCGCCGCCGAATTGTTCGTAGGCTTCGAGCAATGGACCGACCCAAATGGGTCCTGCGGGCGCGAAGGTATCGAAGGCAAACTCCCGCGCCTGTTCGTGGGTCACGTTCTGCATCTTTGGCATGACGTCGAAACAGCGCAGGCCGCGGCCTCGCCAGTTCGGGGATCCGCCACGGGACACGTGGCCATACATAGCGCCGGGCGGGAAATCCTCCACTGTGATGGTTTGACCCGTCGTTGTGTAGTTCGCTGCCGTGTTGCAGCTTTGCAGCCATCCCGTTTCCGGGTCGTGCACTTGGGGCAGTTCATCCAGCGGAATGCGTCCGCGCCAGTTCGCAGCCGAACGGGTCCCGTCGTGGGCCCCGGTCCATCGGTACCCCTTCGACGCGCGCAGCGGACACATGCCGGTCTGGATGTAGCCGAATTGCCCATCGCGCGAGGCATACGTCATGTTGAGCCAGGCCGCTTGGTCCATACGCAACGCGCCACGGAACTCGCCAGTCGTCTTCGCAAGGTTCATCGCAAACCATTGCTCGAACCTCCGGGTATCGCGCACACCGCACACTGCGCCGGCGAACACTCGACCGTCCTTGTCGTGAACGATCGGGCCGTGCACGGTCTCGCGGATCGTGAACTCGCGTGGCTCGACCTTGTCATCCTCGGCCTTCACGCGGATCGTCACTTTGCGCACGACCATGTCGCGCCAGCGGCCGTCATACCAGTACTGGTTCGTGTCCTCCGGATTGACCTTGATCTCAAAGACATCCGCAGAGTCGGCTCCTCCCGCCGTGGCTCCCCACGCAACGCCATCCGTGTAGCCAAGACCGATGAGCGGGACACCCGGCACTGCGAAGCCGCCGGCTTGCAGACGCCCGGCGTGCAAATGGCACTCCCACCAGGAAACGTAGCCCTGGGCCGGCCAGTGCGGGTCGATGAACAGAATCGGGCGTCCCGAGGCGGTGCGTGAGGGGCCCAGGACCCAAGTGCATGACTGGTTAGGAAAATCGAGCGGCGGCGGTGGCTGGTTCAGTGCCGCGTTCACATTCATCTTGACAATGCCGATCGAGGGTTGCACGTCTGTTGTTCGCAAAAGAGCAATGACTTGAACCGGGTCGGCCTCGAGCGCACCCCGACACTCATCGGGATGACTCTTGCGATAGCCATTCAGGCCGTCGCAGAACGCCTGGATGAATCGTTTCGTTCGATTTGGAGTCTCGCGCCAACTTCGCTGTGCAGTTTCCGTCAGACGCCAGACGCGCAAGTCCTTGTCACCTTCGAGCGAACTTTCGCCGAAGACTTCCGCTCGTCGAGAGACACCCACGCGAAGAGCATTGAACACTTCCATGCCCATGTCCTCGCATTGGGCGATGGCCATAGCGTAGGCGCCGGCGGCTTCGGTGTCGGCGTAGATGTGCGGTACACCGTACACGTCGCGGTAGACGGTGGCCTTGGGACGCTTGGCCGGCACGAAGGCGGGCGATGTGGCTCGGATCGCATCACGCGCCTTCTTCAGCAGAGCCGCAATGGTTGCGAAGGCGTCGTCCTTGTTTCCGGTCTGATAGGCGTTGCGGGCTTCGACAAGTTGCGCTCGTACGGATCGCGACTCATCGCCGAATACGTGAGGGAGCGACAGGAGCGCCTCGACCTGCGTGTGACGCTCGCGCCACGTCACGTCCGTGACGCCGTCTTCGACCGAGGCGTCCAGGTACTCCCGAAGACGCACGCGAAGGTTGTCCCCTAACGGTACGCCTTCTTCATCCGGCTTTTCGATGAACCCGTCGGCCGGCGCATCGAGCACTGCCTCGATCTGCTCGATCCGTCGGACCGTCCCATCGGGATACGCCAACCCGGCAGCCGAGTTGAACATGTCGCGCCCGATCACCACCTGCCAAAACGTGAAGCCGACACCAAACTCGCGCAACACGGGCAAGGCCATCTCGTACGTCGAGCCGGCTGCAACATTGCAGCATTCCGAAACGATCCACGGCTTGCCGGCCGCGCGCGCTTGATCGCGAGTCCGCGCCAGATCGGCTCGAAACGCCTCGACTCCTGGTGCATAACTGTGGCACGACAGCACATCCACCAGCTCCAAAACGTCGGCGTTGTCCCACTTGGCAACACCAACGGTAATCGGATGGGTTTGGTCCAGCTTTCGCACCAAGCCGCAGTTGTGTGCTACGAAGGCGTCTATCCTCGCCTTTCCCTGCGGCGTGGCGGCCAGATGCGTGGCCGTCGGTTCGTTCATCACGTCCCACAGAGCGATGCGGTCATCGCCGACGTGGGCCGACACAATTGCCTTGACATACGCGTCCGATTCCGGCCACCATCGCTCGGCCATCCGGTCGGGCCCAGGGTTCGCTACCCACATGTGACGGCTTTCAAGACTGGGCGAAACGCCAAAGCACGAGTCGAACAGCACCGGCATGACCTTCAAACCATGAGCGTTCGCGGTAGCCAGGAAATCCTCGAATCGCTCTAGCATCGTTTCGGAGTCGTGGTGATACACCAACGACTGCAAAAACACGCGCACGCAATTCAGTCGCAGTTTGTTGGCATAGCCCAGCTCCCGGTCGATCGTGTCATGATCGTAGCGCAGCCACATTTCCACACTCGTCGCGGCATAGGACGGGATGTAATTCGCACCTCGCATCCATGAGAAATCATCGGCCGCGTGGGTGGCACCGCTGGTCAACACCAAGATAGTTCCCATCACGGAAGCCAAGGCAGTCGATCGACCACGATACTTCATTCGTTTCTCCTTCGGTCTAAGTCGAGTCGGGCCGGTTCCTACCGGCCGGGCGTTCGTCGCAATTGATCGGCCGGTGGGAACCGGCCCTACGCCTGGTAGGCGCCACGATGCTTGGCGCTACGCCTCGATCGCATACGGTTCCCTTTGCTCGCGGCGGAGCATGGCGTTGGCCTCGCCGTCGTCGATGAACTCTTCTTTCACTGGGTCCCATTTCAGCTTCCGCTTGAGTTTGATGGCAATGGTGCACATGTGGCAACAGTTCAACACGCGATGATGGCTGAAGATGTCCGAGGCGGGCGTTTCGCGACTCTTGACGCAGTCGAAGAAGTTCCGCATGTGGTCGCGGCTGATCGTCTGCATGTATCGAACTTGCCACTTGTTCCCGCCCACTTCCGGAAGGTTCCGGCCCCCGGAGAGCTTGTCGGCTTCGGCCGCCAGCCACTGTTGGTCGCTTTCGGTCAGCTCTTCGATTGGCTTGCCGGTCAGGCGGTTGCGGTTGACGAAGAATCTGCCGTTATCTCCTTCGAACAACACGCCTCGGTCGCGATCGTCTGAGACGATTATCGTCGACCCATCGGCGAATCTCAGCGTACACGTGTAGTCGACGGCGATGTTGTAGCCGTTCGGGACCTCCGGCAGGAATCCCTGCCCCTGGATCTCCACCGGTCCTGTGTTTTCCTGGCGAAGCCCCAACATCGCGACATCCACGTGATGGGCGCCCCAGTCCGTCAGACTGCCGCCGGAGTATTCCAGCCACATGCGAAACAGGCCGTGGCATCGCTCGCGGCAGTACGGCACCGCTGGTGTCTGACCAAGCCACATATCCCAGTCGAGATGCTTTGGGGCTTCGGTGGTGGGGAATGGCCCGCCGGTCAAATAGCGAGGAAGCCCGACGCGCGCAGTCAATTTCTTACCCAGCCGGCCGCTTCGAGCCAAGGCAATACCGCGCAGGATGCGACGATCGCTGCGCTGGTCGCTGCCCACCTGCAATACGCGTCCGGTTTGCTTGACCACTTTGCAGATCAGCTTGCCTTCGTCAATTGTCAGGCTAACCGGTTTCTCGCAATAAACGTCCAAACCCGCCTTCATCGCTTCGACGGCGATCTTGACATGCCAATGATCCGGCGTACCGATCGTGACAACATCCACGTCGTCGCGTTCCATCAGCTTCCGGTAGTCGCCGTAGATTTCACACCTGCCACCCATTGCTGCGGCAAATCGTTCAGCATGTTGCTGATCCACGTCGCAGCACGCGACCATGTCGCCCAACTCACTGGCCCACCGAGCGATCATCGACCCGCGGCCTCCCACCCCAATCGCGGCCACGTTCAAACGGTCGTTTTTGGACTCAGCAGCCCTGGCACGTGAACTGGTCTGAATAAAGGGCACGGCGGACGCAGCCGCGGCAATCCTGGCTGTCTTGTTGAAGAACTCACGTCGGTGAAACATGGTGGACTCCCTGGTCTGGGTCATGCGGTGTGCAACACGTTGACATGTTATCGCCGAATGACTCGCTCCGCCAGGATCGCATCCGCCAAAACGCAATGGCAGAATCATGGGGGCAGAATGATGGGCTTGGCAGGCCGGGAATCCGCGGACGCGCCGAGTGACACGGCGAGGTAGTTGGCCGCGGGGCGCCGGAAGCCTGTCTGGTAGACGATTCCCGCGAAGCTTTCGAACGCGTTTCCACAGACGAGTCCCCACGAGACCCAGCCGACGCCGCTTTGGGCCAAGACGGGGAGCGTTCTACGATAATGCGCGAGCTGTCCCCAGTCGGTTCCGCCATACCAGTCCGGGGTGGGGAAGTTGGCCAGGCATTCCGTGACAATGATCTCCTTACCAGCTTGACTGCTCAACTCTTTGGCCTCGGCAAGACGTTTGGCTAGATTCTCGCCTGTCTCATACGTGTGGAACGAGATCAGGTCTACGTCGTCGACATAACGACGGGCATTGCCCAACGAGGCCGCTCCGATTGTCACGGGCGCTACAGGGTTCATGGACCGCACGTACTTGGCCACCCGCTTGCCAAACGCCTGGTAAGCAGGAAGCCCGCCCGGTTCGTTTAACACGTCCCACGCAATGATCCTCGGATGGCGACCGAATCGGTCGACCAGCGCTTTGGCGTAGGCTGCCATCGCGGGCCAGGATTCCTCGCCCAATCGGCTCGGGCCAGGGTTCGGGTACCACCACTGGGGCCAAAGGATGCCGGGAGGCGTTGGGTGGGGAACGACCATGTCGCGGCTCAGTGCCAGCAGCGCCGGCCAGTTCTTTCCTGCACTTGTCTTGAAGGTCTCAACCCACTGGGCATCTTTCGGCTGTCCCTCATGGAAAGCGACCTTGGCTCCCCAACTGATCGGTTCCACGCCGTCCAGCGGGTATGCATGTCCACACTGATCGAACATGACGACGATAACATACAGCCCATGGGTGTCGCAGCGAGTGAGGAGGTCTTCCACGTCGTCAAGGAACTTGCGCGGGTCTTGTACATAGGCGCGCTCATGAAGCCATGCACGTACGCCGTTGAATCCCAGCGACTTGGCGAATCCAAGTTCCCGGTCCACTACCTCTGCGTCGTAGTTTTGCCACGATTCGATAGCCGTGCGCGAATAGGAAGGAATGAAGTTGACGGCATGAAGTCGATCCCAGTGAGTCTTTCCTTCGACAACCAAGGGCTTTTCCTGGGGGGAGACCAGCACGCCGCCAGCGAATTCGTCAGGGACTGCATCGACGCGCGGTTTGAATAGATCGGCCGTCTCTGAATCGTCATCCAGCATCGCCTGCAGGTATGCTGCGGCGGGGCGTTTGAATCCGTTGGGATAGACAATATCGCAGGAAGTGGCAAAGAGGTTTCCGACTACTAGTCCCCATGAATACCAGCCAAAACCGCTTTCCAGGATTTTGGGGACGTTTTGGCGGTAGTGCATCAGTTGACCGTCGTCGCGCGACAAGTCTGCCTTGGCCGGAGGGACGAAGACTGTGTTTGCCAGGCATTCGGTCAGCAGAATGGGTTTGTTTCCGTGCTCACGGCTGATCCTTCGTGCCTCGGCAAAATCGGACAACAGGCGGTCGCCCGTGTGGTAGGTGTGGAAGGATAGCAGATCCACATTCTCGGCGAAGACTTCGGTCGCACGCGTTCCGGCCGAGCCGATGGTGATCGGTTTGGCCAGTTCCATGCGCTTGGCAACGGTGCACATGTGGCGCACGAAATCCGCAACGTGGCCAGTGACGAGCGGTTCGTTGTGGATGTCCCAGCTCAGCACAGCCGGGTGTGTGTCGAATTTCTCAATTACGGCGTGTGTGTATTGCTCCAATCGCGGGTAGTCTTTGGGAAGGCAGCGAGAAGCGCCCGGATTGGGTCTCCACCATTCCCAGAAAGGCACGCCAGGATTGCCGACATACGGAACCAAGACGTCTGGCAAAGCCAAGCTCACGCGCAGTCGCCGCCGCGTCATATCTCGTCCACGTCTCATACGCGTTGCGCGCATAACCAGGAATGAAGTTGACACCTCGGATCGCCGTCCAATCTCTGACGCTGCTATTTTCCTCTTGCGCGAAAACTGGAGGAGACAAAGACCCGTAGAAAATGGCTGCCAGAAGGACAGAGCAAAGAGGACTCGTACCAATGCCTTTCGTTTTGGACTCGTGAACAGATCTTCCGCCAATACGTTCGTACATCATCGCTCAGTACCTCCCAGGTCTTCAGCCGCATGTGGGCCCCTCGGCATCAGCACACGGCGCCCGCGAGGGATACCGGAGAATCCAGGTGATTCTGAGTCAGCACACATCGCGCAGGAGCCATCCTAAGTCGTTTGCCGCTACATCTTGCGGACGACGTAAGGTTCGCGATAGTCGCGGGTCAACAGAGCATTGGCTTGGTCGTGGTTGACGAAGCGCTCCAATTTTGAGTCTACGGAAAGCCAGGGGCCGAGAGCAACCAGGGGCTTCGACACGTCGACCTCGTTGCGGGCGAGATGCTCGTTCATTGATTCGACGCGGTCGACAGCAAGCGCGTAGCCTCTGAGGAATCCGGCAATCTCCTCGCCGGACTTGGCGACACCAAGCCGGTGAGAAATCATGCCGAGGTGGCAAAGGGCCGTCGAAATGTGCCCTTCGAGGATGTCGGCAGCCAGGTCGGTATGCCTGCGGGAGCGAATGGCCTTGAGCCAATTGAGAAATACGTAACAGTCGCCTTTACCCCACCCCAAGCCGAACTGCGGATGTTTCCTATGGAACGATCGGATCGGCTTGTCATGGGAGTCGTAAGCGATCACCTTGTACCCGCCTTCTTCCAGGACGAGGGTACCGCCTTCGCAGTCGACGATCACGCCGATCGCTCGGCCGCCGTCGAATCCGAATGGCTGATCCATGCTCTTGCCCCAGCGTCCGTCTTGATGCTCTTTCGACTTGGGGAGCCCGCGGACCTCGAACACCAGTGGCGGCCCATCGTACTCGTGGTAGACAAGCTGGGTATTGGGTGTCTGGCCGTCGTCGTCGTAACCCAACCGCCCGCCAATGCTCAATGCACGGCGCGGAAGTCCGTCGTACCCGAGGAACCAACGTGCCATATCCATCTCGTGGATGCCCTGGTTGCCCATGTCGCCGTTTCCGTAGTCGTACATCCAATGCCAGTCGTAGTGAAGGCGTTTGCGCCGCAGCGGAAGTTCGAGCGGCGCCGGACCGCACCAGAGATCGTAATCCAGTCCGGGTGGGATCTCCCCGCCACCACCTTTGCCAATGGGCGGGCGGGGCTTGTAGCAAAGTCCGCGGGCGCGCTTGATCTTGCCAAGCTCGCCGGCACGGATCCACTTGACCGCCTCGATCACGTCGGGATTCGCTCGCGCTTGCGTGCCCGTCTGTACGATTCGCCCGTACTTGCGCGCGGCGTTGACCAGTTGCCGCCCTTCCCAGACATTGTGCGATACGGGTTTCTCGACATAGACGTCCTTTCCGGCTTGACAGGCCATGATGGCCATCAGCGAATGCCAATGGTTGGGCGTAGCGATCGTGATGGCGTCGATGCTTTGGTCGTCGAGTAGCTTGCGGAAATCCAACGCGCCGACGACGGCGTGACCGTCGCCATCGAGTTGCTTGACGCGTGCGCCAAGCCTCGCCGGATCGACGTCGCACAACGCGGCCAGCTCGAAGCCGTCAGTGCCCAACACCATGCGGATGTGCGTCTGCCCACGGCCCATGCCGACCACAGCGACTCGAACGGCGTCATTGGCTCCCAATATCCCGGCCGTCGCCCGCGTCCCAACAATGATCGGCGTGGCAAATGCGGTTGCGGCAGCGTTCTTGAGAAACGTTCTGCGTGTCGTTTTCGGCATCACGGTCTCCTCGAGAATATGGTCTTGTCTCTCTTACGGTGTCTCTGGAGCAGGTACTGCTACCGTCGTTCGGCCTTGGGCCCGCGCTTTCAGGAGCTTCCGCGGGTACTCGACGGGCGACAGACGCTGGATCTCACCCTTGCCCCGGGACATCAATCCGATCAGATATCCCTTCCCGTCGATGACGGGCGAGCCGCTCAAGCCGGGAATGGTGTTGTCGATCAACTTCTCGACGGTGATGCAGACGGAATCCTCCTCGGAGCGAACAAACATCCCATCGAAGACGATCTGCGGGCACTCCTTCTCGGTGTAACGCCGCCCGATGACATAGACCGGCTCGCCTTTCACGAGAGGGCTCGTGCGAATCCGCAATGGTTGGATATTCTCCGAGCGCTTCCGGACCGTGAACAGGAGCCAGTCCTTTCCGCAAGGAATGCCCTGCAGCGACTCGTTGGGGGTTCGGTTGATCAGTTCGCCCACCACAACGACATCAGACGGACAGTCCTTGGGGAACATCTTCCAGCTCTTCAACGTCCCCTCAAAGTCGACCGAGTCCATCTGGGCGGACTTGAAATAAGTCAGGACGTGCTTGGCGGTCGCCGCTAGAACGTCGTCCCCGACCTGCAACAGGAATCCACATCCAGCCACCGGATGGTGCTTGTTGTCGTAGTCGATCTGATTGACGACCGCAATCTCTGGCCACTCGCCCGACGGCCGCTTCATCCAGCTTCCATAGTCATCCGCTCCCGCGGACTGGGCAGCCCCACGCCCGGCCAGGAAGGCGACAGCCAGAAGATAAGCGACGGTCAGAGTGAGTTTCATTTAGTCTGTCTCTGGCTTCTTCATTACGATTACCAGCGTGCACACGCGGCAACCAGATCACGCTCATTCGAGACCGGCCGATTTCTTCAGTGCCTCGAACACGGAGGTCCTGACCGCGTGGGATGTAATCGTGGCGCCGCTGATGGCGTCCACACGCAGATCCTGTAGCTGTATGATTCTCTCCGGCATGATCCGGGTTGCCTGCAAATCGGCCTTTTCCTGATGGTCGACCTCGATGTGAGCGATTCTCCCTCGCTTAATGGTCACGCGGGCCCGGATCTTTTCTGTGTAACCGGGTGCCTCGCCATCGTACGCCCCGTCGCGGAGGCGAGTGGTCAAAAGCGCGAGTTGATCCAACATATCTAACCTTGCTTTGACGCTGCGAAGGCTGCGAGTCTTGACGTGCTGCTGATTACCTGGAAGAGCAGCCTGATCATACAGTTCAACCGCCTGCCGGTAGGCTTCACGGGCAGCGTCGGTATCACTCATGTCTGCGTATACATCGCCCTTGGCTTCGAGTACCTGAGCATGGCGGAACGTGTCCCATGGCGGACTCTCTGAGATCTGCGTCTGTGCCTTCTCCAGATCCTCCAGTGCCAGGCGATACTCGCCGAAATGTAGATAGCACGAGGCAAGACGCATGTACGTCGTGCTGTTCTTCTCCTCCAACGCCAAGAACTCGCGAATCGCCCAGGCGCACTCGCCAGCCAAGAAGTAAACGGACGCTGGGTATCCTACTTTGGCGCGGCCGGCCTCCTGATAGACGTAGGCCAGCCTGACCGCTTTCTGGCGATCGCTTTCCTCTGCTGTCATCAGCAACTGTTCGATACGGTCCCAGGCTATGTTCCAGGGCTTTGTCGTGTCGAAATCCAAGACGACCGAATTCAACCACGGTGGTGGGATCTGCAGATCGGCGAGGGCCTTCTCCAGGGAGGGTCTTTCTTGTTGTGGTCGAGTCCGTGAAGCACTCTCAGAATGGCCTTCCGCTTCGTCAGTCGGCTTTTGGTGATCGGGAGAAGTGTCTGGATCGGTTGTCGAAGCGCCTGTTGCGTCATTCGGTGCAATAACGCCCGCGGTGGCGTCCCCGTGATTCTCGCCGGCTTTGTTCTTTTCGGGCGATACGTCGTCGGCCATCGCCTCTGACTCCGCATCGGGTTTTGCAGCGATGGCCGCCCGGTCTTCGTCCGCACGGTGTACTGCGTCTTGACAACCTGCCAACGTGATCGCAGCCAAAGACGCCACGGTCCGAGCTAACAACTTGTATTCCATCTTGCACCTTTCGTTGTCACAACCTATTGGCACGCCGATCTACAGCGTCCAGCCATCGCGGCAGGGAGGATCGACCGAACTGTTGGCGTCTTCATCGTTGACGACTCGCATGGCGGCGGCATCCCACTGGAGCACGCGCCCCGTGCGCAGCGCGAGGGCGCCGAGCAAGGCCATTTCGGTCATCTCGCAGCCGAACTCGATAGGGCAGACCGTACGAGCGCCTGTCTTGCACGCTTGTGTCCATTCCAGGTAGTGATCTTCGCAGCGTTCCCATGTCTTCGGCGGCTGTTGAAAGTCTCGAAACTTGTCCTGCGGCAGCAGCACACCACCCGCGAGGCCGCGCACTCCGCCGCGTTCGCCGCCATCAGAGGGATCGCCACCTCCGTAGCCGGCCATGAGCTTGCCCTTCTCGCCCACGAACAGCACACCTCTCCGCGGCATCGGTATGCGATGGTCAAGCTCCATTGGCCGATGAGGCTTCATGCCGCCGTCGTACCAATAGACATTCAAAGGAGGCAGGTCTCCTCGCGCAGGGAATTCCCAGGTGACCATGTTGGCGTGGGCTTGGCACTCTGGAGTGGCAACGGGTTGAATGAAGCCTCTGTGCCGGGTGGACCCGTAGCCATATACCGTGGTTGGGGCGCCGAGTTGGAGTTCGTTGAAGTACAGGTGGAATGTATGGCATCCCATATCGCCAACTGTCCCCGATCCGAAGTCCCACCATGGTCGCCAGTTCAAGGGATGATATGCGGAGTGATAGGGCCGGAACGGGGCGGGACCGATCCACAGATCCCAGTCCATTCCGGGGGGCGGAGATTGGTTACCTGTTGGCCGCACTAACGAGCACGGGTAAATTGGATGATTGCACCAAATGTGCAGCTCGCGTACGGGACCGATGACACCGGAATTCAACAGCTCTGTTGTGCTTCGGGCAGCCTCGGTGCCCGAAGACTGCACGCTCGACTTGGTGACCACCTCGGGAGCCGCCAGAAAGGCGGCCCGGACCTTTCGGGCCTCGCCGATGCTGTGCGTGATCGGCTTGGCGCAATCGGCGCGACTGCCATGCCGAAAGGTCTTATGCGGCGGTGTGGTACAGAACTT
>CAZURK010000132.1:0-39219 GCA_964623055.1 uncultured Pirellulaceae bacterium
CGTTATTTGCAAATAGAACAGGAACCAAACTTGTCCGTCGAAACCGAAATCCGCGACCTCGCAGCCGACTATGCGGCGAGATTGAAGCAACGCATGGATGATCGTGTAAAGGAGATGGAGAATGACGACAAATCTCACTTCCTGATCTACCAAGTCCTTGGTGTCACTGACAAGGAAGGGCACCTTATCGACGTGTATCAGAACAAGGGGCGATTTCTGTACAAGTACGCTGGTACATTCTTGGAGAATGCCGCGAAGATCTGCTTCAAATCAAAATTCCCAGACTCTGGAAGTCTTCGTGTCCCAAACACGCGTAATGCTCTAATTCACGAATGCCGTACCGTGCCTGTCTCCGCTGATAAGAATGACTTGACCGTTGTTTCTGATTTCGCGGACAATGAACAAGTTGAAAAACTGCGCTTCGTGATGAATCGGCGAATCTTTGCCGTGTATGCTGAATCTCACCATATCGACTCGCTCTTGGCCGCCTATTTCTGACCCAACAAGACTCAACATAACAACGCGGATGCAGCGGAGGCGTAAACAGTCGGTTCGTCTGCTTGCAAGTCAACTCACGGCCGGCTGATCCTGGACGTTGAACTAAGCCGACTCCGCTCCCCTTTTCGCTACCTTCACGTGCGACATCGCGCAGACGCGTCTTCTCTTGTGATCACGATTTGTTGATCTCTGGGTCAACGGCCGGACTTCTTTTCCGCGCCATCCGTATCCTTAAGAACTTTCTGATTTTCATTTGCGCCCTGTCGGTTTGCGGCCCATGTTCCAGTAGCTCACGGCGAAACCCAGCGTGGGTTTCCGTGCTACAGGCTCTGTTTCAAGGAAACACTCATGACGCCCTACAACCGACGACTCAAACCAAGCGACCGGGACAAACCGGCCAACGAAGGACTGGCTGCATTCGTTCGTCAGCGACGCTCGCGAGAAGACCGAAGGGCCCGGTGGCGGAAGTTCGATCACGACGGCGATGGCAGGCTCGGCATCGAGGAAATCTCGGAACTCTGCGAGGCCCTCACGCGTCATGCAGACCACGTGCTTGTGACAAGCAAGAACGAACACGAGCCAGAGAGTCATCCGCCCTTTCGAGACCGTGTCCTATTGATCTACCGTGTCTTTGCGGATACCGGCGGTCGACGCGAGACGGTTGAACGGCAAAGATCCGATTAGTAGTTCGCGCCGCTTGTTTCTGTAGGTTGGCCCTCCGAGGCCGGCCATTTCCCGACGGGCTCGGAGGCCCAGGTTACTGGCCTCCCGCCTTGGCGATGTCGATGACAATGTCGTCGTCGCTCGGTACGTCGACCACAAAGGGTGATTTGTCGCGTTCGAACTTGCCTTGCCACACGTCGCCGGGGCCGTTCGGGGTTTGACCAAGCCTGCGCACCGCAACGCGGTACTTGCCGGCCGGAATGCCCTTGCCGTCATAACCCTCAACAACAAACGAGCCATCTTCTTTGCAGTAGGTAGACTGCGAAGGGGCATCGGGGTCAGAAACCAGATTCCCAGCCTCGTCGAGTGGGCAGAAATCGACCTCCAGGCATGATGCACCTTCCTCGTACACGTCAAGGACTACCGGCTGGCCGCCTTCGACGACTTCTCCGGTGACGGTCACAAGTTTCTGCCCGCCGCAACCGGCAACAGCGACACACGCCACTACCCACGAGATCAGACATATCTTCCGGCCTATACCGACCATCATGAACAACCTCCGATTACAAAGAGCAGGACCAAACCATCATGGCATTGTAAAGGACCCTTTATCGTTTCGATGACACATCCTCGCGAATACCTCAAGGTTGATGTCGTAGGAGACTAGGTGCGTCGCGCCGTCCCCGAACAACGCATTGATTCCTCCCGGATGGGACGAGCCGAAGCGTGCGTCGGGGCCCCTGTTTTGCTCGTCCGGTAGTGGAGGCCAATCGCCACGTCTCATCTCGTCCCAGTCCCACCCGCAGATGTAACCTTCGTTATCGTACCCAGGATTTCCTCCGAGATCACGCAGCCTATATCGCTTCTCGGCGACCACCAATGTGTTCGTCGTACCGTCCAGGAGATGGCTCATAGAGGCGACGCTCCTCCGGTTGGCGTAGTAATCAGTGCGGTAGATCGCGCCGTCGGTTTCATAGGGCAAATCGCCGAAGCCAGCCGCCAAGAGGGCGGCCCTGTCGGGGAAAACGTGCCATCGCCACTCCAGCTCCCACCAATTCGTGTTCAGGCAGCAGCCGGCATAATCATTCTTGCCAAGCGGCCCGTTCGTCCGTCCAACATTCCTGTTCTTGTATCTGTGTTGGGGATGGGTCGCGCTCGGCCCCGGTTCAGCCGCCCGCCGACTGGGGCAGTAGTAGTCAGGAATTGCGTGCTTCATTGGTTCCCGCGCGCGATCTATGCCTGTCTTGCCGTCGCCATCCCACACTGCCGTCTGTTCCATAAAGGGCAGTATCTGATACATCCATCCTGCGCCCTGCACAGGCGCGATATCCGGGGTGCCTCCATAGCCAAAAGGGCCACCACTGTTATTTGGGTCGTTGGAGAAGCTCGGATAGTCTGACCAATGGCGGCCACCGGAGGGGAGGATTCTGTAGGTGTCGTGGTGGTTATGGATCGCAACGCCCATCTGCTTCAAGTGGTTGATGCACTCCGTACGCCTGGCAGCCTCGCGCGCCGCCTGGATCGCCGGCAGCAATAGGGCGACGAGGATCCCTATGATGGCAATGACCACCAGCAGTTCCACAAGCGTGAATCCGGAACTTCTCTTCGACATGGCTGATGTCTCCCTTCGGTGTGAAAAAACGCCAACATTGCGCAAGGCAAATGGAGAGGCTGAACTTCCGCCCTAGAAACAAACCTGTCGAGCATCCCCCAAGTCTAATATGCGCAGCCGCGCAAAACAATGCTCTTCTGCAGTCTCAGTGGCTGTTCCACGTAGCCGGGTGAGTCTCCCGAGTTACTATGTTCCACTACGGGGGCGGCTGCTTGAGATCATTGACCGGTAGCGCCTTCTGTAATTCAGCGACCGGAACGATCAGGTCCACGAGGAGAATTCGATGATCGGATACCTCGGTTGGGACGACGCGAGCTGAGACGGGCTCGACGTTCTCACTCACCCAACAGTGATCGATCCTCGCGACAGGAAGGCTCGCGGTTACGGTCGCTCCCCACCCCAGTCCGTGCGTTCGCCAGACTTCGTTCAAACGCTCTCGGATCGGGGCGAGTGAACGCGCATCCGCGCCCACGTTGAAATCTCCCGCCAGGATCACGATTTCTGTCTCCAACTTGGCCAAATGGCTCTCGATTTGCAGTATGAGAGAACCGTATTGAGCGATGCGCTGGGCGTGCCCTTCGCGGTAAGCAACGGGAGCGTCGCCAACTGTGATGTTTCGCACGATCGGCGGCATCATGAGATGGACGTTGACCGCCAGGATTCGCGCCCCTCCGGGCAATTCGACTTCGACGAACTGCCGGTTTCCTGGCCCCGGATCGTTGGCGTCGTCTACAGGGCGGATGGGAAAACGGCTCAAGACGCCACAGTCTCCTGCGGCTGTCCAGTGAAATCCTTCCCACCGCTCGACGAGGTCCTCCGAAAGAAACGATCGGGCCTCGCTTCCCGTCTCTTGCAGCAGGCAGATGTCGGGGGCAAGGTCGCAGAGTGCGGCAAGCACGTCCGATTTCTTTGACATGTGGCCCGCCACGTTCCAGATGGCCACTCGAACCGCAATGGAATCGGATACCGCTCCGCTTCGCATGGCGTTGAATCTTTTCCTGTCTTCCGCGTAATCGCGCCGTATCAGCGAGCGCCACTCGACCGTTGTCATCTGGAACAAGCCTACCGCAGCCAAGAGAATCAGAGTCAATTGGGGACGCCTGATGTTCAGGCAGAAGAGCGTCATGGGCACCAAGCCCAAGCACCACAAAAACGATGGCCAGACGACGATACATGCGCTCCACCAAGTGCGATCGCCAAGCCAAAGATAACAGGCCATCAAGGCCGCAGTGGTCGACAGTGTCACCCAGAACACGAATCCTTGGACGCGATCGTTGATTCTCTGTCGCACAGTGCGGCGCAGTGTCGCAGAGTCAGATGAGTTGACAGCCATCGTTCTGGTATTCAATGTTGCTCCACACCACCCGATACAGGATCGTTCGAGGGGCAACAGTCGTAGCCGCAGTGGCAACACTTCGGGCGGAATTGGCAAATCCCGACGTCTTGCGACTCCAGCTACACTCAAGTTGGATAGTTGTTTCTCGAATGATGCACAGAGACGATCGCCCGCAAACCGTCAGCGGTTGGATTGCAGTATCGTCCCATTCACTTGTCCGGCGTCCGCTTTTCCCTTCCGGATAGCAGTCGTTCGAAGGCGTTGCCGCCTGCCTGGACTGCTCGTCGCGCAGCGTCGACCGGCGTTCTTGTGATGGCAGAAACGAACTGGCCACCTTTTTCGCCCATGTTGGCGGCAAGTTGCTGGATCGGCTGGGCTAACTTCGTCTTGTCCGAAACGGAGGCGACCGCTTCCATCAGACGAGGCTGAGCACCGGCCACGATGCGCCGGCCCACTTTCGTCCGGCTGAGCAGCACACACAGTTTGAACGCCATGATGGTCAGTTGGGGGCTGAGGCCGCACGACAGCAACAGCACGGACAGGACCCGGGTCCCCTGGGAAACGCCCATCCGAGTCACGACTAATGCTACGAGTTCCAACAGCTTATCCTGATGTTCTCCGGAAGCATTAGCAGCCGTCCGGACCGCCTTGACCACTTGTTTGCCCGCATCCTCGGGACCCTCGTAGCTGAATCCCTGCTTCTGCTCGGCGCTCCGGACTTCCGCCTCGAATTCTTGTGGCTCTTCGACCGTCGCCAACGCGTCGGCAAGCAGGCCAACCGACTGGTAGGCGCCTTGGATTGTGGATACGGCGTTGATGGCACTAAGAACGTCGGCGAGGTTCACCAGCGTGAAATAGGGCATGACAACCACCTGGATAAAAAAGAGAAACTCTACAACTGTGCGAGGACTACACTATTGTAGCTTCCTTCCAGAATATCACACGGTCAACATACTCAAAGTCAGGTTGTGGGCCGGTCTCCCGACCAGCCCGCTGGCTGGTTACGAAAAGTCACTCGGCACCAAACCACACTGGGCTGGTCCAGGCGATCTCACCGTCCTTCTGAATCAGGCGGACGTAGTAGTAGCTGCGGCCGTCCGGAGGTTCCATGTCGACATAGGTCAGATCGGCTTGGCGTCCGTTGGGGCTGACGGTGTACACGAACTGGTTGTTGCGGCAGACTTCGATCCGCTCGATGTCGGCGGGACAACGAGTTGCGATTTTGACCTCCACAGGTCCAGTGGCCGGCTCCTTCAGCTTCTCTCCCATCAAGTGACCGTTCACGCGTACGTCAAGGAAGATCTTCGCGGCAGTGGTGCCGTAGCAGCGGCGGGCCCGGATGGCGTCCAGAATTGCCTCGCGGGTCAGTTCCGGCGCAAAGACGCATGCCTTGCCATATCCGCCCCCGTGATCGGGGCTGGCAATCACACCGATCACGATGCCGCGTGCCCAGGCGTCGTGAATGAAGTAACCTGCCTTGGGCGTGATGCGAACGGCCTCACGTGGAGCGCCTTTGTACTCGTAAGAACCGCGGACCTGGAAGATCTCGGCTACCGGCTGGGCCTTCTCGTCCGTGAAGTTCCAGTCTGTGGGCACATTGCCCGTGTCGGCCAGTTGGTGGGGGATCTGGACGAAGTCCGCGTTCATCTTGCGAAGCTCTTCCCACAACTGGGCCGGCGTCTGGCGGGTTTGGGCGTTGAACCATTTTGGAAAGTAAGGGTCGGCAAACACAAGGTTGCGGTGGCCGTAAAAGCCGTAAGGGTGCTTTTCGTTGTACTGCTCGAAGGTCGACGTCCATTCCTCGCCAAGGAACGTAAGGAACCGGCCCGGGTCGTGGTTCATTCGCGCGAGTTTCCCGGTGTACGACCAGTAATATGGATTCATATTGAAACCATGGTCGGTGACGCAAGCAAAATCGAGGGCAGTGATGTCGCGCATGTTCTGATAGCTCTCGTCGACCGACTGGTCGTGGATCCGTTGGCAGACGGAGATGTCCGAGTGCTCGTGAAGGTTGCCGTAGAAGAGTTTCAGAGTTTGTCCCTTGCAAGAGATCGTCGGTGTGGAGCTATCTTCGCCGCGGGCTGCACGAATCCGTCCCGCCAGAAACGGTTCCTCGGGCTCGACCAGCGGCTCCAACTCGAAGTCGGAGTTTGGCGGCGGCGAGTCGACCTCCAATGCGGCAAGCATGATGTTGCTGGTGGCGGCGAGTGCTTGCTGCATGGTCCGCCACCACACCCTTTTGATGTTGTCGACTTGGAACGCGACGATTGCCTGTCCACCGTCTACAGCAAGGCAAGGACGGCGGTCCATCCCCTTATGGTTCGAGACGCGAGCCGCTTGTCGCCAACGTCTGCCATCGTAGCACGTAATGTAGACTTCCCAGCCCGCGCCCCCGCGTATCTGGGGCTTCGCAAACGTCACCCACAGCCGACCGATGTCGTCAAATGCCGCGCTGGGTGCCTCGCAATGATCGTACAAGGGCGAGGTTCGCCGGTAGTCCTTCGGTGCCATAAGCCCCTGCGGCGTGACTTTGGCCACGATCAGCCGGCGCTGGTTGGTCTTCGTGACTCGATATTCGCCAAATTGGTCACCGATCCGGTCGTGGTCTCCGATCTGGGCATTCTCGTAAATGATCCACAGTTGGTCATCGCGAGTAACGAGTATGGCGTGGCGATCGACCGATGGAGCACGCGTCAGACGCGCCGGCGCACTCCAGGAGCCGTTGGCAGCTCTGTGGCGGAGATACACATCGTAGTTGCCCTGATGGAAACTGTGCCACGCGACGCATATGTCTCCACTTGCCAGGGCGGCGACGGAGGGTGCGTAAGAGGAGCTTTCCGACTCGCTTACCAACTTGGACTCGGAAACGCTGCCATCGCGGACCGAGGCGGCGAACACCTGCCGCGGCCCGTTGCGGTTCGACTCCCAGGCGATCCACAATGTCCCGTCGTGCCAAATGGCCGATGGCTTAATATCTACTCCGGGGTCGGAAGTCACGCGGGTGGGTTGTCCCGGACCTTCCGGACCACATGACACAGCGAAGACATCCCAATTCTTGTCATTCTCGGCGGCGTACAGGACCACCACGCTCCGACCGGCAGATACGGCGCACACGTCGACAACGTACGTGCCCTTGCCGCCGACGATCTGCCATGTACCTAGAGGTTTGAACTCCTTGCCCTCGCGCTGAAACCGGGCCAGTTGGAGCGAATCGGCACCGTTGCGAAAGCCGTTCCAGGCCACGTAGATGCCGCCATCCTGCGTCTGCGCCATGGCGGGCTCGTCATTGAAACCTACGCCTTCCGAGACGGAAAGCAATTCGTGCTGCGCGGGCAAAATCGCATCTTTCGGCCCGTCGGCAGGAAGGACTGTCTCCGGGTCAAATGCACCCACCGCCAACGCAAGCATGACGAGTCTGGATGGCCACTTCATGATATCCACCTCCGCAAACACATCCGTTCTGCGACTTCGATACTGCCGCACAACGGAGGTCGGGCGGATCCGTTGGATCTGCCATTTGCCATGTGTCCCGATACGCTCTACCATGACCATAGCCATTTGTGGGCACCACAGTCAACCATTCATAACGGGAGACTACGAATGAAGAAGATTGCAGCGCACTGGGTTGTCGGACTCGTTGTGTTCTTCACTTCGTTCGGCTCGGCGGCGGAGTGGCAAGTGGGGATGGCGCGGATTGACGTTACGCCGGGCAAGCTGCTCTGGATGGCCGGCTATGGCGCTCGAAAGCACCCGGCCGAAGGAACGCTTCACCGGCTCTGGGGCAAGGCGTTGGTGATCGAAGACCAGCAGGGCCAGCGGGCGGCGATCGTCACGGTGGACCTGATTGGCGACAATCTCGGGCGGGAGTCGGCCGACGGTGTGGGGAAACGTGTGCACCAGCGAACAGGCATCGAGCGGGATAGGATTCTTATCAACTTCTCGCATACACATTGCGGGCCGGTAACCCGTACGGGTGACGGCGCGCTGGTGACGTACCCGCTGAACGCCCAGCAGCGGACCGAAGTGAACGCGTACACGCGAACACTCGAGGAGAAGCTGGTCCGACTGATCGAGCAAGCGTGCGGCAAGATGCACCCGGCCAAGCTGGCTTTCGGCGAGGGCAAGGCAACTTTCGCTGCCAACCGCCGCGGGCGTTACAATCCCAACGGGCCTGTCGATCACATAGTGCCGGTACTGCGAATCAGCGATGAAAACGGCCGGCTGCTGGCTGCATTGTTTGGCTACGCCTGCCACACGGCGGCACTGGGCGGCAATTTCTATCTATACAATGGTGATTACGCCGGCTTCGCGCAAATCGCCTTTGAAGCGGCGCATCCTGGCGCAATGGCCATGTTCATGATGGGCTGTGGCGGAGACGTCAATCCGGCGCCCCGCGGCACAGTCGAACTGGCCGAACAGCACGGGAAGTCGTTGGCGGCGGCCGTCGATCAGGTGCTGGCCGGTGGGCTGCATCCGGTCAAAGGGCCTTTGACCGTGGCGTTCGGGCGGGTCGATGTACCGTTCGTGGATCCTCCGACGAAAAAGGAACTTCAGAATCGCCGCGGGGAAGGAAACGTGTTCGACCAGCGACTGACGGAGGTCTTATTGAAGCGAATCGCGGACGAGGGGTCGCTCGAAACCGCGTATCCGTGTCCCGTGCAAGTATTCCGGTTTGACGACGATCTTTCCCTTATTGCCTTGTCGGGCGAGACGGTGGTTGATTACGCGCTGCGGCTTCGCAAGGAATTCAAAGGCCGGCGGTTATGGGTCGCCGGGTACTCGAACGAAGTCTTCGCCTACCTCCCATCCGAGCGCGTGCTGGCCGAAGGTGGCTACGAAGGCGGCGGCGCGATGAAGTACTTCGGTTTCCACGGGCCATTCAAACCTGGGGTGGAAGATCGCGTTGTGGGCTTGGTCAAAAAGCTCATGGAGGATTAACCTGGATTGTCCGCCTATCTTGGCAAACCGGGCCGCTAGTCATCGCCCCTCCTTCAGACCGCGGCCGATTCGCTTGACTTGTGTGTTTGGCAACGTATGTTTTGCAGCGCCATATGCTCTCGCGGCGACGGTCGACCCTCGGGTTAAGTGATGGAGAAACGGGAATGAGATTCGCCTCCTCGGTAGCTTTGGTATTCGTTGTGTTCCAGTTGGGGGTCTGTTCGCACCGTGCGATTCAGATTCAGGTCGTTGCGGAGGACCAAACGACGCCGACGGAGGTCAAGCTCCTAGAGGTGGAACAAGCGAGCGTTGCGAGAACCAGCGTGCTTGGCGCGGATGTCGAGCGGCTGGGGCTGCTAACTGACGGTGATACCGAGAATTCGGTTTCGTTCTCGGCCAGCCAGCTTGCGCCACTGGATGTCGTGTTTGGCTTCGGGGGCGAAACGGTCAGTCCCGAGCGGCTTGTGGTCCATTTGGCAGGTGGGGACGATCAAGACGCTGCGCCCACGATCGAAGTGCTGGTTTCCACACTGTCGCCTCACGCGGGATTTCAGTCGCTGCAGAGCGCTCGCCCGAAGAACGAATCGGGAGCGCAGGAATTCCCCTTCGTTCCCGGCGCCGCGAAGTGGATTCTACTGCGTCTTACTCCCGCGTCAGGCTCGGATGGCATGTCGCTTGCGGAACTCAGCCTATTGGGACGACCGGGGCCACCCGCGACGCGATACGAGTTCAAGGAATCGCCGGCCAAGGCGTTCGAGGTGCTTGAACGACTGAAGCGGATGGTCAATGTGACTCTGAGCGAGGACGAGCAGTCGCTCTTTGCCGATGCGAACGATGGTCGGCTGGACGATTGGATCTTTGCCGATGCCGCGCTGGTTGCCTCGGGCGTGACGGACCACGACGAGCGAAAGGTCTATCTGAAGAAACTCCGCATTCTGGAAAGCAAAGCACGCGACGCCCTGGCGGATGCGACTTCGCCCTTCGACAAAGGGCAGCGGCTGCTGAAATTCCTGCACGCCAAAGTGCTGGTCGGGGGCTACGTCGCCAAACAGACCGATCTATCGACTGTGCTGGATACCGGCGAATTCAACTGTGTCTCGTCGGCCACATTGTACAACGTGTTGGCTCGACGTTTGGAGTTGGACGCTCGCGCGATCGAAGTCCCGGATCATGCATTTTCCGTTGTGTACGACGGTGCTCGTCATGCCGACGTGGAAACTACGAACGAGCGGGGGTTCAATCCGTCGCGCGATCCGCGAGCCATCGAGCAGCTTCGCCAGGAGACCGGTTTTACCTATATGCCTGACCAGCATCCTGAGAAGCGACGCGAGATTCGAGAGACCGGATTGATCGGCATCATCTACTACAACCACGGCGTCGTACACAGTGACCAGGGGCAGTACGCTGACGCGTTGGTCCGCTATTTCTGTGCATTGAGCCTTGATCCGGAATTCGCGTCGTCCGTCAAGAACGTGCTGACCACATTGGCGAATTGGAGCAGTGAACTGGGACGCAAGGAGGCGTTCGAGGATGCCCTTACGGTTGTCAATGTAGGGCTGGAACTGGCTCCCAGCGACGCTGCGCTCTTGAACAACCGCAAGGTGATATGGCAATCACGCGTCGAGGCGGCCGTAGCCGCGGGCGACAACGACCGTGCCTTGGCGCTACTGCGGCAAGCCGACGAGCAAGTGACGGACGGCAATTTCAAGGCCATGCAGTCCTGGGTCTTCCTAAAGCCTGCCGAGGAGCTTGTCGAGCAGTCGCGATGGGACGAAGCACAGCAACTTGCCAAGTCGGGCATGTCAAAGGTCGATGACGATGCAGAAGCGGAACTGCTTCAATGGCGCCAAGGGCTGTTCTCGCGTTGGGCAAACGCCCACTTGGACGGACAGGGCTATGCGTCCGCTTCGGAAGTGTTGCGTCGCGGTCTTGCGATCTGGCCCCACGAGCCACAGTTGGCGAACAATCTGGCCTATGTCGCCCAGCAGTGGAGCCGTAACGCGATGAAGCAGGAAGGTCCCGAGCGTGCCGAAGCCATCTTGGCAACGCTGCTCGACCAGCAGCCCGACTCGGAGTCGCTCCGTGACGTTGCCGGAGCGTACACGGGACGCCTGGTGATCGAACGGCGGGACGCCAAGCAGTTCAATCAGGCATTGACGACAGTTGACCGTTGCCGACGCTTCCTGTCCGAGGAAGATCGTTTAGCCCTGGCTCGCAACGTTTACGACTGCTGGGCGGATGACCTGACCAAGGCTGGCAAATGGGAACAGGCCTTGGACATCTACGACAAAGCTGTCCGACAGTTTCCCGACGATTCGCACCTGACAAACAACCGTTCCGCCACGTGGCATGCTTGGGCAAGGTCGTTCATGGAAGCGAAACAATGGAAAGAGGCGGCCGAGATCTACTCGAAAGCCACGGGCAAGCTGCCGGAAGGCGGCTTCGATCGCAATCTGGGGTTCATCGCTCAGGAGTGGCTTCGCGAGACACAAGCCACACCGGAAACCGACGCAGTGGACAAGGCGGTGGCCCACTTGCTGAAGCGATTCGCCGAGAACGAAGACCTGCAGAACGTGGCTGCGAACCATTTTGCGTGCGTCGCCGTCGGATTTGCCGACAAGGGGATGTGGGAAAACGCCCTGGCAACAATTGAGCGCGGCGAGAGTTTTTTCGATGGCAACGATCAACTCTTGAACGCCGCGCGTCACACTTACGACCGCCGGGCCGACGCCCACAGCACGAAGGGCGAGTGGGAGAAGGCGATCGAGGCATATTCCGATGCCCTCAAGCGTCTTCCGGAAGACCCGCATCTAACGAACAACGCCAGCGTCACTTGGAACTCGTGGGCACGAACGTACATCGACGCGAAGGATTGGGAAAGAGCGATCGAAGTGTACGAAAAAGCGATGAAGGTGTTTCCGGACTCTGGCACATTTCGCAATAACCTGGAGTACTGCAAGCAGCAGCGCGACCGTGGCGACAACGGTTCTTGAGCGGACAGACAATTGGTTCGTAGGGCCGCCTTTAGGTGGTCTTGGTAAACGAATCCGCGCGAGAGACCGCCTAAAGGCGGCACTACAAACAAGATGGGTGCATCGGCTCTCTTGGGTTCCCGGTCGCCGCGTCCGACACTCTGTCAGGCCATTTCGTAATCCTGGACTTGGGAAACGCCCGCCGGAAGTTTGGCTGGCATGTCGTATTCCCAGTCTGAATTCCTTTTGCGGCTGCGCGACGGCGGTTTGGCCTGATCCCACCATTTGCGCAGCAGTTTTCGGCTGAGCTGCAAGTATTCGTGCTCCGGCGGGAAGACTTTCAGCGTGATTGTGCCGTCGTATCCACTGTTCTTGATTTGACGGATCCGGTGGGGCCAGTCAATCGCACTGGATGGCGAGCAGCCCAGGGGCAGATGTTGGTCGGCCTTGCCGTCATTGTCCGAAAGCTGGACGTGCAACAGCCGATCCCCCAGACGTTTGAGGTACTCGTCGAAGCGATCATAGTCAAGTTCCAGCTTGGCGTGCCCGCTGGACAGGTGAAAACCGAGACGCGGGACCTTGTCCAACACTGTCAGGATGTAGTTCAACTGGTGATGGCCGCCGTGTGAGGCGTTTTCCAGCAGAATCGTCACGCCGGTGTCAGCCGCCTCCTCGGACAAGGGCGTCAGCGTTTCAATGTGCCACGCGACGACATCGTGTACGCAGAAAGAGCCGTCGGGGAAGGCGAAATGAACGCTCAATGTCGGGGCCCCGATCTGCTGGGCCACTCGCAGGCACTGCCGCAACTCCTCCAGAGCCGAACGCCGCGACGGCGCGAGGGGAGAACCCACTGGGATGAAAGCGGGTGTCTGAGCGACGACGCCAAGCTCGTGTTCGGCCAATGCGGTCCTTAGGACATTTGTGTCGATCTCTTCGGGGTCGGCCGCTGGCGGCCCAAGCGTAAGATCGACGAAATCGAACTCTTGCCGACCGATCCAGGCGATCTCGTCGAGCAGGTCCTTCCAAGGTCGATTCATCAGGCCGATCTTCATCGTTGCATCCTCGTCCGTTCGGGCCTCAATCGCGAACTTCCTACTTCTTATCGGTCCAAAGTTGAAGAAAAGCAAACTAAACCCGCGGACTTCTCTTGCCATTAGAAAGTGGTTACTCTGATTATCGTCACCAGGGCGCCCGAGGCTCGTGGCCAACCGGCGAGTCACACCGCGTTACGATGGACACCTAGCGGCTAAGGGAGGTTCGCAGCATGCCGATCACGACTGGTTCTCGCTACTTTGCCGAGGCCATGCAAGCGTACGGGGTAACGCACGTCTTTATCGTGCCGACGATCGTGACGCCGGCTTTGGCGGAAATGGAAGGCATGAACATCACGCGAGTTACGGCGCACTCCGAGAAGTCCGCAGTCTACATGGCCGACGGCTACGCCCGCGCGAGTCACCGACCGGGCGTCTGCGGAGCCCAGACAATCGGCGCCGCGAATCTTGCGGCCGGTCTTCGCGATCCCTATCTGGCCTGCTCGCCGGTGATTGCCGTCACCGGCGGCCGCTTTCCCGAGACTAAGCATCGGTACGTCTACCAGGAGGTTGACGATTATCCGCTTTTTGAGCCATTAACCAAATTCAACGCCCAGGTCGACATCCCCGAACGACTGCCTGACCTGTTGCGTCAGGCATTTCGCTCGGCGACCACGGGTTGCCCAGGGCCGGTGCATCTGGAAATCGGCGGGAACTTCGGACAAGCGATCGAAGGCTCAGCCGATTTGGATATGGTCTTCGAGCCACACTTCTCGCGATTTCCTGCTGTTCGATGTTCGGCCGACCAGGATCTCATTGACGAAGCAGCCGGCGCTCTGAGCAGAGCGCAACGCCCAGTCATCATCGCTGGAGGCGGCGTGACTGCGTCTTCGGCTCGGACGGAGGTCGTCGAATTGGCAGAAACGCTCGGTATCCCGGTGGCTACGTCCATGAATGCCAAGGGGATCATTCCGGAGAACCATCCGCTCTCGGCGGGTGTCGTGGGGCTGTATTCGCGCGAATGCGCCAATCGCCTCGTCGCGGAAACCGATTTGGCCTTCTTCGTCGGAAGTAGAACCGGCAGCCAAGTCACTAACAGCTGGCAGGTTCCACCCAGAGGCACGCCGGTCATACAACTAGACATTGCTCCTGAGGAACTCGGACGCAATTACCCCAATACCGTTTCGCTTTGCGGTGACTGCCGGCTGGTGCTGCGACAGTTGTTGGGGATAGTGAAGCCCAGGCAGCCGAACAAGCAGTGGCTGGACCGGACCGCGGAACTGGTCGGCCAGTGGCGATCCGAGGTCGATGGCCTCCGTAATTCGGACGCAGTGCCGATGCGGCCCGAGCGGATTTGCCGCGAAATCGAGGCGTTCTTGCCTGCCGACGCCATTCTGGTCTCGGACACCGGCCATTCGGGTATTTGGACGGCTACCCACATCGAACTTCATCATCCCGGACAGATGTACCTTCGTGCCGCCGGGTCGTTGGGGTGGGGGCTGCCGGCGGCCATCGGGGCCAAGTGTGCCCAGCCGGACCGCCCGGTGATCTGTTTCACGGGCGATGGCGGCTTCTACTACCACATGGCGGAACTCGAAACGGCATTGCGCTACGGAATCAACGTGGTGATCGTGGTGAACAACAACCATTCGCTTAGCCAGGAAACCGAGATCTTTGTCGACGCATACGGCGGTGAACAGACCGCCGGTTTCGAGATGTGGCAGTTCCGCGAGCAGAATCTGGCGAAGATCGCAGAAGCGATGGACTGTTTTGGCGAGAGGGTCGAGCGGCCGGAGGAGATCCGTCCCGCTCTGAAACGAGCCTTGGCGTCCGGGCGTCCGGCGGTTGTGGACATCGTCAGCGACATTGACGCCCTGGCGCCGGCTGCGTGGGCCCCGTAATGGGGCGTTTGAGCAATTAGGGACAAGATGCGCCCAACTCAGGTGTGGCACCGCTTACTCGTTAGCCGTGTCTCACTGGCCACGACGAGCACTGCTAACCAGTAAGCAGTGCCACGCGAACCTATGGCTGATTCGGTGAGGCACGATATGACGTTTTGGGTCTTCTCAACGCATGGTGAACGAAATGAACGCTGATGCGATAGAAACCGTTGCAGTCTTGGGTCTCGGGACCATGGGCCATGGAATGGCTCAAACCTTCGCTGCAGCGGGTTGCATGGTCCGATGTTACGACGAGATCGCATTGGTTCGAGGCACCGTTCTGGATCGAATCCGCGTCAACCTGGACCAGATGGCCGAAGCGGGGATTGTGGACAACGAGTCAATCTCGCGAATACTGGAACGGATCCAAATCTTTGACAGCGAGTCCGAGACGGTCGCTCCGGCCCAATTCGTCGTCGAGGCAATCAGCGAGGATTTGGCCGCCAAACAGGACTGGTTTGCCAAGATCGAGCCCCTGGTCGAGTCACAGACCATTCTGGCGAGCAACAGTTCCAGCTTCCCCGTCACTGAATCGGCTGTAAGAATGCAGCATCCCGAGCGGTCCATCGTGACCCACTGGTTCAATCCGCCTCACATCGTGCCACTTGTCGAAGTGGTTCCCGGTGAGAAGACCGACGACGCCGTGACCCAAACCACGGTGGATTTTCACCAGCGCGTCGGCAAGCTGGCAATTCGGTTGAACAAGGAAATCCCCGGATTCCTGGTCAATCGCG
Source organism: uncultured Pirellulaceae bacterium (assembly GCA_964623055.1). Taxonomy (GTDB): domain Bacteria; phylum Planctomycetota; class Planctomycetia; order Pirellulales; family Pirellulaceae; genus JADHUC01. The sequence continues at coordinate 15,725 of CAZURK010000132.1, forward strand.
TTCAGGTGGCCATGTTTCGTGAGATATTCGACCTATTGGACCGCGGGGTCGCCTCGGCGGAAGACATCGACCAAGCCATCCGCGGCAGCATTGGCCTTCGCTTGGCCGCCTTGGGGCCGCTTCAGGTGATAGATTTCGCGGGGCTCGATATTACCAGTCGCACCTACGAAAACCTGGTCACCGATGTCCGATCTGATACAGAACTCGCCCCCGTCATTCGAGAATTGGTGGATGAAGGCAGTTTCGGCGTCAAGACGGGGAAGGGCATCTACGACTACACCCCCGAGTCCATCGAACAGAAGCAAGAGCAACGCGACAGCAAGTACTTGGCCCTGGCGAAGTTGCTTTGGCAGAACCTGCTTTCATAGCGCTGCAACGTGGGACGAGCCGTCAGTGTCAGAAACGGTGGCTTCGATATGTTGAAGGGCGCTAGCCGTTCTCCATACTTTTGAGGAGTTCGAAGTTGCAGATCCGGACTAACGGCGAACCATTTGGGTCTGTCGCGAGTTGTTGCGAATGGTCGACCGACAACAGCAGGTGATTGCCGCGAAGACTCAGATCTTCGACGCCCGCCGCGGCTAGACGTTTCTTGGTGGCCCGCATCAAGCGGAAGTACTCGCGTTGCGTCAATCGGCCTTCCCAATACGCCGCCAGGGCATCCACGCCCCGGTACAGCACTTCGTCCTTGTCCGCAAGCATCTCGTCGGGACCGTTCCAGTAGCCCCAGATGCTCAAGTACTCGCGACGCTCGCTGAGAATCGGTTGTCCCTCGGGCGTGAGCAGATCGTCGTGGGTCTCATACCTTCGTGGATCGGCAAGACTGGCGGATACTTTCGAACTATGGCCCGTCATGTAGATCGCGCGCGGATAGGTGGTCTCGATTCCCTTTCGCGACAGTTCCATGGCGATGGAGAATTCTTCGAACGGGCTGTTGTAACCGTGATCCAAGACGCGTTTTTCCGCTCGGACAAACGGATCGGCGTCGGGACGTTGGCCGACGCGGGATACTCGCCAGACGAGGAACACATTGTCCTTGGTCGTCGTCTTATAGATTTCTTGGGACGTGCTGAGCTTCTCTCGATGCGTCCGCCGCCACTTTTCGGGCAGGAAGTAGTCGAAGAGCATGGGGTCGCGACCCACGACCCATAACGCCCCGCCGGTGCTTTCCACCTGCCCGAAGACGTAATCGACACCCATGATCGTCACCGGAGTAAGGCCTGGCGGGAACTCTTCGCGCGGTTCGAATCGATGGGCCTGACGGACCAGGTAATCATGCCGTTTCTGGGCCCGCATGATCTGTTCGCGTTCGGGTGTCCGCTTCAGTAGCTCGAAGTCGACCATTCCGTACAGGGGCTGCCCCGTTCGGTCTTTCGCCAGCCGACCTTCGGGCGTGGGCCGCACAATGACATGCTGCGGCTTGTTATCGCTGACCGTGAAACCTTTGCTGATCAGGTCCGCATTCGAACGTCGGACCAGCGCGGTCACCGCCTCGCTGTCCAGCAAGCCTTTGCGGCAAGCTTCTTCGGCATCGATGCCCTTGAGCCACTCGTAGATGACGGCGTAGTTTCGGTTCCAGTCGATCGAAATCTCGTCGTGACTCCGCCGAATGGCTTCGATCTTGTGCCGCCATCGGCCGAGTTGCTCGCCTTTCACATATTTTCGGGGAACGTAAATCGCCAACGGCTTGTGCGTATACAATTGCCCCGGCGATTCGAAACGCGTATGACGCAGCTCAATCAGCAGGCTGAATTCCATGAAGGGACTATTGAATTCGGCCGCGTCGACGGATCGCGTTTCGCCGGGGACATCCTGTCCCATGCGGTTCCACTTGACCACGATCTCCTTGGACAGGCCTTCGACCTCTTTTGTCGTGACCCGGTGCAGCGCGCTGGTACCGGGTAGGCGCGTGCCATTTGCCCGCATCCAGGCATCATCGCCCCAGTGGTTTTCGGGCATCAGGCACTTGGTGAAAGGTAGACCGTGCTCGGTGACGTACAAATCCGTACCGTCATTCATCCGCAGATGAAGATACTTGACGCCCATGACCGTTATCAGCGGTCTGGGCGCGAAGTATGCACCGATTCCGTCAATCTCGTTGATTGCCTTGTGCATCACCCCAGTCGGGTCTTCTGGGCCTCCACTTGGGCACGCAGACGCTCGGGGACTTTATCGCCAAAATCGACCAGGTAAGCCTCGCCGTCGGCCAGGTCTTCTTTGAAAGCTTCGGCATCCACCGTCAGCAGTTCGGCGATGTCTTCCGGTGCGATATCCAGGCCGGTCAGGTCCAGGTCTCCGTCCAGCGGCATATTGCCAATTGCGGTCTCCTTGGCTCCGACCTTGCCTTCGACCCGTTCGCACATCCATTTCAGCACACGGCTGTTCTCGCCGAAACCCGGCCACAGCCACCGCCCATCCTTCGCAGTACGGAACCAATTCACGTAGAAAATGGCAGGCGCCTTGTCTCCCAGTTTGTCACCCATGGCAAACCAATGCGTCCAGTAGTCGGCCATGTTGTATCCGCAGAACGGCAGCATGGCGAACGGGTCTCGACGCAGCTTCTGACCCACATCCAACGCGGCGGCCGTAGGCTCCGACGACGCCATGGCACCCATGAATACGCCGTGATCGAAGTCAAATGATTGTGTAATCAGGGGAACCGTCCGTGTTCTGCGTCCACCGAACACGAAGATGTCGATTGGTACGCCAGCGGGGTCTTCCCAATCCTCGCAGATCACCGGACATTGGGCGGCGGGCGCCGTGAAACGTGCGTTGCCGTGGGCCGCAACGTTGTCGGACTCGGGGGTCCATTCGTTGCCTTTCCAATCGATGGCATGGTCGCAGGGCACATCCATGCCCTCCCACCAGATATCGCCGTCATCGGTCAGCGCGCAGTTGGTGAAGATGCAGTTTTCGTCCAACGAACGCATCGCCATCGGGTTGGATTGGTCACTAGTACCTGGTGCGACGCCAAAGAAGCCCGACTCGGGATTGATGGCGTGCAGACGACCGTCGTCGCCGATCTTCATCCAGGCGATGTCGTCGCCAACGCACTCGACTTTCCAGCCGGGGACTGTCGCCTGGAGCATGGCAAGGTTGGTCTTTCCGCAGGCCGAAGGGAAGGCGGCCGCGATGTGGAAACGACGGCCTTCGGGATTGGTGAGCCGCAGGATGAGCATGTGCTCGGCCATCCAGCCTTCCTCGCGGGCCATATTGGACGCGATTCGCAATGCCAGGCATTTCTTGCCCAACAGGGCGTTGCCGCCATATCCGGAGCCATAGGACCAGATGAGATTCTCTTCTGTGAAGTGTGCAATGTACTTCTCTTCGATCGGGGCGCACGGCCAGGGGACGTCCTCCTGGCCTTCGGCCAGAGGGGCACCGATCGAATGCAGGCAAGGAATGAACTCGCCATCTTCGCCCAGTGCCTCGACGACTTTGTCACCGACACGCGTCATGATGTGCATATTCACGACAACGTAAGGCGAATCCGTGATCTCGATTCCAATCTTGGAGATCGGGGATCCGATGGGCCCCATCGAGAAGGGAATCACATACATCGTGCGGCCCTTCATGCAGCCCGTGTACAGCTCCGTCATCGTCTTCTTGAGTTCGACGGGATCAATCCAGTTGTTCGTTGGGCCCGCATCCTCCTGGTTCTTGCAGGCGATGTACGTGCGGTTTTCGACTCGGGCCACGTCGCTGGGATCGCTGCGGAAAGCAAAGCTGTTGGGTCGCTTTTGCTCGTTCAGCTTGGTCGCCATGCCGCAATCGACCATCAGTTGCATCAATCGGTCATACTCCGCTGTCGAGCCATCCGCCCACTCGATGCGGTCCGGCTGACACACAGTTTCGACTTCAGCTACCCAATCACGCAGTTTCTGGTTCTTCGTTTCCATAGTCTCGATTCCCTTATCTGTCTAGAAACCTTGTTTTCCAACGTTTCGTGCGTCGACTCGCGATAAGTCGCGTATTTTCAGCCCCGAAGGAGCAAATGGAGGTCAATATCCCTAAAGGTGCGATGCGAGGTCACTAATCTCGAGCGGAGACCCCGGACACGACGGATGCTGCATGCGGTAGTCAATGTGAGTGCTTCATGAGTACATGAAAGTGCCGCAAGAAGATATTTGTCTTTACGCTCCGGTTGGCAGGCGGAGGTGACGCACCATCCGAATTACCTCTGCTTCAAGATACTGAGAACCAAATTTACGGTTCTTTCGTTGGAAGTCAATCGGCTTGCTGGACAGCCGGTGCCCGTGGATGAGGACTAAACAGCACTCTAGCGTGGGCAATTCACGTTCCGAGCGGCGGATAACCTGGCCAAGATGGACCGTATTGAGGCATACCACAAAAAAACGTCTCGGATGCCCCAAGTGTGCTTTTCGACGTGCTGGCCCAGCAACGCGAACGGCTCCAGAAGGCCAAGGGAGAATTCGGCGACTACATCGCGCGGGGTGCTCTGCCGGAGGCGTGATCGCCCGAAAGTGCGGCACACCATTTTGGGGCGGCGAGCTATTGCCGGTAGCCCGCGCGTGAATGATAATACGCTTTGGCGTTAGACCATGTCTAACACCGAAGCGTTATGCCTGCCGAGTGCCTTCCCCCCTGCGCCGGGTATGCCGCGGCCCCAATCCCTTGGCCGACGGCAATGGCGTTGCCGAGCGGGGGGCTTCTCCATGGCCATTTTCCCCCAATGGATTCATCCGCTCGCCACTACTTTCCATAGACCAACGGAGCCCGATGCTATGACCACTCACAAGTCCCTCAGTCGCCGAGGCTTTTTGACCACAACGGCCGCCGCCGCAGGTGTGCTGGCTACCGGCGCCCGACTGCGCACCGCCGCGTCCGCCGATTCTGACGCGTGGGGCGACTTGGTCGGCCGGTTCGTGTACGACGGAACAGCACCGGAACGCAAGAAGTTGAAGGTGGATAAGGACGTCGAATGCTGTGGCAAGTTCGACATCCGTGATGAAACGCTGATGGTCGACAAGGAGGGCGGTCTAGGGAACGTCTTCGTCTATGTTCGCAGCCGGCGCGTTGACGTCTGCCCGGATCTGGAGGAAGGCGTCAAGGACAAGTTCGTGTTGGACAACAAGGACTGCATCTTCAAACCGCACTGCATGTCGATCTGGTACACAAAGCAGACCTTCGAGATCGTCAATTCCGATCCCGTCGGCCAGAACGTTGCGTTTACGCCGATATTCGATACGCCGGCAAATATCGTGATTCCGGTGAAAGGCAAAGCGACGCACAAGTTCGGCCGCAATCAAACGATTCCCGTCAAGATCCTGTGCAATTACCACCCCTGGGAAAGCGCTTACATCCTGCCTCGTGACAATCCCTACGTGTCCATCTCCAAGCCCGACGGCTCGTTCAAGATCGAGAAACTGCCTGTGGGTGAACTGGAGTTCCAGGTTTGGCACGAGCGCTCGGGCTACGTGGCGACGTCCGAGTGGTCGAAAGGGCGCTTCAAGATGGAAATCAAGCCGAGAACCAACGATCTGGGCACGATCAAACTCGATCCAGCATTGTTCCCGGCGCCAGGGTAGAGATCGACTAGCCCGTATTATCCGTGAATCGGCCGTCATTCATCGCAACATGCGTGACAATGGAGGCTTGCGTCTATATTGCCCAAAGCGCCGCGCAATGAAGCCTGAAGCGCAAGCGAAGGAATCGCCCCGGTTTCCCTCGCTTGCGCGTCGGGCTTGAATAATCCGCGCTAGTGCGAAAGCGGTTGCCAGGCGCCGTTTTCACGGCTGCTGGTGACGCACTGGTGAATGAACCGGACACCTTCAGCACCGTCGTAGACGTTCGGATACGCGGTGCTCCCGGCGTTGATCGCAGTGCCAGCCGCTCGCTTTGCCATGTCGTCGAAGCTGTCCCGGTAGATGTTGGCGAACGCCTCGATGAAACCTTCCGGATGACCGCCCGGTAGACGACTGGCGGATCGGCACGCGTTGCTGGTCCACTCAGCGCGTGGATTCCGCTCGAAGATCTGTGCAGGAAGGCCATATCGGCGAACGATCAATTCGTTCGGCTCCTCCTGTCGCCAGAGCAGCGATCCCGTGGTTCCGTCGATCTCCAGCGAAAGGTCGTTCAATCGACCGTGCGTGACTTGGCTGACGGTGATCATGCCAATCGCATCGTCAGCGAACCGAACCAGGGCATGGCCGTAGTCGTCCAAAGGGCGCACGGGATGATAGGTTTTTAGGTTGCAGGAGAGTTCGACGGGACACAAGCCGGTTGTGTATCGAACCAGATGGTAGGCGTGAACGCCGATATCGCCCATTGTGCCCGAGGGGCCCGTCTTGGCCGGATCGACCTTCCAGACTCCTCGCGCCGGTGGTTCGCCCGGCACCATACGGCGCAAACCGCCCGTGATGTAGTTGGCCCGGACTGCTTGGATTTGGCCTAACTCGCCGCCCAGAATCATCTCGCGAGCCTGCCGCACAAGTGGATATCCAGCGTAGTTGTGCGTCAGCGTGAAGGCGGCGCCGGACCGCTCGACCAGCCCTACCAGTTGTTCTGCGTGGCCGATCTCGGTTGTCATCGGCTTGTCGCAGACGACGTTCAGTCCGGCTTCCAGTGCCGCTCTGGCGATCTCGAAATGCGTGTGATTGGGCGTCGCGATGCTAACGAAGTCGATTCTCTGGTCCGCGGGAAGGTGTGACTCGCCGTCGATCAATTCTCGGTACGAACCGTACGCCCGGTCCGCGTGTATCCCAAAATCCGTTGCCGCATCACGTGCTTTGGCCGGGTCCGATGAAAGAGCGCCCGCCACAAGCTCGGCTCGGGCGTCCAACATTGCTGCGACTGCGTGAACGCGACCAATGAACGCGTTGCCGCCACCGCCGATCAGCCCCATGCGCAGTTTGCGATTCAGTGGAGAATTGGCGGGCATGATGAAATGTCTCCAGATCCGATGCGGGCGCCAGTCACTCCGATGTCTCGTCCTGATCATCCAAACGCTTAACGATCTTGCCGGTCAGTTGATTCAACCCCTGCCCGGTGACCGCAGAAATCAAGATGACATCGCGCCCGAGCGACTCGGCCAATTGATCGCGGATGTCGCTGGAATCGGGCAAATCGGCCTTGGTGACGACAACGATCTCAGGACGCTGGCCAAGTTTCTCGTTGTACTGCGTCAATTCGCTGTGGATGGCTTGGTAGTTCTCTAATGGATCGCTTCCGTCGATCGGCGACGGTTCGACCAAATGGACCAGAATGCCGGCCCTTTCTACGTGCCGCAGGAACTCGTGGCCCAAGCCGGCGCCTGCATGAGCCCCTTCAATCAGTCCGGGGATATCAGCCATGACGAACGAACGGTCCCGATCGATCAAGACTCGGCCCAGGTTCGGATGCTTGGTGGTAAAGGGATAGTCGGCAATCTGCGGTCGGGCTCGAGACAGGCGGCTGAGCAACGTGCTCTTGCCGGCGTTGGGCTTGCCGATCAGGCCCACGTCGGCAATGACTTTCAGCTCGAAGATCAGCCTACGGCGTTCGCCCTCTTCACCGGGTGTAGACTCGCGCGGCGCTTGGTTAGTGGACGACTTGAAATGGGTATTGCCCCAGCCCCCTTTGCCGCCGCGAGCCGCCACGAGGCGGTCGCCGGTTCGCACCAAGTCCTTGATCACAAACCCATTTTCCGAATCGATCACCACCGTGCCGGGAGGTACGCGAATGGTCAAATCCTGACCGTTGCGTCCATGCCGATTCGAGCCTTGCCCGTGTGTGCCTCGTTTGGCTTTCCAGAATTTGCGATGAGCGAGGGCCGTAAGGCTGTCGATGCCGGCTTCGGTCACAACAACCACGCTGCCGCCATTGCCGCCATCACCTCCATCGGGTCCGCCCTTCGGGACGTAGCGCTCGCGTCGGAAGCTGACACAGCCGGAACCGCCATTGCCAGCATGGACTTCGATTTCGACACGATCCACGAACATTGCAGACCATCAGGTTGGATGACGAAAAAAAGGACGTTCCGCATCGCGCGGAACGTCCTTGTCGTTTCTGGACTGGTGCGAGCAGCCGCCTAGGTTTCGGCTTCTATGTTGATGCGGCGGCCTTTGCGGTCGAATTTCACCACGCCGTCGATCAATGCGTACAACGTATAATCCTTCCCCTGGCCCACGTTGGCACCGGGATGGAACTTGTTGCCCACTTGCCGAACTAGGATATTTCCGGCGCGGACGGTCTGACCGCCGAACCTTTTCACACCGCGACGCTGCGCGTTCGAGTCGCGGCCGTTTCGGCTGGAACCTTGACCTTTCTTATGAGCCATTTCGCTGTTTCCCGTTACTCTCTCGGTTCTCTCTCTTGAGGCAACATCGTTGCACGATCGTTCACAGTTGGAGGAGAGCGTCTCCAGGCTGACCTACAAGATGCCCGCCCAAGGGTCGAGGAAGGGGCAGGCGGAAACATGTATTTCTACCGATAGACCCAACGATGATCAACCCGTATCCGCAAAGGATTGTCAACTGGTCCGTATTTGGCCAGAATGCTCGCTTGTTCGGCCGGGTTGGAGACGGATGGTATGCCGTAGCGGATCTCTTTCTCGTGCTCCAACACCATATCTCCAGGCCGCCAGAAATTCAACTGAAGTGTTTTCAGTTGATGAGCGACCCCATTGGGCGTGCCCTGCAGCCAGTAAGCGTTAGTGAGGCCCTGGACGTAGATCGAGAAATAGTCAGTCCGAGGGTCTATTCCCTCCCATGTAACAACGCCCCAGACGGCATTCTCCGCTGCGGGGGTACTGACTGGAATGTCAATCCTGGATATTTCGACTGTGTTGAGTAGCCTTGCGCCTCGCATTTCCCGGCGCTGGATCGAAGGTATGGCCTCGGGAACGAGCCGATCAAGGTACTCTTTTCCCTGTTCGCGACTCTCCAAGACGAAATGCGCGAAGAACCGGATCGTGCCGCTCGGCTGGGCGGCACTGAGGTTGAGCACTTCGTTGACTTTCTTTGGCTCGTCATAGACTATGTGCTTGAACTGGTCCCTAACCGGATTCGGCGTCAAATGCTGCCCTAGGTTCCTGACGCGGAAGACCATATACCAGATCAGTTTGCGTTGCGCCTTGCCAGTTGGCTGTGGGATGTCGACGTAGATCATCCGCAGAGGCTTGAACGCAAACTCCAGATTCCAGATATTGCGTCGCAGAACGACCTTGGACGCTTTGTCAGCCAATGTCTGGGTCTTCGGCAGAGAGTTGGGGTCCCAGTTCATCCGGGTGACACTCCGTAGCGGGAGCGGGCCCTGCGAGGTCTCCTCAGTCTTTGGCTCGGGGGGAATGACGGTCAGAACACCTGGCGCCAACGGGCGTACCGGCTGTTGGGCGTGTGCTCGATGTGTAGTCTTGGCCAGCGGGCACGTCGCCACGACCGCAAGAACGAGTAATCTAGTTTGACGCGTCATCGGAGGAACTCGCGCAAGAGAATACAGCAGGGCAAGCGATAGAGGTGGTATCGGTTCTAAAGTATACTTACTCGCGTGAGCGAAGCCAAATAATTCCCGATTAACTCGGGAGGTCTAGGGAATCCCGAGAAAATCGCCGCCCTCCTCCAGCTCGCGCCGGAAACAACTTCTTTATGGGGGTTCTGTTTCGAACGGCGCACATGGGCGCGCGACTTGCATCTACTCCCAAGTGCGAAATCGGCCCAGCCAAGGCCGTTTGATTGACGAGCGCGTGCGGAGCCGGCGCCGAGAAGAGGCACGTCGCGGGGTTGGCTTAGAAGAGGTCAAGCGGACGCGAAATCGTTAAGTTATTTCCTAAGAACCGCTTACGGCAACTTGGGACAGGGATCTGGGCACGCTGGGGACAGAGAGGAGTGCCTGGAAAACGGGCGGCTTACGCCGGTTTTCGCGCATGAACGGGCGAGTTGGAGGCTCTCGCAACGGCGGGACTTTCGACTCGCCCGTTTTGTTTTGACTGTATGATTTTGCAACAGTTGCCCAAGGAAGGGACAGCTATAATGGTTATTGCTGATCCCTGTGTTGGCCTCCCACTTTCCCGCATGGATAGCAGGTATCCGGCAATAGTACGGGCCGATTCTCACGTAGTGATGAGTACTTTTGCGCTCTTAGCTCGCTCTAAATGCTGAACGATCCGATGAAGCCGGCGACGATGCCTGATACCACCGGTTTTGACCCAGTAGAACTGATAGAGCAGTATCAGTCCGGCATTTGGAGGTATTTGCGGGCATTGGGATGCGAGCCGGCTCAGGCCGACGACTTGACGCAGGAGACGTTCCTGGCTGTTTTGCAGCATCCCTTCGAGGATTATGGGCCGGCAGCGACGGCCGGGTATCTGCGGAGGGTCGCGTACAACCAGTTCATTTCTGCCCAGCGGCGTGCTGGAAAGGTCGTACCGGTTGAGGATATCGAGCAGTTCGACAGGTCATGGGAACAATGGGCCGGAACTGACAACGGAGAGGTTATGTTGGAGGCGCTGCGGGAGTGCCTCGAACATCTAACTGATAGAGCCCGCATGGCATTGGAGATGCGTTTTCGTGATCGGGAGTCGCGGGCCAACATCGCAGCGGCTTTGGGAATCACGGAGCACGGTGCGAAGAACCTCATGCAGCGGGCCAAGAAGCAGTTGAAGACGTGCATCGAGGGCAAGACACGTGACGGCTGAGCACGAAGAACGAATCTTGGACGCGTCTCTGGAGGAGGTCCTCGGCGGCCACTATCCTCCGGATTTGACTGCCAAGATCATCGAGTCTTGGGAGGCCCGCCCCGATGCGCTTGAGATGTGCGAAGCGGGTGTTTCCCGGTCGGTCGCAGCCCAACCTGCGTCCGACGTGCTCGCGCCGCCGGTTCAGTCGTGGACCGAGCCCGTGCCGCCGCCGCTGGAGGAAGAACCGGCTGTGCACGTGGCGGTGCGCTCGCGTACCGCCCGACGATCTCGCACGGGTTGGCTGGTGGTTGCCGCGGCTGCCAGTCTGCTGTTGGCCGTCGCGCTGGGCTACCACCTGAGGAGCGGCGATGACTCGGCAGGTGGCGAAATCGCCGATACGGAGCCAGGTGCGCGCGGTGTCGTGCCGCTATCGGACGAAGAAGAGACGCTTCCGGTACGAATTCGCAGACGGGAGTTCGTGGAGAGGAAGAGCGAGGGCGAACGACACAAACCGCAAGAGCTTGCTGTAGATGATCCGATTGACGAGCCGACGGTCGTTCAGGGGCACGACCGCGGCTCGCTACCTTCGGAGCGTTTGGTGGCTGAACGAGTGAAGCCATCGAGCGATTCGGAGGTCATCGCTTTCGTCAACGAAGTGCTGAGTGAGACGTGGCGCAAAAGCAGCGTCACGCCTTCGCCGCCCGAGACGGACTATGGGTGGTGCAGGCGAGTCTACGTCCGCTTGGCGGGGCGGGAGCCGACGCAGGATGAGTTAGACCGATTCACGGAGGACGAATCGGCGGGCAAGCGCAAAGGTCTGGTGAATCGATTGCTGGCAAGCGACGAGTACGCTCGCCAATGGTCCGGAATCTGGACCGACGTTCTGCTCGGTTCGGAACCCGCTGGTGGTGTCGGAGAATTGGCAAGCCGCAAAGGTCTGAAGGACTTCATGTACGATTCGCTTCGGGCGGACAAGGCTTATGACAAGGTAGCCCACGAATTGCTTGTGGCAACGGGAGCTGGCCATCCGGAAGCAGAGGACTACAATCCTGCGGCAAACTTCCTACTGGCCGGGGCGACCAGAAACGCGGAGGCGGCCACGGATCGAGTCTCGCGCGTATTCTTGGGCAAGCAACTGGTTTGCACGCGTTGCCACGATCATCCGACAAACGACGGGAAACTCGGGGACTTCTGGGAGCTGAATGCCTTCTTCCGGCAGATGGAGGTTCGTCGCGATTCACAATCAAACATAACCAGGCTGATCGATCAGGACTTCTACGGGCAAAGCGGCGCGGGCAAGGACGCCGAGATCTTCTACAGACTGCCCAATGGTCGTTTAGGGATGGCTTATCCCGAATTGAACGGACGACAGCTTCCGCACAGCGGATTGCTCGACGACGTGAACCGCCGCGAAGAGCTGGCAAAGCTGATTGTTGCATCGCATGATTTCCGGCGAGCGGTGGTCAATCGCATTTGGGCCAGGTTGATCGGCTACGGTTTCACTCGGCCGGTAGACGACATGGGCCCGCACAATCCGCCGTCGCACCCCGAGCTGCTCACTCGATTGTCTGACCAGTTGGCCGCCCACGATTTCAACTTGGATGGTCTTGTACGTTGGATCGTATTGAGCGAGGCTTTCGGATTGTCGGACAGGCGCACACCAGAAAGCTGGATGGACGCTCCGGAGACCGGCGGCAAGCCCCTGTTTGCCCGGTATTACGGCGAGAGGGAAAAGCCGCCTGAGGTCTACAGGTCGTTGATGCTGGCCGTGAATTCCAAGCCAGCAGGTTTGAGCATCACGCCGGTTACTCTTGCGCGGCGTTCATGGGTGCAGCCGGGTGCCGGTCAATTGCAGATCATCGACACGCGGGCCAGCAATGTGTTTGCCGGAACGGGTTGGCTGCCGGGTCTGTCGAAGAGCGATATCAGATCCGAGCGAAAGGTCGAGCATTTGTTCCTTTCGGCGCTCGACCGCAAACCGACCAGACGGGAACTCATGGCCGCGAAACTCGTCCTGGCCGATCAGTCGGACGACACCGTCGCGCTGCAGGAAATCTGGAATACGCTGCTGGCCAGCGCCGAGCGATCCGGCAAGTAGACGTGCTCACTCTTCGCCAGTCACTTCGCCATCTTCGTCAGGCACCCCGTCGGACGAACGGCTGTGCCTGTCGTCGGCGTCCTCCGCGGATGGACTTTCCACGTTGTCTGGCCAGCGAGTCAACATCCTGCGATTGCCCGACGGAAAGGGGCTCTTCGATTTGGCCAACCTCGTGGGTAGACATTAGCCCACTGGAGGAAAGCTGTCGCAGGAATTGTTCGACGCTGATCGGCATACAACTGTTCCCGAGCTGATCCGACCACCGATTATACACTTCCACTCCTGCTCGTTGCGAACAAGGTTCGCTCAGCGCCATTGATAGAGCGATTTCACCTCCGCTTCCGAGAGGGCCCGCAGGTAGATGCGGATTTCGTCCATGGTTCCGTGCAAGTACGTCGAATGACCTTGTCGTCGCCCGAGAGATCCAAATCATCGGGATGGCGAGCGTGGTAGTCCGCGGAGACATCGTAAATGTAAAGATCCCACTCCGATGGCTCTTCCCAGTCGGTTTCATGCTTGTTCATCAGGGCGCAGCCGGGATTGGGCGGCTGGTAGTCCGTCGAGATACATAGACTTATCGCGTAGTTGCCCTTACCAAACTCCAACCCCGGGTCGTCTTCGATTTTCAAGTAGTCGTCCTGGCCATCGAAGGAATAGGCGCCCTTGTCGTGGCCACGCCTGCCCATCGCAGGCTCCGCGCCGTGAAACGCCGCGTGCCTGTCATTCCCACTGTGATCTTTGCCGTCGCCATCAAGCGGGTAGTACGCTGCCAGTCTTGCCGCCTGGCCACCGTAGATCAAATCCAGGTACTTCTGGTCCGCTTCGCTAAGCGACATCCAGAGCGCAAGCGCTCGCGTAGTTGTTGAGAAGGCCGCGAATAGGCAGGGTGCCACTTCAGTTCGGAGGCTGCCGGTAGCTCTTTGGGGGAACCGTGAGCAAGTTGACGCGGGTGCGTTCGTCTGTCCCGTCTACCTGCCTTCGTTACTTCGCAGCTTCCGGGCTCATGGCCTCGCAGTAGCTTGTCCGACATCTGACTCCTAGATTCGTTGGACTTCATTCGGCTCCCAGAGCAAGAGCCCCCAACGAACCGAGGGAGACGACGAATTGCACGTCCCGCAAAGGCCACGTCTTCCGGGCGATGTTTTCAGCCTACCCTCCAATCGCCCCGGCATTCGAGCGTTTCGGATGCTGGCTACTCCTTGACGCATGTATGTACCGCCTTCGAGCCCCAAAGGACTCCGGCATTCCTGTCTTTAACCACAAACGACAACTCGCATTTGTCGGTAGATAGGAAGCGGACTGTTGCGATCCATGTCAATTCATCTTTGCGGGAAACCCACGTCATGGTGTTGCTTTGTGCGTTCCAGTTTCCATTCCACTCGTTCGTGGTGCCATCGGACCTGAAATACCACGCTCTGTAGACGCTATTGGCGATATCGTAGCCATAGACTACACGCGCCTCGTAGTCGGCGCCGCGCACCGACTCCTGCACGAAGCGATTGGCGAGAATCCATACGGTAGTCTTCGTTTCCTTTCTCCGATCACCATCCGGTGACCATTTCGCAGGCGAGACTTCAGACGCGACGCTCCACGTGCCAAACCAACGAGCAAGCACCTTCTTTTACGGCGAGTCATCTTGCGATTCGGCGGCGTCTGCAATCGGTGCCGGAAGGGCGATGAGTATCGTGAATAAGGCGAAGGTTCGCATGTTGTGGTCTCCGTGAATAGCGAGTTTGACTTCGGTACCTACAGCTTCTTGATTGCCTCCAGGTCGAACGACTTCACGATGGCGTCCAGCGTCGCGTCGGATTCCAGAGTTGAATCGTTGAGACCAAAACGAATCTCGACACGCCCCACCAGGACCCAAACCCACTTGTCCGGGAACCGTTTTGCAGGCAGGCCAAGACAAGTCTTGTTGAAGCGTTTTCTTTCCTCCTCGGGCATATTGGGGTGGTAGAAGACGTGTGCCCAAATATATTGCTTCTTGTTCTCGTCCTGGGCCGACAACGAAATGAAGGAGCCATTAGCGTTACACGTCCACGTGAAATCGCCGTACGTTTGCTTTCCTGATGGCAGAAACTTTTTGAATTGCTCCTCGACCGGCTTCTTGAGGGCAGCAAGCCGATCGCGTTGAGGCTTCGTCTTTTCGAGAAACTCCTTGTGCAGTCTGTCGATTTCTTGCTGCAGTTTTGCGTTTTCTACGAGCAGTTCGCTCAAAGAACGATCCTGTCCGCGAACGCCGGAGGCAATTGCGAAGAAGACGACCAGAACGAGTGTGGGACCCAGCGTGCGGCTTTGCATGTTGTTGCTCCTTTGTTTGATGAGAGGTTTTCAAGCTCTGCTTTCTGGTGACACGATCGATTGCACTGTTGCCAAGACCGCTGCAGCAGTGAAGATACTTCTCTTGTTAGCTGGGGGAGGGTACCGGCCCGTCGTCCCGAGAGACCGGTCCTTCGTCCGGTCCGTCGGCCGTGTCTCCACCGACCCGCTCCCCGTCCGCTCGCTCGACCTTCTCCAGTCGCGTCTCCCCATTCTCCTTGATGAAATGGAAGAGTAACTCGTCGGGCCCCTGATCGTCCCCGTCAACCGTCAGCGACGCGCTGACCCGCAGGATGCTGCGCGTTCCGTCTCCGTGGCCTGAAATCGGTTTCAACGTGTACTCGAGTGTTTCCCCTTTTTCCCGGGCGCTCTGCACCTCACGGCCCAGGTCTCGGAACACATCGTCTGGCAGCATGGCGCGCATCGCGTCGAGATCGGCCCGGTTGAGTGCGTTTTCGAGCTTTTCCAGAAACTCACTGTCGGCTGGGCCTTCCGCTTCCCCTTCGCCGGACCGCGGAGGTTCTGTGCTGGTTGCCTGTTCAGCGGTGTTGGGCGGTCTTTCACCGCTAGAGGCCACGGCGTCTTTCAAGTAGAAGCCCTCGTCCGTCTTCGTGATATGGCAGACCAACTCCTCGGTCTCGACTACTTTTCCGTCAACGGTTATCGAGTCACGTACACGGACGATCCGGTGTCCCGGGCCGTCCGCGACCGACAAGGGAACCATTTCGAATTGAAGCGTTTTGCCTTCCTCCCGGGCACGTTTGACGTCTTCGCCAATGTCGCTGAAGAGATCTTCCGACATCATCGTCCGAAGCTTGTCCAGATCGGCCGAGTTGAGCGCCTTTTCGAGTTCAGCAACGAACCGGTACTCCTCCGGTTGCGCGTCTTTGACGGATGGCCCCGGCTTGCTCTGAGGGGTATCCCCTTCGGTGTCCGCCCCGCTCGACGGCGGCGATTTCGCCTGACTTCCGCTTGGCGCGGGCTCAGCGGGCTCGTTTGTCGCCTCGCCTCCACATCCGGACAAAGCAAGTACCATCGCCATCACCGCCGCCCCGAGGAACAACGATGCCGGCCTTCGGTTTCTCCACATTGCACTTTGCATCTTCATGTCTGACTCCTTTAAGGTGCCTCGTAGTGTTGTTTGTTCTTCTCCCACCATTCGAGCAGCTTGTCGGCGTCCCGCGGGTGGTGCATGCGCGTGATTTCTCTTAAGGCGCAAGTTATCGAGTCCTGATCGACCACGTCGAGTTTCTCGAAAGTGCCATCCTCTACCAGGCCAAACAGGGGCGCGGCCGCTGGCTGGCCGATCTTCGCCAGGGCCTCGCAGACGCGGTGCTTCATCGTGTGGTTCTCCGAGGTCCTGAGCTTTTCCATGAGAGCCGGGATCGACTCGGGGTCCGCAAAGGCGCCGAGCGTTTCGGCCACGTTGTATAGCAGGAGGTGGTCTTCCTCCCTGTTCAGAGCTTCGATGAGGACAGGTAAGGCTTTCGCGTCACCGAGTCTGCCGAGCGAGGCGGCAATCTCACGACGCAGACGTTCGCGCTTCTCGTTCTTCATGGCGGAAATCAACGGCTCGACGGCGCGCTCGTCCCCGATCTTGCCGAGCGCCACGTAGGCTGCTTCCCGCGGTCCGGTCTCGGGATCGTTCATCAAGCCGATAATAGGCTCGACGGCATCGCCGGCCTTCAGTTCGCCGATCGCCTCGGCCGCGCGCCCGCGCACGTCGTCGTCTCTGTCCTGCAAAGCCTCGGCGAGCGATTTGACTGCCGCTTGATCTCCGATCATGCTGAGCGGCCTGGCCGCAACCGACCGGTCGGTGTCCTCTTCGCCCATCTTCAGCATGGCCGTCAGCAGGGGCAGGGCGTTGGCCGATTTGATCTCGCCCAACGCGTAGGCAGCCGAATACCGCACAAGCCGGCTCTCATCCTCGAGCGCGGCAATCAAGTCGTCTTCGGCCTGCTCGCCGGCAACTCGCCCCAGGGCCTCGGCCGCATTTCGGCGAGCCTCGAAGCTCTCCGAATCCTTTAGGGCGACCAGCAAAGGATTGATGGCTGGCTCGCCGATTTCCTCCATGGTCCTGATGACGTGCTCCCGAAGCCGGCCATCGTCCGTGTCTAGCAGTTCGACTAATGGGGAGACCGCGGGTTCGCCAAGTTTGCCCAACGCCTGTGTGGCGTTGTAGTTGGCATGTGTGTGCTCGATCAACAAAGCGTCGAGCAGTACTGGCAGTGCAGGTTCTCCGATGGCCGCCAGTGCCTTCGATGCTTCCTTGCCCGGTGTGGTCATGTTTCCGGTTGTGGGAAGTGGGCAACTATCGTTTTGGCTAAGCAGTTCCGCGAGGGCTTCGATTGCCGAGCCGGCTCTCGGCCCCATCTTCCCCAAACGACACGCCGCCTCGGCTCGCTTGACCGCTTCGGTGTCCGACAACTGCGCGACGAGCCGCGTTACCTCGGGATCGGCTGCCGGTTGTTTGGGCGCCGCCCCCTCCCGCTCACCGGCGCTGCCGGCGTCAGACCGTGCATGCGACGACGGGGCAATCGGCGTGGTCTCGCTCGATTGCTGCCCCTCTTCATCCGCCTGTTCGCGGACCTCTCTTCCGCATCCGATTGCGAAGACGATAGGTCCGACAAGAACGAGAACCGCCAGTCCTTGCCATTTCATCTCATGCTCCTTCCAGTAAGAGAATCTTCAACTATCACTTCGGCAAATGGAACTCGGGTTTGAACGGAGACGTCTTTTTGGTAACCGTTTTGTGGAGTTCGCGTTCGGTGGAGAAGTAGCCGCCGCCGAACGACATCATCTCGGTGCACCGCTTGTCCTGCCTGATCTGGAAAGCAAAGTTCCTCACTCGCCAGGCGTCACTACCTCCCAACCGCACGGTGATGTTCTCGACCTTGGACACGGGGTATTCGAAATCAAAGGCGAACGTCTTTGCTGAACCGGATCCAAGTTTTTCCGGGATCTGGCGCTTCAGTGACTCATCGCCGTTCACGAGGATGTACACGGGCGAAGTTGTTCCGTCGTATTTCTTGCTGCCGGTCTGGATGACGACGATCAAGTTGAATCGCGTCGCATCCCCGTCAGCCGACGGCGCCGGAACCAACGCCACGCGGAAACCGATGGTGCCGCGCCGGACGTCGGATTCGTGCTCGCCTCGAAACGCCGACCGGCAGACCTCCGGGTGGGAGTGCATACCGCCTGAGCGATACACGCGGGACGAGCCCGTCGAGGGACCATCCGGATCCATCGGTGGAGACTGAGAATAGAAGTCGTTCGCGTACCAGTCCGCACACCATTCCCATACGTTTCCGTGCATATCAAACAAGCCCCACGCATTCGGTCTCGCTTGCCCCACCGGGTGCGACTTCTGACCTGCATTTCCATCATACCAGCCATGTTGCGGGCCCTCGGTAGAAATCGTATCGACCTCCCAATCCTCGTCGTTGGCCTTCGCTTGTTCCAGGGCCAGTTGTCGCTCCGCCTCCGGCGACCCCATCATGAACTCGCCTGGCGGAATCAACACGAACTCCACCTTCACCCCTCCCGGCAGCTCGACATCGCGCTCGACCGGCAGGCCCAGGTAATCGGCCCAGGCTTCTTGGTACTCTTTGGCCTGGTCCGCGCCGAACGGGGCCTTGGCAAGTCGGGGCGGCTGAGTGCCGACGTCTCTAGATGGCCTGACACCCGGCGTCGGCTTAAACGTGACTCTGACCCGTGTTTTGTCGTCTTTGCTGACAGTGAGCTTGCTCGTGTCGAGTTGGAACCGGTCGCCGCCCTTCCGAACATCCAGCCGGTACTGGCCGTCTTCCAAGTGGACGGTCCAGCCGTTGGCGGCGTCGAGGATCTTAACCCGCTGGCCGTCTTCGAGGACGGCGATTTCGATGTTATTCTCTTCGCCCTCCGGGACCTCGATGGTGATCGTGCCTTGCGGGGTTTCGATGCTCAGGAAGAGACCGCTGAGCCAGGGCCACAACAGAGCTGCGGCGAGCAAGACAATCGCAATTGCCGCGACGATTGGCAGCCAACGGCGCGCGGCCGGCTTCGGGGTGGCGGCCGGGCGCGGGATCATTCTGGGGCGGTGGGTGTCGGCGAAGCTGGACGACAGGTGGGCGAAGGTGTCGCTGGTGCGATCGGTTTCGGCGTCGTGGGCCTGCTCGACGAACTGCAGCAAATCCGCCAGGCGGGCTCCTTCGGCAAACGGGGCCAGGGCCTCGGCGACCTCGCGCGGAGTGGCGGGCCGCTGGTCGGGGTCCTTTGACAACAAGCAGGCCACGAAGTCGGACAGCTCACGAGGCACGTCGTCGCGGATCTCGTGCAGCGGTGTGGGCGTTTCTGTGGCCAGAGCCATCAGTTTGTTGACGACCGCCTTGTACTTCTCGTCGCCAAACGCGGCTCGGCCCGCGAGCAGTTTGTATAGCGTCGCTCCCAAGGCATAGATGTCCGCGCGGATGTCGACCTTGTGGCTGTCGCCGCCCTGCTCGGGCGCCATGTAGTCGACCGTGCCCATCATCTGGCCCGAGCCGGTCAACTCCGTTGCGTCTCCCTGTTGACGCTCGTCTAACAAGGCCAGACCCAGGTCGAGGATCTTGACGGACGGGGAAGAGGCTAAAGACTGTAGACTGTAGGCTGAAGTAGAAGCGGGGGCCGTAGACGGTGAGCTGTGGGCCCTTCCCTCCGGCCTTCGGTCTTCAGCCTTCGGCCTCGCTCCTCTTGTCACCATCAGGTTCGACGGCTTGATGTCGCGGTGGACCATGCCGTGCTCATGGGCGTGCTGCAGCCCCACGGCGGCTTGGCGGATGATCTCGCAGGCTTCGGGGATGGGCAGACCTATGGGCTCGCTGTGGGCTTCTTGAAAGCGTTTTACCAAGTTCGAGACATCGATGCCGTCAACCAGTTCCATCACGAGGTAGTGGTTGCCGTCGATTTCGCCGGCATCGTGGGCGGCGATGATGTTCGGATGATTCAACTGGCCGACGGCCCGCATTTCGCGGTCGAAGCGGGCCACGGCGTCTTCGTTTTTCAGCTTGTCGGCGGGAAGGACCTTCAGGGCCACTACCTTTTGCAGCCGGGTGTGCAGAGCCTTGTAGACGGCGCCCATGCCGCCCTCGCCCAACTTGGCCAACAGCTTGTACTGGCCCAGCGTTTCCATGGGCGGCCTCTGCGACTCGTCGGCTGGCCCTGCCGCGTCACCCGGCACGACGGACGGATCGCGGCCGATGGCGGCGACCAGTTCCACGACGCGTTGGCAGCCCGACTCGTCGGCGTAGCGCTGTTTGTTCGCCGGAGGCGGCGGTGATCCGAGAATGGAAGCCAGCGTGTCCAATTCGCGCTGCAGGAGCGCATCGGTCGATACCTCGTCCGCGGCTCCGTCTCGCCCGGCTTCAGAAGTTGCGGGCGACGCGGCTTGCAGATCCGCCGGTTTCCCGTGTTGCTGGTCAACCATCACACGCCTCCTCAAAGAACAAATCAAGCACGTCAGGCTTTCGTACGTGTTTAGCCTGCTATCAGATCGTTTAACGGCAAGCCGCAGGCGACTGCGTATCAGGATCTCCAAGAGTCTTGCGACGCCGACGCCTTCGGCTAGCCGTTAACCAACGCGGCCTCGCTTTGCTCGGCCGCAACCAAAATGCGCGCAAGAAAACAACAATTTACAGAGTAGTAGAACGACAGACTTGCCACCGGCTGTCGCGCTAGACCGTAAAGGCTCGGCCCGGAAAGGCCAACGTACACGGTGCCAAATCGCCCTCTACAAGAATGATGCAGACGTGTCACACGTTTTTTCGAGAAACGGGCCGCGGGACGGGCGGTAGAGCCTTAACCCGTTGACAGGTTGAGGGTTGCGTGGTGGGCCAAACGGCTATCAGACAAAAAATGATGACAGAAAAATGACCTCACGCGCAGATCTTTCTGTCATCAATCTTCTTGTCCGTTTTTCCGCTAATCCTCGCCCATGAATTCCCTCAGACGCTTGAGTACGCGGTACTTTGCCTGACGGACTGCTCCCGGGGTCAATCCAAGTTGTTCGGCGATTTCGGCGGCGGGGCGGTGGTCGACCGTGGCCAACCAAAAGGCTTGCCAAGTCTGGTGTTCGAATTCGTTGCGGAGCAATTCGACCGCGCTCCGCAGCAATTCGTGCTCCGAACGCTCGTCCGGCGGCGCCGTGTCCGACTGGAAATAGTCCGGCAGAACCTGCCACGCATGCTGGGCATCGGTCCCGCCAGCGGCTTGCGGCTGCTTGGCCTTGCGGCGATACAGCATCAGGACCTCGTTGCGGGTGATCCGCCAAAGCCATCCGCGAAAACTCTCGCCGGACCGGTCGCCCCGAAACCCTCCGGTGCTGCGATGCACCGCGACGAAGACGTTTTGTGAAACGTCGGCCACATCCGGCTCGGCCAGCCCCGCCTCGCGGCCCCATTGATAGACGAGCGGCGCGTAGATCTTGGCCAACCGTTCCCAGGCCACCGGGTCCGCCTCTTTCACCCGACGGACCAAGCTCGCGGAAGTCGAATCAGAAGTCGTGGCAGCCATAGCAGCGCTCGATCGCGGTTCTGTCCCTTCAGATATGCGGCTGGCAATAGGAGACGGCGACAATCACTAACATAGTCGCGGTTCCGTATCGCTGCAATTACGGTGCGATGGGTCGGATGTCATGTGTCCGGGAGGAGCCGAAGCGTGCAGGAGTGGCCGTTGTGGGCTGCCAACCGGTGCGGTTGCCGTGCAAGATGACGCCGGGCGGTTTGCGACAGGAACGTGCTACGATGGACGACGACTAGAACCTCCAAAAGCGACAAAGGAAGGACGCAATGTACCGACGATTGACAAACGACGCCGTGCTGCTTTCAGCTTCCATACCGGTCTGCTCTTGGACGATACTCTTCTGCGCCGCTGCTGCCGGCTGCAGTGGACAACCACCACGACATCGTGCTGATGCTGGAACGGCCGAGAGGGGAACTATCGGCTCGATGGATGCCGGCGACACGGAAGACGGTCATCCGGATGACGATTCCACCGCTCCGCGTCCCTCACCGGCCCATTTCATCGACGACCAGAACCTGGTGATCCACGAAAATGCAGTTGCTGGTGACCTGGTAGGCCACGCTAAACCCTATCCGACCGTCAAGCTGAATGACGCTCGTTTCAGCCTGGTTGCGGGAAACAGCGAGGGAGTATTCTCCATTGATGCCATCAGCGGGGCGGTGCGTGTTGCGAAGCCGGAACTGCTCGATGCGAAGAGCCGGCCCACGATAAAGCTCACAGTCAACGTCCGTGGCGCGGGCCGGGTCGACAGCGCTGACTTGACAATCACGGTACTGGCCGAAAGCGACGTCGTGTTCATCGACCCCACGAACAGCCGGGACCAGGCACGCGATGGAACGATCGACCATCCCTTCAGCTCACTAACCGAGGTGACCTGGAAGGCAGACAAGGCATGTCTCTTCAAGCGAGGGACGACGCTCCCGTCCGGCAGCCATATTGGCATCGGGGCCGACAACGTGCTTCTGGGCGCTTACGGCTCCGGCGCACGCCCCATCTTCCGCTGCACGGAGACCTCTTCGGGGAACATCCACGCGGTTTCCTTCATCAATCGGACGGATGTCACGATCCGGGACCTTGAGATCGACGCGACGGATAAGACCAGTTGCCTGCGTTTTGCATTCACGACCGAAGACGATTCCAATCTGACCATCGACAATTGCGACTGTCACGGCGGCGGTTGGGGCATCCGCGCCTTTGCCATGAAGAAGATGGCGATCGTCTACACGGAGGTCCACGATATCAAAGACGATGGGATCTTCGTCAAGGGGATGACCGATTTCGAGGTCGGCTACAACGACGTCCACGACGTCAACCGGAAGTGGATTTGGACCGCACCAACAGCGGCAACAAGTTCTGCTTCATCTCGGCCAACGTTAATCGGCCAGGAGGCGGCGGGATCCTGGAGCATAACCACATGGTCGGTCCCCTGACCGACGGCGACGGAGGGGCGTCGGTCTACCTGGGCAAGAACCAGGACGAGGTTCACGTGCGCTACAACTTCCTTTTTGGTCCCTCGCCCGGCGCCATTTACAGCCACACCAACGACCTGCGTGTCTAGGGGAACATCATTGCCAACATGCCCGGCAGTTGCGGCGTGCAGAGTGTTGAAGACAAGCCATGCAGCGTCTACAACAACACCTTCTTCAACGTGAAGACCCACGTGCGAGGCGTCCAACTCCGGGTTCACAACAACATCTTTGACTTGACCTCCGACAGCGAGCACACTGCGATCGAAAAGCTCAAGACCCTCGAGGCGAGCAAGAATCTGTTCACCCGCAATCCGGGGCTCGCCGGTGTGCCGGTCGGTGATCCCCTGTTTGTAGACGCGGCAAAGCTCGATTTTTACCTGAAGCCCGGTTCCGCGGCAATTGACCGGGGCAAGGAACTGGGCCTTGGCGAAGACTTGGAGCACGACACGGTTCCCCAGGG
>CAZURK010000133.1:0-39159 GCA_964623055.1 uncultured Pirellulaceae bacterium
TGGTACTACTTCGTCTGGCTCTCGGGCGACCAGATCGCCGAACAGCACGTCCATCACCTGGACATGGTTCTGTGGGCCAATGGCGACCAGCATCCGGTCGAAGCCAACGGTATGGGTGGACGCCAGGTTCGCACCGATAAGTGGGCGCAGACGCTTGGCCATGGCCCGGGCTCGGTGGGTCACATCTACGACCACCAGTTCGTCGAATATACCTTCGCCGACGATTTGAGACTGTTCAGCCAGAACCGACACATCCGCCGTTGCTGGAACAGTTCGGCGAATCTTGCCGAGGGCACCGAAGGCCACTCGAATCTGACGGGCAAGATCTTCGGCGAGCATGCATGGGAGTACGACGGCCCCAGCGTAGTGATGACCGATCAGGAGCATGTCGACCTGGCCAACGCCATCCGCGAAGACACGCCCCGCAACGAAGGCTGGTACGGCGCCAATAGCAGCTTCACGGCCGTTTTGGGATATATGGCCACTTACTCCGGGAAGGTCGTCAAGTGGGACGAAGCGGCCGAGAAGGGACCGAGTCTCCTGCCTGAGAATCTTGCCTGGGACGCCGAGCCCCCGGTCTTGCCCGACGAAACGGGCAGCTACGAGCACGCGGTGGCGATGCCGGGCACGTACAAGCCGTATTAGTGGCGGTTTGGGGGTTCGATATGCTGAAGCATAACCTACGCACTGCGAGCGTATCACTGGCACGGTAGGTTATGCTTTGGCAAACATCCCCGTGAACCTCGCCGCCCAAGGCCAGCCACTGTGACGTGAATTTGGCCTTGATGGCTTGCCAGCGACGTGAGTAGTCATCGTCCGCCCGTGGCAGAGTCCATATGACGTGCAGGTGATCGGGTAACAGGACGATGGCGACCGTTTCGAATGGTGCGCGTTCGCGCTCCTCGCGCATGGTATCGCCCAACAACGTGCGAGCCTTCTCATGACGAAAAAGAGGTTTTCGACCAGCGGTCACTAAAGTGAAAAAGTAGGTCCCGCCGGAAACGAAGTATCTCCGAAAGTCCGGCACTTCAGCCCTCACGGTTCGATAACAGTGGACGGACGTAGGACGTAGGTTATGCTTCAGCATATCGCACAGTATATCGCATCAGGGCCCGTAGGGATGTTCCTCGGTCATCTTCCGCTCGTGTCACACGTTGGCGGTGGGATATGCTGAAGCATAACCTACCATTCCTCCCATTTTGGCACTACGCCTGCAGTCCTGCGATGACGGTTTCCAGGAACAGCCGGGCGCGTCGAGCCAGGTCGTCGATCCCTTCCGGCTTGTCCGGGCGAGGCAGCAACGGCGCGAAGATGTTTTCGCAGCACAGGGGCATTCTCAGACCGGTGAACGCGACCGGGGCGAGCAGCCGGTAGTGGTCGATCTCGCCAAAGCCCGGGCCACAATCTTGGTCCTTTGGCCAGTTGCGGTGGTCCTTGATACAGAAGCTGCGCACCACGTCGGCACATTTTCGGATGTCGGGAATTGGGTCGAGATTCAGATAGTCCATTACGTTGCCGGCGTCGAAGTTGACCTTGATGGCCGGGTCGTCGACTTCGCGGGTGATCTTTGCACACGCCTCGCCGGTGCCGGTCGATCCGCCATGCTGTTTGACTACGATCATCACGCCGTGATCTCGGGCGACGGGAGCCAGTTTCTGGAAACGCTCGATCCACAGCTTTGCGTTTCCTCCCTCCGTGTGGCCGAAAGTAAGCACTTGGGGGATACCCGCTGCGGCTGCCTGTTTCACGCGGTTGGTCAAGATCTCCAGCCCGTCAGATGCCTCCGGATAGACGGTCGAAAACATCATCAGCGGTTCCAGGCCCATGTCGCGGCATTTCTTGCCCAATTCCTTGGCTTTTTTTGGCGGGGCGTCTGCAGGCATGAGCGGCACTCGCGGACCGCCGGATGTTTCGACATGACGGGTGCCCCAGGCAACGTACTCGTAGCCTGCCGCCTTGATGCCGCTCAGTGCGCGCTGGAGCGGAAATTGCCCGTAGGGCAACGTCATACAAGCGATCTGAAACTCTGTCGGCTTGACCCGCTCGGCAGTCGCCGACGCAGCCGGGAGAAACCTGCCGAGTGCTGCCGCAGATATCGCAACAGCACCTGTCTTCAACAACATTCGCCGATCTACGCCCGGCTGGCTGGTGGATTCGATCGTGGTCATGACTCACCTCTGCAACAGTGTTTGATAGCCAGGAACCTCGCCACCATTGTGGCAGAGCGAAATGGCAACTGGCAAGCCAACGGCGACGGAACTGCAGCCAGTTGACCTCGGCCAACTGGCTGTGTAAGGTGCGCACGTGATAGGTCACGTCAAGGCGAACGGTAGGAGCCGCTTCGCACGTAGGACGGACTTTCGGGTCCGTCCCAGAACCGCGATTCTGTTTGGACGGACTTGGAAGTCCATCCTACGGGGAGATGGGCAACACCATGAGCACTTACTTTCACGGGGGCGGCGTCGCCATCGTTTGCCTTGCCGCCAACGTTGCAGCCGCTGCGGAAGGGCCGAAACAGGAACCGATCTCGCCCGGTGACAAGGTCATCAAGCTATTCAACGGCGAGGATTTGACAGGCCTGTACACTTGGTTGAAAGAGACTGGACGAAACGATCCGAAGGAAGCGTTTACGGTCCACGATGGCATGATCCACGTTTCGGGCAAGGGACGGGGTTATGTGGCCACGGAGAAAACGTATCGAGACTATCACTTGATCGTCGAGTACAAGTGGGGCGAACGGGTCGACGGTTCTGGGTATGTCCGCAATGCCGGCGTGCTGCTGCACGGCTCGGGCCCCGACGGCTCGCACAGGAGTGGAACCTGGATGGCATCGTTGGAATGCCAACTTGCCCAAGGCTGTGAAGGGGACCTGATCGTGATTCGAGGCCGGGACGAAAACGGCGACGTGATACCAATCGACATCACCTGCGAAACCACGATCGCTGCCGACGGAAAGACGCGATGGAAGAAAGGTGGCAAGAAGGTCAAGTACAGCGGCAGGCAGTTCTGGTGGTCGAAGCACGAACCGTTCTTCAAGGAAAAGCTGGATACGCGCGGCAAGGACGACGTTGCCAGCCCGTTGGGCGAGTGGACCAAGGTCGAATGCATCTGCGACGGCGATCGGGTGACCGTCAAGATCAATGGCGTCACCGTGAACGAAGCGATCGACGTATGGCCTACGTCGGGCAAGATCCTCTTACAGAACGAAGGCAACGAGATCTACTACCGCCGGTTTGAGCTGCATCCGTTGACAAAGTGACTCTCACGGCGTTGCCGTTTCATCCCCCAACAGTTCCTCGACAAGCGGGATGATGTGCTGCTGGTATTTGAAGCCGTCGTCGCCGTACTCATTGTCCTCGTTGGTGAACTTCTTCTTCAGGTTTCCTTCGCGGTCGTAGACCAGTACGACAGGAATCGCGATCACTTCCAGGGCATCGTATACATCATCGCCCGGGTCGCTGGAGATCACGTTTTGGAACGTTGCTTCGTGTTTACTGAGGAATGCCAGCACCTTATCGTGGAACGACTCGGGCGGTTCGTCTTCTAGTCCGTCGTAGTCGATATCTACCGAGATGCAGGCCACAGTATCGGGAAACTGCCGATGCAGTTTCACGAGGTTGGGGAATTCTTTCATACAATTCTCACACCACGTCGACCAGATATCCACGACGACAACTTTGCCTCGATGGTCGGCCACCATTTGCTGGACCTCCGCCCAACTCTTGACTTCGACGGTCACTTCCTGCTTGGCGTCGACCGGCGTCTCGATAACTTCCGGTGATTTCGCCTGCGTGGCTGCCTCGGGCGACGCTGGCGGGGTCCGCTCTTGACATCCGGCAAACAGCAGGCAAATGGCAAGCATGAGGCGACCGGCAGAGCGCGTACAGGAGATAGTCATGGTCACTGAGTCTCCCTGATGGTTGGAGGGCAAACGTAGAGCAGTCAGCATTATACCGAGCATCTGCGTCTGGACGGGCAGGGGATCAACCGCAATAGGATAACAGAGCAACGCGACCTGAGAATAGACCTCAGCCCATCAGAGGATACAATAGGCACCGTCGGATCTAAGATTGCGGCAAGATAGCGGAGTGCATAACTACCTCTTTCAGAAAGGTGTCACCATGTCGAAATCTGCGAGCGGAGTCACAGCCAATGGGTCTTCACGGCGCGAATTTCTGGCGACTTCTGCGGCTGCATTGTCGGGAGCGGCCATCGGGAGTCTGGCCATCAGTCGGGGCGCGCATGCCGCAGGCAGCGATACTCTCAAGGTCGGTTTGATCGGATGTGGCGGTCGCGGCTCGGGTGCGGCCGCGCAGGCTCTGGGCGCCGACGCGAACACAAAATTGACGGCCATGGCCGATGTTTTCGAGGACCGCGCTAAAGCCAGCCGCGAGCGACTAGCCCAGATGAAAGGGGAACAGGTCGCTGTGGACGACGATCACTGCTTTGTCGGATTGGATGCCTACCAGAAGGTGATCGAAAGCGGTGTCGACGTCGTTCTGATCGCCTGCGCTTCCAGATTTCACGCTCCATACCTCAAGGCCGCGGTGGACGCGGGCAAGCACGTGTTTGTCGAGAAACCCCATGCCATCGACCCGCCTGGGATTCAGTTGGTGAAATCCGCTTGCGAAGAGGCTCGGAAGAAGGGCTTGGCCGTCGTTTCGGGGCTGTGCTGGCGGTACAGCACGATTGTGCGCGAGACCATGAAACGCGTGCTGGACGGCGCGATCGGCGACATCGTTGCCATTCAAGAAACCTATATGCGCGGACCGTATCGACTGATAGCACGAAAGGATGGCTGGAGCGAACTGGAGTACCAATTCCGCAATTGGTACCACTTCCGCTGGCTGTCCGGCGACGATGTCCCGCAGTCGCTTTTGCATTGCACGGACAAAGGTGCCTGGGCGATGCACGAAGAACCGCCGGTCAAGGCGTTTGGGTTGGGCGGGAGATCGTCGTCGTTCGGTTCGGTGTACGGCGACGTGTTCGACCACCACTCGATTGTCTTCGAATACGCCAACGGCGTGCGCATGTTTGGCAACTGCCGAGCACAAACCGGATGCTTTGGTGAGGTTTCCGATAACCTACTCGGAACCAAGGGGCGCTGTAACGTGATCAAAGGTCGGATCGAAGGCGAGACGGAATGGCAGTACGAGGGGCCCAAAGGAAATATGTACGACATCGAACACCAGGAGCTGTTCGCTTCGATCCGGGCCGGCAAGCCGATCAACAACGGCGACTACATGGTGAACAGTACGATGATGGCGGTTATGGGACAGATGGTCGTCTACAGCGGACGCCAGATGACGTGGGAGGATGCCCTGAACTCGACATGGAAAGCCGGCCCCGAAGAATGCGCACTTGACATGGAACCGCCCGTGAAACCCAATGCGGACGACACGTATCCGGTGCCCATCCCGGGGCTTACCAAACTGAAATAGCCATTGGGCGTGAGGCCGAGATTTCTAGACATGCGCGCCGTGTGTGCATCTCATAACGGAAGACGCTAGTCGGTGATTTGGTAGCAGGCTACCGTGTTGTTGCCCCGGATGTACATCCTGCCGTTGGCGATGGTCGGTTGTTGCGGTCGCCCCAATTCGAAGCCCAGGCGTACGCGGCCCAACTCCTTATAGCTTTCGCGGCTGGCCTCGGCCATCACAAGTTCGTCGTTCTTCGTCAGGGCGAAGAGCAAACCATCGGCGATAATCAGGTTCTGATCTTTCGTCCATTCGTCGCCGTCGTTTTTCCACAGCAAACGACCGTCTTGGAGATTGGTGCAATGCAGGAAACCAGTCCGGCTGAGACCGCCGAAGCCAAAAACCGCGCCTTGATAGATGGCCGGAGTGTTGTACATATTCGTCTGCAATTCGGTACTGCGGTACAGTTCCCGGAAGGTGATTTTTCCGTCATCGGCCTGCATCTCTAGACACGCGGAGAAGTTTTTCTTCTTTCCTTCCCCGCCCGAGACAAACAGACGCGAATCGATGGCCACGGGCGTGCTGATCAGGCCGATGATGATGCCGGCCGGATACGGGTAACGCCACATGATCTCGCCCGTGGTCGCGTGTACCCCCAACAACTCTCGCGTCCCGTAGGTGGCCACGATCACTTGCGGGATCCCGTCGACCACCTGGTACGTCAGCGAGGCCGGCGCACCGAGTTCTCGTTTCTTGGCAGATTCGGGTACAGTCACGGACCAGCGTAACGCTCCGGTCATTTTGTCCAGTGCCACCAGCACCACTCGTTCCGGGTTGTCTGCACCAACGTACAGCGTGTCGCCGACCACCAGCGGGGTAGAGCCCTCGGTGCCCCAGAAAGTCTCGTTGGCGCGCCACAGTTCTGTGCCGTCCGTCTTCAGGCACACGATGGGCGAGCGCATCTCCCACACATCGCCTTCGAGAATCGCATACGGGATGAAATAGACGCGATCACCGTCGATGACCGGCGAAATCGTCGGCCCCCAAGCGAAATGACGGTTCTTCTTCGGAAAGAGCAGATGTTTCCACCGCGTCTCGCCGGTCTGTGGATCGAGGCAGATCGCCAATTGCTCGTCGCCCGTCTCTGTCTCTATCTCTGTCGCGGTAAATGCCAAGCCGTTTGCCTCGACCACCGCGCTCTTCCCCCACCCAATCTCCTTGCGCCACAACTCCTTTGGCCCCTCGGGCGGCCACTCGCGCAGCAGGCCGGTGACGTTGTACACGCTGTTGCCGTGGTTTGGGAGGAAACGCTCCAAATCCGTATTCTCCGGTTCACCGGCGCGTGCCGGCCGGGTCCCATCAACAAGCGGAAGTATCCACGGTGCGGCAATGAGTCCCGCGACTGCGATGTAAAGGCGATTCGTTTTGTTCATGTCTCGTGAACTCCAAATCTTATGCGGTGCCAGAAAATCTACGCGAGAGTCCCTGACAGTGTACGAACTGAAAAGTCGGTCTGCCAGTCGTTTCGGTTGTCCGGCGGCGAGTCTACGCCGATCGGCTGGTGTTGCTTGACGTTGACGCTTTCGCGGCGACGCAGAACATTCCATCGCCTCGGCGGATTGGCCCTAGGCATTTCGCACACGAATCGCATTCGGAGGGCCGAGTGTCTCCGGCCCGCCAGCGCGCGACCAGATAGGGTTCGCGGATCAGCGGACGACAGAACGCGACATAGTCGGTCAGCCCACTTTCGATCAGTTCCTCCGCCACTCCGCAAGAACGAATACCACCAACGAGGACCAGTGGGACGCGAATCATTTCCTTGAACCGTCGTGCCGCCTCTCGATAGTACACCTCTTCCTCTTCCTTCGTCGGCGTTCCTTCTCGCACCGGGTGCTCGTCGCCGTTGGGATCGGTGGTGCCGCCGCTGAGTTCGATCCCGTCGATTCCAGCCTCCTCCAGCATCGTGGCTACCTGCAGCATTTCATCAACCGTCAAGCCTCTGTCGATGAAATCCTCAGAGTTCAACTTGACCAGAACAGGAAAGGCGTTGCCCAAAGCGTTTCGGATTCCGGCAAGAATATCCAGTACGATCCGAGCCCTGTTCTCGACGGTTCCTCCGTATTCGTCCGTGCGCTGGTTGAAATACGGAGACAGGAACTGGGACAAGAGGTAGCCGTGGGCTACATGAATCTGCACGCCATCGTACCCTGCAGCTTTCGCTCGTTTGGCGGCGTCGACGAACGCCCCGACCAAGCTATCGATTTCCTCTCGCGTCAAGGCTCGCGCAGATTCACCCGGCGAGGTTGCCATACAGGATGGACCAACGGCGTCTTGCTTCGTCAATGACGTCGGCGATCGGACGCCTGCATGGCCTATCTGAAGCAGAATTTTGCTGCCGTGGTTGTGCGCAGCCTGAGCCATTTGTCGCAGCCCACCGGTAAATCTGTCGTCGTACACGGCCAGTTGCCCGATGCTGGATCGTCCTTCCGAGCTGGCAAAGGCGTGGCCGGAAATGATTAACCCGATGTCGCCTTTGGACAATTCCTCGACAATATCAACCAACTCGGCAGTGCAAGAACCATCTTCGGCGGCCATGCCCTCCCAGGTCGCCGAGCGAACGAACCGATTCTTCAGCGTCATACCACCGAGCGATGTGCTCTCGAAAGGCTGCGGCAAGGTCCACTCCTTCCTTCGATTAATCGAACTGACGGAAAGGTTCGATGGGACAGGGACGAGAACCACGGGCAATCGTGGTTTTCGTCTACGGCTACGATCACATTGAATTCCTTGACGACCGCTGAGACGTCTTTGTCGGGTCCTTGTGGTGCTTTCGGGCAGGCAACCGTCTATTTACGCAATTCACTGATGACGTTGTCAAGATGCCTTCGTCGACTTGTCTGCGTCGCAAGCCAGTCCCATAATAATGGCTGCAAGTCAGTCTGAGCAAACGATGGCGACACCCATTGGCCGTGCCTTGTGGGGGAGACGCCGCTGGGATTCACGTCCGTGGTCTTCGCAAGAAACTGTCGGAGAGGTGAAAATGACAGCCGGACGCAGTATCGAATTTGTAGATTTCGAAGGGTTGCACAATGCTATTCGGCGTTGTCGACGCTGTCAGCGAGTTGGCAAGCCGGTGGTCAACGTCCAGCCAAAGTGGCGACCGCCGCGCGGCTCTCGCAGCGGACACAAGTGGGGGATGCTGATCGGCCAAGCTCCAGGTGCGCAGGAAATGAAGCGCGGCCGGACCGCGCAGAGAATCGCCGCACAGCCCGTGCGTTCTGGGCAAGCACGGACAGAGGCGGGGGGCATCGCCTTCACGGGTGACGCGGGCAGGCGACTGTGCGGATGGCTCAATGAAGCGGGCTTTTCCAACGAAGAGATTCGCGCGTGGTTTCACAAGACATCGGTAACGAAGTGCTATCCTGGCAAACGACCCGGCGGTGGCGACCGTAAGCCCACGCGTCGTGAAATCGAGTTATGCCGCCATTTCCTTGAGGAACAGATCCGCCTCCTGGACCCGATGGTCCTCATCCCCATGGGGGCGGTTGCCCTTGGCTGGTTCTTCCCGGAACGTGGACTCGACACGGCCGTGGGCAGGCGACTCCGTTGGCGTGGACGAACCGTCGTCTGTTTGCCGCATGCGTCAGGAGCCAGCACTTGGTGGAAGAGTACGGAGAATCAGAAGCTTCTGAAACGAGCGAAGACAATCCTCAGGCGGCTACGCAAACAATACCTGGAAAATCAGAACGGCCGATGACATGGTCGATCCCGAAATGACTGGGCTCTACTTGGAGATCCTTCAAACCGCCCTTGTCCTTCTCGGCGGTCTAGTCGCTCTGTACGAGTATAGGCGTTTTCGACGCTACGGAGCGAAAACGCAGTTCGAGATCGACTTTGAGATTCACTCTCTCGAACGACCGCATGATGCCTATTTGCTCGACATCCACCCCATCGTTAGGAACATGGGACAGGTTCGACAGTATTTCCCCATCATCCAGGTGTGGGCGAAGGCTCTGAAGGAGACTGACGTCACAGATGCGTTGAAAACGCCTGGGGTTGAAGAAGAAAAAGGAAAGATCTCCCTCAAAGGAGATCTGCTCTCCCGCCGGAACATCGTGAAGGATCCTGATGATCCGTACTTTGTCGATCCCGGAGTGACACAACCATTCCCGCATCGGGCTGTCGTCGCGAATCCAGGTGAGTTCCTCCTCGTTGCAGCTCGGTTCTATTACACTGTTCCGAGACTGACCTACCTCTGGTTGAGGCTCGTCATCTGTCTGAGAATCTCCAAGTATTGGAGAGACCATCCGGAAACCGCTGAGCATCTCATCAGATTCCGCGTCCACGAGTACCACATCATTTCCAGAATGAAGCGGGTACACGAGTCTGCAAATTGACTTAGCGCTACCGACCGCGCGCGGCGCGGTTTCGGAACCAGATATCGGGTGGGCGTGTCGGGCGGAATGTTGGTTGCACTCGGGTGGGAATGGTCTGCGTATTTGCGCGAGGCAATACACGTGGTACGGGGCGTGCGGGAATTCGCGAGCGAACCGTTTGGGGAACCTGCACACGTGGTCGGGACGCGACACGACGGTCCGGGCCGAGCGCAGTGCCAAAACGCCCTTCGCGTCGCAGGCCGAGAAAATTGCCGCCGGGGCCTCGTCGGATTCCGTTGCTGAAGCTTGTCCGTGGTCGCGGCGCTATCGGCCGGCCCAACGTTCGGTCACCAAACATGCCGCGAACTGGGTCTTGTGATGCGCAGAGCGTTGCGGAAGAAACGAGCGTGCACACGGCAGTCAGCAAGGCGACAACCGCGCAACTTACGAGTCTGGTATGCATCCCGACACCCCCGTGAATCTGAGGACCCATTCTAGGTTAACAGATACTCATTTCGGTTGATAGACGCCATATCGATGCGCCGATATGTGCCGGCAGTGTGGCGGGGAAACGATGCCACTCTCGGTATGTTGCTCACGATAGTCGCATCGCGGAACGAAACATGGTATGATGGGTCAAGAATGCACCGTATGTCAACGCGCGCAGGAGAGAGCCATGCTGTCGAAGTCAGAACGATGGGTACTGGGCGTTTTTCGACAATTCCTCGTCAGCCCGGGTCAGATGTTGTGCTTCAACCGCCCAAGCATTACGAGACACAGGGCAGCTTTCCGGCAGTTGGCTGACAAGGGATTCTTGGTCAAAGAGAAATTCACAGGCGGATACTCGCTCACCCAGGCCGGTTTTGCAGCCATGAAAAGCTGCAAGTAGCCGCGGCTACCACGCGATTCTCACGCCGGACGAGCCGGGGTCAGTTGGAGTGCGCCGGGGGCTGAGACTCATCCAGAAGCTCTGTCAAATCGTCCTTGAGCCGTTTTGCTTGCTTCCGGCTCACGGCGAGGGTAAACGCCTGCCAGCTCTTGTCGGGCTCGGGACGTACGGTCAGCAAGACAATCGGGGCCTGAAACGACCTGTCGGCATCGGTCAACATGCCTTCGCCGACGCTAAGCAGTTCAACAAACGCGAGTGTGCCGCTTTCGTTTTGGCTTCCCATGGTTTCGCTTTCTCTGTTGTCTCGTCAAGCGAGGCTTTGCCGGCCCCAAATTGCTCAAGCGTGTAGGTTATGCTGAAGCATAACCTACTCGACCACATGACTTAGACGCTTGCCGGATGCCGAAGTTCACGACAAAACGTACTGCTGCGACAGGAACTGCACGTTTGGTGCCAATCGACGAGGATCCACCGGGATCGTCTCGTGTTCGGCACCGATGGGACACCCGATTCGTGATCGAACCTCAGAGAAGCGGACGATTTACGTCAAATCTCACCAGGGCTGGGTGGCTATTTCGACCAGAATATCCGCTTCGGTGGCACTGCCTTTGAATGGACCGTAATGGCAGTTCTTGGAGCACTTTTCCGCCGCGGACCGCGCGATTGGTCCGACGGCGTTTGAGTCGAGCATCAACCACCGTTTTCGGCGTCGGTGATCTTCCCCACGCGGCGTGCGTGGCGACCACCTTCGAATTCCGTGTTTAGCCAGATGTCGATCAGACGGTCCAAATTCCGCTCGCCCAACAAATCGCCCGGAAGGCAAAGGACATTGGTGTTGTTGTGGCGCCGGCTCATTTCCGCCAACATTTCATCGTACACGGCAGCGGCCCGCACGCCCTTGAACTTGTTGGCAGCCATTGCCATTCCGATCCCCGTACCGCAGATCAGGATCCCCCGGTCCGCCTCGCCGTGCGAGACCTTACCACTTACCGCAAAGGCCACATCGGGATAGTCGATACTGGGGCTGTCGTCACCCTCGACGATCACGTCGTGTCCCAGTCGCTCAAGCGTCTGCTGCAGCTTGATCTTGACGTGATGGCCCCGGTGATCGCTGCCAATCGCAATTCGCATAGTACTAGTCTCTAATCGTGTCCTTGAACTTTGGGATGCTTTCCCAGTCAACGTCTTCCATCCAGTCTCGCAAATGTGTATCTATCTGGTCCGCACAATGGACGTACAACTCCGCTGCACCGCCAATGGGATCCGAAATGTCGCCGCCGTCGCGGCGCAGCAGCGCCGTCTTGCCCTCGGCATCAGGCCATTGTGCCACGATCGTTTCGCGATGCCAACGTGTCATGGTCAGAATCAGGTCTGCATGGCGAACGAGCACATCGGTGACGGCCTGAGTCTCGTGTTCCGATAGCTCCAGCGACCGCTGGCTCATTGCTCGGACCGCCTCGACGGAGGCTGCGCCTCCAGACATGCTGGCCACCCCTGCCGAGCGGACGACGACGCCCCGGTCTTCCACTTCGTCGACCGAACATCCCAGCTTATCCGCGATTCGTTTCTGCAACAACACTTGCGTCATAGGGCTTCGGCAGGTGTTGCCCGTACAAACAACCAACACAACCAAGCTGGCAGACCGTTTCAAGGCCGATTCGGACAGCGCACCATGCCTCAGAACCTGCATCTGGTTGCCACTGACCCGAACCACGGTCGACGGTTGACCGTACTTGCTTCGCCCGTCGCTAAGGACCAATTCGACGTCGTCCCCTAACGCCTCGACTACCTCCTCCGCACAAACGGCATCAGCCCCCCCGGAGCGATTCGCGCTGGTCAACACCAGTGGTCCGGACATCAACTCGATGGACGATAGGATGTAACGGTGGTCTGGCACTCGTAGTCCTATCGTGCCCGCTGGCAAGACGGCTTGACGCACCCGAGCAGTCATCTGATCGACAAGGCCGCCAACGCAATCACTATCTACCACCAAAGTGACGGGACCTGGCCAGCACCGACGGGCCAATCGCTCGGCGACAGGCGACAGGCACGGGCCGTCTTTCGACGTTTGGTCTCCGTATCGGATTGCCAATGCAAGCGGGTTCCCAGACTCTCGTCCCTTCGCTTCCAGCAGTCTGACCACGGCCGATTCGTCCATCGCGTTGGCGGCAAGGCCGTAGACTGTTTCGGTTGGGAAAGCCACCAGCTTGCCTTCCGCCAACGCTTCCACGGCGCGGTGTGTTGCATCGCGCTCGTCGTCAGCGCAGCCTGGGGCGAGTACGATCGCGGGCATGGAGGCTCATTACGTAGAAGGGATCCGGTCTGGTGCAACGCAAAGCTGCTTGCGGAATGCGGCAAGAAAGGTACCGCCACATCGGTAACGGTTGCCTGAGCAACGACTTACAGCGACGACTCGAACCCTGATCCCGCTCCCGCCTTCAGCCTAACCCGTTACTATATACGTCGTTGCGCTCGGTGGTCAAGCCCCGGAAAAGGGATCCCAATCGCTTCATACACCCTTTGGTCGGCGAGGCTGTCGGCCACCAAATGAACGCCATCGAAGTCGTGGTCGCTGCTATGTGGGCTCGGCACAGCGATGGTGCAGGCGCCGGCGGCCACCGCGGCGCGGCAGCCGATCTCGCTGTCCTCCAACACTAGAAACTGTGCTGGATTCAGACCGAGTCGTTCGGCGGCCTCAAGGTAGATTTCGGGGTGCGGCTTCCCTTTACGCACATCCTCTGAGGTGAGCAGAAACTCGAATCGCGGCTCGAAGTCGAAATGGCTCAGGACCTCTACCGCGAACGCTCGACGACTGCTTGTCGCGATCGCCTTGGGGATAGATGCCGCCTCCAACGCTTCCAGCAGCTCCACCAGTCCTTTCATCGGCGCGAGGCGCGGTCCGAGGATGTCTGCAAGAATCGCGTCCGACTCACGCTCCAGTTGCTCGGCGGTCGCGTCCAGGTTGTGGGCGTCGATCATGACCTGAAGCGCGAGCCAAGAGGGGACGCCCATCATTTCACGTTTCAGGCCATTTGTGAACTCCTTGCCCCGCCGATGCAGAATGACAGCGCCGGCTTCGTCGTACAAATCCTCGGTGTTGAACATCAGACCGTCCAGATCGAACACAACGGCCTGGGGAGGCGGGGGGTGAGACATGGATCGACTGTTTGCTACTCGCGTTGCAGGCCGATTACGCAGATGTCGTCGGATTGGGAGTGTTCGTGCGTGAACTGCTTCAGGTCGGACAATAGGGATTCGCCCAACTCGCCAATATGTTGCGGACCGGTGCCGATGACTTCTCGGACTCGGTCCACGCCATACAGCTTCCCGTCCGGGCCCATGGCTTCGTTGATACCGTCCGTGTAGACGAACAGGGCGTCGCCCGGTTCGAGCGAAACCGTGAAAGGCTCATACTCGACGGATTCCTCGCATCCAAGGGGCATGCCAACCTCGTCCAGGCCGAGTTCCTCGACTTGGCCCGTCTGGGCTTTTCGAAGCAACGGCGGCTTGTGCCCGGCGTTCAGCAGAGTCACTTGGTGTTCGCGAGGATCGAGGATGCAGAGGACAAAGGTCACAAACCAGGGATCGTTTTCCGGTCTTGAGAACTCTCGATTCAACGCCCGGACGGCTCGGCACGGTTCGTCTTCCGTCACCAGTCGATATCGGACTTCGCTGCAGAGCCGCGCCATGACCAAGGCCGCCGAAATCCCCTTCCCCGACACGTCTCCCAGAGCGATTGCCACTCGCCCGTCGGGCAAAGCAACGTAGCCATAGTAGTCGCCGCCCACTTCTTCCGCGGAACTGTAGTAGTCGTAGAAGCGGTAGCCGGGCACATTGGGGCGGGCCTGCGGTAGGAAGTGCAACTGCACTTCCTTCGCGGTCGCCAATTCTCGGTTTCGGCGGTCCAGCCGCAATTGGGCTTCGTGCGCATGCGCGTATTCCAGGGCCTGGCCAGCAGTGGCGGCGACGCTGATCAGCACCTCCAGATCATCTTCGTGGAAATGCTCGTAGGGATCGTTTGTGTCCACATAGATGATACCCAACGGCTTTTGCATCGGCCCCAGCAGCGGTGCGCACATCATCGAGCGGATCGGAAAATCGAGCACCGACTCGCTGATGTCGAATTCGTCGTCGTCGATGCCGTCGGCGCTCAGGATCGCGTCCGCCTGCGACATGACGCGGTTAGCCACCGAGTGGCTGATCGGCCCCAAAGATGATGACGCCAGCGTCCCTTCTTCCTTCTGCTTCTGGGCCTTGACTTCCAACTGGCCAGTCTCGGAGTCCGGAAAAAGGACATACGCGCGATCCGATTGGGGAAAAACCGTGAAAAGGCCATCCAGGATCTTCGGCAGCACCTCGTCGATATTCAGCGTGCTACCCAACACCCGGTTGATGTCCAGAACCGTCTTGAGCTTTTCGTAGACGTTGACGCCGACGTTGCGTGCCTGAGGGGCGACCGCGCCAGTGACTTTGTGCTGCCGTTCCGGTTGCGCTTGATCCGTTTCGGTCTTGGTACCCGGCGCGCCTATCTCTACTGTTTCCGGCTTGCCAGGCCGGGCCTCTGGCCCGCCTTGATCCGCCATCTCTCGGAAAAGCATCGAGACGTTGTAGATGCGGATAAGGTCCTGGTCCTTCAGCGGCGTTCTCTGGCGAACACGCTTGCCGTTAAGAAACGTGCCGTTCGTGCTGTTCATGTCCTCGACCGAGTACGCGCTGCCAGACCGAACGATGCGCGTGTGCTGTCGAGATACGTTTTTTTGCGCCAGGACAATGTCACAATACGGCAACCGACCCACTACCGTTTCATCGCGATCGACCTGGAAGACCTCGCCCTTGTTCGGGCCGTCGAGCACTTCAAGTGTGGGCATCAGCAGTGTCTCCTTCTGAACACTGCAAACCTGGCAGAACGAGATTGACGGACGACCAGCCGCCAACTTCGCGAGGTACGGCCGACCGCGGTCTCCATTCCAATATCCAAGAGGAGCGAGTAACTTGCAAGGCGGTGCGAGGGGGCAGGCTGCGAGAGGAAGGCGAATCTGAAATTGCCGACCGAACACATCGACAGCGCAGGCGGGAGGTCAGCTAAACCATCCCCCCTTCTTCTGAAATGCAGTCAACGCTTCCTCTTCGGACTTGTAAATGCTAAACACCTTGTTCAGACGCGTGATCTCGAAAACCTCCATGATGCTGGGAGAGATATTGCACAGCTTGATTTTCGTCTTGTTCGCCTTGCACTTCTTGTTCAGAAGCACAATCTTCCCAATCATGGCCGAGGACATGAATGTCACGCCCTGAAAATTCAACAGCATCTTAGCGTCTGTCTCGTCCGCCAACTCCAACAACTCGCGGCCAATTTGCGCAATCACAACGTCGGAGAGGATTTTCGGAGACGTAAACTGGACGACAAGAACGTCATCCTTTTGTTGCGATAACAACTCGGGCATGCGCGAGACCTCCGAAGACCTCGAAAATGAATCTACATCGATAGTTCCATCGTAACAAACCTCAGCCCAGATAAAAGGTTGGGTTGGCGAAAAAGCTGATAGATTTGTTCTTGGCACGCAGCACACCTCCGATGTGTTCCGCCTGGGAGGGGCACTGTGTGCGGAAAAAAGCGTTCCTCAGGGAATTCCGGGAAGAAACGAAAAAAGGGGCCTGCCGCCCCGGTGAAGCAGCAGGCCCCATCAATGGAATACCGGGAACCACCAAAACGTTAGTACATATCGTACTCGCCGCCGTGGCCGCCCTTCTTCCCTGTTTCTTCCTTGGGCTTCTCGGCAACCAACGCGTCGCTGGTCAGCAGCAGCGTAGCAACGCTGGCCGCGTTGGCCAACGCTGTGCGAGCCACCTTGGTCGGGTCGATGACGCCGGCCTTGACCAGGTCTTCATAAACGTCCGTCATTGCGTTATAGCCCTGATTGCCTTTCATCTCGGCAACCTTCTCGCAGACGATGCCGCCGTCTTGCCCTGCGTTTTCGGCGATCATGGTAAGCGGAGATCGGCAAGACCGAAGCACGATATCGTAGCCCACCTTCTCGTCTTGGGTGAGTTCCTCTCCCGCTTTGAGGGATCTGGAGGCACGCAATAGGGCTACTCCGCCGCCCGGCAGAATCCCTTCTTCGACCGCTGCCCGCGTGGCGTGCAGAGCGTCTTCAACGCGAGCCTTCTTCTCCTTCATCTCGCTTTCGGTCGCGGCACCCACGTTGACCTTGGCCACGCCACCGGCCAGCTTCGCGAGCCGCTCTTCGAGCTTCTCGCGATCGTAGTCGCTTGTGGTATTCTCGATTTCGCGGCGAATCTGCTCGATTCGGGCCTTGATGTCGCTGCTCTTGCCAGCCCCCTCGATGACGGTCGTGTTATCTTTGTCCACGATCACCTTCTTGGCACGGCCCAGTTCGGTCAGGGACAACGATTCGAGCTTGATGCCCAGGGACTCGAAAACGGCCGTGCCCCCGGTCAGGATGGCGATGTCTTCCAGCATAGCCTTGCGTCGATCGCCATAGCCCGGTGCCTTGATCGCACAGCACTGGAACGTGCCTCGCAGGCGGTTGATGACCAAAGTGGCCAGTGCTTCGCCCTCGATGTCCTCAGCCACGATCAGCAACGGCTTGCCTTGCTGGACGACTGCCTCCAGCAGCGGCACCATGTCCTTGACGTTGCTGATCTTCTTCTCGAACGCAAGGATGTAGGCGTCTTCCAGCACGCACTGCATCGCATTCGGATCGGTCACGAAGTACGGGGATAGGTAACCCCGGTCGAACTGCATACCTTCGACCCATTCGATGTCCATGGCCAGGCCTTTTCCCTCGTCGACGGTGATCACGCCGTCTTTGCCGACCTTCTCCATGGCCTCGGCCAGCTTGTCGCCAATCTCGCGGTCGTTGTTCGAAGCGACCGAGGCAACGTTGGCCATTGCATCCTTGTCCTTCACTTTGATGGACATCTTCTGGAGCTTCGCGGTCACGTCGTCAACGGCCGTCTCGATGCCCTGCTTCAGCCCGACCGGATTGACACCGGCGACCACGGCTCGCAACCCTTCGTTGTAGATCGCTTCGGCAAGCACTGTGGCTGTCGTCGTGCCGTCGCCAGCCACGTCGCTCGTCTTGCTGGCGACC
The DNA here is from genome assembly GCA_964623055.1 of uncultured Pirellulaceae bacterium. GTDB lineage: Bacteria > Planctomycetota > Planctomycetia > Pirellulales > Pirellulaceae > JADHUC01. Next base: position 17,798 of record CAZURK010000133.1, read on the forward strand.
TCGCGGACCATGCGGGCGCCCATGTTTTCGTACACGTCTTCCAGGTCGATTTCCTTGGCTACGGTCACGCCGTCTTTGGTGACGGTGGGCGAACCGAAGCTCTTCTGCAGGATTACGTTCCGACCTTTCGGGCCCAGCGTCACCTTCACCGCGCGGGCTAGTTTGGATATGCCGCGCCGGGTGGCTTCGCGAGCTTCCTGTTCAAATGCAATCATCTTTGCCATTACTAGTGCTCTCCTTGTTCAAGCTGAGCTGTCTGAGATGTTTCTGTTATCGCTTATGGAAACCGTAAGGCTCGTGCGAGCGGCGCTGTGCGGCCGCTGCTATCGATCAAGGCAGCTTGGCTGCCGTACCTAATCACTCTTCGATCACCGCCAGAATGTCATCTTCACGCATCAGCAGCAGTTCGTCTTCGTTCACCTTGAACGATTCGCCGGCGTAGCTGCTGAAGATTACGCGGTCGCCCACTTTGACCTGCAGAGCACCACGGGTGCCGTCGTCCAGAAGTTTGCCATCGCCGATGCTGACCACGACGCCGCGAGCCGGCTTGTCTTTGGCCGAATCCGGCAGGACGATTCCACCAGACGTTACCTCTTCGGATTCGTCACGCTCGACAACCACACGGTCGCCTAGTGGCTGGAGCTTGATACCTTTTTTCTTCGCTGCCATTGAGTGTTTCCCTCCTCGAATCGTGTCATGACATGGTGAGAAATTTCGCCACTGGCGGCCAACGATCGTGCGCACACGCGCACCGACTGCCAGAATTGCTCGCAATTACGATTTGGCACACCATTAAGAGCAACTGCCGCGCCAAAAAACGAGAGATGTGCGCAAGTCCCATTTGGGAAAGAGGTTGTGCGAAATATACCCAAAACGAGTGGTGTGCATGTTCGGTCGGAAGTCCCGCCGCATATCAGCGGCATCTGTCATTTTGACAGTTCTGGTTGCTCGACAGGCATTTGCGGTACACAATAGTCGCTTTGGCCGACGGCGGCAGGCCAGCGGCAACGCCAATTCCGACGGGATGACTCGCAAAATGCCTATCAAAGTCACATGCAAGTGCGGACAGAGCTTCGCCGCAAAAGATCAGTTGGCGGGTAAGGTTGTCAAATGCCCTAAGTGTGCCCAGCCACTACGGATACCTCAGCCACAGCAGAAGCCCCCTGCGCCCCAGCAACCGGCCGCACCCGCGGCTGGCGGACTCGGCGATTTGCTGGACGAAGTCGGAATGTCCGGCCACGAACACGACGACTACACAGGAGCACGCTGCCCCAGTTGCGACGCGCCGTTGGCCCACAATGCCACAATCTGCGTCGAGTGCGGCTTGAACCTGCAGACGGGCAAGTTCGTGAAGGGAGTCGGCCAGGCTTCTCGGCGCGGTCCCGTGAGAGCAGAAGGCTACGAAGGGGCAGCAGAGGAGTTGTTGGACAAGGCCGAACGAGCGTTGGCCGCAGCACCCGAGGCCGACCGTGGCGAGAAGGAAAACTGGTTCATACCCTACCTGACGGCGGGCGCTCTGATCGCGGTGGGCGCGGTGGGCTTCGTGCTCTGGATGGGGTTCTCCAAGTTGATCAACATGCCGGAAGAAGAGGCCGCGGAGCAAGCGAGTCGGCTCGGCGACAAGGTCGTCTTCTGGGTCGCACTCAGTATGGCCTCTCTCGGAGGACTGTTGATGACCGTCGCCGAGTTGAGGATCGCCATCTATGCCTTCAAATACCAGGACACCGTGCATGGGATCCTATCACTGCTGATCAGAATCTACGCCGTCGTATACGGGGTCTTTCAACGCGGTCGCCTGGATCGTTGGGTGAAGATGTGGGGGGCGGGCATGTTTCTGTCGATCGCTGGACTCTTTGTCTTCTTCTACGAGGCGATGCTATCCCAGGCGGACTTCTCTGCCGAGTCGCTGGTGCAGGTCATCTTCGGGATTGGCATTCTCGTGGCGGCCGCCGCTGGAATGCTGCTGTTCTTCGCCGCCTGGATAACGAGCATGGTGGTTGGGTTCATGGACAGGGTCTATCACGGTGTTCTGGCCATCATCTTTCCGGTCTATGGCGCCTCGTACTGCATCATCCGCAAGGACGAGAACGAGGTACCGGCAAAGTTGTGGCTTTATGGGATTGCCATCCTGGTCGGAGATGCCGTGTTCACCGCTATTATGGCAACGGTAAACGCGGCCAAAGCCGCAGACGAGAGCGGCGGTGCGCTTATGATCGCTGTGATGATTCTTGTCGGGATACTCGTTGGATGGACATTCATCACTTGGCAGATCATTGCCGGTCTCATCGCTGGGGCGGTTGCCCTGTACAACGCCATATTTGCGAAGAAGAAGAAACAACGTGTCGACTTTGACGGTTATGGCGAGATCTCTTATATGAGCTTCGTCATCCTAATCACAGCGTTCGTTGGCGCCGCCACGCCACTGATGGTGCTAGGGGTAGGCTTGGTAATGCTCTTCTCGATGGTCGGCGGGATGGCTGGATTCCTCATGAGCTTCTTCTCGGTAGTCCTTGTTTGTCACTTCGCGCCGATGGTGTTTGTGTTGGCCGACATGACCAGCTATCTTGGAGATGTGAAATTCCACCGCGGCCTTGGCCTTGCGACCATATTCCTAGTCCTTTACATAATCTGGAACGTCGTAGAGACGATTGTCCATGCAATGGTGCGGGGGCTCGATACGCTGCCATTCTACCCCGGGTAGCCTGACGGTCTGCTGAGTGGGGAAGGTGCGAAGATGGCCGACCCTCCGCGCGAAACGCACTGTCCTCCGGAGGAGACTGTCAGGCCGGAGGCGGCAACTATGTTTGCCCGAATGCGGTACTTCGATGCCAGCGTATTCGTCAATATGATGTGCGTCCCGTTCGTTGTTCGGGCCGGTCTCGCGTAGGGTTTCGGCGAGGCGTTCAGATTTGACGTCGTCAAGAGCTTCTTTTACGAGACAGGACAACGCAAAGAAGGAAGAGCGCAAAGACAGAGAACTCCGCACTGCAAACGCTCGAAACTCGCGCATGGCGCGAGCATTTCTTCGTTTCTTTGCGTTGTAGATTCGGTCTGGTCACGGGAGTTCGCGAATAGTCTGGATTGAACGACCTACCTGCATAGGCCGTCGCTGACGGCTTGCCGCCCCCACGTTTTGGTTGCATTGCGGCGATCACCGCCGGCAAAATCCGTTGATAACTCCGTTTCGATCCGATAGAGTTAATGTAGAGGGTTGGCTCGCCCGGTTCGGAGAGGAAGGAGTGTGCCGTCATGTCGTCTCGTCTTCCCGTATTCTCGGCGTTGTGCATTCTTGCGTTGGCCGCCAGTGCCTGGGCTCAGCAGAATACGACCGTCCAACTGCCAACGTTCAACTTCACTACCACTGGGACTACGACCACCGTGCCGGACGGCGGTACGGGGTTGTTGGGCGGGATCATGCGCGCCAGCGAAGGGAGCGTGACACGAGGCGTGCCGATGTTGAGCAAGGTTCCGTATCTGAACCGCCTGTTCAAGAACCGCGGCATCGGGCGGGACGTCAGCAGTTGGAACCAGACGGTCGTTCCGAGAATCATCATCCTGGAGGAAGAGGAGTTCTTCCAGACAGGCGTCTCGCCGGAAACGCTATCGGGTATGGGCGGCGGTGGAGCCGGCCGCGGCTTTGGCGGAGCCGTCGATCCTGATGTGGCTCGCAAGGCGGAGTTCATCACCAAAAACATCGCTCGGCGCAATCTCGGTACGCCGGCTATCCCGTCCGATCCTCGATTACCTTCGGTCGACGAAATCCGCCATCAGAAAGACTTGGCCCGAGCGGAACGCGCATCCGAGGTGGCCGAATTCTTCGCAAAAGGACGGAAGGCCGAAGCAGAGGGCAAGCACGGTGTGGCCACGATCTACTACAAGATGGCATTGCGCCGCGCCGAGGGCGATTTACGGCGAATGATCGCCGCCCGTCTGGCCGCTCTTGCCGACGAGGACCAGGAAGAAGCGAAGCGGGCCGAAGACTGAGCCCGCGTCGAAGGCGAACCTGCACTCCGTTTGGCATGTCCTGTCTACACGTCGCTGTGACGCGTCCCCTTTTGCGCACACGCTGTGACTCGTAAACTTATGCACGAAGTCGAATCAAGCGGACACTTTTCGACGAGGGGGGCTCAGATCGTTTAACCGCGACCCGACGGGGAGCGCGTCGGAGTTGACGTGGGTTGCTGCATCACGCGCTCCCCGTCGGGTCGCGGTTAAACGAGGGATCCACGTAGCCCATTTCACTTGTCTCATGATACAGAACTTGCCGGTCAAGACGTTCGTTCACGAAGGCCTGACGGTCGAAGGCTATTCGCGTGCCGCGGTGCAGACCTACTGGCGCGTGCCGGAGCTGAAGGTGGGTTTTGACCTTGGCGCCCAGCCATGGGACTTTATGGGAACGGCAACGTGGTTCGTCACCCACACGCATCTGGACCACGTGGCGGCCCTGCCCGTCTACGTCGCGCGGCGTCGCATGATGAAGATGGATCCTCCGACGATCTATCTGCCGGAACATGCCGTGGCGGCCGTCGAGCAGATGCTCAGGGCTTTCAGCCGTCTGGATCGCGGACGGCTACCTTGCCAACTGCTTCCGGTCGCGGCTGGCGACGAAATCGAGCTTTCCCGAGAGTTAGTGGTGACCGCGTGCGCCACGCGCCACACCGTGCCGTCGTTGGGCTACGTGGTTTGGGAGCGTCGCAAGAAGCTGAAGCCTGAATACCTCGATCTTACAGGCGAGCAGATTCGCGATTTACGGTTGTCGGGCGTCGAGGTTACGGACGAACGGCGCATGCCGGTGCTAGGCTACCTTGGTGATAGCGAGCCGCGCGGGCTGGACAACTGCCCCGACATGTACGAAGCGAAGATCCTGATCGCCGAGATGACCTTCATCGCTCCGGCACACCGCAAAGAGAAGATCCACAAACACGGGCACATGCATCTGGACGACTTCGTGGAACGGCGCGAGCGGTTCAAGAACGAACGCATCATCGCAGCCCATTTCAGCACCCGTTACAGCAACCCACAGATTCGAGCGATCGTCGAGAAGGCGATCCCGGACATGCTGGACGGGAGGCTCTACCTGTGGCTGTGATGGCAGAGTTGCCTCCAGTCCCACGCCAAACGGTCACTCTCGATTTTCGGACGACCACGCCTCCAACTGCCGTTGCGTCTCCTCCAGCGATAGCGTTTTCTGCGGGATAATCGCATCAAGCTCCCTCGATTGGCCTTTCGTCTGGTCCAACTCGTCGGCCATACCCATCTCCTCCTGCAGCGCAACCAGCCAGGCCGGCACGTCCAACCCGACGCCGGTTGGTTGCCGGGTCAGTTCGTCGGTCTCCCGTTGGAGGGCTTCGAAGCTGCGGCAGGGCCCGTCTTGTCCGGCTTCCTGCATTGCGGGACCGACCAGCGCGCGAATCCGATCGATCGCCATTGGTCTCACGAATCGCTCGCCAAGTCGATCCGCAACCGTTGGCATGCGCATGGCGTATTTGGCTTGCAGCTTGGCCAGTTTCTCCAAGAATCGCTTTGCCTGTTCATGGGTCTGCTCTGCCAGTTCCCCCCGCCACATCTCGGCGGCCACACGTTGATCGTTCCGAACCAGCAGTTCGTGCGCCCAAATGACGGGTTTCAGTTGCCAGCAAATCCTATCGTATTGAGTGCGCAGCCGCAGGAAGTCCAGCAGCGTGTACAGCAATTCGCCGCGGTCCGACTGGGTCGTCATGCTGTTATAGTCGCGGTACTCGCCATAGTTCTCTACTACAGCTTCCAGAATCAACGACAAGTGCTCGACCACTTGGTCGCCGTCCACGCCGCCGGCGTCCAAGTCGTCCAGCAGCCGCCAATCGATTTCGTCGGGCGTGTCTCCTTCGAGTTGATCCAGCCAGTCGTCTACGCCTTCATGCAGGATCGCCCTAAGATTGGCGATATTCAGGAATCGTTGAGTGAAGATGTCCGCGCCGTACCGTTCCACGAATGCGACCAGCCCATTCCACGGACGTTTATCCTTGACTCTCTCCAGCACGGACAGACGCAGGGTCTTGCTGTGGGCCAGCCAACTGGACAGCAGCGATTCGGTCAAATGCTTGAGGCATTCCACCAGAACGGTCTGACTGGAATCTTCCGCTCGGCTGTCCGCGTCGCAGCACCAAGTCGGCGCCGAGTGAATCGCCATCTTCACCAGGGCCTTGTAGCCGATCTTGAACAACTCGTCGAATTCGGTCACAGCGCCCTGCCCCACGGGATGCAATCGTTCCATCTCGCGAGCCGTCTCGATCAACTGGCAGGTTTCGCGAATCAGCCCCCGACGGGGCAGCCATGCCAGCAGGTTCTGAATCGTACGCTGCCGCACCCTGGCCGTGACGATCTTGTGCGGATCGCCACCTTTCGACGGCGGCACGTATAGCAGCGGCAGCTCCATCAGCGAGTCCACAAAGTCGTCCCAGTGTTCTCGCACAGCCTCCACGTCCCCGCACAAGACGGCCGAGGACACCGCCATCGCTAGAGATTCCTCTTCGCTCGTCTGGCTCGCCCGGCCGTCGCGGACGACGTCTGCCTTTCCTTGGTACGCCACGGCCGACAGGATACGGCTCGCGTCGGCCGTATCCACGCTGGCGGCGATGACCGTCTCCAACATGGATTCCTTGATCAGCCGCACACGGTCGTACTCAACCATCGAATCGTGGTCACCAGTTGGCGTCGGCAATTCGTACGCGCCCAGGTCATCCAATAGCCTGCGGAGACCATCCCGGTTTCGTGCGGCTTGACCGACCCAGCGACGCACGATCTCGACTCGCGTGTCGTCGCTCCCGTGCAACGATCCGCAGATCGTCACGGCGTGCTGCCACAGCCCGGCAACCGTCCCAAGGAACGTTAGCCGTTCGCCAAGCCGCTTCGACTCGTCCATCAACTCGTCGTCGGACGGCTGACCGTATTCGACCAATTCACTGTCCACGCCGTCGTCGGTGCTGTCGCGATACACCATTTCTTCGTAGGCGGCGCCATACAGTTCTTCTTCTTCGTCCTCGTCCGAGTGATCCTCGTCGAGCTCTTCTTCATCTGACGAGTCTTGCAAGCTGCGCGATTCACCCGTCTCGAACCGGGGCGGTTCCCAGTATTCTTCGGCGTTCGCCTCTAAGCGGTCCATGAACTTGCAGGCCAGCTCCCAAGCTTCCCGTTCGCCATCTTGCGAACCGCCGTCACGAGGTTTCTCACGAAGATCGACCATCCACTTTTCGGCGAGATGACAGAACGACGTGTCGCCTCGTTCAAGGCCAATATGCGGCGCCTGTTCAAGCCAGTGCATCAGAAGGGCTGTCGAGGCCACGAAATCGCCCCGCTCCAGCAACACGCCTACCACCAGCGCGTAGGCTTTGGGCGAATCAAACATGTCCGCATGCGGAGCCCAGAAGCCCACGTCCTCGGCTGCGGCGCCGCCCTTGTACCACAGGTTCAGCGCATTGGCCACGAGTTCTGCGGCGTTGTACGCGTCTTCTACGTCGATGGCGTCAAGACTGGAGATCTCGTGGGCCGCATACTTGCGCCACCACGCGGACGTTTCGCGAAACTGCTCGGCCACGCGCTGGCATAGACGCTGATCGTCCTTCGCAGCAGCTTCGCTCCAAACGCGAGAGTAGACCGCAAAGATCTGCTCCATCAACGCGACCAGGTCGTCGGCTCGGTGATCGCGAATGCTATTCTCCAGGGCGGGAAACAGGCTGAAGTTCGCATCGAATCCCAAGATATTCCACGGGTCGACGACCGCGCCGCACTCGATGCCGCGCCGAAGCCAATCCATGATCTCGTCCAGCAACGACGCAACTCGGTCCAACTCGCCCGCGATGACGGCTTGATCTCCTTCGGTCAGCAGACAGTCGATTTGGCACATCATCCTGGCGGATGCGGCTGGGACGATGTTGGCCTGCCGAGTCGCCGCTTGGGGATGGCCCATGCGAGCGAAAATTGCTGCCAGGTGGACGTGCTCCAGTTGCGCGGCCCGGCGTCGCGCCAGCTCGGCGTTCAAGTGTTGGCGAGCGCCGCCAAAAGGCTGTCGCCGTTCTTCGACCTCCGCTCGCAACCGCTTGCCGTGCCGACCGCCGATGCGGCTAAGCAGCCGCTCGTAGAATGCGTCGCGATAGCCCGCGATTCTTGGCAGCAGGTTCGCTAGCGTCACCGAAGAGCTGTGTGTGTCCGGACCCGCGCCGCTAATCCCGGTGGACATGATGATGGTCCCCGCCATCACAGCGGCCGCTTCCATCAACAGTTCGTCCCGAGGCAAATCGTCGGCCGATTCAAGACGCGACATCAGCGAGTCCATCGTGACTTGCTGCACAATGTATCTGCGGTAGAACCCGCGATTGTCGATATGGTGCGGGTCCCATTGGCCGAAATGGTAATTGGGACGCTTGTTGACGGGATGGTCGAAATCATAAGCCCGCGGATCCATCGCCAATTCGTCCAGCAACTCTGGGTCGAGACACGCTTCGCGAAGGATGTCATCGTCAGTCTGCCGTAGCAGATCGAGCGTCGCCACGACGACCTCTCGATACCGCCCTACGGCAATGCCGGCATCCGCGATGTACAGCGGCAGCGGACGCACCCATTCGTGGGCATACGGTTCGATTTTCTGCGACTCCAGGGCTGCGACTGGTCGATGGCCGATGTAGTCGTTCAGTTGCACGATGGCCGCGGAGGTTATCCGCTCGTGTTCGTTCCATGGCGGCCCCTTGGACAAAACGGCTTCGCAAACACGGCCAACGAAAAAGGAGTTGAACAGCGATCGATCGTCTCGATGAAACAACAAGTCCCGGTGATGTCTCAGATAGCCTGGGAGGACATGGGTGCCAAGAAGTTCCAGGACTGCGGCCGCCTGCCCGGCATCCTTGAAAACGGTTGACTGTTCGTTCAACCGTTGAAGCTCTTGCTCCAGCAAATCAAAAGCCGCACGCCATGTCGGTTGGTCGGCGGAGCCCTCGGCCAACTCGAATACGCGGTTCAATCCTGACAGAAAACGGGGATCGGCGGCACCAGTCGAGAAATTCAAATAGCCGAGGACTTGCTCCAGGATCTTCCTGTCCTCGGCATTCAGATCGCGAATTCCCATGTCCTAGACTCCGCCAGTCGATGACCGTCCCATTCGATCAATGTAGGCGCGAAAGCCGAAATGGTCTAGCGGTGTACGAGCGTCAGTAGGGGTTGAATGCAACACAAGCAGTAGACTAATCTGCATCTGTTGAATCAAACCTCATCTATCGGGGATCGCACCATGGCCAAGCGAGTGTTGAGCGTCGGCAACTGCGCCTTCGACCATGCTTCCATTCGAAGGATGATCGAGACTTCATTCGATGCGGTGCTTATCGATGCCCATAACGAAGAAGATGCGTTTGCGGCGATGCTAAACGGCCAAATCGACCTGGTATTGGTGAACCGCAAGCTCAGCCGAGGCCGGTCTGATGGAATCGAAATCATCAGACGCCTGAAGAAAACAACCGAGTTGTCCTCGATACCGGTGATGCTGATCACGAACTACGCCGAGTATCAGGAACAAGCGGTCGAAGCCGGCGCAGAATGGGGTTTCGGAAAGGGAGAATTGGGATCCCCGGAGACTCTTGAGAGACTCAACGCGTTCCTGTCATGACGGTTCGCAGCCTACTCAGAATCGGGTACAGCCGGATCGGACGGCTCGGGGTCCGTCTTCGGGGCTGCATCGCTGGGATCGGAGGGCTCTGCGTCCTCGCTCACGTTAGCCACTGTTTCGGGGGAATTGGGAGCCCCGAACTTCATGCTGGCCGCAACGGCATAACCCATGTCGCGGTACTTGGTGAACTGTTGGTCGTATGCTTCCAGCCGGATTGTGTACAGCCGTCCTCCGGCAACCGTTTTCAACGTCTGTACGGCCGCCAGAGCTTTCCCTGTTCTCCCCAATTCGACATAGCGAGCACACGCCGTATTCCCCAAAATGATCGGCTCGACGGTTCCTTTCAGCTTCTTTGCATCAACCGACTCCAAGACACGTTTGACAAGCTCGTCGACATTCGCCTCATTCACGTCGGTAAGCTCAGGAAACGGCGAGTCTTCCACGGACACGAGAATCCGAGGCAGGTTCTTCAGGGCCGAGTCTTTCTTATGGAACCCCACGAGATACTCTGAGCCCGCCCGGCCCCACTCCCATCCGCGGGGGGCGGCGATCTCCAGCCCAAGATGCTCCTGTGGAGGCATGTACTCGCCAATCTTGGGACTGAGGTCTTCGAGAGAGTAAGCTACCACGGTTCCGGTATCGCCACCGGTTCCGCCTCCCCCTTTGGAGTCCTCCGCTTTCTTTTCAGCACTGTCGCCGCAACCGGCCATCGCGATGCAAACCGCGCCGAAGAGCAGGCAACCTGTTGGCCACAGCCCGATGCGCTTCATGGCTTGTCTCCCTGTACTGCAAACGATCAGAATTCACGTACGGTGCGTGCATTTCCGTAGCATGGGCCCCCAGCCCGTGTTCCCCGCCACGGGCCGGGGGCCCATGCTACTTTCGGTTGCGGCCCTGCCGCGCCAAGTTATTCGATCTCCTCCTCGATTTCCTTCTTCACCTTTCTGACGAAGTGCGGCGACTTACCGGATTGGTTGAGCGCCTCGGCTTTCTTATCGGCCTTATTCTTCTCGTGATATTCGAAAATGGCCACCTGCTTCATCGCTTGGTTGAAGACGCCCCAGAATGCCTTGAGTCGCACATCGGCGGGATCCTTGCTTTTCTTCTTTCTCTTCGCCGTTTTTCGTTTTGCGACCTTCTTCTTAGCAGGTATTCCCGCCGCCTCTGCGGCCTCGTGCTCTTGGCGTAATGCCTTACGATTCACTGTCTTGCGCGCCATGAGAATTCGCCCTGTGTAGGTTGCCAGGCAGTGGGACACCACCGGCTTGCGGAGGTCGTCAACGTCAGTGCCAAGTAGCATAACCGATTTGCCAACCGTTGGCCAGTTGCCGAGTTCGTTGGTCAAAGTAGCGGGAATCCGGTCTCGATAGCAGATTCCTCGCGGTCGGGTACCATTCTATGCCGCCGCCGGTCTGCTATGTCCGGTAGCAGAAGTCACAAGACTTCTGGCCCCGAATTCTTGCGAGTCCGGCTACGGACACTTCTGACCGGCGACGGCACACCATGCCAGCGCCTGGAGGTTGTCGAGCCAGGGCTGTTGATCCAAATGACCCCCCAGGTTTCCCAGGTTGTCAAATGCTTCCCACTTCAGCAGGTTTCGCCAAGCCATGCGACGCTGAGGCGTGATTGCCGAATTTTGGCTGAAGCCCTCGTAGGTTCGGCTTCGATCTTCAAGCTGGTTGTATGTTTGGCAGAGGTGTTAGTGGAAACGTCCAGTTCGATAGACCGAGGCCTGCCTATGCTTATGCGTTACCCTCGACCGGCATTGGATCTGAAACACACCCCGTCTTTCGGGGCAGTGGCGATCGAAGGCGGCGTTCAATTCACCGTGTACAGTCGCTTCGCCACAGCGATGAACCTGCTGCTGTACGACCGCATGGATGATCTGGAGCCGGCAGAGGTCATACAGCTCAATCCGGATACGGACAGGTTGGGGGATTCTTGGCGATACTTCGTGCGCGGCATTGGGCACGGACAATTGTATCATCTGCAGGCAGACGGGCCTCGCGATCCAGGACGGGGCTTTTGGTTTGATGGGGCGGCTCGTTTGATCGACCCGTACGCCCAGGCCCTAGCCGGGGATTTCCAGGCCACGGACGACAGTGTGATCAGACCGCCGAAATGCGTGGTGATCGACACCGACTTCGACTGGGACGGGGATCGAACGCTGCAATACGATTTGGCCGATTCGATCATCTACGAAATGCACATTCGTGGGTTCACCAAGAGCCGCACCAGCCGTGCCGAGTACCCGGGTACCTATCTGGGTGTGATCGAGAAGATCCCGTACTTGAAGACGCTGGGAATCACGGCTGTCGAGTTGATGCCCGTTTTCGAGTTTCCGATCCGGGCCGTCGACGGCCGACCGCCGAACCGCGTCAACTACTGGGGTTACGACCCCATGGCATTCTTCTCGCCGCATCGCGGGTACGCGGTGAGCGCCGAGCCGGGCGCGCAGGTGAACGAATTCAAGCGAATGGTCAAAGCCCTGCATCGCGACGGGATCGAGGTGATTCTGGACGTGGTCTTCAATCACACATGCGAAGGCAATCGGTCGGGGCCTGTGCTCAGTTTCAAGGGGCTCGATAACCACGCATACTACCTGCTAGACGAGACGGGCGGCCACTACAAGGACTTCTCCGGCTGCGGCAACACAGTGAACTGCAATCATCCGATCGTCCGCCAGATGATCCTGGACTGCCTTCGACACTGGGTTGTGAACTACCACGTGGACGGATTCCGGTTCGATCTGGCGTCGATCCTGAAACGGGGCCGCGACGGTTCTCTGAGGAGCGACGCACCGCTTGTAGAGGCTATCGCCGAAGACCCGCTGCTGGCCAACACAAAGATCATCGCCGAGCCGTGGGACGCGGGCGGGGCTTTCGAGGTGGGTACCTTCTGGGGGGAGAAATGGGCCGAGTGGAACGGCTTCTTCCGGGATGACGTCAGGAGATTCTGGCGTGGCGACGAAGGTACGTTGGGGGCCGTAGCCACACGTCTGGCCGGCTCGAGCGAGCCCTACCAGCGAAGCGGCCGCCCGCCCTACTGCGGCATCAATTTTGTCACTTGCCACGACGGATTCACGCTGAACGACTGGGTCAGCTACCGGCGCAAGCACAACGACGACAATGGCGAAGACAACCGCGACGGCGACAACAACGGCTTCAGCGATAACTGCGGAGTGGAAGGCGATACGATTCGTCCGGACGTCGAAGAGACTCGCATGCGTCAGATCCGCAACATGCTGGCCACGCTGATGCTTAGCCAGGGTGTCCCGATGCTGTTGGCCGGCGACGAATGCCGGCGTTCGCAGCGCGGCAACAACAACGCTTACTGCCAAGACAACGAAGTGTCGTGGTTTGACTGGGATTTGTTGAATAAGAACCGCGAGCTTGTACGCTTTGTCCGGGCTCTGATCCGTTTCCGCCGCTCGCAACCGACATTGCGCCGGCACACGTACCTTTCCGGTCAGGCCAATGGTTCGAGCCATCGTCCGGACGTGAAATGGTACAACGCCAAAGGCGAACCGGCCGACTGGCACAACAACGGCATGGCGCTCATCTGCCTGCTCGGCCCGCCCCCGCCCGAAGAGGATCCGGACAAGGCCGGGCGCGACCTGATGATCATGATGAACGCCAAGGCAAGACCGCGCGAGTTTATCGTTCCCGCGGCGGCCAAGTCCGAAAACTGGCGTTTATTCATCAACACGGACGGAGCACCGCCGCACGACATCTACCCTTGTGTTGCCGGGCCGGCTCCGCCCAAGTCAGGCCGATTGATCGTCGCGCCTCGAACGCTGGTGTGTTACGTGGCCGAAAAGCGGACTCTGCAGAGGCCGAGGCGTCGAAAACGAGATTAGTGCCCGAAACCGGCGACGCGGTGCAAGTCGACGTTCAAGGAATCCGGCTGTTTCGCTCCCTCCCGCACACTTTGGGGACTACAATCGTGGGATTCACCGCTTTTCCGCGAGACAGGTAGACTCCGCCGTGCCAGACACTCGCAAGCACCGAGGGCCCCACCCCCAAGACGCCGAACTCTTTGGATCTGATGCTTGGCCTGCGCTGTCGGAGGCTGTGGATCACCTGTCTTGGCTGCTATCGCACGCCTATGCCGGGCGTTCGGCGCTTAAACTGGTCGGTGATCGCTTCGGGCTGACCGAACGACAACGTATTGCCGTCATGCGATGCGCGTGCTCGGGCGAAGCGCTGCGTCGACGCGGACAATCTCAGATTGTAGGCGACCGGGTGGCCGGACAGTCGGTCGATCTGGACGGTTTCAACGTCTTGACCACTGTCGAAGCCGCCCTGGCTGGCGGTGTTATCCTTTGTGGACGCGATGGCTGCTATCGAGACATGGCCAGTATGCACGGCAGTTACCGTAAGGTGGAAGAGACACGGCCGGCATTGGTGATGATTGGCGAGGTATTGGAGGAGCTGGGCGCTGCCGAATGCTGCTGGTTCCTCGATCGGCCCGTTTCGAACAGCGGACGACTGGCGACCATCATTCAAGAAGTTGCGAGTGAACGAAATTGGGAGTGGCTTACTCAACTTGAAAACGATGTTGATCCGGTTGTTAGTGAATCGTCCAACGTGGTCGCGTCTGCCGACAGCGTCATCCTGGACCGCTGCAAGCAGTGGTGCAACTTGGCTCGCGAAGTCGTCGACCGGCGAATACCCGACGTCAATGTGGTAGCACTCGCAGGGCAAGGCGCGATCTGACCCTGTGAACTCGACGGCGAACGGGCGTCACCGCGGGCGCGCTATTTGGCTGCTCCCCTGCGCGGCACAATGGACCAGAAGGGCTGCTGTGCCATGACTTGATCGCTGTCGGGCAGAAGACTTTCGAGGCGTTCAAGTGCCTCATGGGCCCTCGGGAAAGCGCCATCCACGCCGCAGACCAGTGCCGCTCGCGCCGAGTAGACGTAGCTGTTGCCGCCGCTCGGCAGCCCCGGCTTGTACAGGCGGGCGTTTTCCTGCCCCAGCTTCTTCCAGTCCTCGTAGAACGCTACCTTGTCGTCGACGGTTTTTTCGCCAACAGCGAAGCGGTAGGGTGTCGCCATCTGCGGGTCAAAGTCGGGTCCGTTGGTCAACATGCCCACTCGCCAGCGGAGCAGAAAGTCGCGCGGCTTGGCCGCGCCGGCATAACCAAGCTCGACCAAATGGTGCATGCTCCATATCAAGTAGTCGTGTTCCCACGGCGCAATGATCATCCATTCGGGATTCGCAGGATTTTGTATCCGAGCGCTCTGCGTGGTCCGGATTCCCCAGAAGCCAAGCTTGTTGTATTCCGGTGGTCCGTGCATGCGCTGGGTACGATCGGCAATGTTGTTTCGTATCTTGGCGTCAAAGTAGTCTGCCTCCGGGTCGCCCGCCGTGGCAATCCACGCCGCATCGCCGATGTTGCGCAGCGACCACGCATTTCCGCGGATTTGACCGGACAAGATGCCTCCCTCGTCGCGTCGCGGATGGTGCCAAGTGGCCAGCAAACAGTAATTGGCCCAGAAGTAAGCTTCCTCCAGGTAGTAGAAGTCGCCAGTGACTATGTACGGGATGTAAGCGAAGGAGCCCTGGTGAGCCAAGTCGGGCGATAGCTTCACTTGATCGGCGCCCGGTTTGTGACGGGGCGGTTTCCATTCAGGCCGGTCCGTCCCGCGTGCGTCCAACCAGAATTTGGGCCGCTCGTCGATCGTCATGATGCGTTTCGTCTTGCGGGCGCGAATGTGGATCGGCCAAGAACCGGCCAAGTCGCCGCTGGCCAACACAAGCGATTTGCGCCGCGGGTCCATGGTCAGCAGATACCGCACGGTCCACTCCGGATACGGTGCAATTTCCGGCCGACCACCGGTTGTCGGCATGTAGGCCGTCAGCGCCCCTCTGCCCAGAATCTGCCAATCGGGGCCTTCCATTCTGAGCAGTCTTTGCTCGGATTGCGACGTCGGTGGTATTTCCAGGGTTGTGTCGTAGTTGGGCAACGCTCCGGTCGACGTTACGTAATCCAGGTCGTGGACAACGTGAATCGGCGGTTTCGGTCCGCCCCACCAAAACACCTTTCGCCAACGTGAAAGGCGCCGATGGTCCACGGCATTCTGGGAAAAGACCTGTTTTCCGCCGACTTCCACGATCACGTCGTAGCGGATATTGTCTGCCCAATGATCCCAGCAATTCTCGACCACAACAGAGACCCGTGCCATTCGACCGTCTCGAAACGCCCGCACCTGGAGTTGTACGTTCTGGTCGGGGTCCGGCCCCGCGTCCTTGTCCGCGGGCGGCCCCGATACACACCACTCGGTAGCCACGGGGCCTTTCAGCCAAGTCGTTGGACTGCCATCCGCCTCGTTCACCAAATCGCGAAAGCGTACTCGGCGTTCCACGCCATCGGGAAAGCGAAAGGAAACCGAGGTGTCGAAATCAGTTCCGAGCAAGTGATCGAGTGAGACTGGAGTCGCTGAATCTCGGTGCTCGTTGCCGTCCTTCAGCAGCAATTTCACACTTCCGTTTGGCGGCAACTCATCCAGCATCATCGACACGACGGCGAAACGAATGGACCCGTCATCGTGGCGACGTTTCACGTCGACTTGGGCCTGGATCGGATCGCCGTCGACCGACACGGCTACACCGCGGCCGAAATCGCCTCGCTTGAAGACCTGCCCAAACGTTGCGGGCACGTCGCGCACGGATCGGTCCGACAGATTCTTGATTTCGACGTGGACTCCGACAGGTGATCGGCCGTAACAGGCCCCAGTCTCAAGAACCGTGAACGCGACAGCAACCGCCACAAGCAGGCTTCGCATCGCAAATCTCCCTTTGCTCGAAACCGGACAAAAACGCACGCCATAGCTTTTCGGTGCGAAACGTGGGCATTATTATCCTCGAAGACAATGGTGCCGTCGAGTTGCTTGACGCAAGACAGCGAGCAGCCCAGGACACGTGACCTACGAAACTGAAGACCTGAGAGTTACGTATCCATTCACGGTTGTCTGACGGAACAAGGAAACGAACAGCAGAATACTGAACAAGGAGCATCTTGGAGAATGGCGACACTAACGGTTCTTGTGCTGGTTATTGGCTTGGTAGTGTCGTTCTCGCTTCTACGTTATCTCATGCGTTTGCCGGGAGTAGAACGACTCTTAGATTCTCTCTGCATGTCCGGTGACGATGCGATGCATGTGCTTATGTTGTATCTTCTCCTAGACGTCTTGCTGGCGTTGCTGGCACTAGCCCTCGGATGCGCACTCTTTTGGGATCTGTATCGAAAGACCTATGATGACTTTGATCTCAAGGCAGGCTTCCTGTCGGCGCTCAGTTTCTTGTTCTTGTCGTCTTTGTTCTGCCTCGTTTTTCGATGGCGGCACAGCGAACGCTCAGGCAAGCCTACCGCTCCGAGTCACAGCCGAACTGTACGCTTCGGCATCGAACTACTTTCTCTTGGCGCCTCGGTTCTCGGGATACTGTCGTTCTACCTGACTCATCTCGCAAAATGACGGCCTCCAGGCGGGCTCAGTTGTAGGATGTTAGCCAAGGCTGGGATTACACCGACAGTGGTGCGATTGTGCGGTTCGCGGCGTTGACCCCAGCGTTGCAGAAAATGAGCTATGCGGCAAGGACTTGTAGGATATGCAACACTCGGTGTTTCAGTTTCTTGCCGGCACAGAAAGTTAGAACGAGTTCACCGGAGGGGGCGAAAGGCGACCGGCGCGTTGGAGAATTGTCCGCCTGAAAGTCGCGACTTGCTCGAAGGCCCATAGGGTGGGTCGCTTGCGGGTCGTCGTGCGTGTAGGCGGAGCAGGGAGGTTCGTTCTCGGACGACGTGCCTGGTTTTGAACATGGCTCCGCGGGGACAAGCCCCAGCGGTGGCCGGAAGCGACGCAGATTGCTGACACAGAACACCAGTTCTCGACCGTTTGAGATCTTGGCAATCTGAAGCCATTGGTCCACGCGCCGGCGTCAACCACAATGTGAGGTCGTGAGCCTGCGGTGACCTTGAGTTCAGAGCAATTGGGGGTGGCCGGGAATCGGGTGGGCGAAGTTACTGCTGAGCCGGATTTCTAGCGCCGACGCGCGGCTCGGCAGGAGCCTCGCCCTCCCGAGAATCGTGGATCCTAGCGCACCGAATTCGCGGATACTCGCAAGCAACTGGGGAATACGAACCTACACGGATCAAAGCCATGAAATCGTCCGCGTGCAGATATCTGTTGCTCCTATTCGTCTTGCCACATTCACTCGCTCCCGTGGTCGCGATGGACTTGGTCCGTGACGGGCAGGCAACCGCGACTGTTGTCGTACCGGATGAGGCTTTGCCTGTTGTGACCTTCGCGGCGGAAGAACTGGTGTACCATCTGGAACGTGCTACGGGTGCGAAGCTCCCGATTGCCAAGGAGAGTGAGAGACCGAGGGATGGTGCTATGTTATTCGTCGGTCGATGCCAAGCCACTGCAGACGCAGGGATAGACACGGCGGGACTGCCGCCGAACGGATTCATCCTGCGACTGGTGGGAGACCAGTTCTTCCTCGCCGGCGACGACAGTGACGGTCCGCCCGCTTGGATTCTGCACAACAACCGTACGCGGGTCGGGACGCTGTTTGCTGTGTATGAGTTCCTGGAAAGGCACCTGCAGGTTCGCTGGCTGTGGCCGGGGGAGTTGGGGGAAGTGATTCCGCATCGCACGGACATCGTAATCGATGCGTGGGACCAAACTGGAGCACCGGCCTTCGTCCACGCCCGCTGGCGGGACGGGGGATTGGCCGTGGCTGGAACGGTGGGTTGGCCATCGGGCAAAGCGCGGAGCCGATTCCTGTCCGAGCAGGGGAAGTGGTTGCGCCGGAATCGGTTTGCCTTGGGCGTGAACATGGACATGGCACACGCGTTCACCGAGTGGTGGGACCGGCATAAGGACGATCACCCGGAGTATTTCAACCTGTTACCGGACGGCACGCGGCGTTCGGACCCGAACTACCACGGAGGAGCGTCGCAACTGATCTCCATGTGCGTCTCCGAACCCGGTTTCCACAAGGCTATCGTCGAGGACTGGCAGCAGAGGCGAAGTCCCGGGCGGCCCCACGTCGACGTGAGCGAGAATGACACCTCCGGTAGATGTACATGCCCGAATTGCCTGTCTTGGGACGTGCCCGATCCAGAACTCGCGGCACCGTCGTCCGAGCGATTGGAGCGAGCAAGGAAAGCGTTCGAGGCGGGCGATGGACAGTGGGTCAAGTTTCTTGGAAGCCTGTCCGACCGCTACGCCCGGTACTACCTGGCGGTTCAGAAGGAGGCCGAGAAGATTGAACCCGCCGCCGTCGTCATGGGCTACGCCTATGCCAACTACGTCGACCCACCGTTCGAAACGAAACTCAACGAACGCGTCGTCATTGGCGTTGTGCCGCCGTTGTACTTTCCGTGGACATACGCCGTCCGGCAGTCCAACCGCGAGCGTTGGGACGGTTGGCGGGCAACGGGGGCGCGGATGTTTTTGCGTCCGAACTGGATGCTGGACGGGCACAATCTGCCGATGATCGTGGCCCGGAAGTTGGGCGACGACTTCCGCTACTTTGCCCACCGCGGATTGATTGGCACGGACTTCGATTCGCTGACTGGGCAGTATGCGACGCAGGGACCGAACCTCTACATGCTGGCGCGGCTTCATTCTCGACCAAAGATGTCTGTGGACGCAGTGTTGGATGAGTACTTTTCCGCGTTCGGGAAAGCAGAGCGCGAAGTCCGGGCGTATTTTGCCCATTGGGAGCATGTCTGCGACGCCGTCACCGAGACGCCGGAGGGCTTGCACTGGTCCTATTTCTATCGGCAGGCGCACGAAGTCTTCACTCCGGGGGCGATGGAACGCGGGAGGGAGCTACTAGACAAAGCAGTATTCGCCGTCCGAGGCGACGGCATGGCGGAGCGACGTGTCGTGTTCTTGAAACACGGGCTGCGGAACGCCGAACTCACCCTCGCCGCTCAGGCAGCCTACGCGAAATACCGGGAGACTGGCACGATCAGGGAGTTGCGTTCGGCAATCGAGAAGCTTGACCAGTTCCGCCGCTCCGTCGAATCCGACCTCGTCTGCAATATGGGATATCTGGCGTGGGCGGAAACCAGGACCTGGGACCGCAAGCTCCTGCAGGTCATGAAACTACCAGGCCGACGGCTGCCGGATCCGTGGCAGTTCAGGTGGGACCCCGCCGAGCGGGGAATCGAAGAGAGCTGGTATGCCGAAGACGCAGATACTTCCGATTGGCTCAATATTTCGACAGGCGCCTCGTGGGAAGAGCAATCGGTCGGCAGGCAATGGCGTCAGGAGCATGGCGAAGACTACAACGGTTGTGCCTGGTACCGGACGAGTTTCGCGGTCGAGCGCGACGAGGGCAAATCGCAGGTGAGGCTTGTCTTCGGCGCTGTGGACGAAGCCTGCATGATCTGGGTCAACGGCCAGAGGCTGCTCCAGCGGCCCTACCCGTATCAAGACGACCGCGACTCGTGGCAGAAGGCATTCGAGCTGGATGTCACCAAGGCCATCCGTTACGACCGGCCGAACACGCTTGCCGTCCGCGTGGAAGACAGTGCCGGCGCAGGCGGAATCTGCGGTGACGTATGGCTGCTGAAAGTGGCGCCGATGGACGAGGAGCACAGCGTTGTCGAGGACGGCGGCTTCGAGCGTCAACCGGCCGTGTGGCGGAGAAGTCTGATGTGTGGTGAGTTCGCTTTCGAACTGGATGATAAGAACGTACATAGCGGCGCCGTCGGTGCAAAACTGTCATGCACCAAAGTCGGTTCGGCCGAGGACGAGCGAAGGTTCAGGACCTGCGCCTGGGCCCGCTGGTACCAGACCGGCGTGCCCGTCGAGAAGGGCAAGAGCTACCGGTTGCGACTTTGGGCAAAGACCAGCAACGATTTCGCGGGTACTGTCGCAATCTGGGTGACGGGCGATGCCAAGCAGGGTACGGTTGCGACAAACTTGGTCAACACAGAAGGGCTATGGCATCCCGTCACCGCCACCGGTATCACCCCAAACAGCGACACTGTCGGTATCTATCTAAACGTGAGAGACGGAACCGGCACTGCGTGGTTCGATGACATTGAGCTTGTGCCAGAAGACCGAAAACCCTGACGCGGCAGGGCCGCAACCAAAGGCGTTTAACGGCAAGCCGAAGGCGACTGTGTTCTGGTCGGCGCAGTCGCCTTCGGCTTGCCGTTAAACGAGTGTTGCGCACGGTGCGCGAATTCTGATCGTTTGCTGTGTAGCGGGTGCTGTGTTCAGCCTCCGCTATTCCCAGTACGTCAATCCGTCAAGTTCCTCGTGACTGGCGAACAGCAAGTCGGTTCTCACCGCCACTCTCCGAACACCAGCGGCCAAGTGGCCGTTCATCACGTCGTTCAGGAAAAGGTCATCATAGTTGTCGCTGTGCCCTAACGCATGTCCCAGCTCATGCAGGACCACAGTCAGCAGGTCCATTCGATCCGCTGCCGGTCCGTTAGCGTCTGCCAGGAGCCCTTGGGAAACTTGCCGGTTGAACTCCTCGTTTGCAGCGGGCGTCGCATCGACAAACCAACCGTAACCGGCGGCGTCGGTGTCCAATGTGATCGTCGTCCCCGACGCCTCGCCCAGCCGCGCGGCCGGCAAGTTGGCAATCCGCACCTCGGCGTTTTCCATCCTCTGAACCGACCCTTCATCCAGGCCCGATCCTGCCCACATTGCGAGCGCCTGATCGACGATCGGCGTCAACGCGTCGAGAGTCAG
>CAZURK010000134.1:0-14847 GCA_964623055.1 uncultured Pirellulaceae bacterium
GTCCGTGCAGAATACACGATCCGCTTCGTCCACAGCCACGCAGTTGGTGTTCACGGGGCACCTGCACTGAGACATCACGGGCGACGCTCCCCGGTGCGCCCAGAGCTCCGCCTTCGCACCACGTTTGCCGCCACCCGGAGCGAACTTCACCAAGTAGCCCAACTCGGACTGGTCCAAGATCCTCTTGCCGCCGCGTCGCCACACGGGCCAGTCGTCAAATAGTCGGCGGCCCACGTCGTGCGCGACGTGCTGAAACTGTCCTCGGCAGGTATCCATCACGTACAGGCAGCCGTGGGAATCCATAGCCAGGCCGCTGAGTCCCTGGAAAAGTTCGATTAGGCCGGCCTGCTGGAGCGTTCCGTCGGGGCCGAATCGGTCCACCAGGCCATTGAGACCGTCTGGGCCGAACCGATCCACGATGCGGCCCGTCAGTTTCTCCAGGCTTGTTGCGCCGGATCGAGAAGCGTAGAGGTTTCCGTCCGCGTCGACGGCTCCCAAGTTGCGCCAGCCCTCCTGAAACTCGACATCCTCGGTCTCATTGAAGTCGAGATCTGAGCAATCGAGGCGTGTGAATGAACTCTGAAACAACCGGCCTCGCTTGCGGTCGATGTGCAATGCGATCAGACGAGGGACTGGCTCTGATTCCAGCCAATCCGATCCGTCGTCGTTGGTGCGGACGATGCAACCGCGGGCGTGGTCGAAGGTGAAGACGCGTCCGTTCCCGTCGACCGCCAGTGACCAAGGGTCCAGTAGGACGCCTTTTTGGATGCTTCCGATGTGCCGGACCGTGCCAGGCTTGTTTCCCTCGTCCACGATCCGGCTGAACGTGGCCGGTCCGCCGCCGCCTGCGACCCAGACAATCGGTGTTTTGGCACCCTCGTCCACGGCGATCAAGCCAGCGAGACCGTCCAGCGGCAGCCTCCAGATCGCCTTCGGTTCGGTCGCCGGAGCCAATTGAAACTTCACCAACTGCGCGGTTCGCCATCGCTTCTGTCTTGTTTTCTTGCTGCCGGTCAGCGGATCGAGCCTCGCCACAACGTACAGGGCCTTTTCCGTCGCACGCACGCCATGGACCACGCCGAGTTCGTTTTGCTGCCCGCCCAGTGTGAACCCGTCCAGCATCCTGACGAACTGACCGTTGGGCCGATAGACCTTGATGCGGGCTTGGTCCACGACGTAGATGTTGCCCTGCCGGTCTACGGTCAAGTCGTTTACCTGCTGAAAGAACTCGGGGCCTTCGCCCGTCCTTCTGAACGTGCCGATGTAAGGACGCTTTTCGGTGAGTTTCTCGCGGCCGTTGTACTGAAAATCAGCGGCAGGCTTAGGCGTTTCGAGAGATAGCTTCAGCACGGTGTTGCCGATGCGCTTTTCTTCCTTGAGTGCACTGATGGATTTCAACTCGCCGAGCGCCGCCCGATTCGTACAACATAGATAAGCATACCCTTTGTCGTCGACCGCCCAGGCTCCCGCACCCATGGACATCCTTTTCAGAAACCAAAACGGATCCAGATCGACCGGGAAGATTCTGCACTTGACAGGTTTCAACGCCGCGAGTTCGATTGGCGTCAAATCGCTGTGCCCTGTCACAATCTCCGCAATGTATGCTTGCCCATCCGGCGCGATCCTCAGCGGGAAGGGATATTTGGTCGGATCGTCCTCATGAGCGCTGTGGTATTTGTAGATGATGAATGGCCAACCGCCGCGGCGCTGCGGCACGGCCCGGCCGTCCACGCGATCTACATAACGGAATACGTCTTCGAGCCTTCCGTCGAGGCGGTTGGGATTCGGTGGGTAGACCGTGTCGAGGTACTCTCCCAGACGATTGTAGCGCCTGACCTCTGGCTCACCGCGTCGCTCGGTGAACAGCGTCACATACACTCGGCCTTCCTTGTCCACTTCGATGCCGCAAATGTGTTCCAGAAGCTGCGTGGGATCGTAAGCCACGAAGCGTTCGAACCGCGGTCTCAAGCCCACGGCCACCTGGACCTTCGAGCCCGGCGACGCGGGTCTCCCCGCGGCGTCCTTACCGTCCCAAACGATCTCTTGCCTGAGGCTCGCCCTCTGGAAGGGCTCGGGCGCATTTTCTCCCAATACGCCACAGGCGAGATCCCTCACCGTTTCGCCCTCGGCGTCCACAACGCGCACCAGAACGTCGTCGTAGTTGTCCAACGCGAAGGTGATCTTCACGCCTTCGCCGTCACGTTTGACCGCCGGTCCCTCGACTAGCTTTGCTGGTTCGCGAGGGTAAGAGTCCTCGTCCAGCAGAACCCGCCGGCCCTCATACACCTCCTTGTCACCCAGCATCAACTCCTCTCGCGGCGCGCGTGCTGCAGGCGCCGGTGGGTCCGCGTGTGTCACCGCACAAACCACAAGAACTGATATCATTCCCAATGCTGGTCGTATGATTCGATTTTTGCACATGCTTTCATTCCGCATTGCTACTCTCGCGTTTGGGGAGAAACTCGACCGGCAGCAACGGACGGCCTTTCTTGGCTTCGACCAGATAGTAAGCCTCGGCGCATTCCACTCCGCACTCCGCTCCGCGACGGTTGTGCATGGCTTCGTGAACGGGCCAGAAGCCGTCGGGGCTCTGGCTCTTGTGGCAGTAGGATGCCTTCTTCTTCATGTCCCGCACCCGGCCGATGTCCAGATACAGATGCGGCTTGAAACCGAGCGATTGCTGGTCCGTCATCACTTCGAAGCAATACAGGTTCCAGCCATCTCGCCGATCATAGCACTGCCAGACCAGCGAACTGACCACATGATGGTTCGGGTGGGTGTCGAACGGCCAGTGGGTAACGACGATGTCGGGCTTGACTCCGTCGAGCCACGCCGCGACCGCCTCGACCGTCGGTTGGTCAGCCGTCAAATGCTCGTGGGCGTAGTCGAAGAACTTCGGCGTGGCGCCCATGATCTCGCAGGCGGCGGTCGCTTCGCGCCGGCGAACGTCGGCCTCTGGCTGGCCGAAGAGCTTGCGATCGCCGCGGAAACAGGTCGCATATCCGACGATGACCTCGTGGCCCGCCTCGGTCAGCAACGCGATCAAACCACCTGCGCCAGTTTCCGGATCATCACAGTGCGCGCCGAATACCACCACTCGGAGCTTTTCCTCTTCGGCCTCCTCCGCGGCGGCGGGACTCCCAACCAAGCCAAATGCAACTGCGAAGAACATCGCGAAGCGGATGAGCGTTTCCATGTCGTGGATCTCCTGGAACCGAGTGACAACAAAGAAGATCGCTGCAAGAACAGGGCGGGTCAAGCAGGCCAAACGCAACTCATTCTATCGTACCTGTGTGGTGGATGTTGGCGTGGCATGCCAGTATCGCCCAGAATCCGGACGTTCCCTCCGAGCGGTCCGACCCATGACTCGTGGGCGGGAATGAGACTCGCGACCCATTCAGTGATTTCGACCTTGACCTGACATGGCGATTCGGATTGTACTAACCAGGACGATTCTCTTGGATCACGCTATTTCGTTGTCTGTCATAGACTTACGCTCGATTCGTCGAAACTTCCGAGATTGGTGTGACCGTTTGGCCGCCTGCGGCAACGGAGTTGGTACACAGAGAACGACCACTCCGCTACGCCAAGGTGGCCCATGTGGACATTGTCTTGGACACAACCGAACTTAACGACGAACAATTGGCCGCCGAGGCCGCGCGGGAAGGCTCCGACGGACCGGCCTTTGTCGCTTTGTTGGAGCGATATCAGGACCGCGTCTGGCGAGTCTGCTACCGGCTCATGGGTAACGCTGAAGATGCCAACGACGCAGCCCAGGAGGTGTTTGTGCGATTGTTCCTTCAGCGGGGCAAGTTCGCTGGGCGCAGCAAGTACGCCACGTGGGTCCACGGAATCACGATCCGCACGTGTTTGTTGTTGCGTCGCAGCCACGGACGCCGGCGCCGTCACGAGTCGGCGGCACGAGACATGGAATCGCACAGGCAAGAGCAATGCGATCGCCGCGACGATGCGGCGACGGCGTTGGATTTGATGCAGATGCTTGAGACGTTGGACGACGAAGATCGGGCGTTGTTGATCATGAAATACGCCGAGGGGCACAACTACGACGAACTGGCCGGCATGTTCAACCTGTCAGTAAGCGCCTGCAAGATGAGAATCAGCCGGGCGCGCGACAAGCTGAAGAGCCGTTTCCCGGAACACAACTTCGGCGGAGACGGAGAATGAATGGTAGTCGAGGTATACCGAAACTGATCCACCCTCCCGACGGACAGTAGGAAATGCCGCAAGACGTTTTGGAACAACTTGCCGAGTTGGAAGTCCCGTCGAAGCCGCAGGACCTTCAACGCGACGTACACAAGCGACTGAACGTCCGCTTGCTGTCGTTGCACTTGGCCGATGTGGCTTTGCGGGCCCTTCCGTATGCGTTTGTTTGTTTTCTCGAGGCACTTGCCGGACTGGTCTCCTTCAGCGCGACCGGCCGGTACCCTAAACAAGGAGATGATCATGCAGATTGAAACGACGAAGACCGCCGCTGACGTGGGCGCGAAGACGGCTCAACAGCTTGCCGAGCCCATCACAAAGTCCACCGATGCTGTGTGGGGCAGCCTTACCTCGGCCATGAACCAAGTCATCGAGTGGGCTCCGAAGGCCTTAGCCGCGTTGGCCGTTTTGATCGTCGGCTACATCGTGGCGCGACTGGTCGCAAGGGGCATCACGGCGCTTGCCGAGAAAGTGGGTTTGCAGCGAGCCGCCGAACGCGGCGGTTTGGCCGACTCGCTGAAACAAGCCGGAGTCAAGCGCACCGTTCCCCAGATTGTCGGCGTGATTGTGTTCTGGCTGTTGATCTGCGTTTTCCTAGTCGCTGCGTTCGACATTTTCGGCCTGCCGGGAATCACCGGAGCCATCGAGAAAGTGGTGGCGTACATTCCCAAGGTGCTCGTGGCCACCGTGTTGGTGGTGGTTGGGCTGCTGTTGGCTTCCTTCCTTCGCGGAGTGATCGCCACCAGCGCGGATCGGCTGGGTATCAGTTATGCCCAGCAACTGGCTAGCGGCTGCTACTACATCCTGGCTCTGATGACGTTCATCGCCGCCTTTGAACAACTGGAGATCACTTTTGAGCTGCTGAACTACGCAATCTTGATCGCGTTCGGAGCGATTGCGATGGCGTTGGGCTTGAGCTTCGGTCTCGGCGGTCGCGACGTCATGTCCGGAATCATGTGCGGATACTACCTCCGGCAACGCTTCCAAGCGGGTGATCGCGTCAGCGTAGGCGGGTACGAAGGAACCGTGCGCGACGTCGGCCCCGTGGCGACGATCATCGAAACCGAAGACGAAGGCATGGTGGAACGGCACAGCGTTCCCAACAACGTCATGCTGAACGACGCCGTGCGCTGACCGGTGCAAACTTCCGACCTCCTCCTTCGAACCCGGGCTTGCTTCAAGTCCGGGTCTTTTCGTTGACAAAGCCAGGTTGTTGACCGGTCTTGAACGCACACGATGATTGACGGAAACCGAGAGTATCGTGACAATGGCTTCTACGTGTGATTGAGACTCTAGCCTTGGCAAATGAGGAGGTGCGAATGATGTTTGCACGACTGTCGGTTAGATGCACAGGCGGACCGATCTTTATGGCGTCGCTTGCCGGCGCGGTTCTTCTGCTTTGGTCTGCGCGGACATGCGATGCGCGGGATCCTGTTGGCAAGGATGGTACGGAGAAGACGCGGCAGATCGTGATCACGATCGTCTACGACAACAACGCGTTTGACAAGCGAATGGAAACGGCGTGGGGATTCGCCTGTGTGGTCGAGGGGCTGTCGGACACGATTCTGTTTGACACGGGGGGCAAAGGGCAGTTACTGCTGGCGAACATGGCCAAGGCGGGATTCAAGCCGGGGCAAATCCAAAATGTCGTGCTGTCGCACAATCACAGCGATCACACGGGCGGTCTGCTTGACTTCCTGAAGGTCAACCCCAAGGTGAAGGTGTTCATACCCAAGGCATTCGCCCCCGATTTCAAGGAGGATGTCGACCAGTCGCGTGCCGAACTGGTCGAGACGGAAGGTCCCGTGAAGATCTGCGATGGCGCGTGGACCACGGGCGTTCTGAAACAGCCGCTGGCGGAGCATGGGATTTGCCTGGAGACTTCCGAGGGACCCGTCGTTATCACCGGCTGCGCGCACCCGGGGATCGCCGACATGGCCCGAGCCGCAGGGAGTCGTGCCGAAAAGCCGGTCTACGCGGTTTTGGGCGGCTTTCATATGTCCCGCGCGTCGGCCGCCCAAATGGACGCCGTGATTGGGCGTCTAAGGGAACTTGGCGTTCAGCGGGTGGCCCCAACTCACTGTTCGGGCAACAACACACGGAAAGCGATGAAAGAAGCCTACGGCGACGGGTATATTTCGTCAGGACTGGGTGCCAAATTCACTTTTCGTCGATCGGCAAAGACTTCGACCGCCGCCGATTGACGGATTCGAGTAGTCGAACGATTGTCCAATGTGGGCTCGCGCCTCGTCGGCCACCGCGCATTCAATTCCCTATCACCGGGAAGGTAATGATATAGCGCAGGAAAAATGGCCATGAATGCAGAAGTCTCTCAGTTCCTTAAGACTCTGTTTGATTCAAGCGAACTCAATCGCCTGCCGGAAGAATATGGCGGGCACCGTCTCTTCAAGGAACCGACTATTGGGGTGTCGGCTGGGAACGATCCAATATTCGGTAGATTCAAGGAAGTTGTCACTCCAACCCACCTGACCCCAGCGGAGATGTGGTCGAAGAGCGCAAGCTCCAAACACCGTAGCAAGAAGGATCTACCGATTGGCAGTCCACAGCCAGACGCTGGGACGTGGACCGATCTCGCCGACTTATCTGCTAAGCTCAAGGTCCTATCGATCGTCTTTCCCTATACGAAGAGTATCCTGGACGACGGCAGCGGATCTTCAAAACGTACCCCTCTTACCGGTCTCGCTCTCAACTGTGCCCACGTTTTTCACACGGAGGTGTATGAGAAGACGGTACAGTTCTTTGTCGACAACGGATATCGGATCATGGCTCCCCAAAAGAGCCGATTTCATTCGATCTTACTCACGTTTTCCAAGCCGCATCTGGTGTCAGTGTGGTCGGAACGCCATTATGCATTCGCGGCAGGACTTGGGAGCTTCGGTTTGGCCGAGCATCTGATAACCGAACACGGCTGCAATGTCAGGTTGGCTTCTTTCATAACCGATGCGCCGCTCGAAGTTACCCCTCGCACAAATGACGATCCTTTTGCGAACTGCCTGCATTTCGCAGGAGGCGGATGTGCCAAGTGCGCCGCCAGATGCCCTGGGCGTGCGTTGACCGAGGATTCGCACAGCAAAGTCTTATGCGAGTTCACTCGGCGAAAGGTATCGTCCACGATACGCGACGAGCTAACGCCATTTCTCAAGCCCGTGAGGCGGCACATTATGTATTTCACCATGGAGGACTACGCGATTGGATGCGGGATTTGCCAATTCAACGTGCCCTGCATGGACAGAAACCCGATGGCTGACAGCAGATGAAGTTCATCCGAGCTTCCACGGTTTGCGGTATTCGTAGTGGAGCAGGTCGTTGGCTTCCTCGCTGTTAGTGATCCTTTCGCGTTCGGCGTCCCATTCGATGCGCAGCCTGGTCTCCAGCGAGATGTTGGCCAAGTGGCTGAAGGTGGTCGAGCGATGTCCGATCTCGACGTCGGCCGTGGGCCGCTGGCGAGATTTGACGCAATCCAGAAAGTTGCGTGTGTGTTGGTCGGTCAGGTTGCCGTCGGGCGTCCCTTCACGAACCGGTTCCATTCGCGGTTGGGTGTCCTGGAACTGGCCACCTCGTTCAGGAATGATCTGATAACCGGGATCGCCAACGTAGAGTGTGCCTTGCGTACCGCGCAGCTCGACTTTGGCACGTGCCAGCTCTCGGTCGCCGGGCAGGGCTAGATTCTGACTGGCCTCATATTGTCCGAAGATGGCCAGCCGGCCGGAGGCAAACTCGAACGTCGCCTGCATTGTGTCCGGAATCGTGCGGTCGTCGTCCACAGCGAATCGGCCACCCATCGCGCAGACGGATGAAGGGGCCAATTCACCGGTGAGCCAACGCATTGCGTCGAGTCGGTGAACACCGAAGTTGGCCATCTGCGACGAGTAGAGATTCCACCAGCGGAACTTGTATGGCGTGATGTTGTCCTGGTAGGGACGCTCGGGACGTGGGCCCAGCCACATGTCCCAATCGAGATCCGATGGCGGCTCGGCCGGCTCGGTCTTGCCAATGCCCAGCGGATACATATTGCTCAAGCGGAATGCCTTGCTGATCGTCACCTTGCCTACTTCGCCCTGGGCAATCAGTTCGGCCACGTTGGCATACAGTTTCGACGAACGGCGGTGAGTGCCCACCTGGACCACCCGGTCGTGCCGGCGAGCAGCCTCGACCATCTTGCGGCCTTCAACGATTGTCTTCGACAGAGGCTTTTCGACGAACACGTCCTTGCCCGCTTTGCAGGCGTCGATGGTCATGATTGCGTGCCAATGGTCTGGAGTCGCGACCACCACCGCGTCGATGTCTTTTCGCTCGAGCACATGGCGAAAATCGCCGTACATATCCGCCCGGCCGCCGACACGTTTGCGGGCGGCTTCGATGGTCGGTCTGTGCACGTCACACACCGCGACGGGTTCCATGTCGTCGTGCTTCAGGAACGACTTGATAAGCTGGCCGCCCCGATTGGCCACGCCGATGAAGCCCAAGCGAATGCGGTCATTAGCTCCGTAGACACGCGACGCGGCAATGGCGGTCCACCCGAAAGTTGCCGCAGCCCCGGCCTTCGTAAACGTACGTCGATTCATCTTTCCAGTCATTGTCTGTTCTCCGCTATGAACTCAGGAAGATCAGGGCAAATGCAGCCCCGTGCCCAATGATGCTTAGTCCGCCGATAATGATACCGATCCAGGCGTGGGCCAGACCGTGGGCCTGAGGATTTCGCTTCCGATACCGGAGCCCCAGGATTCCCAACACAAAGGCAAACGGAGCCAGCAACAAGCCCAGGCAGGGCATTAGCGAGAAGACACCCAAATAATACGCGATCAAAGCCGATGGATTGCGATAGGGCACGACGGTCGCGACCGCTTCGTCGCCCGTGGCTTGGTAAAATGGGTGCCCGCAATGGGGACATGCGGTCGCGGCGCGACTTACGGCCTGTTTGCACGCTGGACACGAGACGATTTGACCAGCATCGGGCGCGGCCTCTGGCGGTTCATAGGGGTTCGACATAGTGTTCTCCGAGTATGCCAGGGTGGACGTTGTTCCCAGTACGTCTAATGAGTAAACCGTACAATCATCACAGCGGGAAGCGGCCCTCTTCCATTAACGAAGCACGAAGCGATACTCGATATCCGAGATTGAGTCTGAGCACGGCAATGGTGGCTTTGCCGATGGAGGTTCGTCCTTCGAGCACCGGGCCGTCCCATTCAAAGTGGTCGCTCCAAGTATCATGCCGCGGATCAAACAGACGCACCGTTTCTTTCGTTTCGTGGTCTCGACCGGCGATATTTGGCCCTTTGAAGGCGTTGCAGTGAAGACACGCGTACGCCAAGTTGCCAAGCGAAGTTGCTCCCTCGTGTTTCTCAGCGATGATGTGGTCTATCTGAAACGGCAGAGATGTCGAACGTTCCGGAAGTTGGCAGTACTCGCAACGGTGATCTGCCCGTCTCGCCACCTCGTCGCGCAAGGTCATGTCATCAGCCATGGGAGCCGGAGGCAGCTTTCTTGAGAGACAGTCGGGCTTTGGAGTGCATCAGGTCGACCATAGCACCAACGAAAAGGTAAGCGTGCAGCCTGGGTTCCTCCTTTCCGCTCAATGTTCCTTCACGGGCCTTCGCAACCAGTTCGTTCATGCAGTCGATGTCGTCTGGGCTGAACTGAAGCTCCAGAATGGAACGAGCGACCTCGGGCGTAAAGCTCGGGTTTTCTGGCCCCACGATGCGAGAGAGAATCTCGGCTTCCTGACTTACGATGGTTGGACTCATGTTCGTCATTCTATCATACGGGCCGTGGGCGACGAAAGAGGATCCGCTCGGTGCAACGGTCGCCTTTCCAAGAAACTTGGACCTTTGAGAGGTGGCCGGATGCCCGTGCTCGTCGTCGAGCCAAGCATTGTAGGAGCCCGACGGGATTACGGGTGGTATTCGTAAGCACCAATATCAATAGCCTCCCCTTGGGGACGTTTCACTCCGTCGATGTCTTCGGCAACAGGGACCTGAGCGCCGGCGTCGCGAGCCGGGCTGCTGGGCAGCAGGCGGTAATCGCCGTTGCTCGGATCCACGAAGATCTTCTTCAAGTCCTCTTCGACGATCGCGTTCGCGCCAAGCGTTTCTGGTTTCTGCACCCATGACAGTTTCGTGTACAAGTTGTTCTCCAGAATGACTCCGGCCATCTGCTCCGACTCCCTGCCGTGCAACATCCCATCGGTGAGGTTGTTCTTGACCGTGTAATCCTTGGCGTCGGTGGGTATCGAGATACCGCCGCCCGTACTGGAATTCAGAACGGTGTTGTTCAGCACCGTAATCCTCTCGCCCCGGCCGTATAGCACGAGGATCCGGCTCTGCCCATCTCGGCCCCTAAGCAGGTTGTTGCGGATGGTCACGTCACTGGACTCCTGGACCGTGATCGCCATATTGCCATCCAGCACTTTGTTGCCAGCGATAAGGACTCTGCGGCTGTGCAGGTAGCAGGTAATCCCGTTTGCGTGATTTCCACGGTTGCCCACGACCGTGTTGCCGACGATCTTCGAGTCGTCGACGTGATAGAAGGTAATACCGGTTCCCCCGCAGCGCTCGACCACGTTGTTGCGGATCGTCACGTGTCGGGTCCTGTGGTTCGTCGAACCGAGTGTGCAGATGCCGCGGTTCATCTGGTTGTGATGCACGTAGTTGTGCTCGATCAACGATTCGTTGCAGCCGGCACAATTGATGGCCCAGTAGCCTGAACCGGCCTTGCATTGCAGGACCTCGCAATTGCGCACCACGACACCGCTGGTTGGCGTGTGCACCAGATTGAGCACGCCATTTCCAGCGCGAAGATCACCCGTGTTGCCGCTGTACCGTCGAATCTTGAATCCGTCGATGTGGACGTAGCTCTTGCCGTTGATGTGACAACCGATTTTGCGCACCGAGCAAGTGATGTCCGATTCGAGTGATCGTTCGTCATTGGGCCACAGCACTACCTTGCGACGCCCGTCTGCCTTTGGGGCCAGTACTGCGTATTGCCCCTTGGCGCGAATCAGCGCTGGGTGATTCATCACGCTGAATTGGTCTTTGCCTGGATTGATGTGTCGCGTCGTTTCCGCGAACGTAATCCGTCCGTCATCCGCGTCGTAGCCCGTGATGGTTCGGGAGACCACGTTGTTGTTGCCGGTTCGCACCAGCGCCGTTGCCCCTACCCAGTAGTCGATGGGCTTCTGCGTGAAATACTCCTTGTCGGTGATTTGCGTAGAGCTGTAGCCGTCCGATGGGATCGGCCGCATCACCGAACGGTCGTCGTAGTAGAACGGGTCCGGAGGCACGGGATCCTGGGCGACGACCAGCATGGTATCGCCCTCGTAGAGATTGGCCGAGAATGCCGTAGCGTCTTTCGGCAGCCAGGTCCAGTAGAGTTCGGGAAAGTTGGCGTTGCCGCCGCATTCGGATGGCGACGCGCAGCGTTGCCAACCCACAAGCACATCCGCACCATCCAGGAGGGTCGCGTGTCCATCGGCACCCGCAAAGACAATCGGCTTCTCCGGCGTTCCGCTGGTCTTGAAGTTGACGCTCTCGGGATATCGACCGGCTTTGACGACGACTCGGTCGCCCGGTTGGACGATATCCGCCGCCGCTTGAATGGTTTTCAAAGGAGTTTGGGCGGATCCTGGGTTGGTATCGGCTGCTTCGGGGTGCCGGTTGTCCACGGTCCAGTCGCGTGCGTCTGCAACTGCAACGATCGACAACCACGACAGCGCGACCAGAAACGCGCTCATTCGGCGAACTCGGCAAATGGGCGGATGCCCTTGTTTCGGATTCATAGAGTTTTCCCCACGACCCGCTGGTCAGCATATCCATCGCATTGTCCGTCACAATTTCCACGAGGGCTAGCCGGAGAACCCGGACTAGGTGATATAATTCTGACGAGGTGAAACCGTTGGACGAGAGGTGATATCCATGGATCAGACGAAAATCATAGGCGACTTGAAACGCATTGTGGGCAAAGAAAACGTGCTGGTCTCCGAGGAGGACCGCAAAGTCTATTCGTACGATGGGACGTCCAATTGGATGCACAAGCCCGATGTTATCGTTTTTCCGACGGAGACCGAGCACGTTGAAGCGGTGCTCGGGCTGGCAAATGAGAAGAGAATTCCGGTAACTCCGAGAGGAGGAGGCACCAACCTAAGCGGCGGTTCGGTGCCGATTCGGGGCGGAATCGCATTGGTGATGACCAAGATGAACCAGATCCTGTCCATCGACCCCGCGAACCTGTCCGCAAAGGTCCAGGCCGGCGTGGTGCTTATGGACCTGCAAACCACCCTCGCAGCCGAAAAGCTCTTCTTCCCGCCTGATCCTCAGAGCTTCCTGGGTGCCACGATAGGAGGAATCATTGCAGAGAACGCTGGCGGGCCGGTCTGTTTGAAGTACGGTGTGACAAAGCAGTACATACTTGGTCTGAAGGCCGTGCTGCCGACCGGCAAAACGCTCGAATTCGGCGGCAGCACCGTCAAGAACGTCGTAGGCTACGACCTGGTCTCATTGATCACCGGTTCCGAGGGTACGCTGGCGGTTGTCACCGAAGCAGTCCTTCGGTTGATACCTATGCCGCCAGCCAGGAAGACAATCATCGCATTGTTCAACGATGTGCCCAAGGCAGGAGAGACCGTCGCCAGGATTCTTGACGCCGGTACGATTCCCGCCAAGATCGAACTCCTGGACAACTGGGTGATAAGAAGCATCAATCGAATCACCGGCATAGGGCTGACCGAGGAAGCCGCTGCCATGCTCATGTTCGAGTGCGATGGCATGGAGGAGGTTGTCGAACACGACTCGGAGAAAGTGATCGACGTGTGCAATGAGATGGGTGCCACGAAAGTGATCGTTGCCAAAGACCCGCAGGAGGCGCAGAGCTATTGGAAAGCACGCAGCGCGGGCTTCGCCGCCATTTTCAGCGCTGCGCCCACGATCCTCTCAGAGGACGTGGCAGTGCCGCGACCGCGAATGGCAGGGTTCATCGAAAAGGTGATGAACATCTGCAAGAAGGCCGATTTGGAGGTGACCGTCATCGGCCATGCAGGCGACGGCAACTTACATCCCAGCGTGATGACCGACGAAAAGGACCCGGAGCACTTCGCCAAGGCGCAAAAGGCCGTGGACGAAATCATCGAAGCCGCAGTCGAATTCGGCGGAGTTCTTTCCGGTGAACACGGCATAGGCCTCGAGAAACAGAAATTCATGCGCCGCACACAAGAGCCGATGTTCATCGAGATCATGAAGCAGATCAAAGACATATTCGATCCCAACGGGATCCTGAACCCAGGGAAGATATGGGAAGATTGACTGGACCTTGCTCGGCGCGGGTCTCCCGACTCCGCCGATTCGCAAACCGCACGGTCTCGCGATAGGACGAACACAGGGCTCGTTACGGTGCACGCTCTGGGACAAGTATCGTTCGCTCCTTGACGCCTGCTGCCTTGACGAAGATGTCTGTGCTGATTGGATCATCGAAGCGATTTCCATCGAGATCACCATCACCCCGCCAGGCTCGGTCGACCACGTCTGCGTCGTACCATTCTGCTTCTGTTTCGACCTGGCTGGGAGAGACGATCTGAATTTGGCGGGTGACAGGATTGAAGCCTGTTGCAATGACATAATGCCAAGCTAGATTTCTGCCACTCTTGACCAACAAGATGGGCAGGCGGCCAGCATCAATCATGCTGACGACGTTACGGATGTTCATATCATCACGGCGTTTCATGGGAAGATTGTACTTCTCGATTGCGTTTTCCAGAGCACTCGGCATTGTCAGCCCGTTTTCGTCGGTCCAAGCCCGCTTCTTGAGGTTACTGATACTAGCATCTATCCCGTAGTGTTTGAGAAGGATAGAGGCGGATGTAGGCCCACAACTGCGACCGTCAGGTTGTTCCTGTTTCTCCATGGCGGTGCCACGGTCGACTCTATTCGACGGCCACGAACGCTGGTTGATGGTTCTTGTCGGCGGATCGACTTCGCTGGCAAAATGGGAGCCCAATTTGTCGGCCACCTCCCGTGGGGTCGGGGGGAGGAGAACTCGATTGTGCTTCTTTTTAGTTTCCGAGCGTCCGTATCGGTACATCTTGTCTCCATACATACCGGGATTGAGAGCGTCCGAAAGGCGTGGGGAGATCTCGTCGTCATCGTCGATTCCGACAATCTCAGCCACAGAGGGATTCATGCCGTGGTCGTGTGCGAAATCGGCGAGATCGTCGGGAAGATACATCAGATCTCGCGGTTTCTTCCGCAGTTCGTTTCCCCAGATCTGCAGGTCTTCCCGTGTATCTTTTCCCCAGCGTTGGGCTCCTTCTCGCTTATCTTTTCCCCAACGCTGGACTTCCTCGCGCTTGTTCTTCCCCCAACGCTGGACTTCTTCTGACGCTTCAACAATCTCTTCGGGTAGCCGCGCGAGTAGGGCCTGTCTGGCACCCGAGACGGACGCAGGAAGGTTCACCGACTTAGGCGGATCACGAACCTCCTCCGGCAGTCGGCCTAGGAGGTTTTCCTTGGCATCGGGGATCGACGTGGGGACGTTCGCGGACTTAGGCAGATCACGAACTTCCTTCGGCAATCGGCCGAGAAGGTTTTCCTTGGCATCGGGGATCGACGTGGGGATCTT
>CAZURK010000134.1:14947-39091 GCA_964623055.1 uncultured Pirellulaceae bacterium
TCGGCAATCGGCCGAGAAGGTTTTCCTTGGCATCGGGGATCGACGTGGGGATCTTTACGGACTTGGGCAGATCACGAACCTCTTTCGGCAATCGGCCGAGAATGTCGTCGCGCGTGACGGGGATCTTGGCCTTCCTGATCTGAGTCTGGCCCCAATCGCGCCCGCTGTCGATCCGGTCTTGCGTCCACTGCCTGCCGCTGTCAATACGATCTTGTCCCCAACGACGACCGCTATCGATCCGACCCTGTCCCCATTGGCCTAGCCTATTGATGTTGTTGCCGCCTGACTGTCCCCACTTGCCCAATTCCTCGAAAAGCTGTCCGATTCCACCGGATGTGTTGAAGGAAGGCTGCTGTGGGAGCCAATTGGGGGTCTGCGTCGGGGTCCAACTTGGCATTTTCTGTGGAACCCAACTCGGCTGCGTCGGGATGTTGAGGTTCGGTGTGATTCTCTTGACTTGGTTACCGTAGTGTTGCCGGCTTCTGTCCCACTGGTTCTTGGTGGTAGTGTAGATTCTGCCGGACGAGGTCTGAATACTCTTGAAGGTCTTGTTAGCCTGGTTGCCCGCGTTTGCGATGATCCTACCGCCGTGGCTGCGACCCCTGTCGAATTGGCTCTTCTGGTGCTTGTAGGACTTCTCCGCGAAGTCCGTTATTTTTTTCACCGGGTTCTTTTTCGGTACGTTGTTGTCAATGATGCCAATGCCAGTCTTCCCGCCTCCCCCCCCACCAGTGTTGTTGTCGATCACACCGATTCCCGTTTTCGGCCATCCGAAACAGGTAGGGCTTTCGAAAGCAACGAAACAGAAGGCGCAAGCCACGATCCACAAATAGGTGATTGTCGGATTCCGTGTGATGTTTTGTCGGCTGCACTGGCTCATCTCGACCTCCAATCCATTTTGTGCAAGTTGGGTCGCTTCTATTCTTCGGGGGCTGGATATTTCTGCCTTAGGTGGGCAAACTCTGTCGATCGGAGCGCGGGGCCTAGTTCCGGATCGTCGTAGAAATCGGCCGGCTCATAACCGCGGCCCGCGCAAACGGCCAGCGACTCGCTCGTCTCTGCGGTCCTCCCGGCCACGGCATGGACGACGGCCTCGAACCACACGTCCCCGTCGCGTGCGGAAGACACTTTGGCCTCTTCCATCGCTTCGTCCAGTCGGCCAATTCGAACCAGGCTTCGGATGAGGCGATCCTCGAAACGTCCCAGGTTGTCTGGGTCAGACAGAATCGATTCCCGCTGCCCACAACAGATGTCGACGACCTTCTGGTAGTTACCGCGAAGCCATTGAACCTCTGCTTCCCAGAGTCCGATAGTCGGGTCTTCCGGGGCATTCTTGCGGTGCGCAGCGGCGAGTTCCACCAGGGGATCGGGTTCCTCTTCGGCAGCAAAATGCCGTGATAGCTGATCGTACGTTGCGCGGTGCGGGCCAATCTCCCGATAGGCCGAAAGCCATTCGCCCATCTCCAGACGTGCGTCGACTCGCATGCTCCGGAAGGCTTCTTGGATTGCGGGGTCTTCGGCCTTGGCCATTCCGTCGGCGAAGACTTTCTCAGCTTGGCCGTATTGCTTGTCGAGGAGATGTAGATGGCCGCCGTAGAACTCCAACTGGAGATCCTCGGGATGCCCTTTTCGGTGCAGTTCCATCAACTGTTTCAGGTTCTTGGCGTCCCCAGCGCTCGCCAACGCATCAGCAAGATAGTCGAAGGTCGATTTCGGATCGGGCGCCTTTTGGTAGGCTTCCACGGGACGTTTGGCCAAAAGGGAAGCATCGAGAAATCCTTGCACCAGCAGAGGGCGAAGTTCCTTGTCTTCCACTCTTGGAAGGGCCGACTCGAGGAGTCTTGCCGCAACGGCGTTGTCTCCCTCGATTCGCGCCGCAGCGGCTTCCCACATGAGTAGAGGAACACTGTTGGGTGCCGTTTTTCGGTGTTCGGCAATCAGCTTGCGGAGCTCGGCGGCCTGTCCGCCAGCGGCGAATAGCCGGGCGAGTTGATCGAACGTGGCCACCTTTGGCTTGCTTTTCTCGAATGCCTCCAACCCTCTTCCCATCCGAAACATGGCCTCAACGCGATAACGCCGAAAGGCCTCAGAAATGGCCGTGCCTTGAGACTTCTTCATGCATTCGGCGAAGACTTTCTCAGCGTCCAGGTAACGCTTCTGCATCATGTGGGCTTTGCCGACATGTCCGCGGACGGCCAAGTCGTTGGGGAACCGTTTCTTATGAGCTTCCGCGAGCTTCACCAGGTTGTCGATATCCTCTGCGTAGAACAACGCCCTAGCAAGGTACCTCGCGGCGTACGGTAGATCGGGAGCCTGCTCGTACGCTTCCAGGGGCTTCTTGGCCGCCAGCATGGCATCCAGGTATTCGTCAACCAGCAGGTATGGCGAATCGTCCTTGCTGACACGGGCCAATAATGTCCTGATGAGTTCTGCCGCCGCAGTGTAATCCTCCTTCAAAAGCAGTGTCTTGCAGCGATAGTAGTCGGTAATCATCTGATCCGGAGCGACTTTCGCGTGCCGGGTCACCAATGCTTCGAGCGCCTCGATATTCCCGGCGTCGACGAACGAGTCGGCCAGCACCGCGAATTGACCGGACGGGTCGCCTGATTCGACAAATCGATCGCCGACTTCGGACCGCTGCCCCGCCGGCAGGACATTCCCCAGACCCACAAGGTTCTCGACGGAATTGGGTTCGCACTCGAGCCCTTTACGGTAGGCTGCGGCAGCTTCGTCCGAGCGTTTCAATCCAGCCAGGGCATCGCCCACACGGCAGTAGATTCGGGCGTCGTCGCCCAGCTCGGCCAGCGTCTCCTGTGCAAAGGACAACGCTTTCGCATGGTTTCCCAAGGCATTGTGCGCGGCTGAACGCATGATATCGTCAGCGAGCAGATCGGGATCGTGTCGCGCGGCCTTGTCTAGACACTTCAGCGTTGCCGCCGGATCACCCTGTCCATATTCGACCTGTGCGGCGAGCAGCCACCAGAGCGCCTTCAGGGGGGACGGGTAGACGACCCACTCGACGGTCCGCAGCAGATCCTCCGCCGTGTGGTAATCCCGGGCACTGGCAGCGCGCGCGGCTGCGAGCAGTATTCGTGTTTGTTCGGCGCTCTCGCAGTCTCTGCCAAGATACAGTTCGATCGCCGTGGAAGTCGAAGCGCGGCAGACCGACTCCATATCCCTCCAGTCGTAGATCCACCAACCATCGTCCTTCGAAATCAGCCAAAACTGGATCAATTCCGCCGGCGGGCCTTTGCCGTCGGCCGCTTCTGGACCGAAAACACGGACAACTACCAGTGCCTTGTCCCCGGCGGCATTGAATTCCGCGTGCTGCAGGCGGCATCGCTGCCAGCGACGAGCCCTGCCTTGCTCGTACAGCTTTTCCGGCATCCTGCGTTTCTGGTCGGCGAAGAACGTCGCTTTCTGGTCCGGGGACATCCCGGGCAAAATGCCTTGCCGCTGCACCTCGAGGAGCATCTGATCGACATCGATCAACGCTGCGGTCGACGCGACGGTCTCTTCGTCGACCGCCATGAGAAGCATCCCAAACAGTTTCTTGACTCCCGATGCGTCCGGCTTAGCATCCGTGGGGCGAATTTCTGCAGCCGAGGACTGCCGCACACTGACAGGCGACACAAGGAGAATAGTGGCAAGCAACAGGGATGATACTGCTCGTTTTCCGCGCATGGGTCGTTTCTCAATAATCCTCTGGCTTCTTGTAGTACTCCACGATCATGGTGTCGGTGTGCTCCACGGCACCCAACTCGTCCTTTTCGAGCGTTTCTTTGCCTTCGTCAGGCGAATAGGACATCAACGAGCGAATATCCCCCGGCCCGAGGACCGATTTCTTCAGGAGGTCCTGCTGAAGATCTCCGAAGGTGCGGAGATTGGCCCTGGTCGAACCGTCCTCGTCCAGCACGGCGATTTCCTTGCTAAAGCCAGGAGCCTTGCCGGAATCCTGGTCGACCGAACGATACACGTAAAGATGGATCTTTCCCGCGTACTTGTCTCCGCCGAGGTCTTCGAACACCGCTTTCGACAACTCCTCGCTCAGGCCGACGATCTTGACGAAAGTCTCTTTGTCCTCCCTGTGGTACCCCTTGATCTCGTACTGCTTGCCAGGCGCAAGGACCCATTTGGGCAACGTGCTTTCGTCCCCAAACTTCTCGTAAAGTGTACTGATTTGGTTCACGCGCAGGACGATACCCAAAGGATCGCCAGTGTCGTTCTTAACGCCAAACGTAACCACCTCGCCCTCCTTCGGGCCGTCGACGACGAAGTTGTTCCGGCCCGATGCGGAAAGATCAGGTTCAAGCGTTTGCTCGACTCCGTCGTACCTGATGGTCAGAGTCACCGGAAAGCCGTTAGCCCACTTCTTGCCAGAGACTTTCTTGTCGACGAGATCCGCCGTTTTCTCTTTCGTGTCGTCGCCGACACTCGCGATGATCTCATCGTCGGAGAAACCGCGGACGAATTTCCGCTTTCCCTTGGAAAGCGAGAACCCTTCGCCCGCATCGGCCAAGATGTGTCGGTCGGTCGGCACGTCGAATTCGACCAGATCGTACACCCTGCCTGGGTTCTGTCGTTCGAAGGCGCCAATCGAAATGTTCGTCATGCGAAAGTCCGGGCTAAGCGACACCCTTCCTGCAAGAAAGATATCAGGAGCCACGTCCGGTCCGGACCACGCAAGCGGATATTTCAAATCGAATAACCGTCGCCGCTGAACCGAGGTGCGGTAACCCGCACTCGCGATGTTTGCTGCCGCATGATTCGAAGCATTTCGCGCGATGAACAGATCCGGTGCGTCCGGTCTATGCCGCAGGATAAGTGCACTGGCTAGCCGCCCTGGCAACTGCTCGCAAATCAATCCCCCGCCGAACGTCGACGGAGCGTTCCCTTTCTTAAGCATGAAGGAAAGAACGCCGACATTGTTGCAGCCTTGCTCTTCCAGGTGCTTCAGGATAATCGGAGCCTGCTTCCACAGTTCGTCGTCAATGTTGTCGGCGCGAAGCGGCCCGATCAAGACAGACCATAGCCCCAAACACAACACCCAGGTTGCCTTCGTTGTCGCGCTGCCAATTCTCTTGTTGCTCGGGCAAGGCATCAGGTGGTTCATGATGTACTCCGTTGAATACGTAGTGAAGGAACTTCGTCGGCGCTGCTCTCTTCTACCTCAGCAGACCGGCCGCTCGTAATCGGCGAATTTCCGCAGGAGATTCCCATCTGGGGGTCTCCATCACGCCCGGCGGCCTGCCGTGTCTTTGCATGAATTGCCTGGTAAATGCGTCCGCGCCTGCCGGAATTGATCCGGTGGATCGTGGAGATGCCGGTCTGGATATGGGTTGCTCAGGCTGCCTGGCGTTCTCGGCTTTCTTAACAACGGCCTCTTTCCGAATGTACCCGCTCAAGCCGCTGCTCCCGCCGACGGAACTGACCCAGAACCAATTGCCGTTGCTGGACGTAATGTTGACCACCTGCCCCTCGCGTAGGATACCTCTGACGTCGCTAGCGACCTTCAGTTTTTCCTCATCGGCGGTGATGACCAATTGCAGCGACTCTTTGCCAAGCGCCAAATGGTCAATCAGAGCATTATCAATATCCTCCTCGGTTCCCCTGGCCAGATATGCGGCACCGCGGTCTTCACGGGCTTGGCGGCGGACGGCTACATCGGCCATCCCATCGTCGATCAGCGCGCTGTAGGCTTTGATCGCCTTGTCGTAATCGCCGCCTGCCAGATACTTCTTCGCTTCGTTCAGCAAAGGGTGGTCTGCCGATCGAACCATCGCGTTCGAAGAGGTCTTCTTTGCGGTTTCGGTCGTCTCCGGCTTGTCTTCCAGCATCGATCTTGTCAGGGAGTCCGTGATCCGATCCGGGACCTTGGCCAGATCGAAAGTTCCCGAGATTTCCCCGCGCAAAACGGGGCGTTGGCTGATCCCGTGACTGTTGGCAACGTGCTTCTTCGTCTTCTCATGCACATAGGTGTACAGTTCGAACACGGATATGGCACCGTTCTTGTTGCCCGCGTACTCCTGATCGGCAGCTCCTTTGAATCCCTCAATGAGATAGTAAGAGAAAACGCCGTGTTTCAGATCGGGATCCGCCGCCGACCACTCGCCCGCCTCACAACTCGCCAGGACCAAGACTCCCTTGGGTGGCTCCTCAAGGCCCTCTGCGAAACCGCGAACGACGATGCCTCCGCTACGACTCGGCAAGACCGGTTCATCGCGGCAGGCATCCACCAAAAGGAGTTTCTGCTTCGCCCGGCAAGCTTTCAACTGGTCGTAGACTTTGTCTACGGATACCATCGTTTCCGCAGCTTTGCCAAGTGCGGCATCATAAGGGCATAGGTAGCTGTCGTCTCCATCCATCACACCGTGTCCACTGAACGCTACAAGTATGTCGTCACTCGCGTTAGC
This sequence comes from uncultured Pirellulaceae bacterium, assembly GCA_964623055.1. GTDB lineage: Bacteria > Planctomycetota > Planctomycetia > Pirellulales > Pirellulaceae > JADHUC01. The sequence goes on from CAZURK010000134.1 coordinate 21,361, forward strand.
CAGATTTAGACGCAACTGCAGTTGCTTCTCGATGTTCGACTTCGACGGCCGAAACGCCGGTTTCTTTGCCCCGTCGTGCATTAGAACGATGTTCTCTTCGGAGAATCCTGCATCGAGCAACCGTTCTTTCAAAGCCAAGATGTCGTTGTAGCAGTACTCCAGATTTTTGAACGGAGGCGAATAGTCGTGCACTCCGATCAACAAGGCGTACTTCTGCCCGGCCCAGTTTTCCTGAGCGTGGACTTCCGTCGTCATTGGGAAGGCGCACGCAACGCCCACCAATACCGCGAGTCTGATCTTATGCATGGGAGAACTCCTCGAGACTATCTTGTCCCATCCACGATACCGCTCTCTCGGCGGAACGAGAATGCGCTGAACCTACTAGGCAAATGAGCAGTCTAACATCAGAATCTGCGTGCGCCAAGAACTTTCGGGTGGTTAAGTCCTAATGGGCGAGACCACCTTTCATCGGGGCGGTGTCGTGACTTCGGGCAAGCATTTCGTCTCCGCACCGGAGACCATCAATTTGGGCGACCGACCTGGCATCGAATCTATGCAGGACGAGCCCTTTATTGCGAATCACGATTCAACCTTCGTGGACAGGCAAGTTTCAAGCCTGCGAGAAAACGTAAATCCAAGATTCGAGTTCGGGCCAGATTCGAGATCACATCCGGTGTTTGTCCGCGGTGCGCATCAGGGTATGGCACGCAGGCCAACAAATCAGCTAAGCTATCTTGGGTCTCGTCTTTGATTTGGAGCAGGCCATCTCAGGTACGGGTTGACTTCTTCCGTCGTTTCTGAAACGAGCCATCACGTGGCCGATAAGCTGGAAAACACCCGTAAGTTTCAATCCGATGTCGAGCAGTGCATGAAGTGCGGCTTCTGCGGCTACTTCTGCCCGATTTACCGGGAGGAGCGGCAGGAGAAGGGGCTTGCTCGCGGCAAGGATCAACTGATCCGCTACGCGCTCGACGGCGAACAAGACTTGACCAAGGGTTTCTACGAGGCGATCGACAATTGCCTGTTGTGCAAGACTTGCGTGCAATACTGCCCAGCCAAGACACGGATCGACCACGCGGTCACCGCCGCACGCGGCGACTACGTGGCCGAGAGAGGACTTCCTCTATCGAAGAGCATCGTCTTCCGTTACATCCTCCCAAACCGGTGGCTGTTCGGCGTGGCGCTGCGAATCGCGTCCTGGTTTCAGTTCCTCCTTCCCCGCGGCGAAGGCGGGTTCCGACATCTGCCGCAGTTTCTCACAGCCCTCGGCGCCGGAAGAGCGGTGCCCAAGATCGCACGGAAGTTCCTACGAAAGACGCTGCCCGAGCGGACCTCGGCGACAGGAGAACCGAAGTACCGGGTAGGTTTCTTTTCCGGATGCGCCACCGAATACGTATTCCCCGAAATCGGGCGCATGATGGTCGATGTGCTCAGGAACCTGGACTGCGAAGTCATCTTTGACAAACGCCAAGGATGTTGCGGAGCGCCCGTCTACTTCTCCGGCGACTTTCGCACCGGCAAGAAGATGGCGGCAAGGAACATCCAGGCGTTCGAAGATTACGACTATGTCGTCACTGGCTGTGCTACGTGCAGTTCCGGGCTAAGCGAGTATCCGGTCTACTTGGCGGAAACGCCCGAAGAAAAGAAACGCTTCAAGGATTTTTCGGCAAAGGTCAAGGACTTCAACGAGTTCGTAATCGATGCCCTTGCCACCGAGTCGGACAAGTTCGAGTTGAACTCACAATTCAAGGGAAAGACCGTCACATGGCACGACCCGTGCCATCTCGGCAGGTATCAGGGAATCAGTGACCAGCCTCGCGAGATTCTGAAGTCGCTGGATGGGCTGAACTTCGTCGAGATGCCCAACGCCGACCGCTGCTGTGGGCTCGGCGGATCGTTCAGCATTACCCATTACGACGTCTCGAAGAAAATCGCCGACCACAAAGTCGATGGAATCACAACCACCGATGCCGACGCCGTGGTGACCGCATGCCCCGGTTGCATGATCCAACTTCGCGACGCGCTCTCACGCCACGAAAAGGCGGTCGAGGTTCTTCACATTGGCCAACTGTTCACGATACGCGAACCCACGGCCTAACGTGGTAACGTCGAGGGACACTTCATGAGATTTGCAGCCACGGTCGCGTGGTTCGGCTTGATAGGTACGGCCGCCTGGATCCACCAGACCTCCGCTGCGGCTGAGATTGAAGCGGATTCGCCGGTCGTTGTCCTGGATACGAGCGGCTTCTGGCGGCTGCACTACACTCTGCGCAAGCCAGTCTTTCGGACCGACGACGGCGACGAGGTGTCGGCCGTTGGGTATCGCACCCCGTTGCCGCCGGACGATTGGGCGTCTGTGGCGTTTGATGACAGTTCTTGGCGCCGAATGCCCGGGGCACCGTTGCCGCCAATTCACAGCAGTTGGGCGCCGACATTTATCGAGAATGCCGGTTTTATCCATACTCACATCGGCTCGCCGAGTCTGGCGGTCATCTCGGTTCGCGGAAAGTTCAACGTCAGTGACCCTGCGGCCGTGAAAGGCCTCAAGTTGAATGTCGAGTATCGCGGTGGAGTCACAGTGTACGTCAACGGCCAGCAGGTTGCCTCCGGCCACCTGCCGACCGCAGCCGGCCCTGAGACGCTGGCTCGCGCGTATCCCTTGGAAGCATTCTTTGACGCCCGAGGCAAGTTGCTTGAAGCTGACTGCGGGGAGAAGGACACGGAGAACCTCCGCCGCTGGGCACTTCGCACTCGGCGACTGGCGGGGATTGAAGTCCCGTCGAACCTCCTTCGCCGGAGTGTGAACGTACTGGCTATCGAGGTGCGCCGTGCGCCGTATCCGAAGCCGGTCGTCGAGAAGTTGCGGAAATCCTTCAACGACACACGCCGTTGGCCTCATCATCTTTGGAGCACGTGCGGATTGCGACACGTCCGGCTGACGGCCGACGGCGCCGAGGGGATCGTCGCCAACGTGTGGCGGCCCGAAGGCCTGCAAATCTGGAACAGTGATCCCCTGGCCTCGGACTGCGATCTGGATTGGGGCGATCCGAACGAGCAATTGCGGCCCGTGTTGATCGCGGGTACCCGAAACGGCGCGTTCTCGGGAAAGGTCGTCCTGGGCAACACGGAGGCGATTACGGGTTTGCGCGCCGAGATGACCGAGTTGTATCACAGCCGCGGCGGCCGAGCGATCCCGGCGTCGGCTGTGCAGGTCCGTTACGCCGCGTTGCTGGGGGCAATCCGCGAGATCGGCAGCGAAAGCCATTATCGAGTCGAGCCGAGCCGTTTCGATGCGCTCTTGGAGCAAGCGCCGGCGGTCATCCCGGTACGCAAAAAGGAGCCAACTCGCGACAGCCGGACCCTCGCTCGGCCGGGGCAGCCCGAGGAGAACTTTGGTGCAGTACAGCCCATCTGGATCACAGTGCACGTGCCGCCCAATACGGCGCCGGGCGACTATGCGGGGACGCTCACCATCACGCTTGACGGCCACTCGCCCGTCGAGGTGCCCGTGCAGCTCCCGGTGGCCGATTTTCGATTGCCGGACCGAAGCCGGTATCGCACATTCGTGGACCTGGTTCATTCGCCTGAGTCGTTGGCGTTGCGATACAACACACCATTGTACGGTGACAAACACTTCGAGCTGATCGCCAAGGCTCAACGACTGTTGTCGCAGGTGGGCAACAAGACCGCGTACGTACATCTGATTTGCCAGACAAACATGGGCAACGAGCAGAGTCTGGTACGCTGGATCCCACGAGCGGGTGGCCGTTACGAACACGACTTCTCGGTGTTCGACAAGTATCTGGACACGGTTGTCAACAACATGGGCAAACCCGAGATCATCTCGTTGTACCTGTTCGACTACCACTTGGCCAAACGGCGTGGCATTCCCGTGACGCAGGTCGACCCGGCCACGGGCCATCTGGAGACGGTTCTGTTGCCGTCGTTCGAGCGGCCGGAGGCCATCAAACTTTGGCAGCCGGTGGCCGACCATATCCGCAAGCGTTTGCGCGAGCACGACTTGGAAGGGGCGATGATGCTCGGCTTGGTGGCGGACGTGGAACCGCCGCCAGCCGTGCTGAAAGCGACCGCACAGCTCTTTCCTTCCGTACCGTGGATGCGCCACGCACACAGCCTGCGCCGCAGCAGGCCCGATTTTCCTTTGGGCTATCAGGCAACCGTCTGGTCACCCCGCTGGCCGGGCAAGCCTTCGGACGGCAGTCTACTCGGCTGGAGCCGCGAAGACCGCGTGGTGCAGTTCATGCGCTATGGCGAGAGCGCCCCCGCGACGTTTGCGCGGCTGTTGGGCGAGATGAACCTCGTAGGCGAGCAACGCGGATTCGGCCGCATAGGTGCCGACTTCTGGCCGGTGCTCGCGGGAGACCGCCAATCCGACTTGATTGGGCGATATCCGGACAGCGGTTGGCGAAACCTTGAACGGATGACCCGCTACATGCTGCTGCCCGGGCCCGATGGGTCGGTGTCCAGTGCCCGCATGGAGATGATGCGCGAAGGCATACAGGAATGCGAAGCTCGCATCTTTGTCGAGAAAGCGCTGACCGAAGGAAAGATGACCGGCGATTTGGCCCAACGTTGTCGACAGGTTCTCGAAGGCCGGCTGTGGGCCACCATGATCGGTGTCGACAACCATTTGACTTCGGGCCTGATCGAGATGGAAGGACACGGTTGGTGGTCGACACCTGGGCAAGTAGGCTATCATTGGTATCTCGGCTCTGACTGGCAAGGCCGCTCCGAGCAACTCTATCAACTGGCGGCAGATGTGGCTACGGCGCTCGGAGAATCGCCGTAGCTGAATGCCGTGTCGTCCAGACACGGGAGTGACCAAGTCGCGGGAGTATCGAAATGGATACGACGAGCAAGAGAATCAGGTCAACCGACTCGCGCCGAAGATTTCTCACCACCACGGCCACTACAGCGGTCGCGTGTGCCATCGACGGGAACTTTGCATCGAGCGAAGCGGGCGAACAGAAGGAACGGACTGTGCGCGATAGGCTATGGATTTTCGCGTGCGTTGCCGGAGCCGATAACGAAGGCTGGAACCTGCCACAGCCCTCGCGAATGACGCCCGCCGAAGGAGCCTATTACTTGGGCGTCCCAAATCTGCTGTTGATCCGCTGGCAGAACCAACCGCCCATGCCCTTCGACCAATACGCCATTGCCCTGCGGCCGTTGAAAAGAGTCGTTTGGTCCTTGGTAGGTTCCGGCGGCAAGACCGGCGACGAGGAGAGAAGGGCCGCGTTGGAGTTGGCTGCCCGGTTTCCCAACATCGTCGGCTTCATCATGGACGACTTTTTCCATCGCGACGGCTCCGGCCAACTCTCGCCCGAAGAACTGAAGGACCTCCGATCCCAGTTGACGGTCGCCGGCCGGAAGCGAGATCTGTACGTCGTCTTGTACTCGCATCAATTGGAGGCACCCGTCGAGAAGCACCTTGCCCATTGCGACAAGATCACCCTCTGGTCGTGGCGATCAGAAGAGATCGAGAAACTGGAACGGAACTTCCTCCGCCTGGAACAGTTGGCCCCGAATCACGGGAAGCTATTGGGCTGCTACATGTGGGACTTCGGAAACAAGGGCCCCATGCCCGTGGATCGCATGAAGAAACAGTGTGAACTCGGACTACACTGGCTGCGGGAAGGACGAATCGAAGGCATGATCTTCCTGGCGAACACCGTCTGCGACCTGGAACTGGAGGCCGTCGAGTGGACACGCCAATGGATCGCAGAAGTGGGCGACAGCACGCTTCGCGAGTGATCGTCGACGCCTATCTTGGCGGCGCATGAAGCAAGGCCTGCGCCGTCTACCCTTTACATCCGCCCACCGAGCGTTCAATCCGCTGTCACGGTGTCGACGATGCGTTCCGCGTTTCTGTGGAAGATGGCCTCAACCTCGCTGGGGCCAAGTGCCAGCTCTTCACATGCCTGCTTGATGGCTCGCAGGGCCTCGTACATGTACAGCGTGTACTTGGCCTCGACCTCCGGTGGCTCGCGGTCTTTGTTGAAGTAGAATGGGTAGTTCGTCCGGTTGATGTACGTGGTGCCCTCCCACTGTCGACGGCCTCGCATGTAGAAAACCGGATTGTCGGTGCCGTAGAGGATTCGAGATGCGCCGAACGTCTGTAGTGCCAACCGATGGACATCCGGGTTCAACACGGCTGAGTTGTCGAAGTACAGACCTTCGTCGTCGGCCAATTGCGGCAGGGCTTCTTCAGCATGTGGCAGTGTATAGCAGCGACCCAAGTGGGCGACAATGACCACGACGCGAGGATAGTCGCGCCGGATCTGCTTTATCTCTGCGATATTCTCAGGATGCCCCAGCCGATCTGCTTTGGGCACGTGCAGCATCACACACGCGCCTCGCTGATTCAGCAGTTCCAGTTGATGGTGGGGCAGAAACTGAAAAATACTGGCCTCCAGGAACTTGTCGCGTGTGTCGGGATCCTGGCCGGGGATCAAGGAGTAGTACGGTTTGATACCCAGTGTGGTGGACGAACTCAGTTCCTCCTCCAGACGTTCGGCGGGCCATTCGGGCCTAGCCACGGCCAAGTGATACCAGCCCCGCCTGACGCATTGTTCTCGCAAGGAGTCGTTGCTCTGCTCGATATCGTAGTCCAGACTGGGATGACCGAACGCCAGACACGAGAACTCGCGATTCGGAAAGACCGTTTCGAAGCAGCGCTGGGCGTCGTCCGCACCGATGGGCTCGGCGATCTCATTCACCCAGTACTGCCGACGCTTCTGGTCGGTCATCTCCTCGATGCGGAACTGCGGTTCGTTAACGTGGGTGTGGGCATCGAAGATCCGCTGCGGCACCCAATCCTCAAGGTGACGCTCCCAGAAGGCTCGATCGACGTCGGTGTATTGCCAAACGTGATGAAGCGGAACGGGAGGCATTCGAATCACTCCTTTGTCGATGCGGCGAATGGCTCAATGTACTCTTGCAACAGATCGTGGTATGTGTCCACGTGCGAACTGGGGGAAACCGTACGGAGGGCCGGTGCAAGCGTTGTGGCCAAGTCGCGCAGGGTAGTATCCGTCTCGACCAGGGCACGAGCAACTGTTGCGGCGCCGAAGGAACTGACGGCCGATTGGCAGAGGCAGGTTACGGGTCGGCTGGCTACATCGGCGATGATCTGTGGGGTGACGCGACTGGTGGCAGCCGGGCCGGATATCACCAATCTTCCCACTGGCAGCCCCTCTCGCGTGAACCATCCCAGATGCCGAGTCAGTTCGCAGGCCAGTCCCTCGACTACGGCTCGCAGTAGGTGGTTGGCCGAGTGGCCCAGCGTGATTCCCGAGAGCTGCCCGCCGGACGAAAACGACGCGGCGGCCGGTCCGCTGGCCATCAATAGCGGCCAGAAGCGTAACCCATCCGCGCCGGGCGAAACCGATTCGAGCCGTACATCCAGTTCTTCCCCGGCAAGCTGGCTCTGGCCAATGGTTTCTAATGCCCACTGCATCGCTGAACCGCCGTTGCTCATGGATAGCAACTGGCCAAAAAGGCCGTCGACTGGATGAGGACAGACGAATGTCCGTTGAGCGATCGGCGGCGCCAAACGGCCGGTCGTGGCAAGCAATACCCAAGCCGTTCCAGTTCCGACCAGCACGTCCCCTTCGTTCACCGTGCCCGCACCGATGGAAGCCGCGTATTGATCGTGAATTGCCGGCGATACGGGAATCCCTTCAGGCAGTCTCGTCTCTTGAGCAACCCAGCTTCGCAGATGGCCCGCCGGTTCGGTCGCCGGTACGAGGTCTGGAAGGCACTTGTCTCGAATGTTCAGCCGATCGAGCAGTTCCGGATCGGCGCAGCCGAGGTTTGGATTATACAGCATCCCGATAGAAAGGCTGGTCGGGTCGTGGGCGCGACGGCCGCAGAGTCGGCCCACGAGCACGTCGCCTACAAAGCCAAAATGCTCGGACGCGTCCAACAGTTCGGGCGACTCCTGTTGGAGGCGGAGAACCTGTCCGAGGGTCATCGTGCTGAGATTACATCCTGTATGGGCGACCAAGTATGGTTCGCCCACCTGCTCTTCGAGTTGCCGGTCGAAGGGCTTGCCGCGGGTATCGAGCCAACTGATCACGGGACGGACGGGCTCGTCCTGGGCGTTGAGCAACTGCACCGCACCGCCCTGACTGGAGACGCCAACCGCCTGGATGTCTTGCCTGGACGTTTGGCGAACGGCTTGGCGGATTGCCTCGCAGGTTGCATCCCAGATCTGATTGATGTCCTGCTCCACGCCGCCGTCGGGCGTGGTAGTTCGCGTGACCGGAGCCGAACCCTCGGCCACAATCGAACCATCGCGATCGACCACCAGCACCTTCACATTGGTGGTGCCCAGATCCAATCCCAGGAACATTAACTAGACCTCGCAGTAATCGGCATCCAGGAAACTGGCAGCCAAACGGATGCGGTCCGTCCGGTCACCAAAGCACAGGGCGTTATGGTGTGGCCCTCCTGCTTGGGCATAGGCGGTCAGCCAGTCGCGCACGTCGCCTTGTGGCACGCGCAGTTTGAAATGCGGTACGGCCATGGACGGCAGCGGTCCGAAGTCGGTAACCTCCACTCGGCTGGCCACCAACCGCCAGCGGCCGGCGGGGCCCAAGGTCAACGCACAAAGCGTGGCCGGTCCTGGCTGTAGGCTGACGATCAGAGCCAATTGACGGCCGCGAATGCGGGTGATTGGACGAGGCCGGGCGACGAGAGGGATTCTCGTGTCGGTTCGAGCCATTGCTGGATTGGCTTCGCCCATGTGGCTCATGAACACTCCGTTGCCTTCGAAGTCGATCGTGAAGATTTCGCTGAAAGTGGCGGGTGGCCCAAGCTGGTTCAACAACCACGTGCCGGCCGCTCCGATCAGATCCCCTTCTCCGCCGAATCCGATCCCTTCGGCCATCAAGCGGCTGACGCCCACAAACGGAAGCGTCATCGTTCGTTCGTCTTCCCCCAACGCCATGAACTGGTACGTCACCGCGTCCAAATCATGCTCGGTCACCATCGACCGTAGTGCCAACTCGGCGCGAGCCGTGGCTTCCAGGTCCGCGTCAACCAGATCGTCGGCCAACTGATAAGAATTCCGGTATTCGGCGATCAGCTTCGACGTTTCCTCGTCTGTCGCGGCCTCGGCACGTAGGTTGAAGTCCTCGACGGATAGAACGCTCCATTGACAGCCGAGCGTGCTGGCTAAGTGGGTCGTATCGAGGCCCAGGTCTCCCATTCCGGGAAATGGATAGCCAAGTAGCCCAAGGCGGACACTGCGCAACCTTGAGACCGTCGCCGCGGCAACGAACATGTCGGCCAGATGCTCTACCGCGTCCGGATCGTTCAGATGCGAGGTCACGTACTGGAATCGAACGCCGCTGCGCAAAAGCACATTGCACAGGTCTTGAGTCCCATGGACACCGTGGTTGTCGATCATCTTGGTGCCGTCGAAACTGTCATCGACGGCGAACAACTCCTGGGTGTTCCATATGACGATCGGCAGGTCTGTTCGCTGCAACGCGGGAAGGACGAACTGGCTCGGTGAATAGCTCAGGCACATCACCAACAAAACATCGGCTCCCTCATGCTCGATGTCACTTACGGCGGCGTCGATGTCTTGGCGACGATACACGGCCCGCTCGAATCGGACGTCGGCGACCGGCTCCAGCGCCGGTAACACGGCATCGCGCAGCCATTGCTCGCGTCCTGGCCGCAAGTCCGGGACCAGCGATTCGTACAGCTCCAATGTCAATGCCAGAAGGCCAACTCGCGGTTTGGTCGGTTGGGTGGTCATCGGTACTCCACTGGGTTACCCCAACTGATACTCCTGCAACACTTCGTCGACCAGTTTGCCATGTTTTACCACGTCACAAAGGGCCGCCTGAAAGACAAACGGTTGTGGAACTTGAATGGCGTTACGGCCAAACACGACGCCCCCGGCACCATCCGCCACTTCGCGGGCCGCCAGTTCCAAGGCTTCTCGCTGGGTGGGCAGTTTCTCCGCGCCCAAGCCGAACACCGGAACCGGGCAACTGCCGGTGATGGCCGTGAATTCGCAAGTGAAAAACGTCTTGATGGCGTCAGCGCCAAGTTCCGCGACGATCCGGCTGCCCAACAAGACCTGTTCGTGCATTTGTTCCGGCGTCAGGTTCTCGGAATCGGTCGGGAAGTACTCGCCGATCACCGGAATACCCAACCGGTGGCAGTCGGCGGTCAGTTTCGCGAAAACCTCGACATTCTTCGCATCACGTCTCTCGTCGCCGGTCTGTAGTGTCAGCGATACCAGGGCAATATCCATGCCCTCCCGCAGCGCGCTCTCCGCGTCATATCCGTAGACGCTTCTGGCCTCGGTATAGCCAAGACCGAAACAGTACACGGTGTTCCAATTGAGCCGGACGATCGCCAAAGGCCGCTTCGGCCGAGTGAACACGCTGTGGCAGTGACGGAGCATGCCGGGCGCTAGCAGCACTGCGTCGACAACCGGATTGATCTTCTCGACCGTGGCGGGCAGGTCTTCCATTGCCGGGATCGGGCCGTCGAACAAGCCGTGATCGACGGCAATGATCACAGCATGGCCGTCGCCGACCAGCCGCTGAAAACGGAGTTTGCGTCCATCACAGACCATGTACTATCTCCTCGAAACTCGGTTTGCTTGCAGGCAGCGGTGCATTGATGACCGGGAAAGACACGGCCAACAAGTAGGCCGTGCCACACAAAGTCCACTCAAGAACAACTGTGCAACCGCTTTCACGGCGCTTCAAGTTAACATATCTTGGCACAGATGCCATCGACGGTGTAGGAAACGTCTTCATAGCGGCCACCGAAGGATAAACGATGCCGGATGCCGAGTCGTTTGAACTTCATTTCTGGGACTACAGTGCGTTCATCGCGTTCTTTGCGGTGCTATCGGCGATTGGCTACTGGGCGGGGCGTAAGGAACGGGCCGGGGCGACGGAATATTTTCTGGCCGGTAAGCGGCTGCCTTGGTTTGTGGTGGGCGGTTCCTTCATCGCCTCGAACATCAGCACGGAACACTTCATCGGGATGATCGGCGTAGCCGTGGTCTACGGCATTTGCGTGGCCATATCAGAATGGGCCAATGTGCTGTCGTTTTCGTTATTGATCTGGTTCTTCATCCCGTTCCTGCTGGCCTCGAAGGTATTTACCACGCCGGAGTTTCTCGAGAAGCGTTTCAGCCCGGTCCTGAGGCAGTTCTTTGCCGTGGTCACCATCATCAGCAATGTGGTGGCGTTCTTGGCTGCGGTGCTGTACGGCGGAGCCCTGGCCATTCAGACGCTGTTTAGGGCAGAACTGACCAAGCTGACCAACCTGCTTCCCGAAAGTGTGCTTCCGCCCGGGAGCGATCCGGGCCAGCTTCAGCTTTGGATTTCGATCGTGGTGCTTGGTATCGTTGCTGGGTTCTGGGCCATCTACGGTGGATTGTCGTCAGTGGCCTGGACCGATCTGTTCACGGTTTTCGTTATGGTGGTCGGCGGGGTTACGGTCACGCTGCTGGGCCTCAATGAACTCGCAGGCGAAGACGGAACTTTGGCCGACGGCGTGACAACCATGATCGAGACAAACCGAGCTGTCGTCGATCCGTGGCGCGAGGCGGTCGAATCCAACGTGGCCAATCTGGCCCAGACTGATACCTACAATCGCCTTTCGGTGATCCAGCCAGCCAGTCACCCAACTCATCCATGGCCGGTTCTGATTTTCGGCGTCTTTTCGGTCAGCATTTGGTACAACGTTCTGAATCAGTTCATGATCCAACGTGTGCTAGGCGCGAAGGATGGATACCACGCCAGGATGGGCATTGTCTTCGCCGGCTTCATGAAGGTCCTGCTTCCGGCGATCGTGGTCATTCCGGGCTTGATCCTCTTTGCGATGCACCCCGAGATTCTGACGGACCAACCATGGGACAAGGTGAAGCCGGCCGCCGACAAAGGCTACGTACAGTTGATCCAGACACTGGTACCCATCGGGCTGCGCGGCCTGTTCCTTGCTGCCTTGTTTGGGGCGATTCAATCCACGGTCAATTCGGTGCTGAATTCCACCGCTACCATCTTCACTCTGGATGTCTACAAACGCTGGATGAACCGCGCCGCCAGCGATAAGCACTTGGTCAAGGTGGGGATTGTCTCGTCGGTAATCGTGCTGGCAATTGCGATCACGCTTGGCGGATTCATCGGCCGGATCGGTGGGAATCTGTTTGTCTACATCCAGACTCTGTACTTCTTCTTCGCTCCGCCATTTGCAGCCGTGTTCCTGCTAGGAATTCTGTGGAAACGAACCAACGCTGCGGGGGCGATGGCGGCAGTCTTCTCGGGATTTGTTTTCGGAATCGCAGTGAAATACTACGTTCAGTATGACGCGAAAATCCAAGAAGTGCTTCCCTTGGTTCCGCTGCATCCCACGTGGCTTGAGCCGTACGCCAACCAGGGAGCGATTAACTGGGGCATCTGCACGTTGCTCTGCATTGCGGTCAGCCTGTGCACCGCGCCGCCGCGCCCCGAGCAGGTTGCCGATCAACTGACCTTCAATTGGAGAAAGATGAACATCTTCGGCAACCTCGGCAAGCACTGGTACACCAGCGTGGTAACCTGGTGGGTACTGTTCGTGCTGTCGATCATTGCCTTGTTCGTCATTTTCTCCGGTTTCGTCATTCCGCCGGACGCGTCACCATGAGGTCGCCACATCGAACATCTCAACGTCATAACCAGAAATGGAATCAACATGCCATCAAACAGTTCCTCTACGCTTTCATGGGCCAAGGTCGATCTGAACCGTTTTCCAGAGATCGTCGTGCCTCCGCCGGGCCCCGAGTCAAACGACTATCACCAGCGATGCACCAAGCACTTCAAAGGCTTGAGCGGCCAAGTGAAGCTGTTTCCCGTGGCGTTTGAATCCGGCGAGGGTTGTACGCTGGTTGACGTGGACGGCAACAAATACATTGACTTTTCGTCGGGCATCTACGTCACCTCGCTGGGCCACTGCCATCCGAAGGTCAGCGAAGCGATTGCCAAGTACGCTGGGCAGCTAATGAATGCCCACGACTTCACCACGCCGATCAAGACGAGGCTGGTCGAAAAGCTGGCCGAGGTCCTGCCAGGCGACCTGAATGGATTTCAGTTTTACGACGGAGGCACTGCCGCAGTCGAAGCTGGGATGCGTGTGCTGCGGGCGGCCAGCGGCCGAAACGAAATGATCAGTTGCTATTACGACTTCCACGGCAAGACCTACGGCGCGGTGTCCCTGGCACACATCCGGTCTCAAGTCTACGGTCGCGTTCGTGCGCCCGGCTCGCACATGGTGCCTCGGCCCGACACCTATCGTCCGATGTGGGTAACGGAAGACGGTACCGTCGACACAGATAGTTACATAGCCTTCTACGACGAATACATCGACAAGGCCACCGTGGGCGACGTGGCCGGATTTGTACTCGAACCGATTCAGGGCTGGGGCGGTTCGATCATGCCGCCCGATGACTTCTTCCCGAAACTGCGCAAGTACTGCGACGAGCGTGAGATCCTGCTGATGGCCGACGAGGTGCTTACCGGGTGGGGACGCACGGGCAAGTGGCTTTGCCTGGAGCATTGGGACGTCGTGCCGGACGTCGTCTCTATTGGAAAAGGCTTCGGCAACGGGTTCCCTGTGACTTGCGTCGCGGTGCGCGACCCGCACAAGGAGAGTTTTGAGAAGATCTCCGCCTCCAGCAGCTATGGGGGCAACCCAATGGCATGCGCCGCAGCGCTGGCAAGTACGGAAGTCATCCAGGAGGAAGACCTGCTGGAGTATTGCATCGCGTTGGGCGACCATTGCTCGAAGATTCTGAACGAGATGAAGGAACGTCATCCCATCATTGGCGACGTACGCTGCAAGGGAGCGTTGATGGGAATCGAACTGGTCAAGGATCGCGAGACGAAAGAACCGTTTGCCGAAGCGGGCGAGTTCGTCTATCAACATGCGTTCCGAAACGGTTTGGCCTGGATACCCGCAGGACACATTCTTCGGATGAGTCCGCCCATCGTGATGGACTTTGATACCGCCGCCAAGGCCCTGGAGATCATCGAAGAAGCCATTGCCGCGGCGGAAAAGACACTGATGTAAGCAATCCCTTTGTTCACAAGGAGCATCTACTATGACCGACTCCAAATCACGACGTTCGTTCTTGCAGTCCGTTGGCCTGGGTGCAGCCGCATTGGGGTTCAGCGGAGCGGCCCCGCCCAAGGAGAAGCCGATTCAAGGATTCGAGGAAGAGCCCAGCGACCCGAACGCTTCGAAGAAATGGGAGCCTGTTTCGGACCGCAAGATTCGCGTAGGAATCGTCGGATACGGCTTTTGCCGTTTTGGCGCCGCCTTCAGCTTCCAGGATCACCCGAATGTCGAAATCATCGCCGTCAGCGACCTGTTTCCCGACCGCTGTGCCGGATTGGCCAAGGCTTGCCGTTGCGAGAAGACGTATCCGTCGCTGGAAGAGATGGTCAAAGACGATTCGATCGAGGCCATTTTCTGTGCGACGGATGCCCCGAGCCACGCTCGGCACTGTATCGAAGTGATGAAACACGGCAAGCACGCCGCTACCGCTGTACCGGCAGTGTACGGGTCGATCGAGCAGGCTGACGAGTTGTTGGAGACGGTGAAGACAACCGGCCAGAAATACATGATGTTCGAGACGTCCTGCTACCGCCCCGACTGCTACGCCATGCGGCAGATCTATATGGCGGGCGGATTCGGCAGGCTGGTGTATTCCGAGGGAGAATACTATCACTACCACGGCGATGGATCGCTTCCGTCGTATAAGGAGTGGCGCAAGGGCATACCGCCCTTATGGTATCCCACACATTCGACGGCCTACTACATCGGTGTAACCGACCAGACGTTTACCTCCGTGTCGTGCGTTGGTTTCCAGTCGGGAACCAGCGACTTTCGACCGGGTGCCAACCGGTACGATAATCTGTTCACCGACGAAATCGCGCTGTTCGAAACGTCCGAAGGCGGGACGTCCCGAATGTTGAAATGCCGCAGCACATTCAAGAAAGGCGGCGAAACTGGACGCGTGTTTGGCGAGAAAGGCTGGATGGACGGTACGGAGTACCGCGGCGCGATGAAGGACTTGCCCAACATCACGCGACCGCCGCTCCCGCCCGGTGTGAAGGCTGGTGGTCATGGCGGCTCGCACGGGCAGCTTATGAACGAATTCGTACTTGCGATCCTGCAAGACCGCAAGCCATTGGTCGACGTTGCGTCAGCGCTAAACATGACAGTCTGCGGCTTCATCGCCCACCAGTCGGCCCTGAAGGACGGTGAACGGCTGAAAGTGCCTCAGTACGAACTCTGAAGAAAGACGTCATGAAAACCATACGCTTTGGCCTGATCGGATGCGGCCTGATGGGACGCGAATTCGCCAGCGCGGCTGCGCGCTGGTGCCACTTGCCGGATATGGATGTCAGGCCGGAGATCGTCGCAGTCTGCAATCGGAGTTTGCCGCGTACCAATTGGTACACGGACCATTTCGATTCCATCACGCAGGTGACCGACGACTATCGCGAGCTGCTCGCGAATCCCAATGTGGATGCCGTCTACATTGCGGTGCCGCACCATTTGCACCAGGAGTTCTACTGTGCGGCCGTCGAAGCAGGCAAGCATGTGATGGGCGAGAAGCCGTTCGGCATCGACCAGCCAGCCAGCGATGCGATCGGTCGCTGCATCGACGAACACCCCGAGGTCTTCGTGCGATGCTCCTCCGAATTCCCATTCTTCCCGGCGCTCCAGCGAATCGGTGGGGTGATCGAGGTGGGGGCGTTCGGGCGGATCGTCGACGTGGAGGCCGGCTTCCTGCATTCGAGCGACCTGGATCCGAACAAGCCGATCAACTGGAAACGGATGGTCGAATTCAACGGCCGGTACGGTTGCATGGGCGACCTGGGCATGCACGTCTGCCACATCCCTTTCCGTGCCGGCTGGATACCTCAAACGGTACGCGCGGTGCTATCGAATATCGTCAAAGAGCGGCCTGACGGCACAGGCGACATGGTCCCCTGCGAAACATGGGACAACGCTACGCTGCTGTGTGACGCCACCGATCCTCGAAACGGCGAACGATTTCCTCTGACGTTGAAGACTCAGCGGATCGCACCGGGCGAGAAGAATACGTACTACGTCAAGATCCTGGGCACCGACGCCTCGGCCAGATTCTCCACCAAGAACCCCAAACGCCTGAAGCTGCTGGAATACGCCGGTGGCCAGCAGACTTGGGGCCAAGTCGACATGGGGCAAGAAACGGCCTTCACTGCCATCACCGGCGGAATCTTCGAGTTCGGCTTTTCCGACGCGATCCTCCAGATGTGGGCCGCGTTCCTGTACGAGTTAGAGCATGGAAAGCCGCCGAGCAAATTCGCCGGCTGCGTCACCCCTGAGGAAACCGCCCTCAGTCATCGCCTCTTCACCGCCGCATTGGACTCGCACGAAAACGCGAGCGTGGTGAAGGTGGAGTAGCGTCAATTGGAATTGAGAACCGTTGGCGTTTGGCTTGAGACGCAGAGTTTTGCGAATCGGGGTCAGACGTACAGAATTCAGTTTTCGCGGCTGACCGCTCAGCCACCGGGAAAGTACTGTCCCCGCGAAAACTGAATTCTGTACATCTGATCCCAACGGTGACGCCCCTGTCTCTGGCTGTTCAACTGGAAGTCAGCTTCTCCGTCCATTTCTTTTCGATGGCCAACAGCTCCTTGCGTTGGGCGGCGGATACAACAGTGCGCGTGGGCAGGGCACGGAGTTTCTCGGTTTGAGTGCGTGCTTCGTCGATGATGGTGGGGTTGCCGTGGGCTTGCCATCCGGCTCGTGGGCGGCGATTGGTCACGGACGGGAAGTAGTACTCGTTCTTGAAATGCGTCAGAGTGTGCGGATGGGTCAGATAGTCCGCCTTTTGACCCAACTCATGGATCACGTCGGTCGCCAGAGTGTCGTCGTCGATCCGGATTCCTTGCTGGGCGCGGCGAAGCGCGCCGGCGATATCGTTCGCAATCACGACCATTTCCAGGGACATGCACTTGGTGGACTCCAAGTTGCCGACGCCCCAGATGATGTTCACGTGGCTCAATACGTGCAGCATTCCGGTGATCACGTTTTCGTAGGTTGCGCCAGCGTCGGCCACAAGGCTTTCCGTACCGATCCAAGCGGCGCTGGGCAGTCCGTGGAAGGCGGCGATTTCCGCTCCGGCAGCCTGAAGCAGCCCGTTTTCCACTCCGCCGGTTCGCATGACCGTCGTTTGCATGTCCATGATGTGGGCAAACCCCATGTTGAACACCAATGGCCGACCCGGCTCCAGTGCCTGGCATATCACCACACCGCTCAGTGCCTCGGCATTGCCAAGGACCAACTCGCCGGCCAACGTGGCAGGCGCGGTGACTCCCCCGCCAGGTTCGGAGTTGACCATCATCGGCACGCCGTGGCCCGAACTCTCGCGGAAAGCGCCGAGGGCCAATTCAGACCAACGCAGCGGGCTGACAGCGGTGTAACCCAGGCTGAAGATCGGCGATTCCGCCAGCGACTTGCCGTCCAGCAGCACGTGGGCCATTTCCACCATGCCCTTGGTCTCGCGGGGATCGTAGATGCAGGGACGAATGTGCTTCAGGCAGTTCTCGGCGATCAACCGCATCCCCACCAGGCCTCGCACCGAATGGTGCGAGATTAAGGGCTCAGGGCCTCCTGTTCTTCTTTTCTCGGGCGA
>CAZURK010000135.1:0-39034 GCA_964623055.1 uncultured Pirellulaceae bacterium
AACGATCGGAATTCGCAAAGCAATTGTCCGGCCCGCCCGGTTCGTGTGACCAGTCGTCGGCGCCTGCGGGTGGAGCTTCGCGGCGGATCGTCACGCCTTCTTGTCCGAGTCCCAACGAGTACTCGGTCCGTTCGGATAGAAGTTGCTTCAGCAGATCGGTATGATCTTCAGTTTCCGACAGGATCAGTGTTCCTGTGTACGGCCGCAGCGCGTCGAGTGCAACGGACAGACTCCGTTCCGCCGAGGTGAAGCCGTCCAGCGATTCGACGAAAACGAGATTCGCCCAATACGGCGTCAGCAGCATCTCCGCTAGGTCGTTTTGGATAACCTGAACTTGGCGGCCGTACAAGCCTTCCTGTGCCAAGGAGGCTTTGGCCTTGGTTGCACTGGTCGCATCGGGTTCGAGCACGACCACTCGATAATGACTGTCGTTAGCCAGCTTTTTGGCGCGAGTTCCATTGCCGAACCCGAAAAGTAAGGCATGCCCCGGGCGGGCGGCGTTCCTGCCGAGCCGTGTACCGTCGGGCCGCGGCTCGGCAGGAGCCTCGCCCCCGCCGTTCACATCGCCAAAGCAATACACATTGCCGTTGTGTGTGACGACTACCAGCTTCCGGCCCGCGACCAGTGCCTCGACCGGTCTGCCTTCGATCTTCGCCTTCCAGGCGACGCGAGGTTCTTCTCCTGGTTTCGGAATGGCAATGGCAGCGATCGCGTCCTCGCCACCCGCGTAGAGCCGATCCCCGGCCTTGATCAGCACGCGAAGCGACGAGTTCAGTTCCCACAGGACGGGAAACTCCAATCTGGGCATCGTCACCTCGCGCCCCCCGTGCGATATGTGCTTGTGTGTGACGCTCTTCCACTGCGGCTTGGTTAGATCCCGGGCCACAATGCGGTCGTAGTCGGGGAACGCCAAGTGAGTATGCCCGCGCGGTACGAGGTACTTCACGTCACCCACGAATTCAGACTGGTACGCCGTCGTTTCGGTGAGGACGGGTTCGGTGTACCGATTCTCGGGATGCAGGATGTAGGTGTCGGCTCGGAGGAACGGCCGATTCTTGATGACATACAGCTCGTTCTCCGGCGTCTGTTTCGACCAGAACAGCGCCGATTTCGCATCTTCCAACTCAGCCGGCAACTCGGGCACCGCGTCCGGTCGTGTGCCGAACCAGTTTCCGCCCTGGACCCAGTACTGATTGATGCCCGAAAGACACCACGTTCCCCGCGGTGGATTGTGCTTGACGTAGAAACAGGTATAGGGCTCCATCGCGCCGGTATCCGGATCAAACCATGCCGCAAGCGAACGGCCGCTGGGAACGGCCAACTTGCCGTCGATGATCGCTAGATATCCCTGCGGCGGCAGGCTTAGGTCGTACGGCTTCCCATGATCGCTCATGCCGTCCTTGATGTACGACATGTTGTCGCTCCGCCACAGGACTCTGCCGGTTTCTACCTCTACGGCGCAGACGTAGACGCCCTCCTCCGGCCAAATGCCCGCACCGAAATAGACGACGCCGTTGTGAGCCACCGGTGCCCCGCGCACCGGCCAACGAGAACACAGCTTTCCTCCCGCCAACATGCGACTGTCCGGGTAAGTTTCCGGGGCTCCGCGTGCCTTCCACAACAGTTCGCCATCAGTGGATGAAACGCAATACAAGTATCCATCGTCCGAGCCGAAACAGAGCCTGCCGTCCAAGTACACGGGTGCAAAGCGCACAGGACCCTCGGTCAAGTATCGCCACTTGACGGCGCCGTTCTCGATATCGCACGCCATGATCTGATCGGTCACGTTCGAGGGAATGAACAATAGCCCCTCGGCCGCGACCGGTGCGTAGGTCACGTCGGCGCACATCCGATACTGGTGGTCGTAAGCCGGATCCGGATGGGGCAATGCTTCGCTCCACAATAGCCTTCCACCGACAGGACCGGGCTCGTCGGTTGCTCCGGAGCGATTGGCATCGTATCGCCATTGCGCCCAATCCTGTGCATCGGCGGTCGAGATGTACGGCATCAACGCACTGATTACGAGAAGCGGCATCGTCCATGCAATCCAACGGCTGTGCGATTGTCGGATTGGGAAAATGCTGTAAGTGGCCGTCGGGAGTTGGCGAGTATCTTTCATGGTCTTCTTTGAGGGTGTATGGGGCTGCCGGTCGTCAGTGGTGCTCTTGCTCGTTTAACCGCGACCCAGCGGGGAGCGCGGAAGTTGACGTTGCGCGACGCGCTCCCCGCTGGGTCGCGGTTAAGCGGTCACTCTTTCGGCTCGTACAGCGCTGCACAATCGTCTAGCGGCCGGAGCCAGACGTTGCGGAAGCGGACCGGGCTGTCGTGGTCCTGCAGGAACACGGGGCCGGTCATTGTTTTCTTCTGCCGCTCCCAGATCTTCTGCAAGTAAGGCGTTGTTTTGTAGCGGTACGGATGATACTTGGATTTCGGCTCGCCAAATGTCGCGTTGTCTTGCACTTTCTTTCCGTTCAGCCATGCCGTGATCGAACCTTCCTCAATGATCTCGCCACTATCGTCCCGACGTGGTGCACGGTATCGGATGTCATACACCTGCCACTCGCCCGGCTTCCGGCACGCGTTTACCTGTGGTATCGAGAATCCGTAGATGGCACCCGCGTCTCCCATCTCGGGTTTCTTCTTGCCGAACGAGTTGTAGATTTGCAGCTCGTAGTTGCCGTGAATGTAGACGCCACTGTTTCCGCTGGTCTTCTCAGGGAGCATGAATTCGACGTGAATATCGGCATCCCGAAAATGCAGTTTCGATACCAGATGATTGCTCCGCCCCTGAGCGCGAGTCGAGACCAATGCGCCGTCATTGACGGGCCAGTTGATGTCGCCCCCCTCCTTGCTCAAGAACAGATTCGTACCCTGACCATCGAACAGCACAATCGCATCGTCCGGCGGCACGACCGGCAGGCTCGATTGTTGTGGAGCGAATGCTTCTCTCGTTTCTTCTGCCGACGGTTTGCTGTCCGCCTCCTGTGCAGCTATCGCAGGACTCACCAAGCATAGGGCCGTCAGTCCGGCGATCACCAAGATCGTTGTATGAGTCAGAATACGCGACAATGATCCGGCGGTAGTCATGATGTATCAATCCATTTGTTTGGGTGAGGAACGAGAGAGACGGAGCGACTCGGTGACTTGTCCGTTGGAATCAATTGGGGATTGTTGCGACTGGACCGTTTGACCGCAAGCCGGAGGCGGTGATCCGCTATGCAGCGTTCTCCCCGTCTACACCTCATCGGGAAGTACAAACGGCCTGCGGTATTCGGGCGCCGCATACTCGTTGGCTTGATGGTCGTTGATAAAACGCTCCGAAGCGGAATCGAAATGCAGGGTTCGACCGGTTTCGTAAGCGATGTTGCCCAAATAGCACATGGTCGATGCATAGTGGCCTTGTTCGATGTCCGAGTTGAGATCGCCCACGTTTCGACTTCGCATCGCGGCGATCCAATTCTGAAAATGCTCGGTATTCATCATGGGAGCCTTCTTCGGATCGACCTCGGCAAAGGGACCAGGCTCGCGCGAGCGACCAAGAAACGTGTAGTAGCTGCTGAAATTCGGCAGAATCATGTAACCATCGGTCCCGAAGAAGATCGCCCCGACGGCGTCACGATAATTGCACCAGGGATATCGGTCGCCCATCCCGGCCTCGGCGTTCGTGTACCCGATGCGTGTCTCGAAGGTGATCATGATCTGCTCGTCCTCGAACACAAAGCTCGTAGACATTTCGCCGGGGATCGTCTCGTCGCTGGTCGTTCGGCAGAAGTTGCCGCCCATCGACTGCACCTTGTCCGGATGCCGATCCAATTCCAGGCCCCAGCGGAGCATGTCCAATTGGTGAACGCCCTGCGCGCCGATCTGGCCGTTGCCGATTTCCTTGATGAATCGCCAGCGCCGATGTACCAGTCGGTTGTAGGGCATCTCTTTGGCCGGGCCGAGCCACGTGTCCCAGTCGAGTCCATCGGGTACCGGCTGGAATTCGTTCTTACCTCCTGCCCTGTACTTGTGAGCGATCGCGCGGCCCATGTATACCCGGCCGATCACGCCTTCGTGCAGTTTCCTGATGCCTTCGCGAACGTAAGGGCTGGAGCGGGCCTGCGTGCCGTGCTGGACGATGCGCTTGTACTGTGCAGCGGCTTCGACCATCTTCCGCCCTTCGGCAATGTTGTGCGCGGCCACCTTTTCGCAATACACATCTTTGCCAGCCTGGCACGCCCAAATCGTCTGCAGAGCGTGCCAATGGTCCGGCGTGGCCAGACTCACCGCGTCAAGCGTCTTGTCCTCGAGCATCTTGCGATAGTCGACGTACGTAGCCGGTCTCCTGCCTGATGCTCTTTCGCAAGAAGTGGCGACTGAATTCAGAACCTTCTCGTCTACGTCGCACACGGCGGCGACTTCCACGTTCTCTTCGGCCAGTTCTTCGATAGAGCGAACATGGCTGCGACCGCGGCCCCGCACACCAACCACTGCGATGCGAATTCGGTCTGCCGCACCAAGTCTGCCTTGGACGACCGCCGGGATGGCAAACGTCGATGCTCCAGCGGTCAGCGCGGCAGAGGATCGAAGAAACGCCCGGCGTGTGCGGTGAGTCTTACTCATGGGATTTCCTTACAGCTTGGTAGAGGTCTAATCCGCGTACCGACTTGTATTGCCGCGTGCGCAACGTACCATGATGGTTAACGCAGCGGGCGATTACGAGTCACAGCACTAGATTAACAAGGAGTCTCACGATGATGCAACGTTGTGAATCAATCTTCCTGGCACTGATCGTGGCTACACTCGCGTTTGCCTCGACTGTAGCCTTTGCGGCCGAGAAGAAACCGACAAAGTATGTCCGGTTTGAGGCCGCGGGCAAGACGGCGTATGGGATCGTCGATGGGGAGAAGGTCCGGGAGTTGAAAGGGGATTTGTTTGGCGAGTTTGAGATCACCGGCACGTGCCATCAACTATCGGACGTCAAAATCCTGGTACCCAGCCAGCCGAGCAAGGTGTTGGCCGCGGCAGGGAACTACTTGAGCCACTTGGAAGCAGAAGATGCGACCGAACGAGCGAAGAAGCCCCCCGAGCTGTTTTTCAAGGTGCCGTCGTGCTTGATCGCCCAGGGCGAGAGTGTCGTCTTGCCGAAGGGCTCCAACGACGTTCACTTCGAAGCGGAACTAGTGATCGTCATTGGCAAGAAAGCCAAGAACGTGCCGGCCGATCAGGCGTTGGACTATGTCTTCGGCGTAACCTGCGGCAACGACATCAGTGCCCGCGACTGGCAGAAGAACGACGTCCAATGGTGGCGAGCCAAAGCGACGGACACGTTCGGTCCCTGCGGTCCGTATATCGTGTCGGGCATCAACTACAACAAGCTCATGCTTCGCCTTCGACTGAACGGCGAAGTCAAACAGGAGCAGAGCACGAGCGATATGATTCACAGCGTGGCCGACCTCGTCAGCTTCGCCAGCCGCCACGTCACCCTGCTGCCCGGCGATCTGATCTACACGGGTACGCCCGGCAAGACATCTGCCCTCAAGGCGGGTGACATCACCGAGGTGGAACTCGAAGGCGTTGGCGTTTTGCGTAACCAAGTGAAGGGCAGTGATTAGTACCTCGCGTCGATTGAGTTTGTCAGTAGGACGGATTGCCTAATCCGTCCGTGAAGCGGATACCGACGTCAAAGACCGGACGGATTAGGCAATCCGTCCTACGCCCCCGCCCACAAACTTGAATGACGGGTGGTACTCGACAGCCTCAAACCGTGTCAGGTCGCGGCGCGCCATTCGTCACCGCGATACTCTGCGACTGACGGTTCGGGCGGCGCCGTCTCGGTTTTCTACGGTGGTCCCGCGATAGGTCAGGCGGCCTCGCCGTGGCAGTGACAGCCTAACGCCGTTTGGCCGGATCTGAACGGCGCCGGCTTTGCCGTAGAATTGGATTCCGTCGGCTTCAAAACGGAAGTTCTGGAGCGCAAGCATCGCGTAGTCCGTTCCGTGCTCGCTTTCGATTTTCACAACGCGACCGTCGGCCAGAGCTGTCATCTTTGGCGTCGGCTGATCCTTCGTCACGGGATAGAGCACCGCGGCCAACGGCTGATCGGGAGGCATCTTGACCTGCAGGCAGCGTTGTGTCGATTCTCTGCTCGCGAGACTGCTGGCGCCGGCTTGCCGTGTGATTTGGCTTGTCGTGGGCCGTACGTCGGTTGGCTCGGCAAAGAAGACGGCCAAATCGGCCTCGAATCGCCCTGCAGCGCGAATCGGCTTGTCCGTGACGGGCGGCGCGTTGTCGGTAGCGATCCAAACGCGCCAGTCCGCTTCTCGCCCCGACAACACACTGTCGCGGATTAGGAAGTAATTGGGCCCCAGCGGATCGTCGTCTTTGACGAACAGAATCTGCCGGTTCCAGCCGGCCCGTTCGCCACGTAAGTAGTCGGTGCCATCGCCAGCGGCGAATTCGCGAATTCGGCCTTCGTTGCCGAGTTGCTCCGTGAAGCCATCGTCTACGCGGCTGTGGTCGGCGGCCGGCGCGCGGCCGTAGTAGCCAAAGTCCTCGCACAGCGGGCTACCCTTGCCCCAGAGAATGAACGATCCTTCGTCGTAGTCGTAGTGTTCGTGCATAGGGCCCTGGATGTAGTGCAAGTAAGTCTCTCGACTGCTGGGGAAGTGGGATCGAAAGACGGCGCCGGCATCGGGAAACAACTCGCTACCCCACGCCGGAGCGCGGGCTGGCATGGATTCGTCCAAAACGACCTGTTCATAGCCTTGGACGCCCGGAAAGGCGCCACCGATGCCGGGAATCCGTGGCATGCCATGTGCCTTCCACATCCACTGCATTTCGCTTGCGTACCTGGGGTCCTTGTCGCGAAACAGACACGCCGCCCAGCCCGGTAGGCAGGTGCGTTCGCCCAAATACGTGTTTCCGATTGCCGGCATGTGCCGATCGCCGTCAAGTCGCGGGTCGGGCGGCGTGGAGATCTTTGCCAACCAGGCCAACGTGCTTTTCAATTTGGAATGGTATTGCCATTCTTCCTCGGCAAAGCCCGTGTTGCGGAGCGCCAATGCCAGCGAGACGATCGCATCCATGCTGGCCGTCATGTAATGGGGTGCTTCGAGCCAGCCACCGTTCGGGCCGCACCACTGGTCTAGTTCGCGGTCCATTTCGTCGATCGCAAGCTGGGCCCAATTGCGTGCCTCAGGGTGGCCGTGGATCGAACAGGCTATCAGCCCGAGCATGCCGCGCGCCATCGTTGTCATGTTAGGGTTGGCCCGATAGCCGCGCTCGGGCGAATGGAACGTAGGACTGTACATCGTGTAACCAAGAAAGGCCAGTTGGGCCTTCAAACGGGTCCTCTCTTCCGGCGTGAGCACTCCCGGCGCCATCGCCAGATCTGACAGGATGGCACTCCACATCATGGCGCGTGTACGGTGATGTGGGCAGCTTCCTTGGTTGCGTAGCCGGTCCTGCTTGACGAATCCATCGACCGCGCCCTGTGCCACTTCCATCACCTTGGCCGCGATGTTTCGCCCCAATTCCTTGTCGCCGGTGGCGAGGAAGTAACTGACGTGGTCCTCCATGCGGTAGGGAAAGATCTGCGTTGTTCGCAACTTGGCCAACTGGTCCGAGTCAACTTTGAACCGCTTGCGAAACTTCGCCAACTCGTCACGGGTCAGGAAAAGCCCGGGATGCGCGGTCTTTCGGTCATCCCACTCCAGCGTGCAGTCCTTGACACGGTCCAGCGCAAGATCGTCGTGTTTGATCAAGTGGTGCTGAGGAAGCGGAGAAACTCGCGTCTCCTTTTCAGGCACCGACTCGGCCTTCGACAACGCAGCCAACATCCACTGACGGCGATAGCCGCGCAGTTGGAACCTGGCCACGAGATCCGACTTGCGGAATGGAATCGTCGTTTGCCATTCGGTGCGGTCCGGCTCGACCCAAACACCCGGTTCGCGTGCGCCGATCATCAGCAGATCGTCGCTGCCGCTGCGACAAAAGGCTGCCCAGTGCGCTTCGGGTATTGTATTCCACCACGTGGGCCAAGGACTCAGCAGGAAGGCCGTCTCGCCAGCAACTGACGACGTCTTCACCAAGCAGCAAGTGTTCTGATTGTCGCGATAGAACAATTCGTCCGGCGAGAAGCCCTTGGCCAGATTCAATAGGTATGCGGAACCCTCGGGTAGATCGAACTCTTCGTCCACAAGTACGACCGGCTGGCCCGCGATTATCCGGAACCGCAATCGCCAGAAACAGAACTTGGGGAACTCGTAGCTCACCAGCACGTCGGCAAAGACAGGGCCTCGAGCAAGGACGGTCGTTCTGCAGGATTTGGGGGCGAGCGGCGAGTCGAGTTGCCCACTGCCGACCCATCGCCCTGATTTGAGGCGAATACCCGCGATCGGTCCGCCCGCCACGGCTTCTCGCCCGCCGAGCCGAACTCCGGTCAATGCGTTCTCTAACGTCACGGATTCGTTCGCTTCACGGATACGAAGATCTGTGGTGCGCGCAGGATTCCCTCGGATCAACCGGTACTCGCTGGCACCAAACTCCGCGACCGACGCCAGGAAGGCGATGGAATCCCGTTGGGAAGTGGCCAAGTCGGCCGTTACCCACTGATGTGCCACCGGCTTCTTGTCGGGACCAATCAGCGCGAGGTCGTCGCGCGGAAACACATCCTTCGAAACGGGAAACATAACCAGTTCGTTTTGCCATTCGCGTTTGAGATAGTCGCGAAGGGTGAACGTCGCGACGACCTGTTGAGCCATCGCTGAAGTCGAACCAAGACACAACAGAAGCAGTGGAATCGCTGTTCGGACGGTCATCACAATGGATCCTCTACGTGTCCTTAGATGTGGGGCGAGGTCGGACGTTCATCGGGCTAGTCGAGCCCCTCCTGCTTGAGGCGGTTGAAGTCTTCAACACTGAATCCTTCACGGCTTTGGTTCGAGCCGCCAGGATCCGCGCCGAGGATGTCGCGCTGGCTCAGGCGGATTTGCCGAAACGCTCTGTCGGAGATCACGTAGTACCAGCCGGAGAACCGGTCGTTCAATTCTTTGGCGCGGGCTTCACCCTCAGCAACCCACTCCTGGTACTGTGTCAGCTTCCGCTCGTTTTCTTTCGAGATCCGCGCTCGTTCGGCAAGTCGGCGTGGCTCGTCGACGGAGGACTCCGGGTCGGGCAGCGGTTCAAGCTCGGGTTTGGGGAATCCCTCCCGGTCGAATTCGGCTGTCGCGATCAGATAGCGATTGAGTTCGGCGGCCAACTCGTCATTCTCTTCTCGCGATGCGTGCGCGCCTTCCCCGCAGATCTCGCCAAAACGCAGCGTGTAGCGAATACCATCTTGCGTCGAAACGTGCACTTCTCCCTCGTCGCAGACCAATGTTAACTCGTCCTGCTGCTTGGCAACATAGAAACCGCGTTCGAGAAGCGAGGTGATCAGCTCTCGGTCCAAGTCATGCGGTTCCTTGCCTTCGAGAATTGCGCCAAGCCCCTTGGGGCTGCGGATGATATTGACGATTTTCAGATCGCACAGCGCGTGTCTCATGTCGTTCAGTTTGCCTGCATCCAACACCTGATCGTCGGCCAGTTTCTGGGTTTTCGGTCTTCCCTCCTCGAAGGTCTTGTACTCCAGAAGTCGCCACATCGGTTCATCGCGGTTGCCGCAATCCAAAGTCATCTCGGATCGTAGCACCAGGGCGGCGTTCGCTGCCGTCCTTTCAACCGAGTGGTCGCGGATTTTAACCTGCCTGATGCCCCATGAGTTGAGCTTCAGCAGGTCCTCGTCGATCCAGTCGATAAAACGGGTCGATAGTTTGTCGGTGTTTACCCTCACGGTGTAGACCGGGATGTCGCCGACGCGGCGAACGTAGCGCAGGTCAGGCCGACCGCGAACCTCTTTTCCGACGATCATTGCCAGAAGTTGTTTACCCTTCTCGTCCTTGATCGTCACTCGAACGCCCACGCCCGCATCACCGGCCCGGAGTGTGTCCGGATCGGGGTCGACCACACCGTACAGTTCGTGATCGCGCCGGGTTTCGCTGGCTACTTCCAGCACCTTCAGGTCCATCAGATCCGTAAGGACGGCGACCAATTGGTCCCTGGCGTCCGTGGGGTAGTTGCCGTGCGAGGGGATCGACCACCGGCCGTCGATTTGCGCCACTTCGAACACGTGGATCGCGGCGAGATCCTCATCGTATTCGACGATCTCCAGGCTGGCCGCCACCAACGGGCTGTCGAAATCGGGAAATAGCGGCTCGCCGCACACGTCTGAGGACTCGATCGCCTCAGGCGGACGCGCGGCAATCGGCGCTCGCCCGATCCTGCTGATTTCAAGGTCGCGACGACGTTCAAGTTGCTCTTTCTTCATTTCAAGACGGCGCTTTCCATCTTCGATTGCCATGTTCAACTGGATTAGCAACTCGTTTTCGGGCTTGCCGTCGCGTTTGATCCGCTCCTGCAATTCCCGGATTCTCTTTTCGTACGCGAGTTCCTCGCGCTCGAGGGCTTCGTCGAACTCCCGTTGGATCTGCCGTCGAAGTTCAGCTTCCCTGCGATCGGCGGCAATTTGTTCAGGCGAGCGGTTCAGTACGGGATGCTTCCCGCGGCGACGCCGGATGCCCAGAAACCGTTGGTCGCCTGCCAGAACGTCCAGGGCATTGAGGATAAAAGTCACGTTGTCGAAGTCGTAATGCACACCGCCCTCTGGCGTCTCGCTCTGTTCGCTTAGCCGGAAAAACGTGTCGTGTAACATGTCGACGTCGGCGACCAGAATCACGTCCAAGTCGGCCGGCCGCGAGGCGTCCGTGGGTTCGACACGTCCGGAAACGTGAGCGGCCAAGGTGTAGGGTGTGCGAGTGAAGATCTCTCGCCGCCCGGCGTCCAGTCCGCCGGGGCGGCCGCCTCGCAGCGTTTGCATGAGGTCCTCATACCGAGTTTCGCCGGTCATGGTTCCGGTGCGAACCAACCTGGTGAATTTCAATTCGGAGGCGCGCTCCGGATTCAGGAATCCGGGTGCCGGGAACAGCATGTGCTGGATCCCTGCACTCACGGCGTCATGCTCGTTGAACGGCTGATCTGCCCCCGACCCCGCATCCACGAAAACAAACTCCTTGGACAGAGAAGTCAACTGTGGATAGGGGTTGTAGTCCTGCCACGCGACACGATCAACGGAAATGTCGACGCCCAGTAGCGAGCCGAGCAGATGGATGTCGCCCTTGGGTTGGGACGGCTGTTGCTGGAACATCATGTTCGTACCGGCCGCGGGTTGACGAGGAGCACTGGTAGCGGCCACGTTCGTGACAAACACCGGACAGGGATCCTCGAAGATCAAGGTTGGCTGTCCCATCGCCACCACCTTGACGAAGTTGTCCATTTGCTCCGGTCCCAACGACGAAGGCTGCACCGCCAGCAGCACGTCGTACATTTCCGGGATGGGGCTGCTTGGGTCGACCTCTACGACGTCGTAGTGTTGCTTGAGTTTGTCGATGATGGGCCAGTTGGGCATCGCTCTCATAGTCCGTGCATCGAAGCCGCCGAACAGTTTGGCGTCCGTCGCGAGCACGCCAACCGTCTTGCGTTTCTGTCCGGTGACCGTGCACAGCGAGCGAACCAACTCGTATTCGACCGACATGCCGCGATCCAGAAACGGCAGGATCACGCTCTCCAGTCCGCACGTGACGGCCACGCCCATGAACAGGTTGTCCGTGCGCGTGCCCTGGCGAGTGCTGCTGATCACCTGGCGCGGTATGATGCTGAACCGCTCCTCGGCACGGACCGCTTCCTCGGTGAAGGGCTCCGTGTTGTTGATCCGCACTTGGACGTTCAGACCGTCAGTCTTCTCCAGTTCACGAAGCGTTCCCACCAGATCGCGTTGAACGACAGCATAGGGCTCGGGCACCGAGGGACTGACAAACGCCTCGATCTTCACGGGGCGAGATGGCTGCAACCGAGCAATCAGCCTTTTCGCATCGGCTGACATCGCCGTTGGCTGGACGGCGACGGCATGTGGTGCAGGACCATCGTCCGCGGGCTCGGAAGCGATTGCGACACGGGCCAAGGCATAAACTTCCTTGACCGACAGCGGTATGCACCGCACCGGGGTCTGCTGTGTGCCGAGTTCCCATATGGCCGTCGCCGATACCTTGTCCGAAAGAAACCGATACAGTTCGTCGCTGTCGACCAAACCGTTTTCATCAAGATCCGCCTTCCCCCGCAGACCTTCGGCCAATAGGTAGGCAAACACTCCGTGCTGCTTTGCGTCCCATTCCTTGGAAGACTCGTTCTTGGCGCAACTGCCCAGCGTGATCAACCCGTCCGCGTTCTGCAGCGCAAGCCCCAATTCGGCACTGGATGCGCCGACCGACTGGTTATCTTCCTTACTCTGGCCGTGCGCGCAATCCATGATCAACAACTTCTGCGTCGCCTTGCATCGATCGAGCATCTCACGCAAATCGTCGACTGGAAAGCCCGTTTCGGCCAGTCGGCCTTTGTCGCAATCCGAAGGTGCCAGAATTCCGTGGCCATTCTCGGTCACAAAACCAAGACCGGAATAGAACGTCACCACCGTATCGCCCTCGTCGGCCTGCTTCAGCCAATCGGCGATGTGCTTACGCAAGTTGGCAGCCGAAGGACGCAAGTGTTCCTCGGTCTGATCGTCACTGATCAGCAGGATCCGCTCGGCCGAATAACCGCAGTCGTCAGCCAGGGTGCCGGCCACAAGCCGCGCGTCGGACGCCGGGTACTTCAAACTGGTAATCGGCATATGGAGATACTGGCTCACGCCGACGACCACCGCCCATTTGTCACCGTCGTCGAACAGCCGAGCCAAGACGTGGTCAGTCTCGGTGCGTCTTCGGTCTTCAGGCGGTTCCTGGGCCCCAAGCGATGCCAACAGGCTCGCGACAACAATACCCGACAGTAACGGGCGGAAAGCGTTGGTACCCACGAATAGGGCTCCTCAATTTGTCTAGAGATGTTTGACTTGCGACGACGTTTCCATATCGGTGCGGACGGTCATCAATAGGGAAGCATATCACAACGCGCTGCATCAATCAGCGACCGGAAGATAGATTTCCTGCGTATCGGCTTCAGAAACACGATCGGAACGGGCGAGGGCGTCTACGGGTTGAACGTCACCGTGTCGCAGGATCGGTATGGCGAGGAGATCGTTTCGACTCCAGGTTCTCGTCAGGTGGTTGGCGAGCGTCGTTGCATCGGAGACGCGGGCCACGTTTTTTCAACCACGTACTGGAGTTGCCTCAGCAGACCGAATGGCACACTATCGTACGGGAACCCCGGAAAGAATGAGATGCGCGTGCGCAAGGACGGCGAACCGTTCGAGATCAATGGGGATGAAGATCCTTAAGAACTGGGATTCCCTGGAGTCGGCGGGGAACCGAACTCAACCGAGAAATGAGACGGAGCCAATTCCAGGGAACATACACAGACACGCGGGACTTCACTAATTCGGACCTGCGAAGTCTCGGTCTACGCCACGCCGTGTTGGACGCGGTGGTAATGGCCGTCGAAACCGGTCGTGGTCTTGAATCCTTCGTATTTGCCTTCCTTTCCCGCCTCCTTCGTTTCGGCCAGTAGCTTTTCTAGTTCTGCAGCTTTCATCGGTTTGAAGTCGCGTGCGATGGCCAAGTCTTGCTTGAAATCCTTGCGCGAGGTGATGCCGCAAACCAAGGTGCTGATCGGCAGCGACAGGGCATACCGGCGGCAAACCTCGGCGCTGATGCCGACCTTATTGGGGATGATCCCGCAGGCCAGGGCTTTCATGCCAATCACTCCAATCTTGCGTCGGTTGCACTCGGGTACGACCTCTTTCTGGAAACTGCGGTAATGAGCATCCAGGATGTTGATCGGCATCTGGACCGTGTCCCATTCGCAAGGCTTCGCCAGCATCTTCAATAGATGGTCGATGTCTTTGTGGCCGGTGAAGCCGATGTAGCGAACCTTGCCTTCCTTTTTCGCTTCCAGGGCCGCCTTCAGAGCGCCGCGATCGACGATCCAATCGGGATCGTCGGGATAGTTGATTTCGTGAAACTGCCATAGATCCAAGTGATCGGTCTGCAGCCGCCGAAGACTGTCTTCCAGATGCTTCTTGGATCCTTTGTAGTCTCGGGCGCAGTTCTTGGTCATCAGAAAAACCTTGTCGCGTCGACTGCCAGTTGCCAACGCCTTACCCATCACCGTTTCGGCGCCGCCATTATGGTAGTCCCAGGCGTTGTCGAAAAAGGTCATTCCGTTGTCGATCGCTTCGTGCATGATCGAGATGGCTTCGGCCTCGTCGATCGAGCCGATATGCCAACCGCCCATACCGACAATGGATACCTTCTCGCCGGTCTTGCCCAACGGACGCTTGGGCAGCCCGTCTGGACTGTCCTCTTGAGCTGGCAAGACCGTGGTATCCATCGCAGCCATGGCCAGCCCGGCTGCTGCGGCCTTAAGAAACTCTCGTCTTGTCTCGATCATAGCGTGGTCTCCATCAACAGAGGTGTCGAGCATAGACATCGCCGAGAACACCGTTACAGCCCGCGACGCAAACACCGTTATCATTGTACCATCGCAACGGCGAACAAACAGCCAACACAAATACAGACGCACTACTTACCCCTGATACAGGCCGCGCCGCAACTTGCTATAATCTCGGCTTTTGTCCGGGAGGCGTTTGTTTCATGGATCGCGTTCAACTCGAACCGTTCGACGCGGCGTTGGTAGTAATCTACCTGCTAGGGGTCATGGGCCTGGGTCTGTGGATGAGCCGCGGAGTACGCTCGACGAAGGACTTCTTCTTGGCCGGCAAATCGCTGCCATGGTGGGCGGTGGCCATGTCGTTGGTGGTCTCGGACATTGGTGCCAAGGACATGATCGGCGTAGCGGCCGACTCCTACCGCTACGGCGTGGTCATGATGAACTTCGACTTCATTGGATGCACGCTCGCCGTACTGGTGGCCGCCTTTCTGTTCATGCCATTCTTCTGGATGGCCGGAGTGTACACGATCCCGGAGTATCTCGGCCGGCGCTACAACCACTACGTCCGCAAGTTCTTCGCCATTGCCTGGACGCTGTTCATGCTGGCCACGCTGGGCACGATTTTCGTCAGCGCGGCGGCCATGTTCAAGGTGCTGTTGGGCTGGCCGTTTTGGGTCTCCGTCGGTGCGACGGCCGTCATGGTTGCCATCTACACGACCATTGGCGGACTGAAAGCGGTAGTCATTACGGATGCCCTTTCTTGTGCTGTACTGATGATCGGAGCAGCGCTAATTTGCGGCATCGGTATGTACGAAGTCGGCGGATGGCCCGCAATGCAGGACGCCATTCGGCAGTTGGATGGCGAGTGGACCGCTCATCATTTTGAACTGGTGCCGCCCGCCGACCATCCCAAGTTCTCCTGGCCTGCAGTTTTTCTTGGGTTGGCTTTGGTGCTGGGCCCCTCGTATTGGATCGGCAATCAGGCGATCGTCCAGCGCAACTTCGGCACGCGCAGCGAGAACGAAGCACGATCGGCCTACGTGCTGTGCGCGGCCATCAAGATGTTCTTTCCGTTGCTGCTTGTCGTGCCGGGGCTGATTGCGCTAGCCCT
This sequence comes from uncultured Pirellulaceae bacterium, assembly GCA_964623055.1. Taxonomy (GTDB): domain Bacteria; phylum Planctomycetota; class Planctomycetia; order Pirellulales; family Pirellulaceae; genus JADHUC01. Next base: position 15,569 of record CAZURK010000135.1, read on the forward strand.
ATTTCACGACCAGTTGGGCATTCCGTTTGTGGGCGGTGACCTAGCCGCGCCCGACGAAGACTGGCAGGGCAATTTGGTGCTTCCGTTGCTGGTTGTGAAACTGCTTCCGACCGGCGTACTTGGGATGGTGGTCGGGGCGTTTCTGGCGGGCGTTCTCTCGAACCTGGACTCGTATGTCAACTCGGCCAGTACGCTGGTGGTCAACGATCTTTACAGGCCGATGGTCCACCCCACGGCGAGCGATCGCGAATGCTTGATCCTCGGCCGCGCGCTGGTCGTAGCCTTTGTCATCTGCGGTGTGGGTGCAAGCTACCTGGTGGACCGGTGGTTCGAGTCGGTGTTTGACGCGTTCCAGACCGCTTTGTCGTTCATTCAGGGTTCTCTGTTCGCGCTTCTGCTATTGGGAATGCTCTGGCGGCGAACGACCCAATGGGGCGGGTTTGTGGGGATGCTGATCGGTGTAGCGACGGCCGTATTCGTCCACTTCCACCGGCCGCTGTTGGGTTACGAAGGCGAGACATCGTTCCTCTGGGTCTCGTGGTGGTCCTTCGCCGCTGCGATCGTCAGCACCGTCGTGATCAGTTGGTTCACAACGCCGTACGACGAAGATCGCTTGCGAGGACTTGTATGCTGGATACCGCAGAAGGAACCAACGTCATGAGCAGATTGGCTTTTGCACTACTCGCAGCCGGCGACGAACTGGCCGGCCCTTCCTTCGCATTGCACGGCAAGTGGTTCTTCGTGGGCGCCTTGGCCCTGTTGCTCGTGTGGCTAGTTTGCCTGCCTAGGCGATTGATCGGCCAGACAAAGGGTGCAGTGCCATGGTGGCGTAACGTGCGAATGTGGGCCATAACGCTCTGCGTCATCCAAATGTTAGTGTATATCTGTTTCGCGTAGCGGAGCGGGATACGGGATACAGGATGCGCGGGTGGGTAATGAACCTGATGTGCCGACAGTATCTCCACTTATCAACCGGCGACGGCAACATGGTCTTCGAACATCTCATCCCGTATCTTGTATCCCGCATCTCGCATCCCCATCACGAAGACAAATACTCTATCGCAGGGAGCGCCGGTGTTAGAAGCGAATCCTCATCAGAAACGGACCGTGGATCGACTGCCTGTACAGGCGATTGTCATTGGCATCCTTCTTTCTTCGTTCGCGAACGAAGGATGTTCCGCGGAGGACGTAACGAAACGCGGCTCCAGGCTGTTCTTCCGGGTAGTCGGCGCACAGAACAACGCTCCGGTACTTCCCAAGTCGCGGTCCGCCTGGACGCAGGACCGTCAGCTTAGGACCGGCACGACCGGGTCGTCGGACCACGGTTTCACCGAGTATCCGTTCTGTTGGGGACGCATGGACTTCACATTCGTCGAAGGCCACGCAATCTACCCCCGTCTTATCTCTGGCGCGGACGCCGATCCGAAGGCGGTCAACACGGCCGACATCGTGATCGACCACGTCTACCAGCCTCACGGATGCGTTTGGGGATGGGCGGGTCGAGAGTTTGTCCAGACGTTCGTCGCCAAAAGATCCGAGTTGGTAAGCGTAACGCTGCTGGTCGCCTCCGAACCGGGTACGTTCCTCGCCACGCTGTTGGATGGAGGACCCGGCGGACGCCAGATCGGGCCTGCCAAGCCATTCGTCTCGGGGCACTCTATGACTTGGGGCCACGTCGGATGGCCTGCTGGTCAGGCGCCTCTCGAACCGGGCCGGACCTACGGGATCCGCATTGTTCGCGCGGACGGGAAGCCATGGACGCCTTATCTTCATTCAACGGGCAACGCATCTGACGAAGGGATGGTTCACGTTGACGGAACGCCTCGTCCCGAATCCGATCTGGCCGTTTGGATTGTCGAAGAGCCCCCCGAGTTGAAGCGGGCCCTGATTCACGGTTCCAACCACGAAGGCTGGGCATTCGGCAAGACGAGCGTTACTTTCACGCCGCGAACGCCGAATGTCCGGCTGATCAGCCTCGCGCTGTCGCCCGTGACCGAAGAAGACCAGAGCGACGGGTATTGCGACATGGTGATTCGCGTCCGCTCGGAAGTTGACGGATTGGTCTTGGCACGCAAGCGTTGCTTGTCGACGGGACCGAAGGGAGGCGCGCAGACCGCACATTTCCTGTTTGCCCCCGACGAATTGCCGGTCGAACCCGGAACGCCGTATCGCCTGGATGCCTATCTGATCCCGCACAAACAGAAGTCGCTTCCCAATGAGGAAGAACCTTTGATCGTGCCGCGCGACATGCGTCCGTGGATCTACGGCGAGCCGGATCCGGGACAGTTGCCGGCGATCTACAACCTGAGCCTTGCGTATGCCAGCAACAGCGGTTTCATGCACGATTCCCGATTGACATTCCGCTGGTCCGAGCCGTTTCCTTGTCCCACGGTGATCGAGACTTGGGGGGATGGAGTGAACGATGGCGTATGCACCGAAGTTCCGCCAGGAGAGACCAGTAAGCAGATCCTGAAGTTCTGGCCGGGCCACACGTACCAGTTTCGGCTCACTTCGACCGGCCCAACCGGATTGAAGTGGAAGACGCCGTTGTACGAGATACGAATTCCCCGCGGAACGGAAATCGGGAAGATTCGTCAAGAGGAATACCCCGAGCAGTTCGTCACACTTGCACCACCCCAATATGCCGCACCGCCGCGCTACGACTCGATACGGTATCGCGAACAGGTCAACGTGACGAACGGTGACTTCGAAGACGGGTTGGCCGGCTGGAAGACCGCGGGCGACGAGGAAATCGAGACGATCCCGTCAAAGCCCGATCTTGGCGTCAAATGGGGGCGAACAATGGCCGGCTGGTACCACAGAACGGTCGAAAACCGGCAACAGGCATTGGCCAAGGCCACGTTGTCGCAGACGGTACCCACGCAGCCGGGGAACACGTATGTGATGTCGGCTTGGGCGCGAACAACTGTTTCCGGCGGAGCGGCCGGCAATACTCGCGTGCGGCTGTTCGTCGATCCGGACGGCGGCAGCGATTTTGGAGACCGCAACTCCAGTCAGTGGTATTGGACGGAGGGACGTTGGATGCGCTTCGAGCACCGCTGGACCGCGTCGTCGGACCAATCCACGATCGGCCTCGGGCTATTTCGCTGGTACGACACGGATCTTTCGACCGTACATGTGGATCATGTCACCGTCTACGATTTGGGCCCCGTCGCGCTGGGCTCAGGCGATCCGTCAACGCAAGCGAACGCGATTCCAACCTTCGCTTTGGTCGACCCGAAGACCGAAGCCAACGACAAAGTCGAAGCCTCTCTTTCGGCCCCACCGGGCCACGTCATCACCGGTATCGGTGCTCGTGCCCAGGATGACAACATCACGACCATGTGGCTCCGCGTTCAGCCGCTGTTGGACGACGGTACGCTTGGCCTGCCCGAGCAACTGCGGGGCGGCTGGGAGCCAGATGCTGGGCTCGAGGCCCAGGTCGAGTTGCCGCCCGGATACGTAGCAGCCGGATTCGGTGCTGCCATCGCACCGGAATGGGACGTCAAACGATTCCGTGTCTGGGGCCGCCCCTTGCTGGCGGACGGAACGTTGGGTGAAGAGAAGGAGTTCCGCGGAGGTGCTGACTTGGAGAGCGGTGTCGAACGCCAAGTCAACCTATCCGCCGGTCGCGTACTCACATCAGCCGGTCTAAACTGCATGCACAATGACATCAACGGAATCAAAGCCGACTCCGCCATCCTGGTGCGTACAGCGACCGGCTCCAAGCGACAATAGAGTCGATGGCCGACCGTGCGGCAGGTATTCCATCAATCCGCTGTGCTTCATGTTGGCGGGTGGCTCTCGTTCCCAGGCTCAGCCTGGGAACGCACCGTCTTGCCGGCTCTGCCGTCTCTTGTTAGGCAGAGCCTCGCATTCAGTAGGTTACGAGGCGGAGCCCCGTAACCAGCGTGTCCAGGGACTTGCCCACTAGCGCGCCTCGTTAGCCTTTTGGGCCTTCTTGAACACTTCCTCCATGCTGACCGGCTTGCCGCCTTGACGTTTGCTTTCGTCGGCCGCTTCCATGAACGTGTAGATCTCCAATGTTTCCTCCATGGAGACCGGCGGTTTGCCAGTCTTGAAGAATTTGCAGATTTCGATCACCATCGGCTTGTAGCTTTCGTACTTGCCGGCGTTGCCGCTGCCTTTTGTGCCGACCACCTCGGCACCATAGCCCTTCCTGGCCTCGAACGTGCCGGTGCGCCCGTCGGCCCAGACTCCGACGACCTTTTCCTGGGACTCACGGGTGACGGTCTCGCAGCCCGGGCCCATGATCGTGAACAGGATTTCGCAGCCGTGGATTCCGTACCAGAACAGATCGGGGTGGTGCGGTTCGATACTCATCGGGCTCCAGGCCGTGCAGCTCTTGATTTCGCCAAACTCGGATTTGCCGCTGCGGGCCGCCTGGAAGCCGGAACCGAAGCGGAGCGACGAACTGGAGAAACAGGGGACGTTGTTCTCCTTCGCCAAGCGAGCGATCTCGATGCAGTCGGCCAGCGAGCCTGCCATCGGTTTGTCGATAAACAACGGTTTGCCAGCCTCGATCACCGGGCGCGCCATCTCCAGGTGTGGCCTTCCGTCGACCTCCTCCAGAAACACGACGTCCACATTCTTCAGCATTTCGGGGATCGTGTCGTAGATCTTGATGCCTTTCTCGCGAAGTTGCTCGGTGTACTTCTCGCGGCGACCCCAACTGGAAGGATTGTCCTCGATACCGCCGGTGAATCCAGCTACGATTTCCACGTCGGCCAAGTCGCCAGTGGCGTTGGGATCGTTCACCACGCCCGTAAAAGCCATTACGTGTGAGGTCGTCAGCCCGATCATCCCAGCCCGAAGCACCTTCTTGGACGATTCCGGTTCGCCGGCTCGAGCCATCACACCGCATCCGGCCACAATGATTCCACCCAACACACTCAAGACAGTCAAATGGCAACGCATGGCAATCTCCTGGTTGTAAAGCATTCGGTAGTACACAACGCCACGGATCAAAGCCGACCGGGCTACAATTCGTCTCGACACCGTTCGCTAGTGTATCGTCTGAGACGTGCCGTCTCAACAACTCTCGGTAGCCAATACGGCCACTACCAGCCAAGCACACTCCGTCGTTCGGTCATCTATGGCTTCTCTTCCGTTCTTCCCGTTTCAGCGGAATGCCGATTCGTCTTGTCCAGGTAACTCCGATAGAGTTCGACAGCTTGTCCATCCTCAAGATCCTGTTTCACGACGAGCCGCGATCGTACCCGAGCGATCTCTCCCTTTGCCAGATTCTGACCGAACAGTGAAAGATACACCGATCGGTGGCCCGCGACACGGTCAGGCGGTGTCCTGTCGTATGGCATGGCGATGGCAAAGCAATCCTCCGGCGGCGACAGAATCACCGCGGCCACGCCAGTCGGCTGGTGACGCCGCAGCGCCAGCGGGCCGGCCAAGTAACGAGTTATGCACCACTGGACGGGAGCAGGCGGCTGGTCCCAACGGCCATCGAAAATGACTTGAATCGCCTCGCGGTCTCGCGGGAACATCACGTAGTTGTCTTCGATCAAGGGATGGTAGTCGATCGGCACCAAAGACGGCTTCGCGTCCTTGGCAAACCGCGGAGGCTTCAGGAAAATCGACCCCACGAATCCTTCGGCGAAGTAGTTGGACAAGAAAACCTCGAAACGGGGCATTGGCTGAAGCGGCTTAACGATCGTCTCCAAATCCAACGTATCGGGCGCCGTCCACTGATAGATCGCAGTCATTTCCATTGGATGATCTTCCGCGGGCGGGAAAAAGACTTCGATCGCACCGTCAGGGCGCAACTTGGGCACGGATGGCCAATCCCGCGCGGCGTGAGTGTATCGCCTGTTCGTGGAGAACACACGATAGTGGCTGAGCAGGCCCGCGTGGCCGCTTCCGTAGGTCACCTCCAGACCGGTAGGCACGTGAATCAACGTTTCGACCCCTTGGAGCTTTCCATCCAAACGGAGCATGCCCTTCAGTACGCCTGTATCGAAATCATAGAAACCCGGCCGATCATCCGCAGGCCTGAAAGCCACGTCCGCCGCCAACGACGCCGAAGCCCACAGGATTCCCATTCCGCAAACAAGAAAACGAAACACAGCACTACTCCTCGTCAGTTCTCGTGTGCGATGGGCAAAAACTTCAACGAACGCAAGCGAATCCACTCGCCCTTCAGCCGACCGGACGGGCGAACGGTCACTTGATGATCACCGGTGGTTAGCTCGATTTGCCCGAGTCGGAACGTATCGAGTTTATCCCAACCGCCGGTCGCCTTTACGCGACCGCCGTCAGAGGCTGTGGGCTGATCGGTGATGGACTTGCCGTCGATTTCAATGGCCAGCCGGTTCTCCGCGTGAACGGCATCGGAGCCGGCCAGCGACAATGTGGCCTGAACCTCGTATTTACCCGGCCTGACTCGTGACAACGTCCAAACGGCGCGGTCGCCCGTGTCTTTCCAGCCAGCCATGGTACGAAGGTCGTCCAACAGCCTGACGTTCTCGCCTTGGAGTTGGACGGTTGTGCTATCCAGCGTCAACGAACGATCGACATACGATGCCCGGACAATCGGCGGTTTGTCACTGATCAGGAACTGCGCCTTGGTCGTGCCTCCCTTAGCCAGATCGTATTTCGGGTCCGCGTAGCGGTCGAAGAATCTGTGTAAACGCTCACGCAAATCGTTCTGAACCGACTCGACAGCCGGTTGGTCGATCAGGTTTTTCAGTTCCCCGGGGTCTTCACTCAAATCGTACAACTCACGAGGTCCGCCCTTCATGCGTTCCACATACTTCCAACGGTCTGTTCGGACGGCACGCACCGTCTCGAACTCGTAGAACACCGTGTTGTCCCATTTCGAATCCGATGCATCGCCGTCGAGGACCGATGCGTAACTGCGACCGGGAGATGTCGGCTGTTCGGGGATCTTGTCCTTCAAATCCAGATAGTTCAGCGCGGTTGGATAGAAGTCGTAGTTGCTGACCAACAGATCACACCGGGCTCCGGAAGCGATACGTTCCGGATGACGTAGAATCAACGGCACGTGCATCGTCGTGTCGAAAGCCGTCAGCGGCCGCGTGTGGTCGCCCATGCCCCAGATTCCACTTTGACCGCCGGCCAGTCCCTGGTCGCCGGTGAAAACGACCAGCGTGTTTTCGTCCAGCCCGTGTTTCTTGAGCGTTGCCATGATCCGGCCTACGCCGTCGTCGATACCACTGATCTCGGACGCGTAGCGCCGCATCGACGTGGGATTGTTCAGATAGTCACGGTTGTTGTACATCCACGGATGCATCTCGCGTCGCGGGAAGGAAGGCAGTTCCTTGTCCGCGTAGTATGCGGCATGCCGGTTGCGGGCGTCATTCAGCAGCAACGGGCTCAGGCCGTATGGTCCGTTGTACGCCAGAAACAGAAAGAACGGCCGTTCCTTGTTTTCCTCGATAAACTCGATGCCTCGCGTCGTCCAATAGTCGGTCAGATAGGCCGGTTCCTTGTGGGTCTTTCCGTTTTCGATGACCTGCTGATCGTAGAACTCGGAAGTCCCGCCGCCGGGTTTCGTGACCCAAAATGAAAAGCCTTCCTGGGGCTCCATGTTCTTACCAAGATGCCACTTGCCCGAAAGCCCGCACGTATAGCCCGACTCGGCAAGTACCTCGGGCAACGAGCGGAATTCTTCGAGGGTGCTGAAAGCCTTGGGGCCGATTTGGACGGAGCCGGCGATGAAGCAGTGCACGCCATGCTGCGAAGGCATAAGCCCCGTAAGCCACGTGGCACGCGTGGGCGAACAAACCGGATTGGAACTGTAGCAACGCGAGAACAACATCCCTTCGCGGGCCAGCCGGTCGATATGCGGCGTGCGAATATCCGGATTACCATAACAACCAAGCGTCCAAGCCCCGTGGTTGTCGGTCATGATCAAAACGACATTCGGATGATCCTGCACAGCGCCGAGCAAGTGGCTGGCCCATGCGGTCACGACTAGTCCACTCAGGACGGCAAAAGCCAGAAAGAGTCGAATCCGCTTCATCTGTTTCCTCCCGATAAGCTGGCGCAGAACGCAGACGCTTTGCGTGACAACGAATCAAAGAATACGCCAGTATCGCGAGCTGCACAATACAATGCATCCGGCGTTCATTCAGGCTGCCCAACTTGTTTGGCCTAACACGCCTAACGCAGCCATGAAAGACGGGCCGTTTCCGGTCGGCCAATCTCGGTAAAAACGTTCGGAGATTCTTCCCAAAGTTATTGACAGACAACGGCCTTGGGCAAGAATGGCAGACGCTGCAAGATGCTATAGGCCGACCAGCGCGGTTCTTTGTCATGGGTCTGCGCCGCCGTGATAGGTGGGTAGGTCCAACATGGCTGAATCTCCTTATGCAGCTAACGCAACTGCGATGTCACTTCAGTCGTTCACAAACTCCTTCGATGGCCAGAGCCTCTTGATCACTCCAGGAGCGAACCTGGAAGATGTGCCCTCACCATTCGTCGAATTGTTGACTGACGATCACCGAGCCGCATTTGCAGATCCAGCGGACTATTTCGGGACGCTCGCATCACAATGTACGATCGGTTCAATGAAGACGTGGCTTCGCGTTCTGGCAGAAGCCAATACGTGCAGCGTTGAGATCAACACATCCCGGTGGGCGATGGCGGTCATTGTCAAAGTGGCCGGTTTCCAGATCTCTCTACGGATACCTGTAGATTTGCCGCCTCCTGGAAGGGCTCTACAACATCTCTATTCATTGATGATGGGCACGTGGCACGATGGTTTTCCTTGCGCTGGCGGTTTGCACGAACCTCGAACTGTAACGGACTACGGACTGGTAATCGAAAGCGATATTGAAATCCCCGAGGATGCTGTTGCCTTCTTTGCGACCGCCTGTGGCGACTCCCTAATTGCATCTGGCAACACAGCATATTGGTACTCGCACGAAACGTTCGACCTCCATCCTGAGGGCACCGTAATCGATGTTCTGTCAAGCTATTTCAATCATCTCTTGCAGGGCACGGAAGGTGAATTCGGGTATCCCAATTGAACCTTTGGAGTAGACGCATGTTCTTACATGTTACCGAGGCCCGGTACGTCGCGGACCATCGCGTGTATGTGTCGTTCAATGACGGGACAAGTGCAGAAATTGATCTGTCCGGCTCGTTGGATGGCCCTATCTTCGAACCGCTCCGCGATGTCGAGTACTTCAAGGCGTTCTCAATCGTCGGACATACACTCGCATGGCCAAACGGCGCCGACTTCGCGCCCGAGTACCTGCAATCGCTCGCCGCGACGCCCACGCGTACATAGCGTCGTATTGAGCCTCGATGTTTCAGCGGAAGAGGCCAAACGCGTCCTTTCGGGCAATCAGGGTCTGTACTTGTTGAAAGCCTGAACGGCAGCGAGGACTTGCTCGTCGGGGTATTGCGGGCGGTGCCAGCGGACGACGGTGCACATGAAGCCGCCGTCGGGGGAATGGAGTGCCTCGTACAATTCGTCGGCCTCTCTTTCGATTTCTTCAGGCGTTCCGCTGGGCAGAGTGTGCTGCATGTCTACCGACGCGTTGATGCACACCTTTCCTTTCAGTTTCTTTTTCAGCAATTCCTTGCCCGTTGCCTGGTGATCCACGACGGAGAAGACGTCGAGCCCGATCTCTGTCAAGTCGTCTAGAATTGGGCCGGAGTTGCCGTCGATCAGAATGCCGGTATACATTCCTTGATCGTGGACGAACTTGTAGAAATCCGCCAACGTGGGCCTGAAGTATTTGCGCCAGTCGTCCGGCTTGATCAACAGCCCATGCGTCCCGCCGACATCTTCGAAGACGGTGATCATGTGCGCGCCGGCCTGTTTGAATTTGAGCACGAGTTGTTTGTAGTAGTCGGCCACGCGCTCGTACGTTTCCACCGCGAGTTGCGGATTGGCGGCGATGTGCAGTAGGAAATCCTCCATGCCGAAGAGGAGTTGGCTGGTCAGGAAAATCCCGGCATCAATCTTCGCGCTGATGAAGCGGTCCGGGTATTTTTCTTGGATGATGTTCCCGAGCTTCTGAAAAACGGGGTCCAGATCATCTGGGTTCGGGAATTCGTATCCCTCAAGTGACTCCCGCCCTGCGAGAGGATGCTCCAGAAGCACATAAGTCGACTTGTCGTCCAACGGTGTCTTGATCTTCACACCGAATTGGTCCTCCTTCAGGATCTCTCCGTCCGACGTTTTGCCGGTTTCCGTGTGGTGCCAGGAGTAGCAGCAAGGCCAGACGATGTCGAAGTTCTCCGTTCCTGGAATGAATTCGACCGCGTCTGGATCGAGTGTGTGGTAGGCGTTGTAAATGCAGGGAACGTCGATTATCTCCATGGGAAGATAGTCGGGCTTGTTAAACTCGATTGCCCTTTTCACGACTTCGATATGCTCGGACATCTCTCGCTCCTTACTTGTGTACCACGAACTCAATCGAGTTCCTTGGTCCAGATATTTCGGAACTGCACAGGATCGCCGTGATGTTGGAGGCCGATCGGCCCTTTAGCCGGCAGGTCCGGCAGACGAGCTTCGCTGATGACCTCCTGGCCGTTAACCACTACGGTCATACACTCGTCCATTAGCGTAATCTCAAATGCATTCCATTCGCCGAACGGGCGGTCGGCGTTCCGCATGGGAATGCACGCTCGGCGCACTTCCGGCGGCATATTGCGATCGGTACGGTAACCGTTGATTTCGCCCGAGCCCAATTCCTGGCTCCAGATGTTCGCTTGGCATTTCAAGATGCCGCGCATCAGAATCCCGCTGTCGCCGGCGTCCAGTCGCGGGCGGGTGATCCGGGTGCCGTTCTCGTCCCGCAGGAAATCGCCGTTGTACAGCACAATCGGTTGCGGCTTCATCTCCGGTTCGGCCGGCAGTCGCCATTCGACATACAATACAAAGTTGCCAAACTCGCCGCTCGTCCACAGCGACGGATCCTGCCCTCGCTTGCGTTTGACGCCGCCGTCGTAGTCGATCACGCCGTCGCGAGCCACCCAGTGGCCCTCGTGCCAAGGCTGGACGTTCCAGCCGTCCAGAGATTTGCCATCGAACAGGGGTTGGAAGCCTCTTTGTTTGAGTTCGTCGGGAGTGCGGTGGCCGGCGATAGCCGAATCGCTATCGGCCTCCGCCGACAAACCGAGTGTTGAAGTCAATAGCATCAGAAGGGCTGTAGTGGCTGCCGTGCGCATGGGGTCAAAGGCCCTCTCCCCGGCCCTCTCCCAGAGGGAGAGGGAGGTTTTGAAATTCGCTCTTGTCATTGCTTCTTCCTTCACTTGTTCGTGACCGGTATCAGTCGTACTGTGCGCAAATCCAGCAGAGCGCCCCTGAGTTCTCCCTTGGCTCGCATGGCGAGTTCGTGAACGCCCGCTGCCAGTTCGATCTTCCCGAACTCCTGCTGACGCAGATCGTACCACGTGCCGGTGCCAGGGACTTGTCCAACTAGTCTAGCGTCGCCGACCGCCAACTCGAACTGGTTGCCGGCCGAATTGTCATGGCAGGCGAAGTCGAGTTCAACCCGGTACTGGCCGGCTTGTTCGACGCGAATTGTCCATTCGGCCCGATCCTCCTCACTGGACCACCATCCAAGGATCGGTTTGTTCGAGGCAAGTTTGAGCGACGGTCCCGAAACCGTCGCCTTCGAAGCCGGCAGCGTGAGCGCGCCGTCGACCGCCGGGTCTATCGGCTTCGGCTTCTCGATTGGAATCAACGGTAGGACAAGGTGTGACGGATACGTGGCATTGTGGAAGATGGTTTGGCGTGCCTTGTTCAGTTCCGCGCTGGTGCCGAGCGGCTTATCGGTATTCTGGCTCCTGGCGTATCGTGGGAAGTTGCTGCTGGAGATCTCCAGCCGGATACGATGCCCTTTCCTGAACACCATGCTCGTTTCCCACATGTCGATCGTGTACTCGTAGACCTGGCCAGGCGTGATGAAAGTGGGATTCTCTAACGACTCGCGAAACGTCACGCCGCGGATGCCTTCGCAGATGTGGATTGCCTTGCCATCGGGATGCACGTCGGTCAGTGTTGCGGTGAAATCGGTGTTTACCGCGTCGGAAGCGGCATACAGTTTCATCTTCACCGGCCCGGTCACTTCCCGGTCCTCGTCCAGCGGCTCGGATGTATAGACAAGGATATCGTCGCGACGCTGAGTTTCCTGCCGATCGCGCGGACCAGGCACAAGCGTCGAGATCTGGCCGCCGGCGGTGTAGACGGGCTTCTCTGGGTCGTACACGAATTCATCAGGCGACGAGTCTTTCGAGGGCGGCGTCTTGCTCAGACACCCATCGCCTGCGACGGAGTTCGCTTTGCCACTGCTGGTTATGTAGAAGTTGGTGAACTGCGTTCGTTCCAGCGGCCATTCGTGTTCGTCGCGCCACTGATTAGCGCCCATAACGAAGATCTTGATCGGCGGCTCCTTGTCGATCCCGTTTTCGATGCCTTTCAACCAGTAGTCGTACCAACGGAGCTTCAAATCCATCAGCCCGGGATAACTTCTGGAACCACCGTGTTTCCACGGGCCGACCAGGATCTTGGTTCCCGTACGCGCCGTCTCGGACCCGCCTTGCTCGCGAAACCCACAGAAATTCCTCCAGCTTTCATGGCACAGGTTGTCGTACCAGCCGGTCGTGAAGTATGCAGGAACCGTGATCTTCGAGTATTTCTCCTTGATGCCGTACGATTTCCAGTATTCGTCGTACGAGGAATGTTCGAACCAGTCCTTGACGTGTTGCACGTCGGGGAACTTGTCGATGGCACTGATCAGCGGCAGTTGGAGATAATGCGGGTCGGTGATCGAGGGAATGCGTTGGGTCTGCAGCTTGCCACGTGTGAACAAGCCGAATTGAAAGACAACGTTCAGTTGCATCACGCCGTCGTTGTAGAGGTGGCCGAAATTGGTCTGCTGCCCCTCTTCGGGAAACAGGCATCTCAAGTGCGGGCTGCCGAGCGGCGCGGCCATCGACTGAGTGAAAGCGTTGTATGAGATGCCGAACGTGCCGATCTTGCCATTCGACCAGGTCTGGCGGCCCAACCATTCCTGCGCGTCATACCCGTCACACGGTTCGTTGACGTACGATTTCCATTGCCCCTCCGAATCGCCTCGCCCACGCGAATCGACCAGCGCGACAACGTACCCTCGCCGGGCGAAGAAGTCGCCGTGATCGGCTCCTTCGCGGAAGTACCGTAGCAACATCAGCACGGGGAACTTGCCCGGCGCGTCGGGCCGGTAGATTGCCGCACCAAGGGTAATTCCGTCACGCATGGGGATGCGAGCGTGTTCCGTCTTCACCGCAGAAAAAGGGGACAGGTCCAATTTGCCGGAACGGCCCGGAGGGTGCTTCGCACAAATTGGACCTGTCCCCTTTTTCTGCGCGATCAGTTCCTTGGGAAAGGAGAATCCGCCCTGCGTTCCAACACCGCGTCCGAACGGGAAGTCTTTGGTGTTGATCTTCGCTATGCTGACCATCGTTTCCGGATCGCCGGCGACCACGTGGATACCCACTCCGGAATGACCACGGAGCCACTGTTCGCCGATCAGGCGTTTCCCATTCCACACGCCGCCGGTGGCGATGAGCAAACCGAAACGAGCCAGGTCTTCCGCGCTCATAACCACCCAGCCGGGGCCGCCACGCACGACGTGACCGCCAATCTTGTAGGGCGGATCGACGTATTCGCCATAGTGCGGGATGTCAGGATAGAAGTTCTTTGTCTCGTTGACGACTTGGCACGGCAGCCAATCCCAACGATCGGCCGGGATGCCGATATGACGAAACAAGCGTTCGTCCAAAACGTCTTTCAGGTCCCGTTTCCAGGCTGCGGTTAACGCTTGCCCAAGCCGCACGTACCCGCCGCTGCTATACCGCGTTACGGTCCCTGGCGTGATATGAGAGAAGTTGTCGAACATCGGATCGCCTGTCCATTCGACTCCGTCGGGGATCCGCGCATGAAAGACCGTTTTCGTGCGCCAGTGGTGGCCGCTTTCCAGTACGAAGCCGCCTTGATGCTCCAGCAAGTGCCGCCAAGTGAGCGTACGATGCCCTTCGTTGTCGAGATACTTGTGGGGGTGAGACAGTTCGTCCTGACCGGCCCAGGTCTTGCACATGGGCTCGTCCGGTTTGATAACGCCGGCTTCGACACTCAATCCGAACAAAGCTCGCGTGAGACATTTTCCGAGCGAAGCCGATTGGGTTCTGTATTTCGGATCGCCCCAAGTGTGCACGAGGTAGCCACCTCGCGTCAGAACGGCGCCCCATTCGTTATCCTTTGGCTGCGTCCCACCCCAGCCATCCGCGTGCGCCTTCGATCGGTTCAGCAGATCGTTGAACTTCGCCACATCCAGACCAGCCTGTTCGGGGCTAATTCTGCCCCATTCATCATCGGGAAAGACGACGCTGTCACGCAGTTGGGCACCGTCGTCGCCCGCTGGGCTCCGCGTACTCAGTGCCAATAGGAGCAAGAGACACGTTACTGCGACAGGCCTTATCGCTCGTCTGCCCATTGCCGAACACCGTTGATTTTTTGGGTTTCGCGGACCGAGGCAAGAAACGACTCAGCCTCGGTTGTAGCAGATGCCGCATTGCGTTTCAATTCTTGTGTAGAGCGTCAAGTTCGAGCGAAGTGGACCTTACTGGAGTTGGGATATGACTCTCAGATTTCGAGCGTGGTTGGCCGTCGTGTCCTGGAGCGTAGCGTTTGTCTCTTCGGTCCGGGCTGTTCCCTATGACAGGCAGACCGGCCGTTGGCTGTTTGACGCCGACATGGTTGTCTCACGAAACGACGTGTTGTACGTGACGCCGTCTGTCGAGCCCTGGGAGGCGATGCCGGTCGGTGGCGGCGATCTATCGGCGATGGTCCGCTCGGACGGCACGGGACTGGATCTGCACTTGACGAAGTCGGACGCCTGGGGCTTTCAGGCTCCGCCGGACACGTTGCCCGGTTCGCGGTTCTTCAACAACGTCAGTCCAGGACATATCCGCATCGAGTTCGGCGAGCGTGCGCGGGCCGCGGCAACCAGGCGGTTTCGGCAGCGATTGGATCTGTACCATGGCCGTATTGTCCTTCAGTTCGGCAGCGAGGCGGACGGAACGCAGATCGAGATCTGGGGGCACCCCAAACGCAAGATCTTGGTGGTAGAAGTCACCGATCCGAACGGCATATTTGACCCAACGTCGATCATGCTTTCTGAATGGCGGCCCTCGATGAAGTTGGGCGTGTCGAACGCAACGGTTCATGCCATTGAGATTCACACGCGACCGGCGCGGTCTCATCTGGTCAACACGGGGATGGAGGATTACTTCGATGCGGATAACGATCCTTTGCTGGGCCGAGGCACGGCCGTTGTATTGGGAGTCGGCAACATCACGCCGAAGAACTGCTCTTCCGATGAGAAAACTGCCACCGTGACCTTGCCTCAGCAGCGGCAGCCGCATTACTACCTCGTGATTGGTGCGGCGGTAACCACTGACGGGGAGACGCTGGCGGCTGCCCAACGTGAAGTCGGCGCTGCGCTGGCCGTCCCGCTGGCGTCGCTTAAGGCCAAGCAGCAAGAATGGTGGCGCGACTACTGGAGCAAGTCGCTGCTGCGAATCCAGAGTCCCGACAAGATGGCCAACCGGCTGTGTGCGGCCTACTACGTACACCTTTATACGCTTGCTTGCGTCAATCGCGGTCCTGTGCCATGCAAGTGGGACGGCGGGGCGGGGCTGATGCGCGGCGACGAGCGGACGTGGGGTTTGTCGGAATGGGTACAGGAGATCCGCTTCACGTACCTTCCGCTCTACGCCGCCAATCGGCTGGACATGGCACGTGGGCTGACTCGGCACTATTCCCAAATGAAGCCGTACCTGCTGGAGCAGACAAAGCGGATGTGGGGCGTAGACGGGTTGTGGATCCCCGAGACCGTTTTGCCTTGGGGGCATGCCGAGGACTTTGTGCTCAAAGACACGGGCGAGGCGCGCGCGGGGCACTTCCTGCCCTGGAACCCCAAGGCCGCCGTGTATGGCAAGTTCGACCGATACAACGGATATGTCGGATTCCTGTTCACTGCGGGGCTGGAGATCTGTCAGCACTACCTCGTCTACTATCGCTACAGTGGCGACGAGTGTTTCCTTCGCGATGACGCCTATCCAATCATTCGCGACGTTTGCCGGTTTGTTTCAGGCTTGCTTCGCAAGGAGGCAGACGGCCGCTGGCACCTCGACCCTGCCAACGCCCTGGAGACATGGTGGATGGTGCGCGATCCGGCCGACACGCTGGCCGGCATCCAAGCCATATTTCCTGAGTTCATCCGGCTGTCAAAGCAATACGGTCAGGACGACGAGTTGCGGACGAAGTGCAAGGAAATCCTGATGGCATTGCCGAAACCTGCTCTTGGGCATTGGGCACGCGACGGCAAGATCGACCCCAACGCGAAAACCTACGCTCCGGCGGCTGCCAAAGGTGAAATCCCAGCGTCGAGGAATTTCGAGATCCCCGCGCTGTACCGTGTCTTTCCCTTCGAACTCAGCGGGATCGACTCGCCGGATTTTCAGTTGGCTCGCAATACCTTTGATCGCCGGATCTTTGGAATCACCAACAGTTGGTCCTTGGACGCAATTTGGGCCGCCCGGCTAGGACTTGGCGAGGAAGCCTGCAAACTGTTGCGCGAGCACGCCGTGCGCTACAACCGCTTCCGCTACGGCGGTTGGGACAGCAGCAATTCCAGTGTGTTTCCTGACGGCCTCTCGGTGGTCCCTTACATGGACGGTGCCGGCCTGAGCGCCTTCGGCGTGAACGAATCGCTCCTGCAAAGCCACAACGGTCTGATCCGCGTGCTGCCTGCCGTTTCCAAGAGTTGGTCAGGGAACTTTCGATTGCGCGCCGAAGGGGGATTCCTTGTGGCAGCCGATTTCGTCGTTGGCCGTGCACGATTGGTCGAGGTGCAAAGCCTGCTGGGCAAGAAGTGCAGAATCAAGAACCCTTGGAACGAAGACTGCGTCGTCCGCAATGCCGGCAGGCTCGTGCTCCGAAGCAGTGCTTCCGCGGTCGAGTTCGAGACGCGAGCTGGCGATGTGTACCTTCTGGAACCAGCGAGTTGCCCGTTGTCAGACTGCAGACCAACGCCAGTCAACGACACACCCAATCAGCAGCCCGGCTTGCCTGGGCGGGACGACCGTCGGTAAGAACGAGCGGCCAATTCGCAGGCCAAGGCCCGTGCGTTCGTGTTGTCGCCGCGGCGGGATTCGACGTCTCGGCTTGGCGGATCGTATCGGCTGCGCCTACCGCGTGTTGTCAGGACATGGCACTGCTCGCCACTCGTTTGGCGTGCGACTTCTACTCAGCAAGTTACCGAAACAAGATGGTCTCGCGGCGTCCTGATTGCGAGAGTCGGCCAAGAACCGGTGGCAAGTCACTCAGACGTTAACACGCGTCTTCGTTAGCGTCGCCGCGTAGCGCGAGTAATTCGCCCTCTTTGGGCGCTACGCCTCGCCCACTAAGACCTCTGGTTCCGGGCATAGACTGGCAGAATTCTCGCGAATTCGCTCGCTAAGACACGTTTTCTTCAGTCCAGTTCCGCGTCTGAAGTCCGATTAGATAGGAACGGAAACCAAGGAACAGTCACACCAATCGTTCACCGTTTGTTGCCACATCGGCATGAAAAGGACTGAGGCATCAGAGCCAGTCTTTTAGCAGTATCGCACTTACCTTGTTTGCATGTGCCACTAAGAGTGTAGGTGCAATGACTGACAGAGAGGGTGTTATTAGTGCACGCAACACCATCGTCGCAACGGCATCCGGGGCGTGATCACGATCACACAACGAACGCGCATCGGATGACACAATCCAGCGAGGACGTATTCCCTCGCCTGTTGGACGACATCTATGAGAGGTTCACCCGGGACGTCAACCAGGAGGTCGTCAACCGTTCGCTGGACAAGTTGATTGACTCACTCCGCCACCACAAACTGGAGGCGGAGCCGGAACAATGGGACAGCTTGGTAAGCACATGCCGCGAGCACCCGCTCAGGCAAATCATTCATACTGACCCGTTCACTCGCCGCGCGTACGACAAGCCGAGAGGCTACGCTGGAGACGCGGAACTGCTGGATTTCATCTACGGGCGCGAAGAACAGTGGCCGGCCCCGCAGGCATCTTCGATTGGGCGTCGCATATTCGACTACACAACGGCGTCTCCTGCGCCGGCAGGGGTGCGTGCTCGTCGAGGTTTCGTGGCCGACTTGATCGATCGGCTTGCAGAAGAATCCGACATGCCTCACATCTTGTCCATCGCGGCCGGCCATTTGCGAGAAGCCAGTCTGTCTGCTGCCGTAAAACGCCGAAAGATCGGTCGTCTTGTCGCTCTGGATGCGGATGCCGACAGCCTGCAGAAAATTGAGGAATGCTATTCCTCCTACGGCGTCGAGACCGTCCACGCCCGAATCCGTGGGCTTTTGACCAACCGATTGGATCTCGGGAAGTTCGACCTCGTCTATACAACCGGTCTTTTCGACTACCTGCAACAGCCGATCGGGCGTCGAGTAGTGACGAACATGTTCGAAATGCTGCGACCAGGCGGCCAGTTGGTCGTGGCGAACTTCCTTCCCGATGTTCGAGATGTGGGCTACATGGAAGTTTTCATGGACTGGTTTCTCATCTATCGCACACGGCAGGACATGGTCGACCTGACCATAGAGATTCCCGAGGAAGAGATTCGGGAAATCACGATATTCACTGAAGAAAATCAGAACATCATCTTTCTTCAGGTGTTGAGGAAGTAGCTCGGGCGGTCATCCCTCGATACTCACGCGAACGCGCTGGATTTCGTTGCGGCCGGATTTTGGCAGCGGGCGCGGCAAGGGCTGCGCGATGCCATTGGCGTCGATCGTACGGCAGCACAACTCGTACTGTCCCGCAGCGGGCACCGTTAACAGAGCCGCCCAGTGCGCGATGGCGTAGCGCATCGGCCAAGTCAGTGGTCGTCCCTGATCGTCGAATTGGCGCGGGACAGACGGCAATCGGCCGTCGGGCAAACCGCCGCCCCAATGCTCCGGAGGCGGCAGGATTTCGGCATCTTTCCAGTCGGCTTGAGTCAGATATGGGTCGTTCGGCGAATCGGACTGCGATGCCGGCTGCAGGCAGTATTGAACCTTGCTCAGGCCCGACATACCCACCTGGGCCACGCCCGTGAGAGCCGCTTGCTGGCCCGCCTTCAGCTTCTTCGGTGCGTTTATGAATCGGGCGAAAGTCTTCATCGTGGTGTCCACGTCGTTGTTACGACCGGCGTAGGTGTCGTTGGGATTCGGGTCGTTGGTAAGCACCACGCGCTGGAGCCACTTAATCGACTTGAAGCCGTAACCGTCGGGAAGCACCAGCCGCACCGGCCCGCCACGTTTGGGTGCCAGCCAATCGCCATTCATCTTGTAGGCCAGGACCACGGGCTGCTCGCCCGGCGGGTCTTCCAGCACTCGGTTGATCGACAGCGAACTCAGGAAGCCAGGGCCCGGCTTTGCAGGGTCGCTGTGATAGCCGTGGTACCAGACGCGGCGCAAGTTCGCTTTGGGCCGCGTCATCCAGATTACCTCGCGGAGCGGCACACCTTCCCACAGGCCCATGCCGAACACTTTGTCCACGTTCAAACAGGTCATCGCCTTCATATAGCGCACGGCATGCTTTTCGGCCAAAGCCATAAAAGCTGTCCAATCGAGCGCGGTACCGAGTTCTTTGGAGAGCGGGTTCTCGATCTGCACGTCGCTCGTCGGATCGGCAATGACTTCAAGCTGCCAGGTCTCGCGGTCCAAGCCGGCCTCGCGACGTTCTTCCGGCGTCAATTTGTACGGCGGCGGATTGCCGCGTCCGCCGCCGGCAAACTTGGCCTCGGGTGTAAGGTATTCGAGCTGGGCGATGGCCTCGGTCAGCAGTGGATCGCTTTCGGCACCACCAGCCCACAGCGGTGCAAGCCCCATCCCGGCAACGCCCGCCGCGCCGAGCTTCATGAAGTAGCGTCGAGTGACATCACGATGTTCACCAAGAAACCGATGGTGCTGGTCCACTGTTGCTCTCCTAGGGTCAACGCGCCGGCTGCACGTGATTCTGATATGTCGTTATGCGGCCCATCGATTCGGCCACCTCCGAGCGTACACCATGACGGGAGCTGTCGCAATGGTCAAGGTCTCTTGGGCGGCTATCGGTCGTTCGTGTAACACCGTTTGCGTAGCAGCCGCAAACACTCCCTTCGTGCCCACCGACGACAGTGGCCAAGGTTTGGGCTGTGAGCCCCCGTCAGTCAAGAGGCGGGAGGGCGAGGCTGGATTTTTCGCTAAGTATTCCTGCCCTAGAATATTCCCGCCTCATTCTTTGGAAACGGGCATAAGGCTGCAGTATTCTGGGGCAGGAATATGAGAGCTTTGGCACGGCCACTCCCATTCCGCTCACGACATCAATGCGCATTGTGTATTTCCACACAGCGACCAAAAGAAGCATTTCGAGGAGGCTCCGCGCGAGGTACGCCGGAAGCTGTCGTGCTTCTGGAGGTTTTTCTGCGGGGGGAACGCGGCCGAATTCCCCACGGCACCGACTCGAACTTCGAACGCCAGGTAGCATACCTGTTAGCACACGTGACTCTTTCGAATGTGGCTGCGGAGCAAGGAATCAGAGTTGGCAGATCGCGCGAACCATACGTGATTTAGGAGGGTCAAGTCAGTGGCGTGGCGAGTCACGGCTGTCAAGAAGGTAAAAGGACGTTTGCCCGACATGGCCTTGTGTTTTCCGGACCTTGATTCAGCATATCGTGCCGTGATCTCTGTCGCCCATGACCTCTCAGCCAAGGTTCTGTACGGCTCCGACCGGCAGTTCTTGCTGACGTATCTTGTCGACACACTGGAGTATTTCGAGAACGCACTTTACCCTCCTTCGCGAATTGAGGAACTGAGGCGCGCTTGGCACACCCGCTACAAGGATCTAGAGAACCTGGAACGGAAGAGCAAATCCGTGAACGCGTAGATCACTTTCGACAGTGAAACTAGAACCCCGTTCATTCGGTTTTGTACGTTGGCCTTCCGAGGCCGAGGGGATTGGACGGCTTTGGAAAGCCATCTTACTGACAGACTCGAATGCAGCGTGATCCTATCCGACGTGTCGCAGGGCCTCGATGGGATCCATGGCTGCGGCGCGGGTTGCTGGATAGAGACCGAACATGACGCCAACGGCCATCGAGATTCCCAGTGCCAGTGGCATGGACCAGGGGACGATGATTGGCGTAACGTCCTGAAGCGCCGCGGGCATTGTTTCCATCATCTCCGGAAAGGCCGACTCGAGCAGCGAACGTACACCTTCGAACAACGGGCGGCAACTCAGCCCTCCTAGAATTCCCGTGGCGCCGCCCACGATGGACAGGACTACGGTTTCCACCAGGAACTGCCGACTGATGTCGCTGCGGCGAGCGCCCATGGCGCGGCGGATTCCGATTTCGCGAGTTCGCTCGGTGACCGTCGCCAGCATGATGTTCATAATGCCGATTCCGCCGACTACCAACGAAATCGCGGCGATCAGGCCCAGCAAGACGATGAACATCAAACGCGTGCTGCGCGCCCGTTCCAACAGTTCCAGCGGAACGACAATTAGATAATCCTCCGACTCGTGCCAATCGTCCATACACCTGCGGACAACTTCTGCCGTCGCCAGAACCTGCGATTGCTCTCGCACCTGGATTGTCGCGCGGGTCGTCAGCGGCACTCCGTCTTCGGTTCTGGAATAGAAATCGCCGATGCGGGCCCAAACGGTGGTGATCGGAACGTAGACGTCTTGGGAAAAATCCTGGCTTGCCACCGAACCTTGAATTCGCGTCGATGGTACTCGGCCTTTCGTGACTCCGATCACGCGGTAGTAGTCCGCGTCGATGTGGATCGACTTGCCAATCGGGTCGTCCAACGGAAAGAGCTTCTTGGCCGTACCGTCTGCTAGAACACAGACCTTTTTCGCCTGGTCCAATTCGGGATCCGCCAGAAAATGGCCACGGTCCATATCGAGTCTATAAAGCTTTTCATATGCGGGCGTGCATCCCACGAGTCGGCCCAGCATCACTCGATCGCGGCAGCGGAATTCGCGCCGGACCAATTCCCGGATGGGCGCGATCCGCTGGATGCTAGGGACCGTCCGCTTCAGACGCTGGCAGTCTGTCCGCGTGACGCCATAGGGGACCGATCGTCGGACATCTGGATCTATCGGTGGGCGGCGTGATGTAAGCAGGATGTTCCGCGCCCCGAGTTCGGCAATTTGCTCTTGGGCCTTTGCGCTGATCCCTTCGCCGATAGCCAGCAACCAGATGACGCTCGCCACGCCGATGAAGATACCCAATACCGTCAACAGGGAACGGAGAGGATGAAGCCACAGACTCTTTATTCCCAATCGAAGCGTGCGAAGAAGCAGGCGCAACACTCCGGTGAGCGCCAAGCCTTCGACTCCAGCGCGCAAGCTAGTGGCTGGATCAACGCCTTCTTCCCGTTCATTTTCCACGGGGCGATGGCGTGTGTCCGACTGAATCGTGCCGTCCATCAGGCGGACAATCCGGCGAGCGCGTTCCGCCACTGGTTCCTCGTGAGTGACCATGATGATGGTCTTGCCGGCCGCGTTCAGCCGGTCCAGCAGGTCAAGGATCTCTTGGGTCGTGACCGAGTCCAGGTTCCCAGTCGGTTCGTCAGCCAAAATGAAACGCGGGTTGTTGGCCAGGCTGCGGGCGATGGCGGCGCGCTGCTGTTGGCCGCCGGAAAGCTGAAGCGGTCGGTGCTTTAGACGATCGCCGAGGCCCACTTGCTCGGCGAACTCACGGCACCGCATGCGGTCTTGGGTCGTCATGTGCCGACCATAGTAAAGCGGAGCTTCGATGTTCTCCGAGACGTTCAACTGTGGAATGAGATTGTACGATTGAAAGACGAAACCCACGTGCGAGGCGCGAATCGCCGCCAAGCGGTCGTCGTTCAGCTGGCTGACGTCCTCGTCGCCTAATACGAAATGGCCGGATGTAGGCCGATCGAGGCAGCCCAGCACATTCAGCAGGGTACTTTTGCCCGAACCAGATGGCCCCATGATCGCCACGTAATCGCCTTCCGGCACGTCCAGGCTGATGCCTCTCAGGGCGCGGACCGTCTCTCCGCCCAATTCGTAATCTTTTCGCAAGTTCTCCAGGCGGATTGCGATTTTCATGGAGGGACCGCGATGTGTCTGTGTCAGGTTCGTCAGTGCCAAGGGCACGTTCCTATGTCAGCCCGGGGTGGAGCGACGAGCGTTCTGGCGGTCGTCGCGCAACCCTGGGACACGAGTTAGATGAAACCGAAAGCCCCAAGCGGGGCGGCCCTAACCGCCGGGCCCATTCGCAAATAGGGTCACCCTTTCAGGGTTTTGACGCATTTGCCCTCTCCACCCAGGGTTGCGCGACGTTCGTTTACCTCACGTCGCTCCACCCTGGGCTGGCTTAGGGTCGTCCCTTCGGGACTGGAACA
>CAZURK010000136.1:0-38988 GCA_964623055.1 uncultured Pirellulaceae bacterium
AGGCGGGGTACATTGGACTGGGGCAGAATCACCGTATTGACGCAACCGCCTACGAGAAAGTTGACTGACGCTTGCATGCCTTGGTCTCCTGATCAGAGAGATTCGGAAACATTCGCTGAGCGTGGATGGTTTCCCGCGCGCCGACGGCTTACTCATCCCGCGCCAAAAGGCGGAGGCAAATCAATATCCCATCGCCTAGCGCCGCATACCGTCACCAACGAAAGAACTCGCAAGGGCCTCATTACACGCAAGGCACGGTGGCTGTCGTTTCAGGGCGCGCGTTTTGAGAGAATCACGAAGTTTCTGGTCGCCCCGTTCACGGAAGCGGTTGAAGCGAGGTGAGTTACGTAAATCGGCGATTCTTGTGGAATCTGCCCGTTGACACCGCTACATTGGGGAATATGTTTCGCTGGCTTTCGACGCAGATGGAATCTGTGTAATTCTCGAAGATTCTGCGCCCCTTTTTCGTCTGACACATGCCTTACGAGGACAGCAGCCATGTCGTCTCGCGAAACGTTGGATTTGATCGCGCGGGCACGCGATGGTGATGAAGCTGCTCTGGGAGAGTTGATTGGCCGGTATCGAGGCTACTTGTGCAGTCTGGCGTACAAACAGCTCGATTCCGATGTCCAGCCGCGTGTCGATCCATCAGACGTCGTGCAGCAGAGTTGCCTGGAGTTTCATCGTGACTTCGATACGTTTCGAGGTACGGAAGAAGCAGAACTGGTCGCTTGGCTCAAGCAGATCCTGCGAAACAATGTCGCCAACACGATCCGGCATGTACATGCAGGCAAACGATCAATCAAGAGGGAACGCTCGCTTTCAGACACGGCTGGAACGGGGCGTTCGCTTAGACAACAGATCGCAGCGGATCAGTCATCACCGAGCCAGCGGGCTCGGCGTGGCGAAGATCGAGAACAGATGGGATTGTTGTTGAACGACCTGCCCGATGACCAGGGTGAAGCAGTTCGATTACGGCACTTGAAGGGTTGGCCGCTCGAACAGATTGCTGGCCATCTCGGCCGGTCGGAGATGGCCGTTGCGGGGCTTTTGAAACGCGGATTACAGACGCTAAGGAATCGCCTTGGAGTGGAGTTATAGCTGCCATGCCCAGTGCCGATGATCAAACAGACAATCCTCAATTCGACCCGGTCCTGGTCGAGTACCTGCGGCGGATCGACAAAGGCGAGGAAGTCGACCAGGCTCAGTTTATTGCCGAGCACGCGGAGTTTGCGGATGAGCTTCGTGACTACTTCGCGACGGCGGACCGAGTCGAACGGATCGCTGCATCGCCCGAGGAGACTCTAGATTCCGACAAACCGTCCGAGGCTTCATCGCCCCCACTGGATGTGGTCCGCTACTTCGGCGATTACGAACTGTTGGAGGAGATCGCTCGTGGCGGGATGGGTATTGTCTACAAGGCGAGGCAAGTCAGCTTGAATCGCATTGTCGCGCTGAAGATGATCCTGGCCGGGCAATTGGCCAGCGATGACGACGTGAAACGGTTTCATACAGAGGCCGAGGCGGCAGCCAACCTGGCTCATCCCGGCATCGTGCCCATTTTCGAGGTCGGTCTACACGAAGGGCAGCACTACTTTTCGATGGGTTTTGTCGAGGGCGAAAGCCTGGCACGGAAGGTGGCAGAGGGTCCTTTGCCGCCACGGGAGGCGGCGCAACTCATTGAGCAAGTTACTCGTGCTGTCGCGTATGCGCACAAACATGGTGTGATCCATCGCGATCTCAAACCGGGCAACGTGTTGATGGATATAGACGGCAAGCCCCACATAGCAGACTTCGGTCTGGCCAAACGAGTCGAGGACGATAGTGATCTCACCAGGACCGGCCAGATCGTAGGCACGCCAAGCTACATGTCCCCGGAACAGGCATCCGGCAACCTGGAGGAAATTCGTCCCACTACGGATGTCTATTCGCTGGGTGCGGTGCTCTACGCATTGCTCACTGGACGGCCACCGTTTCAGTCGGCGAACACCAGCGACACGTTAAACCAGGTGAAAACGCAGGAGCCAGTGTCGCCCCGGCAGCTAAATGCCACAGTGCCGCGCGACTTGGAGACCGTCTGTTTGAAGTGTCTGGAAAAGGAACGTCATCAACGGTATGTGTCCGCCGAAGAATTGGCCGACGATCTTCGGCGTGTGATCAACAATGAGCCGATCAAAGCAAAGCCAGTTAGCCGGTTTGAGAAAACGCGGCTCTGGTGTAAACGGAGGCCCGCAGCCGCTGGCCTGATCGCAATCTCCCTTTCTTGCGTTGTGTTCTTCGTCCTATTCGCCTACAGCAGTGCACGACGCAGTTCTTCCGCCATGCGAGAAGAAGCCACAGAGAGTCTGACCGCCGTGGCTGATACCAAAGTACGCGAGATTCGGACGTACGTTCGCGAGCGAAAACGGAACGTTGCCACTTTGGCTCGTAGCCCAGTGATCATCGAAGCCGTCAGCAAGTTCACTGCGGCGTTTGAAGCAGGCGGGGTGGAGTCCCAGGGCTACCTTGATTGCGATGCGGAACTCAGGCCGTACCTGGCGGCCTACCAAGAGGAAAACCGACCCTACGATCTGTTTCTGATTTCTCTTTCGGGTGATGTCGTCTTCACGGTTAAGAGGCAGGACGACTTCGCAGAGAATTTGAGCAGCGGACCGTATCGAGATACGGAATTGGCCAAGTCGTTCCAGAAGACGGCTATGTCTCACATCGCCGAGATGTCAGATTTCAGACATTACGCCCCCTCTGACGAGCCGGTCGCGTTTATCGCCGCCCCCGTCTTCGAGCTGGGACGCGTGATCGGGGTGGTGGCAGTGAAGGTGGACATGGAGGAAATCCACACGCTGACCGGCGACTACACGGACTTGGGCCGCACAGGGGAAACAGTGATCGCTTCGAGAGAAGATGACGAACTGAAATTCATCAGTCCGCTCCGGAATGATCCAGAGGCGGCATTTCAGCGACACGTTCGACTCGGATCTCAACAAGCATTGCCAATACAGAAAGCCGTGCAGGGAGAAAGAGGCTCGGGGGTATTCCATGATTATCGAGACGTGGAGGTGTTTGCGGTATGGCGATACGTACCCGAAGTCAGATGGGGTGTGGTCGTCAAAGTGGATACCCGCGAGGCATTTGCGCCGGTTCGTCGCCTTCAAACGCGGCACTTCGTGATTTTCATTATCACAGTTCTTGGGCTCATAGTGACCGTCGCGCTGATTAACTGGTCGATTTCAAAGGTGATTCATGCTGTGCGGTGAGCACGAAGATCTAGAGCGCAGGTTGGGACGGGTTGAGCTGGCCCTGAATCAAAGCGGCGCGGATTATCGCTAAAGAGGGAGAGGCTCGAATAGGAGTTGGAGGAGGGCGAGGAATAGAAAGAGGGCTGATATCGGTGGCCGCACGCTGAACACCGACTCACGTGGCGTTTTGGGATGCACCCACGTTCGCGGACGGCGATCCTGAGCGGATCAAGCCGTGGTGTCAAGTATCCACCGGAACAGAAATGGATGAGAAGGGCGAACTGCAAGCCCTCGATGCCGAAACGTGGCAGAAGCGACGCGACCGTCTCATGGAACTCGGTGGCCCGCCCGGCGCCTGGGCTCGCTCCGAGAATTGACGAAGTCCAAAGCGTTGGGAAGCAACGGGCGCGATGCAATCCTCTGTGAGCGCATCAGAGGGCCTTCACTACTCGCATTTGGTGAAGGTTTCGATCAACTGAGGTCATGGCCCGCGTTCACACTGGTGCGATCATATTGACTCCCGGCCCCCCCACGACGACGGGATCAGGCCATGATCACGATGGTGTTAACCTAGAATGAGGCCGTTTTACCCCACCTGCCCCAGGCCTTACTGGCCCGTGCATTGTGGGTCTTTTCTCAGGTGCGAGGCGACCAGCCGGGCGGGGTAATTAAGGGCTCTGTCGGGCTAACGCACCAGTCTTCACGCAGTTGTGCGCGGCCGTTTCTCACGCCGAAATCGGGGCTGCAAGCAGGGCCGAACCCAGGCCAAACCGACGCTTCAGAAAGGCCGCACATGGCGAAGCGGGGCCTAAGACCTGCTGCATCAAGCACAGCCAAATCGCTGGTTGAAAAGGCCCCAGAACCGCCTGCCAAAACACCCAGCGAAACGCGTTGGAAAACGGACTGCGAAACGGGGTGTGGAAGAGGGTGCGAAACAGGGTGCGAAACGGGGTGTGGAACGGATTAGGCATGGCATCGACTCCTTCATCGACGCAGCCCACACAAATGGCCCATTGGCGCTTGATTATCTGTTGGCCATCGCCAGTTGGCATGGCACGTTTTCGAGGTAGGCATCTGGATATCACTCGCATGCGTCCGACTTTACTGAGTACCTCCAGTCAGCGATGAGGCTGTCTCTTGTCCCCTGGTTGAAGGCACCGGTGTTTGAATTCACGAACACCGGTGCGATTAGGACCTGGATCTGGCCCTGGTCCATACAGAGATCACGCCGCGTCAACAGGGTTCATTCCTTCCTTGGCTCCCTCCACTTCCGCAACCGTGATCTTCCTCCTGCTTCTCTTCGCCACGAACTCGGGCGGTGGCACATCGACTTCCTCATCCAGCCAGCAGTGCTGCAGAGTAGGGCCTTCATTGCTGTCGAGCGGGCCGTGATAGTGAACAATCAGGCTCGCGATCTCCCTCAGCTCCTCATCGGTGACATCCACCGGCAGATCAACGGAGCAGAAATGCTCCCACTCCACGATCATATTGAGGACCACATTCTTGGTAGCCTTGCTCTTGGACCTTTTGGACATCGTCTCGTCTCCTTTGCGCGGCCAATTGTGATTGGGGCAGGTGACTCGGCCGCATGAGCCCGACTGCCGTTTGCCTTGTGGCATGACAGAAAGCGAGAGCCGAGCTGAAAACCGGCCAAGGAAAGGATGGAATGGGCGATTTTTTTCTCGAAAGGGGCGTCGGGGCAGGAAATCCCCGCTATACAATGTCGATAGGCATCAGGGGAAGCACGCATCGAGGAACGTCGACCGATGGCCGAGTCATTCGACCTGGATCGCATGCTGGAGGAGTGGGACGAGCAGCTTGCGAGCGATCCATCCACTGACCTCGATTTGTTCATTCGGATTCGTTACGCGCAAGCCCCAACCCACCTCGTCGAGCAATTCCGCCGCGAGGTCCTCGCCCTTGCCGCCTTTGACGAGCAGCTTCATGCGATCGGTCGCGCTAATGGCGGCACGACCGACACCTCAGCCAGATCGGTTCCCGAGGCGGAGACCAACGGTCAGTTAACCATCGCGGATTTGAAGCCGGGTGTTGAGCCAGTTTCCGGTTATACGCTTGTGGAGAGGCTGGGTAGCGGTGGATTCGGCGAAGTCTGGAAGGCGAGCGCACCTGGCGGATTCCATGTCGCATTGAAATTCGTTCGCTTGGAGGGACGGCAGGGCCTGATCGAGAAACGAGCCTTGTCTGTGATCAAGGAGATCCGTCATCCAAATCTGCTATCGGTTTTTGGCGCCTGGGAGGTAGATCAGTTTCTGATTATCGCAACCGAACTCGCCAACCGGACCCTGTGGGACCGTTTCCAAGAGGCAGTCAAGGAAGGCTGTTCAGGAATCCCTCGCGGTGAACTGCTCGAATACTTCACAGAGGCAGCAAAAGGTATTGACCATCTAAATGCTCCCTTGCAGCCGGGGCGTTTGGGCATTCAGCATCGGGACATTAAACCGCAGAACCTGTTGCTTTCAGGCGGCGGTGTCAAAGTGGCGGACTTTGGCCTGGCCCGTGCTCTGCACCATGACCTCACGGGACATACTGGCAGCCTTACGCTCGCCTACGCCGCACCTGAATGCCTTGACGGCTCGACGTCCAGCCGATCAGACCAGTACTCGTTGGCTGTGTCTTACTGCCAGCTGCGCGGAGGAAGGCTGCCCTTCGAGGGCCGTCAGGTCGCTGTCATCGACGGGCATCGCAGCAAGCCTCCCGACCTTTCGATGTTGCCCCCCGAAGAACGCGACGCCGTGGCCAGAGCCTTGGCGAAATCTCCTGACGACCGTTGGAGTTCCTGTACGGAATTCGTGCAAGCAGTACGGGAATGCTCAAGGTCGGTAGCGCCCGCCATCCGAACTGAGAAAGAACCACAACCCGCAGCGGCATCTGCGCTATCGTCGCAGAATCGGAGGTGGTGGCTCGCGTTCTGCGTGCTGTCTGCGGTTATTGTGCTTGGCCTCATCGGGATTGGGAGTCTGTCTGAAAGAGAAGCCCCACGTGGTACCGGCGATGGTGCAACAGCGCATGGTGTGCCTTCGGGCAAGGCTAAAGATCCCCTTGGTCAGTTCCTCACCGCTCCCGCATCGCCCACACAGATTCTGAATTCAGACCGCTGGACTTGGTCCGATCCCGTTAACTTGGGGCCCACGGTCAACAGCAAGGATTCAGACGCACGACCGATCCTTTCTCCTGATGGCTTGACTCTGCTGTTTACTTCAACGCGCCCCCGGTGGCTTTGGTGCCATGGATGTGTGGATGTCGACACGAGCAAGCACAAAATCGCTTTGGGAACAACCAGTCAACCTAGGGCCAGCCATCAATAGTGCGTATGATGATCACGCTGGACCTCTCTCTTCTGACGCCACGACACTGTACTTCTCCTCCAATCGACCTGGCGGCATTGGTGAAGCTGACATCTGGGTTGCCAAGCGAAGCAGTGTGGGCGATCCGTGGGGTGAGCCCACGAATATCGGGAAGACCGTCAACAGTGACAAAGGCGACTACGTGGGTTCCCTGGCGCCGGATGGCTTGACGTTGTTTTTCCCATCTTCTCGATCGGGCGGAGTCGGAGAAGCAGACATCTGGATGTCCCGCCGCGCGAGCCTCTCAGAGCCTTGGGGCAAACCGACCAATCTGGGGCCCACAATAAACACCGATTCCACAGAGAGCGATGGTAGGATTACAGCAGATGGCCTCACCCTGATTTTTGGATCGCGGCTATCAGCATACCCTTACGACCACGTGATCTGGATGGCGACGCGGACAACCAGAAATCAACCATTCGGCGAACGCGCCGTTCTCGGCGCAAACCTGACCTCGGGGAAAACAGAAGGAGGCGCTACATTGTCCGCCGATGGCCGCGAACTGTATTTTCACTCGAACCGCAGGGACGGTCGCGGTGGCTGGGATCTGTGGACTGCCCGACGAACGCAACTGCCATGAGTGCTGTTTTGCCCAACTCCGAAGAACTTGGTGAGCAGAGTGTCTTCTTTCGCCGAAATCTGAAACCAGTGTAAGATGATCCGAGTTGCCTCACTTGTGGGACATGATGCCGAGACCGCGAAAGCAGTCTAGCCCGTCAATCCGAAGAAAGCGGCGCTCCGTCGATGATGGAAGAGCAAGGCAATACGACCAGATTTCAAGCACTCCTCGATCGCTGGAATCAAGGGGATGAATCTGCCATCGACGAAATCATCATGCACTCGCAAGATCGCTTGAAGCGATTTGCCCACGGCCTGCTCGATTCAGAAACACGTGTGCGACGTTATCAGGAGACGGACGACCTACTCCAAAACACGCTCATCAGACTTCACAGAGCCCTCCACGAGGTGAGACCGGAAACGAAGGAAGCATTCTACGGCCTTGCTGCTACCCATATTCGCTGGGCACTGATCGACATGGCCCGAAGCCTCTTCGGAGCGAAGGGGTTCGGTGCGCACTACCGAACCGACCCAGGTTTGCACGGTGCCGATACGAAGCAACGACCCCTTCACGAAAAAGTCGATTTGTCAGCCGACCCCATTGCCCAGCTTGAACTACATGAGCGCGTCGATAGTCTGCCTGAAGACGAGCGTGCAGTGTTCGAGCTGATCTTCTATCAGGGGATGAAGCAGGAGGAAGCAGCAGAAGTACTCAATATCTCCGAGAGGACGGTCAGGCGTCGTTACCGGTGTGCCAAGCAAGCGTTGCTGAAGGCGATTGGAGCCGAACGCCCCGAACATCAGGATGAGACATAGCCGCGAGGCCTTTCGGCCAACATTCCATGCTGACAGTGTCATTCGGCGGGACAGCAGCCGGGACCAAATTGGTGATCCCGGTTGGTGTCGGTCGTGTAGTTGCCTCCAACCATTGTGAATGCCCCTCGCCTTACGAACCAACGCCAGTGGTCTGAAAGGCGATGCTTCCGTCATTACAGCCTATCAGCGCCGCGCGATCGGTGGTTTAGTCTTCTGCGCCGGGGTGGCTGCAGTCCAACGTGCCAACCGTCGTTTCGCCCGCCTTGACTTCAAAGACCTCTGCTCCTTCTGTCTCGAAGTCACCTTCTCCAGCCGCTGGGGCAGTTCCGGTTAGGTTTCTCCATTCGCGCATGTCCTCGTACCAGAACAGGTTGTACTCGTGCGGGCCCACCTTGTCCCAGATCGCCTTTACCCAGTACTTCCCGGGCCTGACGGGACGCATGCTCAGTTCCAGGACGCCGTTTTCGGCTTTGGCGGAAGACGAAGTGAAGCTCTTTCCAGTCCGGTGCTCTGCTTGTGCTGTCCGCCAACCCTCTGGCTTCACGGTCTCCGGGAAAATCGACACGTAGACTTGCCCTTTGTCCTCAGGCTGCTCTGGCAACCGGATCTTGAGTTCGATCGCCCCGAGCAGGTAGTACTGCGGTCTGTCGTCCAATCGCATGCGCCGCAGTGACTGGAAATCCTCCGCCACGCCATCGTGGATTGCCAGGGCGCGATCCGCCGTGGTCCGCAATTCCATCTCCGAGTTCCTCTCCGTGCTGAGCAGGGCTTGTTCCAGCAGCGGTCGGTCATCGGGATTCTTGAGCAAGGCGAGGTATCGGCAAGCAGTGAGCTTCTTTCCGTACCGTGCCGACTTGCGACGTGACCAGGCCTGCGCTTCCTCGTTCCACTTTTTCATGACCTCGTACGGCGGCTTTCCGCCTACCTCTGGCAGTTGCAGCTGGCCGCGCGCCCACCGTCGTCCTTTCTCGTTCCAGTACTTGAGCACATCGCCAGCGAGTTGGACCCGGCTCCCGTCCGACAGTCGCCAGACGAACCATTGTTTTGCCCAATTCAACCAAATCCCAAACGACGTCGAGTCTCCGGCGCCGTCGAAGAACATTAGGCTGCGACCTCGCCACCATCGCGAAGACACGGAGTGGTCGAACCGTTGGTAGAACCGGCCCGCCCCCAGACCCTCAGCAATGTCCCCAGTGATTGCTTCAAGAGAGTACTTCTTGATCTGCCCACCCTTGCCGTAGAAGGCCACCACGTCTTCGCCATAACCCACGCGATGCCAGTTATCTAGCGTCACGACGAACTTGCCGTCATCAGAGACAATCGCCTCGACGGGCGATACATTGTTGCTCAGCGTCGCGGTCCACCGTTGCTGGCCAGCCTCGGTATTGTCCTCAAAAACGGTCACTGTCGGTGCAAGGTCTCGCCGCTCGGCCCAGGCCGGAACGACGCGAGCAACGTACTTGTCATTGGAGGATCGGTATTCTTGCGTCGTCGGCGAAGCCCAGCTATCCGCCCAGGCGGCGCTCATGCCAACACATAACCAGAACAGAAGGAACGTTAGGAGAATGCACTGGACGCGGTATGACTGCAGGTCGAACATCGCACGCCTCCAATTCTTCAGAGAGTCAGAGAAAGGCCGCTACTTCATTATTGCCCAGCCATCGCGCTGGCGAATTTGTAAAACCAGTAGAGGAATGCTACGACAACGGGGGCCAAACATATGTTCCATCCTATGATTCCTACTCTGGCTCGTCGCAGCAATGCTAAGCCTTCCTCGTCTGTTATTTCCGCAAACTTCCCACCGAATGCCAGTCTAAGGCCGTGCTTTGGACTCTTCCAAATGTCAACGCCATATTTTCTCTTGATCTTGGATAGGGAGGTAGCCAGAACGATTCCAAACCCCAGAGCGAGAAGCATTGAGAGGCCGATGAGTATGGAGAATGTGCGCATTTGAGACTTTTCGTTCGTTATCCTGAAAGTTCAAGATTTGGCCTATGGTTCGCTTTTATCGTCGGTTGGTGGTGGCTTGCCAAACACCGCTCGTAACCCGGATACCATGCGGCGCAGCAGATACTTTGATGCCCAAGCCCCAACTGCGACGACCAGCACACCGATGACGACATTGACAGCTAACAAGCGATAGTCGATGTGCAACGGATTAGCATCCGAGACCTTGTAGGAGTTCCAGGCGTAAGCGCATGGTGCCGGATACCCGTAGAAGACGCAGTAACTGACCATTCTGTTGTCTTCGGATGATACGACGCCAAAGCGCGCTCTCGTATTCAACCAAACCACCACCGAAGACCAACCGACGATCAACAGCATTGCGTCAATCGTCCATTTCGGGCGTCTGTGTCGGGGGCTGTTCATCAGCTAGTCCCATCCAAAGCCATCCCCTCCACCGTACCACCTGAGCGAAGCCGGGCCAATACAGTTGACCTGCGACGGGTGCCTTGTCTCCGATCTTTTCTTCCTTCCGGTAGACGAAAAATGATACACTGACATTGCCCGCCTTGGTCGAAGGGGCCGCTGTCATGCCCGACTCCACGGACAACCCGAAAAGCGAGGAGATCGTCACCCGCACCAGACATCAAGAGACCTTCCTATTCTGGTACTCAGTCCTACTGGGAACAGCAGCGGCTGGGGGTGTATTCGGGTTCCTATTCGGCTGCAGCAGTGGTAGCCTGGGGAATGGCTTCCTGGGTTTGGGTGTCGGTTTCGTATTCGCGAGCATCCTTGGAGTGTTCGCCATCGCCAACATGTTAGTCGTGGCTTGGTGTTTCTGGTCGTTCCGTTTTCCGGCAGTACTAGGAGGTCTCACTGGCGGCCTCGCTGGGTTCTTGGCCAGCGTTATTGCTGACCTACCTGAATTCACCGGAGAGCCGCTGGCCGCTTCCTGGAAATGGCTGGCACTGGCAGGATTGCTTGGCGCGGTTGGAGGTGGGCTGGCAGGAGGCTGGTACGACTCGCGGGCCAAGTCACAGGGACTCCATCCGGTCTTCCGACAGCATCGTTGGCGATTCACGCTCCGTGACTTGTTCATCCGTATTGCCGTTATCTCTGCACTCCTTGCCGCCTACGTTTTTGCCGTCAATCTCATTCTGGCGCGCTAACGCCGTGACCCAAACTAACCCTAAACCTCGCTGGCATCACCTCTCGCCGGATCGGCTGATCGTTGGGTTTCTCGCCGTCGAGGGATTCCTATTGCTGTCCGAGCAGTTTCAGTGGTTTGCCTTCAACGAGAAGAAGGGCTGGACGGTGCTGATCGCCGTAGCACTCGTGTGCTTGGCGGTTGTCGTGATGTTGCTTTGGCTGGCTGCCGGTTTTCTCTTTCGGCTGCGGTTTCAATTCAGCGTCCGGTGGCTTGTGGTGCTGGTTGTTGCTGTTGCCATACCTTCTTGTTGGCTTACCGTGAAGATGCGTCAGGCTGAGAGGCAGCGGCAGGCTGTGGAGGCGATTAGGAAGGCGGGGGGAGTTGTGTTCTACGATTTCCATTTTTTGAAGGATGAAAAGGCATATGCGATAATGGAGCAGGAGCCACCTACACCGGCGTGGCTGAGGCAGGTGGTTGGCAACGATTTCTTTTCGGAAGTCCACGTCGTCTTCTTTGACAACCCGGAACAGGTTGGTGATGATGTCTTAGAGCGTATCGGGAGACTCAGAAAGCTCAAGCAACTGCGTCTTAGCGACTCGCCAGTGACGGATGTTGGGCTGAAACATCTGACGGGGCGGTTTTGTCAGCACGCGCAGTCCGTGAATCTTTTGATGTCACGCATCAGCACTGCCAGGACAAGCACAAGACCCGGAAAGAACAGTTCGGGCCAAGACTGTTCAATAACGACCATCGAAACGCAGGTAATGGCCCATGCAAGAAGTCCAACACCGCACAGGATGCGAGCGATAGTGTTTTCGAGGAAGTAGAGCCCAAGAAGGAGGAGAATCGCCATCGCCGCATGCCCCTACCGCTCGTGGTCAGCGTTAACCGGAAAACGCAATCTCTATTGGCCAGTTCACCGGGCAACACCGTACTGTTATTCGCCGTGTCTGGCCAGTTCTTGGGTCCGATTCCCTACCACCGGCGAGACACGGGGGAAAGACTATCGTTGCTCGTCATTCCCGCGAGGGCCTTCTTCGTTGGTGCCTGGTGGCTTGCCGAACGCCGCTCGTAACCCGGATGCGATGTCACGTCGGAGACACGTTGATCCCCAGGTCAGGACGGCAACTGCCAATATCCCCACAGCTACGTTGCCTGCTAAGGCCCAATAGTGGATTGTGTACTCGCTGCCCAAACCGGAAATAAGGCTGTCACGTTGGGACACGCTGGCGTGGCTCCACGGAAAGCCGTACTGGATTTCGCTGACGCTCAACTTCTCCGAACGAGTAGCGAAGGTCAACGTGGGCCCGTATCCAGGTTGGACATTCAACCAAACCACAACCGAAGACCACCCGACGATTAGCAGCATTGTGGCAATCGTCCATTTCGGGCCTCTGTGTGTTGCACCGTTCATCAATTCCGAGTCCCGTGGAAGGGCCGTCTATCGGGGACTTTGTTGCCTGTTGGCGACGGCTCTATTCTCGCCTGCGTCCGATAAGCTCTCCCGCCAACGCACCGAAGATCATCCCAAACAACGGCCATCCATAATCCCTCCATGCACGCTCTTCCCCTGAGAGGTTTATTTGGGGCAGGAGTAACGAAACAATGAAACCAGCCACGCATCCAACAACAGCGCCGACAATGAGCCGAGAGTTTTCCCTGATGTGCCACCAGCGATTTCTTCGTCGTTTGGTTGGTGAGCCGTTTCTGTCAGACATCGCTAGTCCCCAAAGCCACCTTTCACCCTACCACCTGAGCGCAGCCGGGCCAATACGCTGGGCCTGAGACGGGTGCCTTGCTGCCGGTCTTTCCTTTCTTCAGGTTGACGAAAGATGGTATGCTGGCATTGTCCGCTTTGGTCGAACGGATGATTGCCGTCATGCCTGCCCCTGCCCCCAAACGCCGATGGTATCACTTCTCGCCGGGTCGGCTGATCGTTGGCCTGCTCGCCGTCGAGGGATTTCTCTTTCTGTCCGAGCAGTTCCAGTGGTTTGCCTTCAACGAGAAAAAGGGCTGGACGGTGCTGATCGCCGTGGCAGCCGTGTGCTTGGTTGTTGTCGTGATGTTGCTCTGGTTCACGGTCAGTCTTCTCCTACAGTTGCGGTTTCAATTCAGTGTCCGGTCGCTTATGGTGACGGTCGTTGCGGCT
The DNA here is from genome assembly GCA_964623055.1 of uncultured Pirellulaceae bacterium. GTDB lineage: Bacteria > Planctomycetota > Planctomycetia > Pirellulales > Pirellulaceae > JADHUC01. The sequence continues at coordinate 13,219 of CAZURK010000136.1, forward strand.
GCCATCCCGTGTTGCTGGCTCGCCGTGAAGATGCGTCAGGCCGAAAAGCAGAGAAAAGCGGTGGAGGCGATTCGGCAGGCTGGGGGATCTGTCTGCTACCATTACCAATACACCGAGGATGGAAGTATGTCAGCGGGGGCAGAACCACCTGCTCCGGTATGGCTGAGGGATTTGGCTGGTGATGATTTCTCTTCGGATGTCCGTGGCGTCGCTCCTCACGCCGCTGACGACGAATCCCTAGAACATCTCAAGGGGCTGGTGCAACTCGACTGGCTGGATCTGACCGACACGCAGGCCACCGATGAAGACCTGCAACATCTCAAGGGGATGACCAAGCTGACATACCTGGACCTGTCCGGCACGCAAGTCACCGATGACGGGCTGGCACATCTCAGAGGGCTGCCAAACTTGAGATGGAACTGCTCGGACAGGAACAGGAAGCCTTCCACGGCGAGCAGTCCGAGGATCAACCGATCCGGCGTGAGGTGATACCAGCGGGGTTTGGACTTGGACTCGGCCACGGATTCTTACTCTGTTGGGTTTTGGGCGGCATCACCGACCAACAGCCTACGCACAGTTTCAGGGTCACTGTCCGTGCGCAGCTCCCGGGCTTCACCTGATCCGTCAAGATAAAGGAGGCATCCGGGGTGGTTGGTTTCTGACTTCGACTTGAGCCACTCAAGCAATTCAGTTGCGGTGATGTCCCGCGGTTCAGCCCAGTAAATGTCACTGTCAGGCCATTCGTTAACGAGGATGCGTTTGTCGGACTCTGATAGCCTCGCCTCCTTCTCGTCCCACAAAGTCCCCGGCCCCGTAACAGCCACATACTGCGTCGTTCCCGGTTTCTTGACCTCGGCTGATGGACACTGCCACCCCACTGTGATGAGGCTGCTGAGGAAACGTGAGTTTGCTTGATTGTCCCACGGCTGAGAGAAGTCTAGTTTCGTCTTGAAGTCGAGGTCGTAGTATCCGTAATCCGCAACGAGCACACGCCAACTCAGAAGTGGGCTACCGTTTTCGTCTGCAATGCAGGCGGGCGGAAGCATGTCGTATGTATCGTGGTAGTTTCTGAGGTGGATTCCAATCAACTTGAGATTCGATCTGCATTCCCACTTCTGGGCATTCTGTCGAGCCGATTGAATGAGACCGACGATGACAACGTAGGCGGCAAGGAGCGCTGAGAGGACCGTGACACGGATGAACAGGTCACGGAGAGTGAACCGCCAACGATGTTGCAGGAAGACGTGATGTAGTCGCTTTGCCATGGATCGTGAGTGATACCAATGCCCGGCGATCCCAGCTCCGAGTGTGCCAAGCAATCCTGCGAGTGCCGGGATATTCCAAGAAGGCCCTTCGGGGACACACAGCATGGCAAAGATCGCCGTAAATCCTCCAGCGAGACCTCCCATAACAACTCGAAACCGGGATAACCAGAAGCACCAAGTCACGATTGCCACAGTAGGGATAGTGAGCGTTCCAAATATGGTTGCAGCCACGACGCAAAGAAGTAGATGGCGGAGGCAGTCGCTCGGAATATGCGGCATAATCGGCTGCGGAGACATGTCGCAGCTTGTTGTTGAGAAGCCCAAAGCAGCCGAGATACTGGCGGCTGCTGACGAAGATTACCGATCGGGTGCCTATGCACAGGCGATAGACAAGTACGAACGGTATCTGGACAAGTTCCCTAACGATCCAAATGTCAGCGCGGCACGGGTAAGAATCGGCACGGCTCAGCTTTGGCAACATGTGGACTCTCGGGACAAGCGTCCGGCACTCGAAGCGGCAGGCGAGATCCTCCCGCAGATCGAGAATGAAGCAGCCTTTGCCGACGCCCGCCCCGAATTGACGGCCATTCTGTCTGATATCGGCGGTGGGTTCGCCTCGCAGGCCAAAGCGGAGGAGGACATCGAGAAGGCGAAGGAACTGGTGGATCTGGCCGAAAGGGCCATGGAACTCGTGAACAACCCCAGCTATATCCCTACGTCGCTACGGAGAGTCATCGAGACCAAGCTGAACGGAATCCACGAGGACATACAATTGGCCAAGCGGAACATCAATCGCACCAGACGCCTTGACGAGGCGGTTGCCGCGATCCAAGCCGATGCCCCCCAGCCAGCCATCGCGCCCTTCGACGCCGACCAAGCCAAGCAGCATCAGCAGTCCTGGGCTAAGCATCTTGGTGTGCCGGTCAAAATCAGCAACGAAATTGGCATGAAGCTGAGGCTGATTCCGGCAGGCGAGTTCTCGACGGGCTCGCCGGAGTCCGGAGAAAGTGGAGACGATGAGCAGCATCCTACACAGATCTCGAAGCCATTCTATTTGCAGACGACGGAGGTGACCCAGGGGCAGTGGAAATCTGTGATGGACACCGAGCCCTGGAGCGGAAAGAAGTTTGTGAAGGTAGGAGCGAATTATGCGGCGGCATACGTGACGTGGGACGATGCCGAGGAATTCTGCCGCCAGTTGAGCGGAATGGAGAGCACGACTTATCGCCTGCCGACAGAGGCAGAGTGGGAGTACGCGTGCCGCGGCGGAACGACGGCGGCCTATTTCTTTGGGGACGACAGTTCGCTGTTGGGCGACTATGCGTGGTTCGCAGCCAACGCATCGAATGCTGGAGGCAAGTACGCTCATGAAGTCGGACAGAAGAGACCGAACGATTTTGGCCTGTACGATATGCACGGTAATGTGTCGGAGTGGTGCAGGACGGGTACGAAGTCCACTACGCCAGGAACTTGATCCGAGCGTACCGGGGCGGCGGCTGGAGCGGCGATACCGTGGCCTGCCGTGCGGCGGAGCGAGTCGCGTTCCACCCGCAACTCCGGAGCGGCGACCTGGGCTTCCGTGTGGCCGCAGATCCGTCTGGGTTGCTGAGCAAGAGTGAGGGGCGCTGAGCTGAGAGGTGGGAGCCCGTAGCCCCTCTGCGTGTATCGTACCTCCGCTATCCAACCACGCGAAGCTTCGGCCCGTCGCCGTCCCGATGACCGTCGTCGGCCTGATCGTCTTGGCCCTCGGGGTCGGATTCGATCTTGCCGAAGTAGCGAAGCTTCCCTTTGACCTTCTTACACCAATACCCCCGTGGGTGCTTGGTGAGGGGGAAATCGGCGTGCGGTTTGCGAGATTGCCGTTTGCGAGTGAGTTTCGACATGCGTTCACCTCCTGGCATGATTCAGGTGTCTCACACCTCGCGGGATAGGGCCAATGGGGCACTTTTCTATCCTAGCGGTTGTACAAACGGTTGTGCAGATGCCATTCTGGAAAATGGAATAGGGGAGCATACCCCGAGAAAGCAATGGTTTGATGCGGCTAGGCGTGGCCACAGCGAACGTTCACCAATAGCGTTCTACGTGAATCTGGCCGGGCGTCTTCTTCGTGTGTTCGGTGAAGCCTTCTTTGGCGAGCAGCCCGACCATGTCGTCCACCATGCCCGGGTTGCCGCACAGGAGAACATGCGTGTCGTCGGGCGTCGGATGGCGCCCCCATTCCGCCACCAATGGCGTCTTCTTCCACAGATCCTGCACGTAGCCCGTTTCTCCGGACCACGAGAGCGGTTCGTCGCCGGGCCGGCTGATCGTTGGCAGATAGACCAGATTCGGGCACCGTCGCGTCATCATCATCAGTTCGGCACGATAGCCAAGTTCCCACGAGTGTCTCGCGCCGTGAAGTATGGCGAAACGCCGCGTGCCGCCGGGCACCAAGTGAGTGCGCAGCATGCTCATGTAGGGTGCCAACCCCGTTCCTGTTGCCACAAAGACAGCATGTCTATCTTCGGGGACTCTATCCAAAGTGAACTTGCCGGTGTACTTCTTTCCCAGCCACAACGCGTCGCCCGGTTCAAGCGCAAACAGGCGCGGAGTCAACGCGCCGGATTCGACCAAGACCACGTAGAACTCCAAATACTCGTTCTGCACCGACGACGACGCGATCGAGTACGCTCGCTTGATCATCTTGCCGCGGGCGGCAGGTTTGTCTCCCTCGCTTGCCAGATCGCAACGCGGTGAACTCCCTGGAAGCCCCAGCACCGCGAACTGTCCAGGCTCGAATTCGCCCAGCTTTTTCTTCTTACCGATCCGGGCAACCCGGAAAATGGCAAGGCCCGGTGATACTTCGACTTTCTGTAACAAGCGTGCGTTGAGTTCGTTGGGCATCGTTTCTGTGATCCGTGTCCTTATGCCGCGGCCCATTGGAAATGCCCGTAGCCGGACTCGTAAGAGTTCGGGGCCAGAAGTCTTGCGACTTCTGCTACCCCACAAAGCAAACGGGCGGCGATATCGCGTCGGTCCGATGGTTATCGTGCCGTTACGGCTGTGCGTTGTCAATCTCGCAATCGTCTGTCCAGTTCCATCCACATCTCTTCAGGCGTCGTGTCCGCATCCACCGCCAATGGAACGACGAGTGCGCCGTTCGAGCGGTAGAAATCAACCAGCGGAGCGGTGCGTTCGGCGAATATGTCAAGCTTGCGCCTCACATCCGCCATTTGGTCGTCTGTTCGCCCCGTGCGGTCCCCACCTGTGTTCTCGGCAATCCGCGCCAGGGCCGTCTCGGCCGAACACTGGAGATAGACGACCGTACCCACATGCAGAATAGCGGCCACCGAATCCGCCTGTCCAACATGGCGAGGCAAGCCGTTCAAGACGACCAGCGTGCCCGTGTCTTCAACGCCCTGCCGTGATAGGAACCCCCGCAGGACTCGTTCGGCGATCGGGAAATCTCTATCCTCCAACAGCGCCCCCGTTTGCAGCACTCCACGAAGGAACTCGATATCTTCGCGGGGCACAACCTCGTCCGGGTGGCCATCGGCCACGATCCGGCGAAGGTTTTCGCCAAAGTCGAAATGAACACACCGCCGCTCAGCCACGCCACGTTCGTGGATCAACTGCCCCAACGGCGTCTTGCCCGAGCTGGTAGGCCCCAACAGTAAGATCGCTTCGAGTTGCTCGTACATGATGTTGACGATCCGACCGGGATGTTGGTCTTGCTTTCGAGGACAGTCTTCCCTTTGCTGGAGGGTATCTCTCCGCCGACCTTCTGCCGAGGGCTGGTCCAATTCAGTTTGGCTGTCAACCTTGCGGTTGTTGTTCTTTCTCCTTATGTTCTATCTCCGATATCTCGTCGGACAGTCTCCTGCGCTCGTTCACCAGGAAGGTCTCCAATTGTTCGATGCTTGGTAGTGCTACAAGGTAGCGTGATACGAAGACTTGATTGTCCAGTCCGGCAGTGGCGTATTCCACATGGACACGTTCGCGGTCGGTACACAAGATCAAGCCTACCGGCAAGTTGTCGCCCCCGACCCTGACCTCGTCGCGATAGTAATTCAGATAGAAGTTCATCTGACCGGCGTCGGCTGGACGAAACTTGCGTGTCTTTAGGTCCATCAACACGTGACAGCGCAGCACGCGGTGGTAGAACACCAAATCGACGTAGTCATGTTCATTGCCCACCGTGATCCGCTTCTGTCTGGCCTCGAAACAGAATCCCTGGCCCAGTTCCAGCAGGAACTCTCGCAGGTGGTCAAGTAGTGCCGTCTCCAAGTCGCTTTCGACGTAGCGAGGCTTCTCGGCCAGGCCGGTGAATTCCAGCACGTACGGGTCTTTGAATAGCTCAGAGGGCTGTGTGATTAGGTGACCCTCTTGGGCCAGTCTAAGCACGCCTTCTTTGTCCTTGCTTAGCCCAACCCTCTCGAACAGCATGCTGTCGACCTGCCGCTTCAACTCGCGCACCGACCATCCGTTCTTGACCGTTTCTGTTTCGTAGAAGGCACGCTTCAACGGATCGTTGAGGCGGAGGAATTCGAGAAAATGGGTCCATGTGACTCGCCGAACAAGTTGGGAATAGAAGGCCGCTGGGTGGATCGGAGATTCGGCAATCGGTGATTGCCGAATCTCCAACACTCGTTCAGGAAAGGACTTAAGTACCGCGGGCAGGAATTCGGCAATCGGTGATTGCCGAATTGGCAAGCCCAACTGGGGGTAGGCCAAGTAGAATCGACGCATCTCGCGCAAGATCCGAACGCCAAACCCTCGGCCGAATTCGCTGGTTAGATCGCTGGCCAGTTGGGCAAGCAGCCCTTCGCCGTATCGAGCACGATCGCTCCCGTGTTGCTCATATTCGACGATGTAGGCCCCGATCAGCCAGTTTCGCAGGGTGAGCGAGAGATTAACGACCGTAGCAGCACCCCTATGGCAAGTTCTATGGACGGTACCGATCGCATCGCAAAGGGTTGCGTAGTCGGAAGGCAATCGGGATTCCGTTGGGGCTGTCATAGGATCACCTTTGAAACCACATCAGCTTATTGGACAATTGGCTCATGTCGGTCGGGGCCAAGGGATATGCTGGCCCCCAATTCCGTCGCCAGCCGACAGGGCAAACCCTAACGCATTGTCGCAGACGGCACGTCCAGGGCAATTGGGCAGACATTGCCTGCCCAATTCACTGCCCGCTGCTATTCTGACAGCAATCCTTAGCCGGTCTGGCATCTGCGTAGTGCGAGATATTGGATCAGCCCGATGATTCCCAAGCTGATGGTGAACGGTAGCGCTTCCATGAAAGAGGGGACCAACTCTGGGTAATAGCCTAACGCGCACAGCACGTGCGACAGGTATCCAAACAGGGCGAGCACGGTTGCGTAGCCGACAAGATCTGTTCGACCGCGGAGCACCACGCCTGCCACGAGGACGTGGTAGACAATCGTCAATCCGCTCGTGGGCCCGTCGGTGGCGAAAAGCAAACTGGTCAACAGCGCAAACTCCATGGTGACCCAGAAGAACAGGTAAAGGGCTCTGCCTCGGGAACGGTTCAGCAGCCGTTGAAAGAACCATGCGCCAATGCACCAGGTTACCGCTACGCCGGTAGATGCATAGTGGAATTGATCGGAGATCTTCGGCGGTCCGAGCGTCCAGCGGCAGACCAGGTGATATAGATAGAAGACGACGACAGCGATCCACGTAGTCGCCAAGCCCGGTTGCCGCCGTGCCCATCGAGTCGTCTTTCGTATCAGGCTGATCGGTCTTGCCAGGATCGGCTCGCCTTCAAGGTATCGTCCCAGGTCGGCCGCAAGCTCCTCGGCCGTCGGATAGCGGCTGGCTGGATCCTTTTCCAGGCACTTCAGGCAAATCGTATTCAGGTCTCGCGGAATTCGGCGGTCCTTCGTGCGTGGTGGAGCGGCTTCCTGCTCTTGTATCCGTTGAAGGACGTCCAGGAAGTTCAATCGGTCCGCCGTGTCCACCTGAATCGGCGGCTGTCCCGTGAGCATCTCGTACAGAATGGCGCCCAAGGAATAGACGTCGGACGTGGTGGTCACTTTGTCGGCCTGGCCGGCCGCTTGCTCGGGCGACATGTAACCGGGCGTTCCCATCACGTCGCCGGCGGCAGTCAATGTTGAATCGCGATCCAGGTACTTGGCCAGGCCAAAGTCCGTAACCCACGGTCGTCCTTTGCTGTCCAGCAGAATGTTGGACGGTTTGAGGTCACGATGAACGATCCCTTGCTGGTGGGCGTGTGCGGTGGCATCGCAAACCGTTTTTAGCAGTTCCACGGCTTGCTGCCGCGTCAGGTCGACGGCCCCGATGCGTTTCGCCAAGCTTTCACCTTCGATGAACTTCATCGAGAAAAAATGCTCGCCGTCGCGTTCGCCGACTTCGTAGATTGGGACGATTCCTTCGTGTTCCAGGTTTGCCGTGGCCTCGGCTTCCGTGTGGAACCGCTGTATGTCGGCCTGCGACGCGAATATGCCGGCACGAATCATCTTGAGGGCCACGGTCCGACTTGGCTGCAGTTGCCGCGCCTTGTAGACGACTCCCATGCCGCCGCGACCGATCTGCTCCAACAGTTCGTAACCCGCAAACTCCTCCTTTATTCTGGCGGCGCTTCGCAAAGTCGAATCAGACGCGGCGGGGCCCGTTACCCGCTCCTTGCGCTCCTGCGATCGCTCATTCGTAAGAGAAACCGTCTCCAACAGGCGCTCATCCTCGGCCAACATGGATTCGATTTCCGCCCGCAACTGTGGATGCTCGCGACACGCCTTTTCCAGGTGCGCCGCGCGTCGATCCGTCGGCAGATCGCACACCTCGGCAAAGATACGCGCCACGATTTCGTACTCTTCAGGACTCATCCTGTTGGCCCAGTCGGCTCATCAGCCATGCTCGTGCCGTACGCCAGTCGTTCTTTACGGTCGCCGGCGAGACTCCCAGCACGTGCGCAGTCTCCTTGACATCCAGCCCGGCAAAGAACCGCAATTCGACGACGCGAGCATGACGTTCGTTCAGTTCCGCCAGTTGCTCCAACAAATCATCCAACGCCACTAGTTCGGCCGGATTGTCGCCTCCGGCCATTGCCCCGGCTTCGTCCAGTGTAATTCTGCCAAATCCCGCCCCACGTTTCTCGGCCGCTCGCCTGCGCGCGTGATCGACAAGGATCCGCCGCATCATGTTTGCAGCCATGGCGCAGAAGTGGGCTCGTCCCTGCCACTGGACTCGTGTCTGATCGACCAGCCGCAAGAACGCCTCGTGCACCAACGCCGTTGGCTGCAACGTGTGGTCGGGCCGCTCGTCCCGCATCTTGTTCGCAGCAATGGCCTTCAGTTCGTCGTACACCAGCGGCAGCAGATCTTCCATGGCGGACGGGTCGCCTTGGCACAGGTTCTGCAAGAGTCGCGTCGTCTGGTCGCGCATGAGCGCACTCCTACTTGTAGGTCGCGATCAACAGATCCACCGGTTTGTCTTTGGCCGGCGTGAAGCGGACGGTCCAGCCGTCGTCCACAGCGCGGTTGGGGATGATGCGCAGGGCTATGCCGTTTTGCGGTTCGCCCTTTGCCCAGGCACGCACCAGCCGAGTGACGTCAATTTCGTAACGGCGCGGTGGTACGAACGGATCGCCGGGGCCGTTGCCCTGCCGGACAATCGTTGTGCCCGTGGTTCGGCCCAGTTTCGTGAAGTCAAACGGTTTGCCCGCCTCGAACGGCGCGTCCAGGGCCACGGCAGCCGCCTGCATCGGAGCGCGATTATGTGATTCGTGTACGTAGACCGCCAAATTTGCGGAAGCCAACTGCTTCGCATTCGGAAATTCGGCGATATCAAAATCGGCCAACAAGATCCAGGCGTTCGAGTTGTCCTTCAGCCATTTGATGAACTGGTGATCGAAGACTTCACCTTCCTTCGAAACGTAGGATGTCCGCGCCGCCGACACGACCTTCGTCTCCGTCGGCCGATTGTCGAGCGTCATCGGTTTGCCGGTACCGATTGTCCACGGGTTGGGGACATTTGCCAGGTACTCGCCGGAGCCGAGCCGTGGCGTGCTCGGGGCGGCTGGCACATCCATCGGCTCCTGGCCCGGGGCAAGCAACTCGCGGCGCAGAAACAGCATCCGCGGGTATACGGGCTGTTTGTCTTCGGGCGTCGGTATGGGGATCTCAAGCGTCGCAGGAAGCCGAGTAGTCACCTTCTGAACCACAATCGGCTTGTCGGACCAGGTCGCGTAGTGTGCGCGGGCAATCTCGGCGTCCCTGTCGAAGACCCCCTCGGGGTCTTGGTCTCGCCAGCCCAGGCAGTACGCGTACGTTATAACCAGGCGGTTCTTGCCCAACGCATCCGGATTGGCGGCGGTGATCGTTATCTTGTTCTTGCCCGGCGCCAAATAGGGCAGGGCCTCCTGGTTATGCTGGACGACGCTTGTCGTTTCGATCGCAGCAAGCGGCTTGCGGAACGTGACACGGACGTAGTAGCGGTACGTCCCGCGGACCGTGTCCGTGAAGTCTGCCAACTTGATCGGCTTCCAGCTTTTCAGGTCGGTCGACAGTTCCGACGTCGCATCTTGGCAAGTCAGCTCTCCTGAAGCCTTGGCAACGACATACGGCGAAGCCATCTCGATGACCAAAACGCCCGGCTTCGTCGAATCCTCCGGAGTAAGAGCGCCGCCACGCGCTTTCACATTGTTGCATTCATAGAAACTGTCCAATGCCGTCGCGGCACGAAGATCCGGGCTGAAGGTCAGCGTTCCGTTGGACCACGTTCGCGAGCGTCCATAGACTTCGTACGGCTCCAGGATCGGGCCGATGGCGGGGCAGTTGCGGTAGTCCTTGTCGCCGCAGGAATGGCGGGGGCCGGCCGAACGGCCGCGGAAGTAGTACGCGTCATCGACCGTTTTCCAGTCCAGCGTCAGGGCATAGCCGGGCCGGAGGTCTACGTCGGTCGAATAGTTGGGGCCGTCGAAACGAATCGCGCCCCAACCGCGCGGGCTGCCCGCATTTCGACTGCTGTTGACCCCGCTGAGCACTCCGTCCAGAGTATCGCCACAGACCATGAACGCCGGCGCAGTCCAATTCACCTCGTCGCCCACGTAGTCGAAGCGGTTGTTCTTGTGATAGCACACGTTTCTGGCACTATCCACTGTGAAAGCGTCCGTCACCAGTTCCGGATTCGCGCGGATGTCCTCCTGGCTGGCGATCGTGCGTCCGCCGGGCGACTGCGGGTCCGGCGTCCAAGCGTAGAACTTAAGGAAGGTGTCCAGGTAATGCCACCGTCCTCCGTAAAACACTTCGACCGTCGTGTGTCCTGGCCGGCTCCAACCGCGATACCGCCATTTGTAGCCCGCCGCTTCCCACAAAGCGGCCATAACGGTGTGCTGTCCGCCGCAGAGCCCCCAACCGTAGACGTTGATGAACTGGAGCGCTGATACACCGCCCGACTCTGTCGGATACGCGTGGTGGTAATGGTCGTATCGGCAGAAGTTGTAGATGGCAATCACCCGCTCGTCGTCCGTTTTGCAGCCCTTGGTGACCGACTGGACAATGCTTTTCAATGTCGAGCAATCCGGTGCGCGATCGCTGGTGATTTTGATTTGCTGCAAGCAATCGCCAGAAGCTAGTGATGGCATCAGGCACAAAACGAGAATCGACAGAGCCGTTTTCATGAGTGGACCCTCCCCCTTTGCGGATGTGCCGAGAACGCTTTCCGAGTATAACCTATGCAATGACAGCTCCCAACCAACCCGCGATTATTCTCGGAGCCGGAATCAACGGCGCCGCGCTTGCCCGCGAATTGGTGTTGAACGATGTCCCCGTCGTTATGGTCGACAACGCGGATATCGCTTCCGGAACAACAGCCTACTCGTCGCGGCTGATTCACGGCGGGCTGCGTTATTTGGAGTACGGCGAGTTTTCGCTGGTACGCGAATCGTTAGAGGAACGGGGCCGTCTGTTGCAGTTGGCTCCGCAATTCGTTCGGCCGCTGGAAATACACATACCCGTTGGGCGACGCGGGGGCGGATGGTTGGCTGCGCCGTTGCGGTTTCTGCGCGGGCGCGGTTCCTTGAAGCCCACCGAACGCGGACTGTGGCTGATTCGAGCCGGTTTGTGGATGTACGATCGCTACGCACGCGATCCGCACTTGCCGCGTCATTCCGTTGTGCCGACCGACAGACCGGGAGCCCTTCCCGTGGACCCCGAACGCTATCGGTGGCAGTGTACCTACTGGGATGCCCAAATCGTATATCCCGAGCGGTTCGTCGCGGCGCTACTCGACGATGCAAGATCGCTGTCGGCGGAAAACGGTGTTCCGTTCCAAGTGTTCACGTATCACGAAGCGCGTTTGGCCCAGGGGCACATTGAAATCCGTCGGACGGACGCCACCGGGGGCCACCCGGTTCGGCGAATCCAGCCTGCGGCGATCGTCAACGCCACGGGCGCGTGGGTGGATCTCACGCTGGAACAACTGAATGCGGATTCTCGAAGACTAATCGGCGGCACGAAAGGGAGTCATTTCCTTACTTTCCATCAGCGACTCTACAAGGCGCTTGACGGGCGAGCTTTGTACGCCGAAGCCGAAGACGGCCGTCCCGTGTTCGTATTGCCGCTGGGCGATGGCGTGCTGGTCGGCACTACCGATATTCCGTTCGATGGCGATCCGGCCGATGCGTTGGCAAGCGACGAGGAAGTGGACTATCTGTTAGACGTGGTCCATCGTCTAATGCCGCAGATTCGAATCGAACGCGGTGATATTCATTTGCACTATGCGGGCGTGCGGCCGCTTCCCTACAGTGACGATACCGTGCCGGGCGCCATCACGCGGCGCCACTGGATGGAGGAACACGCCGATTGTGAAGTGCCGCTTTACTCGATCATCGGAGGCAAATTGACGACGTGTCGATCGTTGTCGCAGACCGCAACGCGTACGATCCTGTCGCGTTTAGGAAGATCGCCCACGGCAGATTCACGCGACCGGTTCATTCCCGGTGGCGAATCGTATCCGTCGAGCGAAGAGGATCGGGCAGCCGAATGGGATCATTTGACGCAGCAATCCGGACTGTCGAAAGTCAGCGTGAAAGCTCTCTGGCCCCTATACGGCACTCGCTGCCGGGCGCTAGTACCATTGCTGGGCAACGCATCCACTAGGTGCCTTGCCGATACCGATTTGCCGGTGGCTCTTGCTCGCTGGGTCATCGAGCACGAGTGGGTTGATCGGCTCGAAGACCTGGTCGAACGCCGGCTGATGTTGCTGTATCACCGAGGATTGTCGATCAAGTGTCTCAGAGAACTGGGCCAATTGCTTGTCGAGGCGGACAAGTTGGCCGCCAGCGATGTCGACGACCACGTCGATGAAACAATCGACAGACTTCGGCTTCACTTCGGCATGTCCTTTTGAGGCGTTGACAGTAGCTCCGCTAGCGTGGGGCACGTTTCCAACGTGCCAATGTTCGGCAGGTGGTGGTGTACGGCACGTTGGAAACGTGCCCCACGTGCCAGGAGCGCTGGGATTTCGCAAGGTTTCAGGGCCCTTTTGACAACGTGGCCAACGGCCGAGACAATAGGAACTGGCTTCCGCGATCCTGTGGATGGTTTTGGACGTGGTTGTTTGCGGTCAACGAGACGATTCTTCCTGGGAGTCTGCTGCAATGCGCATCATTACCCTCTGTTCGCTAATGGCGATTCTGGTCTTGCTTTCTCCTGCAATGGCGGACGATTGGCCGCAATGGCTTGGCCCCGAGCGGGACAGCGTGTGGCGCGAGTCGGGCATTGTTGATCGTTTTCCGGAATGTGGCCTGACAGTCAAATGGCGCGTGCCCGTTGAACTCGGGTACGGTGGACCGGCGGTAGCGGGAGACAAGGTCTTTGTGATGGACTACGTCAAGCACTCCGGCAAGATCACCAACAACCCCGCGGGGCGCGACAAGTTGGAGGGGGTTGAACGCGTGCTTTGCTTCGATGCTGCCACGGGGAAACCGTTGTGGAAACACGAGTACGAACGACCGTACAACCTGTCCTACGCCGGGGGCCCGCGGTGTACGCCCACCGTCGATTCGGGCAAGGTCTATGCGCTGGGCGCCGAGGGCAACCTGTGGTGCTTGAACGTCGAGGATGGCGAAGTGATATGGAGCAAGGATTTCGCCAAAGAGTACGGGGCTGCGACGCCGCTATGGGGTCACTCGGCCCATCCGCTGGTCGTCGGCGACGTGCTGTATTGCGTCGTGGGCGGCGAAGGAAGTGTAGCGGTGGCGTTCGACAAGAACACGGGCCGCGAACTTTGGCGGGCGTTGTCGTCCAGGGGCCAGGGCTATTGTCCACCGACAATGATCGAGCACGCCGGTTCGCAGCAGCTACTGATTTGGCATTCGGAAGCTATCAACGGCCTGGACCCGAAAACCGGCGAGGTCCACTGGTCGGTGCCGTTGAAGCCCTCGTACGGTATGTCGATCGCCGCACCGAAGAAACTGGGGCCGTATCTTTTCGCCAGCGGTTTCGGCGAGGCGGCGGTGTTGCTGGAGCTGAACGACGCCAAGCCTGCGGTAGAAGTCGTGTGGCGAGGCAAAGCCAAGACGGCGATCTACTCTGCCAACTGCACACCGTTTTTGGAGGATGGAACGATCTACGGCTGTGATATCAGCACGGGCGCGTTGATGGGCGTGCGTCTGGACGACGGCGAGCGTCTGTGGCAGACGACCAAACCCACGACCGGCGGCGAGCGCCGCGATCGGTACGGCACGGCGTTCTTGGTCAAACACGAGGAGCGTTTCTTCTTATTCAACGAGACGGGCGATCTGATCCTGGCGAAACTGTCACCAGAGGGATACGACGAACTGGGGCGCTTTCATGTCCTTGAACCCACGAACAATACGTTCCGTCGTCCAGTCGTCTGGAGCCACCCCGCCTTCGCGCAACGATGTGTGTTCGCACGCAACGACAAGGAGTTGGTTTGCGTGAATCTGGCAGCGGACGAATGATCCGTGATGCGGATGGAAGGCGTGGGCAACAACGATCAAGTGACAGTGTCGAAACCAAGAATGGACGATTTGGTCAGCCGCATTCGCGGCGAGTACAACGCTATTTCCGAAACCGTCCATTTCGGCGAGTTGTCGTTGGATTTCTGGCATCCTGCAGATCCCGATGCCTTGCTGGACGACGAGGTGCTTGCGCAGTCCACTGAGGAATTGGAATGGCAACCGTATTGGGTCGAGGCATGGGATGCGGCCTATGGAGTGGCGCGGGAACTGGCTGAGCGGAACCTCCAGGGCACGAAAGTGTTGGATTTGGGCTGCGGCTTGGGCCTCACGGGAGCGGTCGCAGCGGCCAAAGGGGCCCGGGTCGTCATGGCAGACAATGCCCCGCCGGCCCTGCTGTTTGCTGAGGTGAACAGTTGGCCGTGGCGCGATCAGGTCCAGACCATTCGGCTGGACTGGCATGAAGACCGTCTCGACGTTTCGTTCGATCTGATCGTCGGTTCGGACATTCTTTACGATCGGGACGACTTGCCCAGCCTGGATATCTTCTGGCAGCAACACCTCAAGACCGACGGCAGCGTATTGCTCGGCGATCCCACGCGAACGATGACAAAGGAATTCATCAACTGGATTTGCGAGCGTGGATGGGACATGAAGGAAAGTACCCGTCACATTCCGCAAAGCGACCGGCCGATTCGGCTTCTCGAATTAAGACACAATCAGACAAGGTGATCATGGTCGTATGCTATGCTGCGGCCTAATGTTAGTGTCCAGGCTGTAGCCTGTGCGCTGCCGCCTGAACACTGTACTCCAGCGGACAATTCAAACCAGCCGCGCGGGTTGGTATAGTGGAACAACGCGTTTCACATGACGAGTACGGGGGGCCAGCCATGTCGTTGATGCGATCTGCGGTCGTACTGATGCCCATCGTGGTTCTTCTGGCTGCTTGTGGCACGGGACGCTATTCCTCGAAGGCAAAGCGTGGCGCCCGTCTGCCCAACGGTCTGGCTACCGACGACGATTTGGTTCGATTGGCTGACGATCCTGAGTGCGACCAGTTGTCCGTTTACGGTTTTGGTATCACGGACAAGGGCGTTGCTCGCCTTCAAGGCTTGACTGGCCTCCGTACGCTCGATTTGAATTTCACCAACGTTTCCGACGATGGCTTGAAGCATCTTGGGAGATTGTCCCAGTTGCGCACATTGGACCTTCGCGGCGCCTACCGCGTCACGGATTCCGGACTGAAGCATTTGCATGGGCTCCGTGGCCTCGAAACGCTGAATCTGACCTTCACACAAGTGACGAAGGACGGCATTAACGCATTGAAAACAGCCGTGCCCGAGTTGCGAGTCTTCCAGGCTTTCTCGCCGGAAAGTGAAAACTTGGATGAAAGCTACATTGCCAATGCGTCTCGCTTCGGTGCCCGACGTGATGACCAGCGTGCGTACCGGGATTGGTACAAAAAACGGTTGAAGGACGACGACTGGGTCGGGGTGACGATTGCGGTGGGTCACGTCGTCGGCTCCGGCGACCACTCGAAACTCGTTCTGGAGATGCTTGCCCATTGTCTTACCTACAGGGTATCTGACGAAGTCGACGATGTGAACGGAAAGTACTTCTGGATCAAGCAGGGCCTCCAAATGTTGCTGCACGCCGTGGCGTTGCATGAGGACCAGCCTTTGTTGGTTCACAATGTTGGCTGGTATGTTGGATTGAAGATTGGCCGATCTGAGGAGGCGATGACGTATCGGCGCCTATTCCGTGACGACACAGATTTTCACGATCTGTTAAGCCGACATGTCGATCTGGCCAGCACGAAGGGGCCGGACGGGAAACCGGACAACTGGCTTGTGGCCCAAAAGTTCTTTGTCGAAGCGATTCGCCGCTACGAACTGGGCCACGATATTGGGGACAAGTCGCCACTCATTTTCCTGGTCGATCCTGCCATGATGCAGGTCGACTACGCCGCGGCGATCGAACGCGAGGGAGTGTTCGGCGAAGCTGCCGTGTCGGCTTGGCAGAAAGCGGAGCTAATGTGGAGGGAGTTCGGCGATCGCGATGTGCCGACTAGTTGGGGGAAACCGATCCGACTGAACGAATTCGGCGGCTGCCAGAAGCGGGCAGCGCAATTGTGGGCGCAATTGGACGAATTGGCGCCCGGATCGAAGAAGAAGCTGCGCGAGCGTCGTATCCAATCGCTGTCCGAAGCGCAGCGACTGGCGTTGGAGAAAGAACTAAACGAGCGAAGCCTCAAGGAGGCCAAACTGGCGTATGAAGCCGAGCAGGCGATTCACATCTCGCCGCAGGACGTGGCTGAGAGCGTTAGACCTGACCGTCGAAAACAGGCAATGCAGCTCGCAGAGGATATCGTCGACCTTGAAACGACGGCGCAACGAATCAAGGCTTATCGGTCGATCATCGAATACGACTACTGGACGACACGTTGCAGGATCGAGCAAACGGACGAAGTGCTCGCGGCGCGGCGGGATCTGCACTTGGCGATGCAGGACACAGGTTCGCCAGAGGCCGCAGCGCTGTTCGAGGGCGCGTTTGTAGTTTGGGTCGACGTTTTCGAACGGTATCCCGTCCTTCGTGATTCAGGGTATTGGGACGATTTGCAGAAGGCCGTCGATACGTACGTTGCACACGGCAATACCCCGTCCGAAGAGGCTCCATTGTTGAAGCTGCGGGAGATTCTGGAGCCCTCAGATTGATCGTCATCCAGTGGGCATTGGTCCTTCCCGGGTTCGAACTGTCGCCAGATGAGCTGTTTGCACGCGTTGAACGGCGGCAACGGTGACTCGGGTTGACGGGAATCACGATTCCTCACCCCAATCATCCAGGATGGCGTCACAGCGTCGGAAATGTCTGGCTTGGTCGTGGTGGTAGACGGCGCCACGGAGATCGACCAGGTAGAAGTCGACGCCGCGCACGTCGGCGCCGCGGAGATCGGCACCTGTCAAATTGGCCTTGCGGATCTTCTCGGGCGACTTGTAGTAGCGGTCGTCGTAGGTGTCCGTGTAGAACCCAGTGCGGCTTCCGTGGCCCGGATAGGGGCTGCCCACTAATCCGCTCCGCGACGATCCCATGTGAAACGAGCACCCGCGCAAATCCGCGTCGCGCAAATCTGCGCCCGGCCACTCGATGTCGGCCAACCCCGTCTGGCATAACCGTGCATGCTGAAAACCTGCGTTTGGCATCGCCGAGGCGGTCAGGATACTGCCCGTCAGGTCGGCGCCTGCGAAATCGGCGTCCGGCAATTCGAGGAATTCCAAATCGCATTCCACAAGCTGCGCATCGGCAAAACACGCGCCGCTGACCAATGCCTTTCGCAGTGCGAGCCCGTTCAAGACGGCCTGGTGGAAGTCGGCGTCGGTGAAATCTGCATCGTCGATAATCGCGCCGGTTAGGTTCGCCTCGGAAAAATCGGCTCCGCAAAGACGTGCTGTTGATAGGTTAGCATCCGACAAGTCGGCTTTGACGAAAACACCTCGTTCGAGATTTGCCCCAACCAGGTGGGCACGATTCATGTGGGCCGACGTTGCGTTGATGCTGGACAAGTCTGCACCCGCGAATTTAGCCTTCTTCAGCCAGGCTGACGCCAGATTCGCCTTGCACAACGACGCTCGAATCAGGTTGCATTCGCTAAGGTCAGCCTCGCTGAGATTTGTCTCCGACAATTCCGCCGAACCAAGCTGCGCTTGCGAGAAGGCCGTATGCGAAAGATCTGCGCCTCTCCAATTCACTCCGCTCAGGTAGGCTCCGCTCAGGAAAGACTGAGGCTTGGGAGACCACGTCGCGCCCGCCGCATGCAGAACGCTAGCCGTGATGGGGCAGGAAACGTGGCGCCAATCCCTCTGCACAAATCTGCGAAGCCGTTTCAACGTTCGCTCGTCTGCTTTTGCCAAGCGTCCTACTTCCTGGATCAGGTCGTATGGATGTCTTCTCGACGGTAGGTCCCGTTTGCGTCCCGTGCGCAACACCCGCATCAATCGGCTGGCGGCGAACAGCAAACGTACAGCGCGGTGGTGGATCAGACTGAGCAGGGCAGGGCCACAGTCAGTCTCTGCCAATAGCCGAAAACAGTCCACAGCCGACGCGTTTTCGCCCAACAGTATCGCGAGACAGAAATCGCATACGATCCGCCGTGTATCTCCATCGTCGACCAGTCGTCCGACTCCACGAAACAAAGCATCACGGATTTCCGACAATGCCTCGTCGCGAGCCATTTCATCCAGGACCATGCGCCACAACTGCGGCTGGCCACCCAAGGCATGCCGAAACGAATCCTCCTGAACACGTCGCATGACGGACGGGCACTGGGGAGGATGTTCGGCCAGCAGATACTCGATCACGTCGTCGTCTGACCACGGAGCCAACGAAAGGCTCATCTGCATCGGTGCATCGCGATGAATGCACGAAGTGAAGATTAGCAGGACCCCCGGCGCAGGCGAGTCGATTTGCGAGTAACCGGGCTCGTCAAGCAGAACAAGCCTGTCCGGCGAGGCCACCGTTGCCGCCAAGTGCTCCAAGGCGGTTGTCTTGCCGGCCCCACGGGCTCCGAGAATCTCGACGATCCCCTGGACATTCGAGTCGACTAGCGACCGAATGGCTTCCTCAAGGGTAACGGGATCGCCCGTTGTAGGCGAAATCACGCGCGGTCGAACAGGAGCGACAAGCGGACGGACCATCTTTGCACCACGAAACGTGTGAAGGATCCTCCGTCAAGTTTACGCATTACCGAACGCTCGGGCAAGAAAAGTATGCTAGCTTGCGGTCTGCTTCAGCAATCGCGATTTCGGCCACGCGGCCTGCTGACTCGTTTGTCGGCAACCGGTAGATTACGATATGAATCGCGCGTGATAAGCAGCTAGCTTGTCGACAAGGGAGACGGATCATGGCGTGGCGAATCGCGGACTTGGTGGTCGAGGGCGAAATCGACAATACGGTCAAAGGGCGCGTGAGCGGTTGGATCCGGTTGAGCGATCGGGCGGAATCGGTGAAACTGCATTTGCAGGGCGACTGTCATCCCGATCTTGCTGGCTGGCGGTTTCACATCAAACGGCTGCGCGACGTGCCCGAATGGGCCGAACCGGTCGACGCAAGCGGTTTGACCAACGAGCAGGTCGGCGACGCCGGCGACATCACGGCCGACCAGGTGCTACGCGACTTCGACTGTTCGGTCGAGGAATTCCTGATGCGCAAACGGGCTGGCGAACCGGTACCCGAGCAGTTACGCAAGGCACTCTATCTGGAATGGTACAGCCACAGCAACGGGCGCGTGGTCATTCAGAGCACAAGATTGGGCGTCGAGTTAATGGGACAACGGGGATTCGAGCTGACCGACGAGGACCTGCGACGCAAACGGGAAAAGGCGGAGCAGGAACTTGAGGAGCTTCGCCGGCAGGGGTTCGTCATCGAGGAGAACGAATTGGGCGTCATGATTTTTCGCCGCGACGACATGGACGGCGAACCGGTTGCGGACGACTTGCAGTCCTACCTGGATCAGCAGACGCGAGATTTGGACCGTGCAGCGCGGGAGTCACTGGACGACGATGACCTTGACGAGATGGAGAATCGTTCCTAACGATCCGAAGGGGTTTCTCATGTCGTTGTCATTCCTAATACGATCACTGTTGTTCGGTGCGGTTGTCGTTTTGGCCGCCACGTATCCAGTCAGAAGCGAGACCATATCGACGCCGAAGGATGGGGCAAACGTAGTCGCAAACGGCGATTTCCAAAACGGCGAAATCGGCGGCCTGCCCGATGGTTGGCACGGCGCGGCCGCTCGCCCGGCGCTAATGCCTACATTCAGGCTGGAAAAGAACGGCGGCAGCAAGCTGCTGATGGCCACGGGCGGCGGCAATGGCGAGTGTACGGGGTATCTGCGCCAATCGGTGCCGGTGAAGCTTGGCAAGACGTACCTTTACCGCGTTGTGTTTCGTATGTCGGACGATCTGGATCCTCACAAGAACTTGCTTTTCCGTTGCGTTCGTCCGGGAGTGAAGAACGGCGTATTTCGTTTTCGTAAGCTCACTGACGGCTGGACCGAAGGTGCCGAGAAGATCCACTTTCCCGGCGAGGGCGAAGCGAAGTCCGAGATTCAAGTGTTCTTTCGCTTCAGCGCCAATGGAAAGGCTTGGATTCGGGATGTTTCCTTGGCCGAGACTTCGCCAATCGAACCGCGTTGGGTCAAGGTGGCTTGTACGCAAGGGAAGACCGATCTGAAGAGCTGCGCTAAAGTGTTGGAGATCGCTGGCAAGGCCGATGTCGACATCGTCTTGCTGACCGAATACATGCGAGGCGGCTTGTTGCCCGAGCCCGTTCCGGGGCCGTCGTCCGATTTGATGAGCGCGATGGCGCGAAAGTACGGCATGTACGTGGCCGGAGGTATCGTGCGCAAAGTGGACGAGCCTGATCGACTGTTCAACACGGCGCTGCTGTACGACCGCCAAGGCGAACTGGTGGGCATGTACGACAAGATTCACCCCTACAGTCCGGAGAACAACGAACAAGGAATCACGCCTGGCACCAGTGCACCGGTATTCGAGACGGACTTTGGCAAAGTGGGCATCGTGATTTGTTATGACATTTGGTTTCCGGATGTCTGTCAGTTGCTGGCGCTTAAGGGCGCAGAAATCATCCTGTTCCCCAACGCCGGTCATCAACCCGAAGTGTTGTATGCCAGGTCGATGGACAATTGTGTGCGCATCATCAGCAGCGCGTGGAACCTGCCGTATTCGATCCACGACACGCTCGGACGAAACATCCTGAAACCCGACGCCTACCGCACCGCGGCTTCGCCCAACATGAAAACATTCAAGGACATCGTGCACGCCGAAGTACCCGATAGCCACGTCAAGATTCTCATGGCCTCGTTAGATCTCAACTGTTCGCCATCCCCCGCCTACAACGGCGGAACGATGATGTCCGCCCCCGGCGGCAAACGCAATCGACGAGAGCAGTTGTATTACCTGCACAATGACATCGAGAAGGAGATCAATCGGTGGTGGGAATAGGTGACCGCTGGGTGGGATAAGCACCAAATCAGGCGGATCGACCGGAAACAGACGCGGAGCGAGTTATGAGTACGAAGTCGCCGGCACGTGGTTACACTTTGCGGGAGTTGCTGATCGTTGTCGCGATTATCGCGGCTTTGCTTGCCTTGATAGTACCTGCCATCCAAACCGCACGCGAGGCGGCTCGAAGAGCACAGTGCAACAACAACGTGAAGATCCAAGTTCTCGCTCTTCAGAGCTACCACGACACGTACAAGATGTTTCCAATGGGGGCGATGCACTCGGGATTAGCTCCAAAAGGCGATCCGCCGATCAACGGCGCGTTGGGGCCTTCGTGGTGGTATGGTACGATCCCGTTTCTGGAAAGCAGTCCTTTGTACGACAAGTTGAGCGCAACACAAAGATCAGGTGGACCGATAAGGCCAGAGTTCTGTGCGAATGACATGACCGGTGTAGGAATACCGCTTGATACCTGGGGCAAGTACTACATGCGCTGTCCTTCCAGCGGACTACCCGTGACGGAGACGCGCGGCGGGCCAATTATTTTGCCCACCTACGTCGGCATCGCGGGCGGTTGCGACCCCGGCCCAGGTTCGCACGGCTACCACAACCGCTTCAAGGGTACCGGCGCTGCCGCCGGCGGTATCGTCACGAGCAGCGGGTTGCTGCCTCCGTGCGAGCATGTGCGATTTGACATGTGTTTGGACGGAACGGCGAACACGATGATCGTGGCCGAACAATCGGATTGGTTACGGGACCAAGATTCTCGCTCGCGCACGAAATACCACGGCGATCCAGGATGGACCGTGGGCGGTACGGGCGCCGGTGGCGGTTTCCTGTCCGGCACAACGCGGGTTGATCCAGTGCCGCCTGTGGCGACGCCCCGTGGGCCGCCGTCGGTTTGGGGTGCGGATTGCTGGAACATCACCACGGTCCGCTATCCGCCGAATCAGAAACGCGTGATGGGGGCCACTCCCTTGCCCGGATGCAGCGAGAACCACGGCATCAACAACCCGCTCCAGTCGCCTCATCCCGGTGGACTGTTGGTCGGCATGGCGGATGGCTCGACGCAATTTCTGTGCGAGGACCTCTATATTGACGTTCTGCTGCGTACGGCGATCCGCAATGATACTCCGCCGGTAGATGCAAAGGGCCTATCGAAGAAGGGGGCCGACGCTTTCTAATGGTCTGCAGAACTCTCGACGCATGGAGCGAGCCGTGAGTACGAAGTCGCCGATGTGTGGTTACACTTTGCGGGAGATGCTGGTCGTTGTCACGATCATCGCGGCTTTGTTCGCTCTGATCGTACCTGCGATCCAATCCGCACGCGAAGCGACTCGCAGAACACAGTGCAGCAACAACTTAAAGAATACGGTCCTCGGCCTGCAGAACTACCACGACACCTACAAGGTGTATCCGATGGGGGCAATGCACTCGGGATTAGCCCCAGAAGGCGATCCGCCGATCAATGGCGAGTTGGGGCCGTCCTGGTGGCACAGTACGATGCCATTCATGGAATGTTGGGATGGCTTTCACAGGTTTTATCCGCCACCAAGACCCGGCGGCCCAGCGCAGCACAAGTTCTGTGCGAACCGCATGATCGCCGCGGGGCTTCCGTTGAACCGAAGGACGTGGGACTACATGCGATGTCCCACGAGCGATCTCCCCATGATGGAGACACCGAACGGGCCAATTCTCTTGCCTACCTACGTTGGTATCGCAGGCGGTTGTGACATCGACCCAAATTCGCACGACTACAAGCTTGCGTTCCCCAGCGTCAATTTGGTGTTGTCGCCATTGGCGAAAGACATCTACCACAATCGTTTCAAAGGTACGGGGGCTGCTGCGGGTGGCATCGTCACCACCAGCGGATTGCTGCCACCGTGCGAGCATGTGCGGTTTGACATGTGTTTGGACGGAACGGCGAACACGATGATCGTGGCCGAACAATCGGACTGGCTGCGGGATCGTAATCCACGTTCGCGTGCGGAATATCATGGCGATCCCGGGTGGACTGTGGGCGGGACGGGCGCCGGTGGCGGTTTCCTGTCCGGTACAACTCGCGTTGATCCCGTGCCCCGCGTGGCGACGCCCGGCGGGCCGCCGTCGGTCTGGGGAGCGGACTGCTGGAACATCACCACCGTCCGCTATCCACCAAACCACAAACGCGTGATGGGGGCCAATCCGCTGCCTGGATGCAGCGAGAACCACGGCATCAACAATCCGATTCAGTCGCCGCATCCATGCGGCGTGTTGGTTGGCACGGCGGATGGCTCCACACACTTCTTACACCAGGACGTTCATTTCAAGGTCTTTCTACAGATGACCGTCCGTGACGATACTGCGCCGGCAGCCTCTCAGTAGCACGGAAAATCAGCCATGAATACGAATCAAGACCGACGTCGATTCCTGAAACTGGCGACCTCTGCGGGCCTTGTTGCAGGTGCCGCGGTTGCCAGTGGCGGCGAAGCCGTGCGGCGAACGTCGCGCGTGGATACGCATCTGCATTGCTTTGGCGGAAGACGCGACTCGCGGTTTCCGTATCACGCGCGAGCGCCCTATGAGCCGAACGAAGCGGCGACGCCGGAGCACTTGATCGAGTGCATGGACGGGGCCGGTGTGGATTTCGCCGTGGTAGTGCATCCTGAGCCGTACCAGGACGATCATCGCTATCTTGAGTATTGTCTGGACGTCGGCAAGGGAAGACTGAAAGGGACGATTCTGCTGTTCGCCGACCGCGAAGGATCGCTGGAGCAAATGCCTGATTTGGCGAAGCGGTTAGATGTAGTAGCGGTTCGCGTTCACGCCTACGCGCCTGGTCGGTTACCGCCCTTCGGCAAACCGGAACTGCGGCGGTTGTGGCGGATGGCGACAGATTGTGGTTTGGCAGTGCAGTTGCACTTCGAACCGCGGTACGCTACCGGTTTCGAGCCGCTGATTCGCGAATTCCGCGATACACGCGTGATCATCGACCATCTCGGGCGGCCGCTTCAAGGAACGCCGGACGAACACTCGGTTGTGGTCCGTTGGTCGCGATACTCGAACACGGCAATGAAGCTGTCAGCGTTTCCAGACCGCCGGAGCTATCCGCACCGCGACATTCGGCCGGTCATCCGCCAGTTGACCGAAGCCTACGGCGCCGATCGCATGATCTACGGTGGAGGGTTCGGCGCGAACGCAACCGGGCAATCGTATCGGGCGGCGTTCGAGCGTGCTCGTTCATTTATCGACCATCTTTCCGCCGAGGGCCAGGCAAAGATCCTGGGTGGAACTGCAGGCCGTTTGTTTGGGTTCGGGGGATAGCCTTCAGCGGTCAGCGATCAGCTTTCAGCCAGAAGAATGCCGTGCACCGCTGTCTCGAATGGCTGACCGCTGATAGCTGAGAGCTGAGGGCTGAGCGTTTCCAGTCGTCATTACTTTGCCACGAAGGACAAACACGTTTTCCGTTTGAGCAAGGATCCAGTACTATGAGCGGAGCCGCAATCTTACTCGCGCAGAACAGGTACGTGCGAAGATTCCGAAACGCGGGAGCTACCAAGCCGGCCAATGCCAAGACGCTTGACGAGATTGGCTGCCGCGATTCGTGGCTTTTCGGCCGGATGATGGCAAATGGCGTGTTTGTCCGAACGGGCAAGGGCACCTACTATATGGAGGAGGCGGTTGCGGAGGAGTACCTCAGAAGCCGACGGAATCGTGTCTTCGTTTTCGCGGGGGTCTTGGTGGTGGCATTCCTGATTTGGTGGTTGTTTGCTTACTGAGTTATCGAGGTCGTCAGAAAAGGAAAACGGCGACGAGTCGCCGCACTCCGAAGGAGTAACGATGCGTCTAGCTTGGGCAACCGATGTCCACCTAAATTTCGTTGATGCCACGCCGCGACATCAGTTCTACGAGTCCCTGGGCGAAGGCTCCGACGCCGTGGCCATCAGCGGCGATATCGCCGAGAGCGTGGATATCGAGGCGTACCTGCGAGAGATGGAACAAAGCCTCAAGCGGCCGATCTTCTTCGTGCTGGGAAACCATGACTTCTACAGGGGTTCGATCGGCAAAACACGTGAGAAGATAGCACGTTTGGCCGCTAAGTCCGAGCATCTGGTCTACCTGACGGCGGAGGGAGTAGTCGAGCTTACCCCCACGACCGCACTGGTCGGTCACGACGGTTGGGCGGACGCTCGCCTGGGCGATTTCGAGAATTCGACTGTGATCCTGAACGACTATGTATTGATCGAGGAACTCCGCAAGTGGAGGGACTCGGGCCTGGGCGATGCGCAACCCGTGCTGGACAAAGAGAGCCTCGGCGAAGCACTGGAGGTACTGGGCGACGAGGCGGGCAGGCATCTCGAGCGAACGTTGAGCGAAGCCGCCGAGAAGTACGCCAATGTGATCGCCGTCACCCACGTTCCACCGTTTCGTGAAGCTGCGTGGTACGAAGGACGCACGTCGGACGACAATTTCCTGCCCCACTTCTCCTGCAAGGCAGCGGGGGACGCAATGCTGAAGGTGATGAAGTCAAATCCGCGGTGCAATCTGCTCGTGCTGTGCGGAC
>CAZURK010000137.1:0-3754 GCA_964623055.1 uncultured Pirellulaceae bacterium
CTCCCCTAGGGGGTGCTGGTTCGGTTTCAGTAACCAGCGGGACCAGAACGCCTTGCGTCGTAAGTCCCGATGGTTTCTTTGTTTCTTGCGAGTCAGTGCGAGATGGTGCTTTTTCGTTCGGCAGCGTTTTTGGCAGCGCTTTAGCATCAATCGCAGCGCTTTCCGCAGCGCTGCTGTCCCCACTGTTGGCGATAGCGTGCTGAGAATACTCCTCTCGCATCTGCAAGTAGTGCTCCTTTGCGACGTTGGGGCTATTGCCGATCCACTCGCAGACGACATGGATAGGATACTGTTCCACCAGTTCCGCTTCGCGGCTGGATCGCATGTTCTGAAAGAGCTTCGGCCGAGACTTCACGCCAGCTCGTTTGATGATCCGCAAGAGTTGGGTTCGCAGGTTGCTGTTCACGTCCCGGTAGCGGGTGATGACACGGGTAGTGCCCTCCGGTTCCTCATCCCAGGCTGCCTCCAGGTAGGGCCGCAATTCCGGGCTGATGGGCGCGACGCGATTTGGGCCGTCCGGATGATGCTCGGTCTTGGGACTGTGAATGGTGATCCGCTCGTGTTCCCAGTCGATGTCCACCCACCGCAGCGCCAAGACTGTCGAGGGTTTGATTTCCTGGGCTATCGCTTTGCGTCTGCCGGGCTGGTGGGAGTCGCCCGGAAGTCTGTGGAGCGCTTCGTCGAACGTGCTACCCGGCTTTATGAGCAAGGTGCGGACGTGTTCCGCATTGGGGAGTACGTCCGACGTTGGAAGAGATGGGCGGTAGGTGGTTTGGCTGAATTCGTAGGGTCGGGTTCTAGTCTCGTTTACGCCTTCGGCGAACCACGTGGCCGACTAGCACCACCGACACTCCCATAGCCGCCAGCATAAGGGATCCTGGCTCCGGGATCGCGTCTTGTACCGTCAATAGCGATGACAGCGCGTATATCGAATAGTTGTTGTCTTGCCGACTGGTTCCTACGCGACACCAATATGAGTCGGTATCGACTGTCCTGCCCACTTTCGTGAACCATGTAGAACTGCCTACTGCGTAATCGGGATCGCGCTGGCCGCCCGTCGTTGATCCCGTCCAAACGAATGCGAACCCTCGATTGTCGGCTGTCTCGGTGATATCTATAGGAATGTCAACAGACCCGTCCCACAAATCAACATAATCATCCACCAGTCGGGTGTTGTTGAGCAAGTAGATCGGGACGCCCACCCCGGTCGTCTGGGTGTTGTCAATAGCGTCCACCGACGGTGTGGACGCTATCGCGTACCGTCAGGACACTACGGGGGGCTGGTGCTTCAAGCTCGGTGTTGTCGCCCGACGTAGAGTTACCGATCCTCTCCGTGTTGGTCATGCGACCGTCGGGGCCGATGCGCTCGCTTGACTGGCAATTTGTATCTTGGCGAGCGCGGGATCTGTTCAATAGGCGATTTCTGGCGTCGAGGTCTCGTCGAGTTCGTCGATGATTCGAGATCCAGCGCCTTGCCCAGCGCCGTTTGAGAGAAGACCATTGCGGGGCGATTCAGTGTTTCGTGGTCTGGCACTCCGCAGATGCTTCGCAGGTCGCCCCATTTATCGTCCTCGGGGACTCCCACGGCCGCCAACTGCGCGAGAGACGGGAACCGCTTGACGAATCGCTTGCATTCGTGGCGATCCGTGCTAGGGTGACGTGGAATTGCGCGGCTCACGCCACAGTACGTATAGGCGGAAACGCACCCATCGCATCAGCAGTTATAGAGGGCATGAATGATGGCTGGCAGAAGACGTCGAATTGGGCTGTCTCCCAGGAGGATGGAACGCCGCTGCAGGCGGCAGGGGCGTTTCCGGCGTTTGTTGGTCGAATCGCTGGAGTCGCGCGTGCTGTTGGCTCTCGACTTTGGCGACGCGCCGGAGTGGTATCCCACGACGCTGGCCGAGGGCGGAGCGCGGCACGAAGCGACCGGCCCGAGGCTGGGGGCGAGTCGGGATACGGAAACCGATGGCGTTCATTCGGCAAATGCAGACGCCGACGCCGACGAAACCGGCGTGACGTTCGGCTCGGTTCGTGTCGGGCAGTTGGACGCGACGGTGACGGTCAACGTTCAGAATGCACCCAGCGATCCGAAGTTGGACGCCTGGATCGACTTCAACGGCGACGGTGCCTGGGGTGGGCCGCTGGAACACATCTTCGACAACGTCACGGTCACAGCCGGCGCGAATCCGCTGACGTTCGACGTGCCAAGTTGGGCGGAGGACGGCACGACTTTCGCGCGGTTCCGACTGAGCACGGCGGGGGACTTGGGTGTCGGCGGCTACGCAGCGGATGGGGAAGTGCAGGACCATCTACTGACGATCGACCCGCCGACCGTCGCGAACGGCATGTTTGCCAGCCAAAAGGTGATTGCCACTGGGGGAGACATAGACGATCCCACCAGTGTTTTCGCCACGGACTTGGATGACGACGGAGACATGGACGTGCTGGTCGCGTCCCGGGACGAAGACTTGCTTCTCTGGTACGAGAATAACGGCAACGAGACATTCACGGTCCATGATGTCAACGACGGTGTGGCAAACGGGCCGATGAGCGTGTTTGCCACCGACGTGGACGGCGATGGCGACACCGATGTGCTTTCCGCGTCCCGCAGTGACGCCGAAATAAACTGGTTCGCAAATGATGGCAGCCAGAACTTCACGGCCGCCGTCCCGGAGATATACGATACCGCGGCAACTGCCCAATGCGTGTTCGCGGCGGACATGGACGGTGACGGCGATATGGACGTGTTGTCCGCGGCCCAAGGTGGAGACGAAATCGCCTGGTACGAAAACGATGGCAGCGAGTCCTTCACGCACCACACCATCCTACCCATCGCCGACGAGGCCAGAAGCGTGTTTGCGGCGGATGTGGACGGCGACGGCGACATGGACGTGCTTTCGGCGTCATACGGTGACGATAGGGTCGTCTGGTACGAGAACAACGGTAGCCAGACGTTCTCGGCCCACAACATCTCCACCAATGCCGATGGGGCCACAAGCGTGTTTGCGGCGGACGTGGATAGTGACGGGGACACGGACGTGCTTGCCGCGTTGTTCCGCGACGACGAGATCGTCTGGTACGAGAACGATGGCAGCGAATCGTTCACGCCGCGCACAATCACCACGGCCGCCGATGGGGCGAGGAGCGTATTTGCCGTGGACACGGATGGCGACGGGGATGTGGACGTGCTTTCGGCGTCCGAGAATGACGACAAGATCGCCTGGTACGAGAACAACGGCAGCCAAGTGTTCACGACCCACACCATCAGCACCGCTGCCAACGGGGCGTACAGCGTATTTGCGGCGGATGTGGATGGCGACGGCGACATGGACGTGATCTCCGCTTCACAAGGCGACCACAAGATCGCCTGGTACGAGAACCTGACCACCTACCTTGGTTTGTACCACGAAGGCAACTTCTACTTGGACGTGACGGGTAATGGCGATTGGGACAAGGTCGCTGGAGGCGACATCTTCCGCGACTTCGACATCGATTCGATCCGCACTACGGCCAGGCCCGTGATCGGCGACTGGGACGGCAACGGAATCGACGATCTGGGCATGTTCAACGAGGGTTACTTCTATCTGGACACCAACGGCAACGGGGTCTGGAACAAGGTTGCCGGCGGGGACACGTTCCGCGACTTCGACATCAATTCGATTCGCAGTACGGGCAGGCCTGTGATCGGCGACTGGGACGGCAACGGTACCGACGACTTGGGCATGTTCAACGAGGGGTTCTTCTACCTGGA